>CANBWP010000073.1 GCA_947373185.1 Comamonadaceae bacterium | reverse complement strand
ACTGCCATTCAAAGCGCAAATGGTGATGGGCCGGCCGGTTCAGTGTGATGGTGGCAATGCCCTTGGCAATTTGCAGAACGGGTGGGCTGGCGGTGGGTAAAGAATTCGACATAGAAGGGCTCATGGTGTGATCAAATTCTAGGCGGCTTTGACACGTAGGCGATAATCCAGCCATGCATCAACGCCCTGAATGGGCGCTTGCCCCTCCTAGGATCTCCCGATGAAAAAAAACTTCCACCTCCAAATTGAGGGCAAAAACCCAGACCGCGTGCTCGAAGCTGTGAAGCATGACATCCGCAAGTACTTCAAACGTGAGCGCAACCGTGCATTGCCCAAAGAAGTCGACTTCTGGGACTTTGACTGCAAAGTGGGCCTAACGGCAGAGGCCTGTGAAGTCGTCAAAGTAAGTGCTGTCGTTGAAAGTTTGGACGCATTGGCCAAAGCAGGTGCAACTTCTGTCTATGTCGAAATTTTGAGCAAGCACGGCGTGCGCGTCATCCAACCAGAAAATGATCCCGTGATCATTGAGCGCTTGCCCGAATAAACCGTACGGATTGAAGTCGGTCAGCCTGCCATGTGCAAGTACATGGCCCCTTGGTAGAACGCAAAGCTGACCAACCATGCCACACACAAAGGCCATGCCACAGCCAAGGCCGTGAAGGTCCAGCTCTTAGTTTCTTGCCGAATCGTGGCAATGGTGGACACACACGGTGTGTAGATCAAGGCAAACAACATGAAGCTGTAGGCGCTGATCCAATCCATGTTGTGAACAATGGCATCCATCAAAGCCTGACCTTCGTGGCCGTAGATCACAGCCAAGGCGCCAATGACCACCTCTTTGGCCACAAAGCCAAAGACCAAGGCAATGGTCAGTTGCTCATTGATGCCCAGTGGTTTTAAGAGCGGCGACATCCACTGACTCAACTGCCCCGCCCAAGTCTCCATGCTGCCGGCTGTAGCGCCTTGCGGGAAATTGGTCAGCACCCAAATCAGCAAGACACCCAGCATGATGAAACGCGTGGTACGCACCAAGAAATGCCGAACCTCTTGCCAGCCCTTCAAAACCATTTGTCGCCAAGTTGGCAATCGGTAAGGCGGAATTTCAAGCACAAAGGCATCCACGTTCACGTATTGGCGTTTGAAAATGACGGACGTGAGCATGGCCATCAAGATGCTCACCAAGTACAAAGAGAACAACACCCAAGGCGCTTGCGACGTGGTGAACATGGCCGCAATGAACAACACAAAGACCTGCAATCGGGCCGAGCACAAAGAGAACGGAATGGTCAGCATGGTGAGGTAGCGCAGACCTTTGGACCTGATCACCCGTGTGCCCAGCAAAGCCGGCACGTTGCAGCCAAAGCCCATGAGCAGCATCACAAAGCTGCGACCGTCCATGCCAAACTTGGACATGAGGGCGTCCATGAGGAAGGCGGCGCGCGACAAATAACCGGTGTCTTCGACAACGCCTAGGAACAAGAAGAACAAAATGATGAGCGGCACAAAACTGGCCACCGTGCTGATGCCGTTGTACAAACCGTCCAGCAAGAGTCCTTGCGCCAACATGGGCCAGCCACTGAGCAAGGGTTCTAAGGCTTCAGTGCGCAAAGCCGTAAAGAGCCAATTCATGCCATCTTGCAAAGGTTTGCCAATGGCAAACACACCTTCAAACAGCAGCAGCATCACGGCAAAAAAAATAGGCAAACCCAACCAGGGATGCAGCAGAACCTTGTCGATGCGTTCTGTCAATTGATGTGAGGCCTGCGCAGGCACCATCACCGTGGTCTTGAAAGCCTCTTCCACCGCCGTGGGTGACAAGACTTTGGCAGGCGCTGAACGCAGGCCTTCCCGCAAGCGCTTGTTCAATGCCTCGGTGCCCTGGCCGTATTTGGCTGACAGCAAACAAACCGGCAGTCCTAACTTTTGGCTGAGGAGATCCGCATTGATGGTAATGCCCAATGCTGCAGCCTCGTCAGCCATGTTCATGACCATGAGCACTGGGATGCCTTTGGCCGTGACTTGCGACAGCAAATTGAGCTGACGGTCCACTTGCGAGGCGTTCATCATGAACACAATGAGGTCAGGCTTTTGGGTTTCCAAATAAGTGGTCACCACCCGCTCGTCTTCCGAGTAGCCACTCAAGTCATAAATGCCGGGCAAGTCAATGAGCTGTGCCATTTGATCACCCACCAGCAACCTGGCAGACAACAAAGACACCGTCAGTCCCGGCCAGTTGCCGACCTTGGCGTGAGCGCCAGTCAGTCGGTTGAGCAAGGTGGACTTGCCCGTATTGGGCATGCCGATGAGGACAATTTTTTTCATGCCATCACAATTCGCTGGGCTTCGGTGCACCGCATGATGATTTCCGTGGTGCCCACACGCACATGCAAGGGACCGCCAAAGCTGGCCCTGCGCAGCAATTGCACCGCACAGCCCACGCGCAGGCCCAATGCGGCCAATCGCTGCTGTAAATCGATGTCTGCTTGAATGGCGGTGATCTTGCCAACTTGACCCACCTGAAATTGCGCCAGCGTGAGTGCATCGTTTTGCAAGAACAGCCTCTGGGGACTGGCGTTCATGCCGCTAGTGTAATTTACGCGAGCCCGACTCTGGGCTCAGGGCATCCAAGACAAACATGGGGATGTCGACGTCGAATTTCTCGCCATCTTCGGCCACACAGAAGTAACTGCCGTGCATGGTGCCCGTGGGGGTTCTCAGGCGTGTGCCGCTGGTGTACTGGAATTGTTCCCCGGGTTGGAGTAAGGGCTGGTAACCCACCACACCCAGACCTTTGACTTTTTCGTGCAGACCGTTGGCGTCATTGACGCTCCATGACCGAGAAATCACTTGGGCAGCAATGCTGCCTGTATTACGGATGGTGATGGTGTAAGCAAAGCTGTAGAGGTCGCCCGAGGGGTCTGATTGCGCTGGCAGGTACTGCGGAACGACTTCAACTTGGAGTTTGTACTGTGACATAGGCTGATTTTGATCGAAAACCAAATTCAAGCATCCAAAGAGGGTTATGCCCTCAATGGCAGCGTTCTCACCCGGATGCCAGTGAGTTTGAACATTGCATTGGCAACCGCAGGGGCCAGTGGCGGTACGGCGGGCTCGCCCACCCCCTCTGGCGGTTGAGTGCTGGGCACGATCCAAGTTTCCACCACCGGCGATTGCGCCATGCTGACCAAGGGGTAGTTGGTGAAATTGCTTTGTTGAACCACACCGTCTTGGATGTCGATTTTTCCAAACAAGGCAGCCGTTAAAGCAAAGTTGACCGAACTTTCGACCTGTTGAGCCACAGTGCCTGGGTTGACCACCGTACCGCAATCGATGGCACACACCACGCGGTGCACACGCGGCATGCCCCCTTGCACCGACACCTCGGCCACTTGCGCCACGATAGAGCCAAAGGACTCATGCAGCGCCACGCCACGCGCATGGCCAGCAGGCAACGCTGAACCCCACTTGGCTTTTTCGGCAGCCAACGTCAACACGGCCGCATAACAGGGTGCATCTTTGAGAAGCGCCATTCGAAACGCCACAGGGTCTTGTTTGGAGGCAATGGCCAACTCGTCGATGAAGCTTTCAGAGAAGAACGCGTTGTGAGAGTGCC
>CANBWP010000072.1 GCA_947373185.1 Comamonadaceae bacterium | reverse complement strand
TTCAGCTTTGCCGTGGTCTCGGTCATTTTGGAAACGCTCACAGGCTTGGGTGTGGCCTTGCTGCTGAACCAAGAGTTCAAAGGCCGCGCCTTGGTGCGCACGGCCGTGCTGGTGCCCTGGGCCATTCCCACCATTGTGTCGGCCAAGATGTGGGGCTGGATGCTGAACGACCAGTTTGGTGTCATCAACAACTACCTGATGGCCCTGGGATTGATTTCACAAAAAGTGGCGTGGACTGCCGAGCCTGCGTATGCTTTGTGGACCGTGGTCTTGGTGGACGTTTGGAAAACCACACCCTTCATGGCCTTGCTTATTTTGGCGGCACTGCAAACTGTGCCCAAGGATTGTTACGAAGCAGCACGCGTGGATGGCGTGCATCCCTTGCGCGTGTTTTGGCGCATCACCTTGCCCCTCATCCGCCAGCCCTTGATGGTGGCGGTGGTGTTCCGTTTGCTCGACTCGCTGCGCGTGTTTGATTTGATTTATGTGCTGACCGCCAACGGCAGCACCACCATCAGCATGTCTGGTTTTGTTCGCCGTGAAATGGTGGAGTACGGCAATATGGGCTACGGCTCCGCAGCCTCCACTTCTTTATTCCTGATCATCTTGCTCACCGCCATCGTCTTCTTGAAGTTGGCGCGCGTGAAACTGGCGGAGGATGCCAAATGAACACCCGCTCTTCGTGGACCACTGCGTTCATCTATCTGGCTTCCGCCGTGGTGGTGGTGCTGTCGGTTTACCCCTTCGCTTATGCCATTTCAACATCCTTGAAAACCGGCACCGCGCTGTTCAGCACCCAACTCATTCCCGCCCAAGCGGACCTGCGCAACTACTACGCGCTGTTTGAAGGCGTGCAACCCTTTGGCAAAAGTTTAGTCAACTCAGTCATGGTGGCTGTGCTGACGGTGGGCTTTGCCATGTTGATGGGCGTCACAGCAGCTTACGCTTTAGGCCGCATTCGCTTCAAAGGCAAGGGTTTGCTGCTGGTGTGCATTTTGGGTGTGTCCATGTTCCCTCAAGTGGCCGTGTTGTCGGGCATGTTTGAGCTCATTCAATGGCTGGGCATTTACAACAAGGCTTGGGGTTTGGTGCTGCCTTACACCATCTTCACACTGCCCTTCACCGTTTGGATTTTGACCACCTTCATGCGCGAATTGCCTGGCGAATTGGAAGAGGCTGCCATCATGGACGGCTGTGGTCCGCTGCGCATTATTTTTCAAGTCTTCATGCCGCTGTTGTGGCCTGCGCTGGTGTCCACCGGTTTGCTGGCCTTCATTGGCGCTTGGAACGAGTTCATGTTTGCCTTGACCTTTGTGGTCAATGACACCGAACGCACCGTGCCTGTGGCCATCTCTCTGATTGCCGGCGCAACAGCGTTTGAAATTCCTTGGGGCACCATCATGGCGGGCTCGGTGATTGTCACTGTGCCTTTGCTGATGTTGGTGTTCTTCTTCCAAAAACGCATCGTCTCGGGCCTGACGGCCGGCGCGGTGAAAGGTTAATTTTTCCTGTTCTTTTTGCATTTCTAAATCATGAGCAAAGCACCTAACAACAACTGGTGGCGCGGTGGCGTCATTTATCAAATTTACCCTCGCTCCTTTGCTGATAGCAATGGCGATGGTGTGGGCGATTTGCCTGGCATCACGCAACGCTTGGACTATGTGGCCAAGCTAGGGGCCGATGCCGTGTGGCTGTCGCCCATTTTCAAAAGCCCCATGAAGGACTTTGGCTACGACGTGAGCGACTATTGCGACGTCGATCCTTTGTTTGGCAACTTAGACAATTTCCGCGCTCTGGTAAAAAAAGCCCACGACCTAGGATTGAAGGTCATGATCGACCAAGTGCTGTCGCACACCTCTGACCAACACCCTTGGTTTGCAGAAAGCCGCGCATCGCGCGACAACGCGAAAGCCGATTGGTATGTGTGGGCAGATGCCAAAGACGATGGCAACCCACCCAACAACTGGTTGTCTATTTTTGGAGGCAGCGCTTGGCAGTGGGACACCCGCCGCCGTCAGTACTACCTGCACAACTTCTTAAGTAGCCAACCCGACTTGAACTATCACAACCCTGACGTGGTGGAAGCCATTTTGGGCACCGTGAAGTTCTGGCTGGAGCTGGGCGTCGACGGTTACCGTTTGGACACCGCCAACTTCTACTTCCACGACAAAGAATTGCGCAACAACCCCGGTCGCGGTCAACCCAAGGGCAACGACCCGGCCGTGAACGACGTCAACCCCTACGGCTGGCAGTGGCACAAGTTTGACAAGACCCAACCCGAGAACTTGGGCTTTTTGAAAAAACTGCGCGCGCTCTTGGACCAATATCCCAACACCACCATGGTGGGTGAAATTGGTGACGACGATGGCTTAGCCTTGATGGCCGAGTACACCAGCGGAGGCGACAAACTGCACATGGCTTACAGCTTTGACTTGCTGGGCCCCGACAGCAACAGCACGTACTTGCACGATTTGATGACGCGCTTTGCCGAGAAGAACGCCACCGGCTGGCCTTCCTGGGCTTTGTCCAACCACGACGTGGTGCGTGTAGGGTCGCGTTGGGGTGGTGAGTCGGCCGATGTGCGCAAACTCCGCATTGCGGCGGCTTTTCAAATGTGCCTGCGCGGCTCACCCTGTTTGTACCAAGGCGATGAGCTGGGCTTGCCCGAGGCCCAAGTGGCCTACGAAGATTTACAAGACCCCTATGGCATCACCATGTGGCCCGAATTCAAAGGGCGCGACGGCTGCCGCACGCCCATGCCTTGGGATGGCAAAGTCGCCGACATGGGCTTTGGCAACGGTGCGCAAAAGCCTTGGCTGCCTTTGACCGAAGCCTATCGCGCGCTGGCCGTGTCAGAACAAGACAAAGATCCACAGTCCTTGCTGAACTTCTACCGCGCTTTGCTCGCATGGCGCAAAGGTCAAGGGGCGTTGTTGCATGGCGATCAAGCTTTACTGCCAGTGCACACCCAAGTGATGGCCTTTGTGCGCGAACACGAGGGCAAGAAAGTTTTGTGCGCCTTCAACTTCAGCGACAGCGCCGCCAGCATGGACTTGCCTGCCAATTTCAAATCTGCAGAGGCATTGCCAGTGCCAGGTTTGGGTGGCGGCAGTGTTTCGGGCGACAGCATGAAGTTTGAGGCTTATGGCGCTTTGTTGTTGACGCTGTAATTCACGCCAATGACTTTGAAATCGCACCTTATTTGAACTGACATCGGAGACCAGCATGTCACGCATTGATTTCCAAAACGTCTGCAAGCGTTACTCACCCGAGTTACCCTTGACGATCAACAACGCCAACCTCACCATCGAACAAGGTGAGTTTTGTGTGTTTGTGGGCCCATCGGGCTGCGGCAAGTCCACCCTGCTGCGCATGGTGGCGGGCCTGGAGGACATCACGTCAGGTGACTTGCTGATTGAAGGTCAGCGTGTGAATGATTTGCCGCCCGCCAAACGCGGGGTGGCCATGGTGTTTCAAAGCTATGCGTTGTACCCACACATGACGGTGGGCGAAAACATGGCTTTTGGTCTGCGCGTGTTGGGCTCTGACAAAGCCGAGATCGATCGCAAGGTCAAGGCGGCTGCCGACATTTTGCAACTCACGCCCTTGCTCGATCGTTTGCCCAAAGCTTTGTCAGGTGGCCAGCGCCAGCGTGTGGCCATTGGCCGCGCCATTGTGAAAGAACCTAAGCTGTTTTTATTTGATGAGCCTTTGTCAAATCTTGACGCGGCACTTCGCGTTCGTACCCGTGTTGAGCTTGCACAACTGCATCAACGCCTGCAATCAACTGTGGTCTATGTCACTCATGATCAAACTG
>CANBWP010000071.1 GCA_947373185.1 Comamonadaceae bacterium | reverse complement strand
TTTGGGACATCATGCGTGAACAGAAATATGGCCGAATCCTGATGACAACCTCATCGTCTGGTATGTATGGAAACTTCGGCCAATCAAACTATGGTGCAGCAAAGATGGCTCTTGTAGGGCTGATGCAGACACTGTCTCTTGAAGGAATGAAATTTGACATCAGGGTAAATTGCCTTGCACCTACTGCAGCGACGCAGATGACCGAGGGTCTTTGGAGTGAAGAAATTTTGCAGGCATTCAGGCCTGAATATGTGACGCCTGCTGCCCTTGTTTTGGTCTCAGAGGACGCTCCAAACCGGAAGATTATTTGTGGTGGCGCGGGTACGTTCAGTTCCGCAAACATCACCTTAACTGGCGGTGAATTCATTGGGCGGGGTTACGAAGCTACCGAACTGTTGAGAGAAAATTTTTCTCAAGTCTGTAATCGGAGTGAAGAATCTGTACCAAAGAGTGCTGAAGCTCAAGGCATTAATGAAGCCACAAAAGCGGCTAAATCACTTTCTGTAGGAGTGATTTAAACAAAACCCAAGTAAATTACTTGGCGGAAGCGGTGAGATTCGAACTCACGGACCCTTTCGAGCCGCCGGTTTTCAAGACCGGTGCAATCGACCACTCTGCCACACTTCCTGCGGGGGGAATTGTAACCTCGTTCTAAGGTAAAAAAAGGGCCGGCAGGGGCGGACTTGGAAAATTAATGTTGATCTGACCCCAATTAAATGAGCATGCCTTGGGTTTCGATGTAAGCGATGACGTCGGCCAAGCCAGTTTGGGTTTTGAGGTTGGTCATGACGAAGGGTTTGAGGCCTTTGGCGGTGGTGCGCATGCGGGTGGTGTCTGCGTGCATCACGTCGAGGTCGGCGCCGACGTAGGGGGCCAGGTCGGTTTTGTTGATGACGAAGAGGTCGCTTTTGGTAATGCCGGGGCCGCCTTTGCGGGGGATTTTTTCGCCGGCGGCCACGTCAATCACGTAGATGGTGAGGTCGGACAGTTCGGGGCTGAAGGTGGCGGCCAAGTTGTCGCCGCCGCTTTCCACGAACACCACGTCGGCATTCGGAAATTTTTCAAGCATGCGGTCGATGGCTTCAAGGTTGATGGACGCGTCTTCGCGAATGGCGGTGTGCGGGCAGCCGCCAGTTTCAACGCCCATGATGCGATCGGCATCGAGCGCGCCGCTGACGGTGAGCAAGCGTTGATCTTCTTTGGTGTAAATGTCGTTGGTGATGGCCACCAGGTCCCATTTTTGGCGCATGCTTTTGCAGAGCATTTCCAAGAGGGTGGTTTTGCCGGAACCCACGGGGCCACCGATGCCCACGCGAAGCGGTGGCAGTTTTTTGGTGCGGTTGGGAATGTGGTGCAGTGCGGTCATGATCGAAAGAGTCTGGAGTATTGGGTTTCGTGTCTGGCCGACATCACGGCCAGCATGGGACAAAAAGCTTGGCGTTCGTCATCGCTCAACGCGATGGCCTGTTGCACAGCGTCGGGAATTTCTTGGGCCAAGCGGGCCAGTATTTTTTGGCCAGATACCTGGCCCAAGGGAACTGCTTTGAGTGCGGCTTGCGTCATGTTTTCGGACCAGCCAAAGGCATAGGCTTGAAGTGCTTGATCCAGCGGGGCATTGGCCAGCGACAAGGCCAAAGACATGGCCATGGGGTAGGTGGGACGCATGTCGCTGCAGAGCTTTAAAGCGCTCTCTGTCGCTTTGTTTTGAATGCGTAGCCAGTCCAACAGCGATCTGCCCATTTGCTCGGTTTGCAAACGCATCTCTTGGGTTTCACGGGTGGCATGAACCCACTGGCTCAGTGCATTCAAGCGCTCGGTGTTCATGGCCTGCCAGGCGGGAATGGCTTGGGCCATCAAAGCCATGTCACCACGGGCTTGAGACAGATGCAGTTGATCTGCCAGCCAATCGGCGCATGAAGCTTCGTCGTGCACATGTTCGTGGTCAATGGCGGCTTCTAGGGCTTCTGAATAAGAGAAGCCACCCACGGGTAACGCAGGTGAGGCCAACCAAATGAGTTGCAGCAGTTCAGTGACCATGGCCGTGGTCATGTTCGTGGTGTGAATGGCCCGCGGCGGGGCCATGTCCATGACTGTGCGCAGCTTCGTCGCCGTGGCTGTGTCCTGAGCCGCCATGGTGCGAACCGTATGCGCCGCCTTCGGGCTCAAATGCTTCTTCTACGGTGTTCACCATCAAATGCATGGCGCGAAGCATTTCCGCCAACACGTTGTCGGGTTCAATTTGGAGGTGATCGGGTTGAAGTTCAATGGGCACATGGCGATTGCCCAAGTGATAGGCTGCGCGTGTGAGATCAAAGGGAGAACCATGTGCCGTGCAGGCCGTGATGCGCATCAAAGTTTGCGGCGCTGCTTCCACCTTGATCAAACTGCCATCGTCTGCCACCAACACATCACCGCCGCGCACCACATGACCGCGCTGCAAAAACACTGACAGCACACGACCCGTGGAATCTTCTGTTTGAAAACGACTCTTTTGTCGAACGTCCCAATCCAAAGACACCGTAGGCGCGCGCTTGAGCAGCGCCTGCGCCAAGCCTTGACCTTGTGCAATTAATTTTGAGCAGGTGAGCATGGAAAGAGAAGGGGCTTGATTAAAACAAGAAGTAACGCTGTGTCATGGGCAAGCTCACTGCTGGCTCACATGTGAGCAACAAGCCATCTGCGCGCACCGCATAGGTTTGCGCATCCACTTCCATTTTGGGGGCGTAGTCGTTGTGAATCATGTGGCGCTTGCCCACACCGCGAATGCCTTTGACGGCAGACAAGGTTTTTTGCAAACCATACTTTTGACCAACGCCAGCAGCAAGACCGGCCTGCGAAACAAAAGTGAGTGACCCGCGCGCCAAGGCCCCCCCATAGCTGCCAAACATGGGACGGTAGTGCACAGGCTGGGGCGTTGGGATGGAGGCGTTGGGGTCACCCATGGCCGCCATGGCAATGAAGCCGCCTTTCAGAATGAGCGCAGGCTTGACGCCAAAAAATGCAGGTTTCCAGACCACCAAATCGGCCCACTTGCCCACTTCAATGCTGCCCACTTCGTGGCTGATGCCGTGCGCAATGGCGGGGTTGATGCACAGCTTGGCGATGTAGCGCTTGACGCGCGCGTTGTCGTTGCGATCTGTGTCGCCCGGCAACTTGCCGCGCTGCATTTTCATTTTGTGGGCGGTTTGCCAGCAGCGCAAAATCACCTCGCCCACACGGCCCATGGCTTGGCTGTCGGAGCTGAACATGCTGATGGCACCCAAGTCATGCAAGATGTCTTCGGCAGCAATGGTTTCTTTGCGGATGCGGCTTTCGGCAAATGCCAAGTCTTCTGGAATCGAAGGGTCTAAGTGGTGACAGACCATCAGCATGTCCACGTGTTCGTCGAGGGTGTTGATGGTGTAGGGTCGCGTTGGGTTGGTAGAGGAAGGCAACACGTTGGCTTCGCCCACCACTTTCAAAATGTCGGGGGCATGACCGCCGCCCGCGCCTTCGGTGTGGAAGGTGTGGATGGTGCGGCCTTTGAAAGCGGCCACAGTGTCTTCCACAAAGCCAGACTCGTTCAAGGTGTCCGAGTGGATGGCCACTTGCACATCGGTTTCTTCGGCCACGTTCAAACAGTTGTCGATGGACGCTGGTGTGGTACCCCAGTCTTCGTGAAGTTTCAGGCCAATGGCGCCTGCGTTGACTTGCTCATGCAAAGAGCCAGGCAAAGCCGCATTGCCTTTGCCGAGAAATCCCAAGTTCATGGGAAAGGCATCAGCCGCTTGCATCATGCGCTCGATGTTCCATGCGCCGGGTGTGCAGGTGGTGGCAAAGGTGCCAGTGGCTGGGCCTGTGCCGCCACCGATCATGGTGGTGACGCCACTGGCCAAAGCCTCTTCAATTTGTTGAGGGGCAATGAAGTGAATGTGCGTGTCGATACCGCCAGCGGTGACGATGTTGCCTTCGCAGCTGATGACCTCGGTACCGGGCCCAATGATGATGTCAATGCCGGGTTGCGTATCGGGGTTGCCTGCTTTGCCAATGGCCACTATGCGGCCGCCTTTGAGACCAATGTCGGCCTTCACAATGCCCCAGTGATCGATGATCAAGGC
>CANBWP010000070.1 GCA_947373185.1 Comamonadaceae bacterium | reverse complement strand
GGGCCGACTACAAGTTGGCCCGTTGTTTGCATAGTGCTTCTTTTCTCAATGAATCGTCTTCAATGAAAAGAGGTTGCCATGTCTGAGTTCTTTGACCCGTACAACGCCGATCGCCCCTTGATGCTGAAATGCAGCTGCGGTCGCGATCACTCACCCGCAGACCATCACGCTGAAGTTGCAGCCGATGCTGCAGCCGCCACCTTGCGTGCGCGCTCAGAGACGGCAGAATTTGAAGCCTACAGCCAAGAGTTCATCGAAGCGACCTTGGTCAAGGCCTTGTTTCCTCAAGACCAAGAGCGTCGAAACTTTTTGCGCGCAGTGGGCCAGAAAACCGCCATGGCTGCGATTGCCAGCGTGTTGCCCGTAGCCAGCCTGCAAGCCATGGCGCAAGAAAAAGGACCGCTTGAAAAACCTAACTTGAAGATTGGTTTCATTCCAATCACCTGCGCCACACCGCTCATCATGGCGCACCCTTTGGGCTTCTACAGCAAGCAAGGCTTGAATGTGGAGGTCACCAAAACAGCAGGTTGGGCTTTGATTCGCGACAAGATGATCAACAAGGAATATGACGCGTCACACTTTTTGTCGCCCATGCCTTTGGCGATCAGCATGGGTCTGGGTGCCAACACCACCCCCATGAATGTGGCCACCATTCAAAACGTCAACGGCCAAGCCATCACCTTGAGCCTCAAGCACAAAGACAACCGCGACCCCAAGAACTGGAAGGGCTTTAAGTTTGGTGTGCCGTTTGATTACTCCATGCACAACTTCTTGCTGCGCTATTACTTGGCAGAAAATGGTTTGAACCCCGACACCGACGTGCAAATTCGCGTCATTCCACCGGCAGAGATGGTGGCCAACTTGCGCGCCGGCAACATCGATGGCTTTTTAGGCCCCGATCCATTCAACCAGCGCGCAGTGTTTGATGAAGTGGGCTTCATTCACATGCTGACCAAAGATTTGTGGAATGGCCATCCTTGCTGTGCGTTTGGCACCAGCACAGAGTTCATTCAGAAAAATCCGAACACGTTTGCGGCGCTGTATCGCGCGGTACTCACCTCAGCTGCCATGGCGCGCTTGCCGGGCAACCGTGAATTGATTGCCAAGGTCATTTCCCCAACCCAGTATTTGAACCAACCTGAAGCAGTGATCAGCCAAGTGTTGACGGGCAAGTTTGCCGATGGCTTGGGCAAGATTCAAAACGTGCCCGATCGTGCAGATTTTGACCCGATGCCTTGGCAGAGTTTGGCGGTGTGGATGCTGACGCAAATGAAGCGTTGGGGTTACATCAAAGGCAATGTGGACTACAAACAAATTGCTGAAAAAGTTTTCCTCATCACCGATGCGCGCAAACACATGAAGGACTTGGGTCAGCCTGTGCCAACTGGATCGGCGTACATCAAACACAAGATCATGGGCAAAGAGTTTGACGCGGCCAAGCCCGAAGAGTATTTGAAAACCTTTGCCATTCACAAGATGGGTTGATTGACAGTGAACACCCTTTCTATTAATTTGCGAGCGGCTTTGGTCTCTTGTTTGATCTTGGTTTTTTTCTTAGGTGCGTGGCAACTTTCAACGCAAGGCCCTTCCATTGGCGGCGCAACGAAAGCGGGCGCCACGGCTGAAGAAATTGAATATCAAAAGATGATGGGCAAAGACCCAGGCGCAAGCAAGAGCACTGGTTTTCCACCGCCTGTTGAAGTGGCCAAAGCCATTGTGAAGCAGCTGTCCAATCCGTTCTACGATAACGGCCCCAATGACAAAGGCATTGGCATTCAGTTGGCGCATTCTTTGGGCCGCGTCGGTTTGGGCTTTGCATTGGCGGTGCTGGTTGCTTTGCCTGTGGGTTTCTTAATCGGCATGTCACCGCTCATGCAGAAAGCTTTTGATCCCTTCATCCAAGTGTTGAAACCCATCAGCCCATTGGCGTGGATGCCGCTGGCTTTGTACACCTTGAAGGACTCCAGCATCAGCGGCATTTTTGTGATCTTCATTTGCTCTGTGTGGCCCATGCTCATCAACACCGCGTTTGGTGTGGCATCGGTCAAGCGTGAATGGCTGAACGTGGCCAATACCTTAGAAGTGAATCCACTGCGCAAAGCCTTCTTGGTGATTTTGCCCGCGGCTGCGCCCACCATCGTGACCGGCATGCGCATCAGCATGGGCATTGCATGGTTGGTGATTGTGGCCGCCGAAATGTTGGTGGGCGGCACAGGCATTGGCTACTTCGTTTGGAACGAGTGGAACAACTTGTCGTTGGTGAATGTGATTTTTGCAGTGCTGGTGATTGGCGTGGTGGGCATGTTGCTCGACATGGCGTTTGCCAAATTGCAAAAAGGGGTGACCTATGTTGAATGAACTGAATGTGTCCCATGGTCCGCTGGCCCAACCCGGTTTTTTGAAAATCGAAAAGTTGGCCAAGACGTATGTGGCAGACAAGCCTGTGTTTGCCGATGTGTCCTTCACGGTGGCGCGCGGCGAGTTTGTTTGCATCATTGGTCATTCCGGATGTGGCAAAACCACCGTGCTGAACGTCTTGGCCGGCTTGGACACGGCCACTGAAGGCCATGCCTTCATGGACGGCCGTGAAATTGCCGGCCCCAGCTTAGAGCGCGGCGTGGTGTTTCAAAGTCACGCGCTCATGCCGTGGTTGACGGTGCGTCAGAACATTGCATTTGCTGTGAAATCCAAATGGCCAGAATGGAAAAAACCGCAAATCAATGTGCATGTCGAAAAGCATGTCGACATGGTGGGCTTGTTGCCAGCCATCGATAAAAAACCCAGTCAATTGTCGGGTGGTATGAAACAGCGTGTGGGCATTGCGCGCGCGTTTGCCATTCAACCCAAGATGCTGCTGCTGGATGAACCCTTCGGTGCATTGGACGCACTGACGCGCGGCACCATTCAAGATGAACTCATGGGCATTGTTCGCCAAACGCAGCAAACGGTTTTCATGATCACGCACGATGTGGACGAAGCCATTTTGTTGTCGGACCGCATCTTGCTCATGAGCAACGGTAACGAAGTCAATGGCCACTATGCGCCAGGCGGTTTGGCAGAGGTGGTGCAAAACCCCTTGCCGCGCGACCGAACCCGCGTACAACTGCACCACTTGCCTGGTTACTACGACCTGCGAAATCACATTGTTGATTTCTTGGTTTCGCGCGCCAAAGCGCATTGATTTTCAATTCAACTTTTTTACGAGGAAACACATGAACCGCTTAGACGTGACAGAAAAAATCATCAGCACCAAGGTGTCCAAGGGCATCAAATGGAGCGATGTGGCCGACAAAGTGGGCCTGTCCAAAGAATGGGTCACAGCCGCCTGCTTGGGCCAAATGACTTTGGATGCCAAGCAAGCCAAAATTCTTGGCAAAATTTTTGGTCTGAACGCAGAAGAGCAAAAGTGGTTGCAAGTGGTGCCTTACAAAGGCTCGTTGCCCACACCCGTGCCTACCGATCCCCTCATTTACCGTTGGTACGAAATTGTGAGCGTCTATGGCACCACCATCAAAGAACTCATTCACGAAGAGTTTGGTGATGGCATCATGAGCGCCATTGACTTCAGCATGGACATCGTGCGTCAGCCCGACCCCAAAGGCGACCGTGTGAACGTGGTGTTGTCGGGCAAATTCTTGCCTTACAAGCAGTATTGATGCTGAGAACCCCTTGGGCGTGGTTAAAATAAGCACCACCCCAAGGAGCGTTGCAGCCCGCCAGCCATACAGGCCGCGGGTCAGGCTTGGGGCTTCAAACGGGGCGCTGCCCTTTCTCATTTGCAAACCACGCTCACCTGCGATCCAAGGGGTGAGTTTTGTCTGTTGCTGTTCCGCCGTTAAAGCTGTCTGGTCTTGAGCCTGTTTCCATAGGCATGGATTCTTTGTTTGTGAACATTGGTGAGCGCACCAATGTCACAGGCTCCAAAGCCTTCGCCCGCATGATTTTGAATGGCGAGTACGAGCAAGCCTTGGCCGTGGCCCGTCAGCAGGTGGAAAACGGCGCACAGATCATTGACATCAACATGGACGAAGCCATGTTGGACAGCCAAGCGGCCATGGTTCGTTTCTTAAACCTGATTGCCTCCGAGCCCGACATTGCCCGTGTGCCCATCATGATCGACTCTTCCAAGTGGAGTGTGATCGAAGCGGGCCTGCGTTGCATTCAAGGCAAAGGCATTGTCAATTCCATTAGCATGAAAGAAGGCGTGGAAGGTTTCAAACAACAAGCGCAGTTGATCAAGCGCTATGGCGCCGCGGCCGTGGTGATGGCGTTTGACGAAAAAGGCCAGGCCGATACGTATCAGCGCAAAATTGAAATTTGCGAACGCGCGTACCGCGTGTTGGTGGACGAGGTGGACTTCCCCCCTGAAGACATCATTTTTGACCCCAACATTTTTGCCATTGCCACGGGCATTGAAGAGCACGACAACTATGCGGTGGACTTCATTGAGGCCACGCGCTGGATCAAACAACATTTGCCTGGTGCCAAAGTGTCGGGCGGTGTGTCCAATGTGTCGTTCAGCTTCCGCGGCAATGACCCTGTGCGCGAAGCCATTCACACGGTGTTTTTGTACCACGCCATTCAAGCGGGCATGGACATGGGCATTGTCAATGCGGGCATGGTGGGTGTGTACGACGAACTAGAGCCTGACTTGCGTGAGCGTGTGGAAGACGTGGTCTTGAACCGCAGACCTGATGCGGGCGAGCGCTTGGTGGAAGTGGCAGAAAACGCCAAAGGCGCGGCCAAAGACGATTCACAAAAGCTCGCTTGGCGCGGTACGCCTGAAGCGCCCGTGTCTGTGTCTGCGCGCTTGTCACACGCCTTGGTCCACGGCATCACCGACTTCATCACCGAAGACACCGAAGAAGCCTATCAAGAAATTTTGGCCAAAAACGGCCGACCCTTGCACGTGATTGAAGGCCCGCTCATGGACGGCATGAACGTGGTGGGCGACTTGTTTGGCCAAGGCAAGATGTTCTTGCCGCAAGTGGTCAAGTCCGCGCGGGTCATGAAGCAAGCCGTGGCGCACCTGGTGCCTTACATCGAAGAAGAAAAACGCCAGCAAGAAGCCGCCGGCCAAGACGTGAAGTCCAAAGGCAAGATTGTGATTGCCACCGTCAAAGGCGACGTGCACGACATTGGCAAGAACATCGTGACCGTGGTGCTTCAGTGCAACAACTTTGACGTGGTCAACATGGGCGTGATGGTGCCCTGTCACGAAATTTTGGCCAAGGCCAAAGAAGAAAATGCCGACATCATTGGCTTGTCAGGTCTCATCACCCCCAGCTTGGAAGAGATGCAGTACGTGGCCAGCGAGATGCAAAAGGACGCGCATTTCCGTTTGCGCAAAATGCCTTTGCTGATTGGCGGTGCCACCACCAGCCGTGTGCACACCGCCGTCAAAATTGCACCGCATTACGAAGGTCCGGTGGTCTATGTGCCCGATGCCTCGCGCAGTGTGAGCGTGGCGCAAGGTTTGTTGTCTGACCA
>CANBWP010000069.1 GCA_947373185.1 Comamonadaceae bacterium | reverse complement strand
CGCCCACTTCAGGCTTGAACACCTGAATGGCACCTTCTTCGCCCAGCTGGTCTAAGCCGGCTTGAAGTTGTTTGGTCCTGAGCGGGTTTTTCAAAATGACGGTCATGAACAGTTCGGGCGCGAAGAAGGGCAGACCCGTGAACAGCAAGTTGGCGCCGTCGGTGATGGTGTCGCCCAATTGCACACCACCGTGCGTGGTAAAGCCAATGATGTCGCCCGCATAGGCTTCGTCCACGGCTTCGCGGCGCTGGCTCAAGAAGGTGACCACGCTGGTGGGACGCAATTCTTTGCCGGTGCGCTGCACTTTGAGTTTCATGCCGGGGGTGTACTTGCCCGAGGCCATGCGCACAAAGGCAATGCGGTCGCGATGCGAGGGGTCCATGTTGGCTTGTACCTTGAACACCACGCCTGCAAAGGCCGCGTCTTCGGGCTGCACTTCTTTGATGACCGGTTGTTTGTTCACCATGAGTGAGCTGGTGCGGGGCTTGGGCGAGGGGGCCAAGTCGACCAAGGCGTCTAGCACTTCCATGACACCGAAGTTGTTCACACCGGAGCCGAAGAAGACGGGGGTTTGTTTGCCGGCCAAGAAGGCTTCACGGTCGAAGGCGGGCGAGGCACCAGTGGCCAACTCCATGCTCTCGAGTGCGGTGGCAAATTCGGCGCCAAAGCGCTTGTGCAATGCATCGGCTTCTGTCAGAGGCATGGCTTCGAAGTCTTGTGGCAAGCGCTCGCTGCCCGACTCAAACACGGTCATGGCATTGGTGCGCAAGTTGATGATGCCGCCAAAGGATTTGCCTTGACCCACGGGCCAGGTCATGGGCACGCAGGGCATGCCCAGCTCGCGCTCGACTTCGTCCAAGATGTCTAATGGGTCGCGCACTTCGCGGTCCATCTTGTTCACGAAGGTGATGATGGGCGTATCGCGCTGGCGGCACACTTCAATGAGGCGTCGGGTTTGGGCTTCCACACCGTTGGCCGCGTCAATCACCATGAGGGCGGAGTCCACGGCGGTGAGCACGCGGTAGGTGTCTTCACTGAAGTCTTTGTGGCCGGGGGTGTCGAGCAGGTTAATCACGTGGTCGCGGTAGAGCATCTGCATGACGGAGGAGGCCACCGAAATGCCACGTTGCTTTTCAATTTCCATCCAGTCGGAGGTGGCGTGGCGCGAAGCCTTGCGTGCCTTGACCGAGCCGGCAATTTGAATGGCGCCCGAGAACAGCAAGAGCTTTTCGGTGAGCGTCGTTTTACCCGCGTCAGGGTGAGAAATGATGGCAAAGGTGCGGCGGCGCCGGGTTTCTTGGGCGTAAGTCAATGTGGCTCCAGGGGAATTTGGGTGTCTGGCTTTGAATCCAGAGATGCCGCTAGTATAATTTGCCCCATTCCGAGGAGCGTTGCAGCGGCCCCCATTCTGTTGGCAGATATGGCGAGGACGTGAGGCTCGGAACCCTACTTTGCAACGACGCTCATCCACTTTTCTGCGGGATGAGCTCTATTTTCCAACTGAGTTCAACGGGATTTACCTTTGGGCATCCCTCTGAGAAGTGGTTTCAAACTTTAATTTGGAGCACACCATGAATGCACGTTTAAACACGCCTGTGAACACCGATTGCGTCATTGCCGACATCGGCTTGGCCGACTGGGGCCGCAAAGAACTCAAAATTGCCGAGACAGAAATGCCCGGTTTGATGGCCATTCGCAAAGAATTTGCCGCCGCTCAGCCCCTCAAAGGCGCCCGCATCACGGGCTCTTTGCACATGACCATTCAAACCGGTGTGCTGATTGAAACCCTGCAAGCCTTGGGCGCCCAAGTGCGCTGGGCTTCTTGCAACATTTACTCCACACAAGACCACGCTGCGGCGGCCATTGCGGCCAACGGCACGCCTGTGTTTGCGGTGAAGGGCGAGAACCTCACTGAATACTGGGACTACACCCACCGCATTTTTGACTTTGGCGCCAAGGGCACCGAAGGCGAAGGCCCCAACATGATTTTGGACGACGGCGGCGACGCCACGCTCCTGATGCACTTGGGCAAGCGCGCAGAAAAAGACGCATCCTTGTTGAACAACCCCGGCTCTGAAGAAGAGACTTGTTTGTTTGCCGCTATCAAAGCCAAATTGGCCGAAGACAGCACTTGGTACAGCCGCAAGTCTGCCCAAATCATTGGCGTGACCGAAGAAACCACCACTGGCGTGCACCGCCTGAACGAGATGAGCGTCAAGGGTGAACTGATGTTCCGCGCCATCAACGTGAACGACTCTGTGACCAAGTCCAAGTTTGACAACTTGTACGGTTGCCGCGAATCTTTGGTGGACGGCATCAAGCGTGCCACCGACGTGATGATTGCCGGCAAAGTGGCTGTGGTGGCCGGTTACGGCGACGTGGGCAAGGGCAGTGCGCAAGCTTTGCGCGCCCTCAGCGCGCAAGTGTGGGTGACTGAGATTGACCCCATCAACGCCTTGCAAGCCGCCATGGAAGGCTACAAAGTGGTCACCATGGATTACGCCGCTGACAAAGCCGACATCTTCGTGACGGCCACCGGCAACAAGCACGTGATCACGCACGACCACATGGCCAAGATGAAAGACCAGGCCATCGTTTGCAACATTGGCCACTTCGACAACGAAATCGACATTGCCTCTGTTGAAAAATACACATGGGAAGAGATCAAGCCCCAGGTCGACCACATTGTGTTCCCCGATGGCAAGCGCATCATCATGTTGGCCAAAGGCCGCTTGGTGAACTTGGGCTGCGGCACCGGCCACCCCAGCTTTGTGATGAGCTCTTCGTTTGCCAACCAAACCATTGCGCAAATTGAGTTGTTCACACGCCCTGATGCGTATGAAAATGGCAAGGTCTATGTCTTGCCTAAGCACTTGGACGAGAAAGTGGCCCGTTTGCACCTCATGAAAGTGGGCGCCATGTTGACGGAACTGTCTGACATGCAAGCTGCTTACATTGGTGTGGCGAAGACAGGCCCTTACAAGCCTGACACTTACCGCTATTAATTTGTTTGGATCGGATCATTTTGCGCATTGACCAATTGTTAGTAGAGCGCGGCCTGGCCGCGTCTCGTTCACAGGCCCAGCGGCTGATTGCGGCGGGTGTTCAGTGGCGCACGCCACCGGGCGCTTTGCCTACGGCCGTGCTGGAGGCTGTGAAGTCTTCCGTGGAATGGCGCAAGATCAACAAGAACAAAGACGAAGTGCCCAGCGATGCAGAAATTGTGTTGCTGGACGACTCTGAATCGAAGTACGTTTCTCGCGGTGGTTTGAAACTGGAAGGCGCACTGCGTGACAGTGGCGTTTCTGTTTCAGGCCTGCGTTGTATGGATGTAGGGCAGAGCACCGGCGGCTTTACCGAGTGCTTGCTGCTGAACGGTGCGGCCGAAGTGGTGGGCATTGATGTGGGACACGGCCAAGTGCATCCGCGCGTGCGTGAAGACGCGCGTGTGATTTGCATTGAAGGCGTGAACGCCCGCGAGCTGATGCCCGACGACGAACGCATTCCCGATGCCGAGGCTGGCTTTGATGTGATGGTGGGCGATGTGTCCTTCATTTCATTGACGCTGGTGTTGCCGGGTGTGGTGCCATTCTTGAAACCAGGCGGCACGCTCTTGATGTTGGTGAAGCCCCAGTTTGAACTGCAGCCCGAGAACATTGGCAAGAACGGCTTGGTCAAAGACCCCGCCATGTACCCCGTGATTGAAAAACGCATTCGCACCTCGCTCAAAGAGTTGGGTTTGAAAGTGACCGGTTGGTACGACAGCGCCATTGAAGGCGGCGATGGGAATCGTGAGTTTTTTGTGCAGGCCACTAAGCCTGCTTAGAGGCAATTAACTGCCTGAGTGACGTATGAAAAAATTACCAGTTAGCTTTGAATTTTTTCCACCTAAAACACCGGAAGGTGCCGAGAAGTTGCGCGCTGTGCGTCAACAGCTTTACACCGAAGCACCTGAGTTTTGTTCAGTGACTTATGGCGCTGGCGGCTCGACGCAAGAAGGCACCTTTGGCACTGTGGGCGAGATTTTGAAAGAAGGCGTTTCGGCCGCTTCTCATTTTTCTTGCATTGGCGCGAGCGAAGACTCTGTGCGCAAAGAACTGGCCACCTTGAAGGCCATGGGCGTGAAGCGCTTGGTGGCCTTGCGCGGCGATTTGCCCAGCGGTTACGGCATGGGCGGTGCGTTTCATTACGCCTCCGATTTGGTGGCGTTTATTCGCAAAGAAACCGGCGACGACTTTCACATTGAAGTGGCGGCTTATCCCGAAGTTCATCCCCAGGCTAAATCTCCTGAGTCTGATTTGCAGGCCTTTGTGGCCAAGGTGAAGGCTGGCGCTAACTCGGCCATTACGCAGTACTTCTACAACTCAGATGCGTACTTCCGCTTTGTGGACGATGCGCACAAGCTGGGTGTGGATGTGCCTGTGGTGCCTGGCATCATGCCCATTACCAGTTCTACACAGTTGCTGAGATTTTCAGATGCATGCGGCGCAGAAATCCCCCGTTGGATTCGTTTGCGCTTGCAAGGCTTTGGTGATGACACCGCTTCAATCAAGGCGTTTGGCTTGGATGTGGTGGCCGATTTGTGCGATCAGTTGCGCAATGCGGGTGTGCCAGCGCTGCACTTTTATACGATGAACCAAAGTGCGACGACTTTGGAGTTACTCAAAAGATTGGCGTAAAAAAGCGCTCTTTACAAGAGCGCTTCATTTATCTAAAAGAGCTGCAACTTGAAAAGTTAGCAGCTCTTTTTTTATCGCTCATCAAAACTCATCACCACTTCTTTGCTGGTGGGTTTGGCTTGGCAGCTGAGCACAAAGCCTTGCTCGGTTTCCCAGTTTTCTAGCGTGAAGTTCTTCTCCATGACCACGCTGCCCTGCATCACTTTGGCGCGGCACGTGCAGCACACGCCTCCTTTGCAAGAGTAGGGAAGATCCAAACCAGTAGCCAAGGCTACGTCTAAGATTTTGTCGGAGGCTGACATTTGAATTTGGTGCTTCTTGCCATCCAGCACCACCGTGAGCGCCACATCACCTTTGGATTCAGGCGCGTGGCCCAAGACCACTTGCTTGCGCGCATCTGCAGGCAGAGCTTCGAGTGTGGGCGATGAGAATCGCTCTGTGCGAATGTTGCGCGCAGGCACACCCACTTCTAGCAATGCTTTTTCTGTGGCTTCAATCATGGCTTCGGGTCCGCAGATGAAAACCTCGTCCATGCTGGCGGCAGGCAAGAGGCTGTTCACAATTTCTTTGACCTTGGCTTCGTCAATGCGGCCTTCCAGCAAAGGCACTTCTTGCGCTTGGCGCGACAACACGTGAATGAGTGTGAGCCGGTTGGGGTAACGATCTTTGAGGTCTTGCAGCGCTTCATTGAACATGACGCTGTCCATGCGGCGGTTGCCATAGACCAGAGTGAATTTTGAATCAGGTTGTTCTTCTAAGGTGCTGGCCAAAATAGACAAGATGGGCGTGATGCCCGAGCCTGCCGCAAAGCCCACGCGGTGAATGGCACGGGGACGCTGCACGATGAAACGGCCATCGGCGGGCATGACGCGCAGCACATCGCCGACCTTCAGTTGGGTGGCAGCCCAGTTAGAAAACACACCGCCTTGAACAGGACGGATACCCACTTCCAAAGTGCCACTTTGGTCGAATGACTTTTGC
>CANBWP010000068.1 GCA_947373185.1 Comamonadaceae bacterium | reverse complement strand
CCGAAGCGGGCTTATGAAGTTGGAGACTAACTTCTCGGAAAGTCTTGAAGGAATCTTTGCAGATTAACCGTGATAGGCCGTTTCGCCGTGTGAGCTGATGTCCAAGCCTTCGCGCTCTGCTTCTTCAGAAACACGCAGACCCACTGTCAGATCAACCAATTTGAAGGCCACCAAGGACACCACACCGGACCAGACAATGGTCACGAACACGGCCTTGGCTTGTGTCCAAACTTGGGCAGCGATGGAGTAATCAGCAGCAGTGATGCCTGTTGCAGTCACCCAATCAGCCACGAAGCCTGGGCCGCCCAAAGCGGGGGAGTTGAACACACCGGTGAGCAACGCGCCGACGATACCGCCAACACCGTGCACACCAAAGACGTCCAATGTGTCATCAGCGCCCAGCAATTTCTTGAGACCGTTGACACCCCACAAACATGCGAAGCCTGCAATGATGCCAATGACCAATGCACCACCGATGCCGACGTTACCAGCTGCTGGCGTGATGGCCACCAAACCAGCCACCGCACCAGAGGCAGCGCCCAACATAGAGGCTTTGCCGCGCATCAAGGCTTCACCCACACACCAGGCCAACACAGCAGCAGCTGTTGCCAACAAGGTGTTCACGAAGGCGAGGGCTGCGAAACCATTGGCTTCCAATGCAGAACCTGCGTTGAAACCGAACCAGCCCACCCACAACAATGAAGCACCGACCATGGTCAATGTCAAAGAATGAGGTGCCATCGATTCACGGCCATAACCAATGCGCTTGCCAACCATGAAAGCACCTACCAAGCCAGCGACAGCTGCATTGATGTGGACCACGGTACCACCAGCGAAGTCAAGTGCGCCCCACTGCCAGATCATGCCGGCTTTGCTGTTCATTTCGTCCACAACTTCTTTCGCTGTGTACGCATCTGGGCCCATCCAGAACCAGACCATGTGAGCGATGGGCAGATAGCTGAAAGTGAACCACAAAGTCATGAAAAGCAAGACTGCAGAGAACTTGATGCGCTCTGCAAAGGCACCCACGATCAATGCGCAAGTGATGCCAGCGAAGGTCGCTTGGAAGCCTGCGAAGGTGATTTCAGGAATGGCGACGCCTTTGCTGAAAGTTGCCGCGTTGGCAAAAGTACCTGCTGCGTTGTCCCAGATGCCGTTCATGAACAGACGGTCCAAGCCACCAATGTAGGCGTTGCCTTCAGTGAAAGCCAAGCTGTAGCCGTAGATGAACCACAAAACTGTGATTAAGGAGAATGTGACCATGACTTGCATGAGCACAGACAGCATGTTCTTGCTGCGAACCAAACCGCCGTAAAACAGCGCAAGGCCAGGAACCACCATCAAAATCACCAGGATGGTGGAGACCATCATCCAAGCGGTGTCGCCTTTGTTCGGCACAACCACGGGGGCAGCTTCAGCAGCAGCAGGGGCAGCTGCAGGTGCAGTTGCGGGTGTTGCAGCCTTAGCGTCAGCTTTCACTTCTGCTTTGGCTTCAGCGGAAGGGGCAGCAGCCGGTGCTGTTTGTGCAAAAGCTGCACCACCAAAGCACAACGTCAATCCCAAAGCAAGGGAGGCAAATAGTTTCTTCATATGGATCTCTCTTTCTGGGGCATCAAAGGGCTTCAGCCCCAGTTTCACCGGTACGAATGCGAACAACTTGTTCCAAGTCGTACACAAACACTTTGCCGTCACCAATCTTGCCGGTGCGTGCACCAGCTTCAATGGCTTCGATCACTCGCTCTACCTGATCGGTAGATACAGCAGCTTCAATCTTGACCTTTGGCAAGAAATCGACCACATATTCGGCACCGCGATACAACTCGGTGTGTCCTTTTTGGCGGCCAAAGCCTTTGACTTCAGTCACAGTAATGCCTTGCACGCCAATGGCTGACAGAGCTTCACGCACCTCGTCAAGCTTGAACGGTTTAATGATGGCGGTCACCAGTTTCATGATGGCTCCTTGTTAGTGGGGGGGATTTAGAAGGCGTATTTCAGACCAACAACCAAGCCGGCTTTGCCGAGTTGTTTGCCGGCGGGGCTGACGTATGAACCTGTTTTGGCATTGGTTGCAATCAATGCACCAGATGCAGACAAGCCATTGCCCAAGTCTTTGCCAACTGTGAAAGAAGTGTCAGCGTAGGAGTAGCCTTTGTTAGCGGCGCCCTTCACTGTTTGGTAGCCAATGTGGGGGGCAAATGTGTAGCCGTCACCCAAATCGTAAGTGGCTGTCAGATCAACGTAAGAGCTGCCTTTGCTGTTTGCAAAGCCGAACAAATTGCCAGTGCTTTGTGAGTATTTCAAGGTGGTCACGCCCAATGTGACGGCACCATACAGTTCATTGGTATTGGCACTCACAGGCAAAGCATTGCCAGAGTACTCATAGCGCAAGAAACCAAGGTCGTAGCCATAGTCGCCAACTGTGAATTTGTAACCACCGTAGAGGTCAACTTCTGCGTTGGACTTGCCGCCAGAGTCTTTGATCCATTTGATGCTAGAAGCCCAAATGCCCACATACGCGCCGCTCTTGTCAGCGTAATCTGCACCACCCTGCAAGGCTGGATCAAGACGGCTTTGAGAAATACCGCGGTAACGGTATTCGTTCACACCGCCGACATTGAATGACAACGTGGACTCTGGTTCAGCGGGCGCAGCAGGTGCCGTTTGGGCAATTGCACTGGCACCAGTCGCCAAAGACATGGCCAACATGAGAGGGGAAATGATTTTTTTCATGGGTAGCTCCTGTTAAATGAGAATTAGACTGATGGTTCTTAGCATTTAGCATGCCAATCCTGCACTGCATCAGTGCAAGTCGTTGTCATCACTCTGAAACATGCCGTTTTAAAGACATCGGTGTTCCAATGTGTTTTGCACCCCACTAGGTATGGCTTATAAAAAGTCACAACAATGGTGCACACATTTGGTGCAAGGATTCAATATGCGTCTGTCTTTGGTGCAAAGTCGAGCTTTACTTGGTCTTCAATCCCCGCTTGTCACCGTCGAGGTGCACTTGGCGAATGGTCTGCCAAGCTTCACTTTGGTGGGCTTGGCCGATGTTGAGGTCAAAGAGGCCAGAGAGCGGGTGCGATCAGCCCTGCAAAACTCTGGCTTTGAGTTTCCCAGCAACCAACGCATCACCGTCAACTTAGCGCCAGCCGACTTGCCCAAAGATTCTGGCCGCTTTGATTTACCCATTGCTCTGGGCATCTTGGCTGCCAGCGGTCAAATTGATGGCAGCCGTTTTAAGGACTATGAATTTGCGGGTGAGCTGTCTTTATCCGGAGAGCTTCGGCCTGTGCGAGGGGCCCTGGTCATGGGCTTGGCACTGCACCAAGCACCCCATGCCCGCAGCTTGGTATTGCCACCGGGCAGCGCAGAAGAGGCTGCACTGGTGCCCGACACCATCGTCTACAGCGCCGTTCATTTGCGTGACGTGGCAGCCCAATTTCCCATGGGTTCACCGTCAATGGCCAACGCATCGGATAAGTCGGACCACACTTGGTGCCGGATGCTCAACAGCGCCCACATGCCAACGGCCAGTGCAAATCATGCACGCGACTTGGCCGATGTCAAAGGCCAGGCTGGGGCTAAGCGCGCCTTAGAAATTGCAGCAGCTGGCGGCCACAGTCTTTTGATGACGGGGCCACCAGGGTCTGGCAAATCCATGCTGGCCCATCGACTCCTAGGATTGCTGCCTGCGCTCAGCGTTCAAGAAGCTCTGGAAACAGCTTCTGTCGCCAGTTTGGCGGGGCGGTTTCAACTCTCTTCTTGGGCCCAGCGTCCACTGCGCCATCCACATCACTCCGCCAGTGCTGTGGCTTTGGTCGGCGGTGGCTCGCCACCCAGACCCGGCGAAATTTCATTGGCGCACCATGGTGTTTTGTTTTTAGATGAGCTGCCTGAGTTTCCCAGAGCCGCCCTTGAGGCTCTGCGAGAGCCCTTAGAGTCTGGCAGTGTCACCATTTCACGCGCAGCGCAAAGTTCAGAATTTCCTGCTCGTTTCCAACTGATTGCCGCCATGAACCCCTGCCCATGTGGTTATGCCGGACAAATAAGAAGTGCCGGACAAAACAGCCCCGTATGCCGCTGCACACCCGATCAAGTGCACCGCTACGTCAGCAAAATCAGTGGGCCTTTGTTAGACCGCATCGACATGCACATTGAAGTTCCAACACAAAGCGCTGCGCTCATCACGGCTGCACCGCACGGCGAAAGTTCATCCACTGTGCGAAGCAGGTGTCTGCGTGCACAGGCATTCGCAAAGTCAAGACAAGGCTGCAGCAATCATGCCTTGAGTGGTGCCATGTTGACTGAGCATTGTTTTTTGGCGCCATCTGCCTCGGCTTACCTGACCCAAGTCGCAACTCATTTTGGTTGGAGTGGACGCAGCACCCATCGTGTTTTGAAGGTGGCTCGAACCATCGCCGATTTGGCAAATTGCCGCGCTATCGAAATGCCTCATATTTCTGAAGCCGTCCAATACAGACACTCACAATCAGTCCAATCACATTGAGCCAATTGCTTGAACAAGTGATCCACGTCGCTCACAAATTGGGCGCCAACAATCTCTGAATGTCTGACACTTTCAAGTTCTGACGCTGGGCCAAATCTTGCACTTGGTCTTCACTCACTTTGCCCACGTTGAAGTATTGACTGTCGGGATGGCTGAGGTAAAAACCTGACACGCTGGCGGCAGGCGTCATGGCCAAACTCTCAGTTAAGCCCATGCCAATCTCTTCGCATTGCAAGAGTTCAAACATTTGCTTTTTGACCGAGTGGTCTGGGCACGCAGGGTAGCCTGGTGCAGGTCGGATGCCTTGGTATTTTTCGGCGATCAAGTCGTCGAGCGATGCGTTCTCTGTGGCGGCGTAGCCCCACAAGTCTTTGCGCACGCGCTCGTGCATGCACTCTGCAAAAGCTTCTGCAAAACGATCGGCCAAAGCTTTGAGCATGATGGCGCTGTAGTCGTCGTGAGCGGCTTCAAAAGCTTGCTCGCGTTTTTCAACACCGATGCCAGCCGTGACGGCGAAGACGCCAACGTAGTCTTGTAGTTTGGCAGGTTGACCTTTTGCATCAAGCAAAGGCGCCACAAAATCTGCCAAACAACGGCTGGGCTTACCAACTTGTTTTTCTGTTTGTTGACGCAAGCCATGCCATGTGAGCACGGGCGTTTGACGCGACTCATCGGCATACAAAACAATGTCGTCGTGGTTCAGGCTGTTGGCAGGGTACAAGCCCATCACACCGTGCGCAGTAATCCAACGGCCTTCAATGATTTTTTGCAGCATCTTCTGCGCATCGTTGAACACCTTTTGCGCTTCAACGCCCACCACTTCGTCTTTCAAAATAGCGGGGTATGGGCCGGCCAAATCCCAAGTCTGAAAGAAAGGGCCCCAGTCGATGTAGCGCGCCAATTCGGCCAGATCAAAATTCTTGAACACACGGCGGCCAATGAATTTGGGTGTGGGTGACTTGAACGCGTTCCAGTCGATGCTGGTTTTGTTGCCACGCGCTTTGGCCAATGGCCACATCGGCGTTTGCTTTTTGTTGGCGTGCATCTCACGCACTTTGGCGTAGTCGGCATTGAGTTCATCAATGTAGGAGGCAGCGTGGTCAGACAACAAACCTTGCGCCACGCTCACACTGCGCGAGGCATCGGGCACATAGACCACCGGACCTTCGTAATGCGGTGCAATTTTGACGGCGGTGTGCACACGGCTGGTGGTGGCACCGCCAATCAGCAAAGGCATTTTGCGCAA
>CANBWP010000067.1 GCA_947373185.1 Comamonadaceae bacterium | reverse complement strand
AGCTGTGCTGAAGGGCCACCAAAGCCACCCGAACGGCAGGCAAGGTCGACACCTTGGAAGCGTTCATGCCGCCTTCTTCGCTGCGGATGGCGTCGGTCACATCTTGTTCATTGAGCAAAACGCGGTCGCCTTCAAAACGCACGGGCAGCCTTTCGGCCAGGGTGGCAATGGCGGATTCATTGACAGTTTCTAGACTCAAGCCAGCCTTCAATGCGGCATAGGCCGTGACGCGGTAAAGGGCGCCAGAGTCTAGGTAGTGGTAGCCCAAACGTTCTGCCACCAAACTAGACAAGGTGCCTTTGCCTGAGGCTGTTGGGCCATCGATACAAATGACGGGAATGCACTCTGGAGGCGTTTGGGCCAATGAGAACAAGGCCTCAAAATAATCTGGAAAGGTTTTGGCCACGCACTTGGGGTCTTCAATGCGCACAGCTTGCTGGTCGGCGTTGAAGGCGGCCAAAGAGAAACACATGGCCACGCGGTGATCGTCATACGTGTGAATGCTGGCAGCTTGCCATTGGCCGATTGGCAATGGATGAATGCGCAACCAGTCTGGACCTTCTTCCACTTGCGCACCCAGCTTGCGTGCTTCTTTGGCCATGGCCGCAATGCGATCGGTTTCCTTCACACGCCAGCTGGCGATGTTGCGAAGGGTGGTGGGGCCGTCGGCGTACAAGGCCATGACGGCCAAGGTCATGGCGGCATCTGGGATGTGGTTGCAGTCCAAGTCGATGGCTTTGAGGGGCCAAACACCCCGTTTGATTTCTAGCCAGTTGGGGCCACTTTCAATGCGGGCGCCCATTTGGGCTGCGGCATCCATGAAGCGAATGTCGCCTTGAATGGAAGATGCGCCTACGCCTTGAATGCGAACCGCTTTGTCGGTGGCGGCCAATGCACCCAAGGCAATGAAATAACTGGCCGATGAGGCATCGGCTTCCACATGAATTTCGCCAGGCGAGGTGCAGTGGCTGCCAGCGGGAATGGTGAAGCGTTGCCAACCATCGCGCTTCACATCAATGCCGTAGCGCGCCAGCAAGTTCAAGGTGATTTCAATGTAGGGTTTGGAAATCAGCTCGCCCACCACTTCGATCACGATGTCTTTTTGGGCGGCCAAAGGCAGCGACATCAACAGTGCCGTGAGAAATTGGCTTGACACATCGCCGCGCACTTGAATGGGCTTGTCGAGTTGAAGTTGGGGTGTGAGTACGCGCAAAGGTGGATAGCCTTCGTTGCCCAAATAATCAATCTGACAACCCAAGAGGCGCAGTGCATCGACCAAATCACCGATGGGACGCTCGTGCATGCGCGGCACACCTTTGAGGGTGAAGTCGCCGCCCATCACAGCCAAGGCTGCCGTGAGTGGTCGCATGGCCGTGCCGGCGTTGCCCATGAAAAATTCAATGGCTTCGGTGGGCTTTTTCAAGCCAGCGGATTGGCCGTTTAAAGTGCTTTGTCCTAAGCCGGTGATGCAAACGCTGTGGGTGCCCGCCTTGGGCTCAACGCCGCAACCCAGTTGACGCAATGCGGCCAACATGACGCGGGTGTCATCGGAATCTAAAAGGTCGTGAACCCAGGTGCTGCCTTCGCAAAGTGCAGACAACAGCAAGACGCGATTGGAAATGCTTTTGGAGCCGGGCAGCGTGACAGTGCCACCAGCTTGTTGCAAAGAGGGAAGGTCGAGAAACGCAGTGGCAAACATGTTGGCGTGTTTATTGTTCTGATGGCTGGGTAGCGCCCATGCGCCAATTGAAACGCAAATCACTGGCTTGTCGAATCATGGCTTCAAGCGCTTGTGGGTTGTTATTTTGAATGGCATTTTCAAAATCGTTCAAGGCGTCTTTGAAATGGCTGATTTGCAACAATACTTGATCGCGGTTGGTGCTCAAGATGTCGCGCCAGACGACGGGGTCGCTGGCGGCAATCCGCGAAAAATCTCTGAAACCAGGACCGCCCAGAGACAGCAACTCAGCCCCATTTTTCTGCTGAAAAATGCCGCGAATGATGGCGTAAGCCAACAGGTGCGGCAAATGACTCACCGCCGCAAAAGCCGCATCGTGCGCTGCAGGCGTCAGCTCAGTGATGTAACTGCCCAAACTCTTCCAAATTTGCTTGGCCATTTGCACTTGTGTTGAACCCGAACTTGGCATGGGCGTGACGATGAGTGCGCGATCCAGGTACAAATCAGCCTCTGAATGTTCGATGCCTGCGACCTCTTTGCCGGCAATCGGGTGAACAGGAACGAAGCAAGGAAGTTTATCCCCGAGCGTGGCGAGCGCCGCAGCCACAATGTCTGATTTGGTAGAGCCCACATCCATCAGCAGGGCTGTCGACTTCAATGAGGGTGCCAGTGCCTGAAAGCAAGCTTCTGTGGCCTTGACCGGAACGGCCAAAAGAACCAAGTCCGCATCTTCAACGGCTTCTTCAATGCTGTCGACAGCAAGGTCAATGACCCCCATGCTGAGGGCTTTTTGACGTGATGATGCAGAGGCGCTGTAACCCACAATGTGCGGTGCCCAACCCGCTCTTCGAGCTGCCAAAGCAAAGGAGCCGCCCATCAGACCGCAGCCAATGAGAGCGACTTTTCGGAATTTCATTCGGGGATAGGGTAGGAGCCCAGCACCTTGTAGAAGGCGCACAAACCCTGCAACTCTTGAAGCGCTGCGGCCACATGCGGTTGCGAAATGTGACCTTGGATGTCAATGTAGAAATAGTATTCCCACTGGCCTGATTTGGCGGGGCGGGATTCAAAGCGTGTCATCGACACGCCGTTGTTCTTCAAAGGCATGAGCAGGTCATGCACTGCGCCAGGTTTGTTGGGCACAGACACCACCAAGCTCGTGCAGTCCTTGCCAGAGACAGGTGGTGTCGCCAAAGTTTGCGGCAAGCAAATCACCGCAAAGCGTGTGCGGTTTGTCGCCTCGTCTTGAATGGCATGCGCCACGATGTGCAAGCCGAATTGGGCGGCCGCACGTTCGCTGGCTAAGCCGGCCCAAGCAGGATTGCCAGCAGCCAGACGCGCACCTTCTGCATTGCTGGAAACAGCTCTGCGTTCTGCATTGGGCAAGTGTTGCGTCAGCCAAGCTTGGCACTGTGCCAATGCTTGAGGATGCGCCAACACCACTTCGATGTCTTTGAGGTTGTCAGTTTGGCGCAGCAAATTGTGTCGGACCAACAAGCTCACTTCACCAATGACGTGAACGGGTGAACGCAAGAACAAGTCGAGGGATCGGGCCACGACACCTTCGGTCGAGTTTTCCATGCCGACCACGCCAAACTGGGCGGTCCCAGCAGCCGTGGCGTGAAACACTTCGTCAAAGTTATTGCAATAAATGAGGTTCGCGGCACTGCCAAAAAACTCAATGGCCGCTTGTTCGCAAAAGGTGCCTTGGGGTCCAAGCACGGCCACGCGCTGAGGCGCCTCCAATGCCAAGCAAGCCGACATGATCTCGCGCCAAATGGACGCCACGTGTGCATTCAGCAAGGGGCCTTGGTTGGCTTTTTCAATTTTGGCAATGACCTGTGCGACGCGGTCCGGACGAAAGAAGGGGGAGCCTTCTGCGCGTTTGATCTCACCTACTTTTTCAGCCACTTTGGCGCGTTGGTTCAGCAAGCTCAGCAACTGCTGATCAAGGGAGTCAATCTGAATTCGCAATTCGCCCAAGGCGTCTGATTGAATAGGTTGCGTCATGTTGGGTTCAGTGAGGAAAGTCAAACGGCGTGGCCGTGTGCTCAAGCCTGTTTTGTTTCAAAATCTTGGAGGTAAGACACCAGCGCCTGAACGCCTTCCAGCGGCATGGCGTTGTAAATGCTGGCGCGCATGCCGCCCACCGATTTGTGGCCTTTGAGTTGCAGCAAGCCACGCGCTTTGGCGCCCGCAAGAAAGGCGTCATTGCGAGATTCATCGCGCAAATAGAAGGGGATGTTCATGCGCGAGCGGCATGACTTCTCAACGCGGTTTTCGTAAAGCTGCGATTGGTCTAAAAAGTTGTAGAGCAAATCGGCTTTGGCGATGTTTCGCTGTTCCATGGCGGCCACACCCGTCATGCCATTTTCTGTTTGTGCTTTCAACCATTTGAAAACCAGGCCGGCAATGTAGATGGCATAGGTGGGAGGCGTGTTGTACATCGAGCCGTTGTCGGCCACCATTTTGTAATTGAAAGCGCTGGGGCAATGCTTCATGGCTTTGCCCAAGAGGTCTTCACGCACCACCACCAAGGTAAGACCTGCAGGACCTAGATTCTTTTGGGCACCGCCAAACGCCAAGCCGACTTTGGACCAGTCGATGCTGCGCGAGGCCACATGAGAAGAAAAATCAATCACCAAAGGTGCGTTGCTGCCCAAGGCTTTCAGGTCGGGCAGTGAGTGGTATTCAACGCCGTCAATGGTTTCGTTGGTGCAAACATGCACATAGCTGGCGTTGGCGCTCAGTTGCCATTCGGCAGGGGAAGGGATGGTCGTGAACTTGGTGTCCTGCGCGCTGGCCACCAAATGCGGTGCGCAAAACTGCGCGGCTTCTTTGAATGACTTTTGGCTCCAACTGCCAGTGACCACAAAGTCAACTGTACCTTCTTGCGACAAGTTCAAGGGCACGATGGCATTTTCTGCAATGCCGCCGCCTTGCATGAACAAGATTTTGAAATGAGAAGGGATGGCCAACAATTCACGAAGGTCGGCTTCTGCTTCTTCGTAAATCGACATGAACTCTTTGCCGCGGTGGCTCATTTCCATGACGCCCATGCCGCTGCCGTGCCAGTCCAGCATTTCGCTGGCGGCTTGAATCAAGACGGCATCGGGAATGGCGGCAGGGCCGGCAGAAAAGTTGTAGGGCCTTGTCATTCGGCTGAACCGCTTTCAGCGCCGCCCGTAGCAGCTTCTCCGCCTTCGGCGTCTGACGTGCCATCGGCTGCTTCGTCTTGCATGTTGGCATCGTTCTCCACAATGCGCTGCAAACCAGACAATTTGGCGCCGTCGTCCAAACCAATCAAAGTCACGCCTTGTGTGGCGCGACCCAATTCGCGAATTTCTGAAACGCGAGTGCGAACCAACACGCCAGTGTCGGTGATCAACATGATTTCGTCGTCGGCGTGCACCAAAGTTGCCGCAACCACTTTGCCGTTGCGCTCGGATTGCTGGATGGCAATCATGCCTTTTGTGCCGCGACCATGGCGTGTGTATTCTGTGATGGAGGTGCGTTTGCCGTAGCCATTTTGGGTGGCTGTCAGCACGCTTTGTTGTTCATCTTCGGCCACCAGCATGGCAATCACACTTTGTGTTTCATCGAGCATCATGCCGCGCACACCGCGGGCATTGCGACCCATGGGGCGCACATCGTTTTCATCAAAGCGAACGGCTTTGCCGCCATCGCTGAACAACATCACGTCGTGCTTGCCGTCAGTGAGTGCTGCACCAATCAGGAAGTCGCCTTCGTCCAAGTCAACGGCAATGATGCCGGCCTTGCGAGGGTTGCTGAATTCATCCAAAGAGGTTTTCTTCACGGTGCCCATGGAGGTGCCCATGAACACATAGTGGTCGGCCGGGAAGCTGCGCATGTCGCCTGTTAAAGGCAAGACCACATTGATCTTTTCGCCTTCTTGCAAGGGGAACATGTTGACGATGGGGCGGCCGCGTGAGCCGCGTGAACCCGCAGGCACTTCCCACACTTTGAGCCAGTACAAACGGCCGCGATTGGAGAAGCACAAGATGTAATCGTGTGTGTTGGCAATGAAGAGCTGATCGATCCAATCGTCTTCTTTGGTGGCTGTGGCTTGCTTGCCGCGTCCGCCGCGTTTTTGGGCGCGGTATTCAGACAAAGGTTGGCTCTTGATGTAACCGCTGTGCGACAAAGTCACCACCATGTCGGTCGGT
>CANBWP010000066.1 GCA_947373185.1 Comamonadaceae bacterium | reverse complement strand
TTGAGAAAACGAAGGTCTCATTTGTTTAGCCAAGCTCATCGTGGCCGGTGAAAAAAATAATGTTCTTGAGTCGCCGTTCTTTGTCATCGGCACGATCATTTTTGCATTTGAAATATCCAAGTCATTCCAACTTCTTTCAAGCAATTCACTCTTGCGTGCACCAGAGTCTGCAAGCATCCAAACGAATAAAGTAAACAATCGGTCTTTGCACATCTTGGCTGCCAATCTCAGCGAGATGAAATCCTGTTCGTTCGATGAAACGTATCGGACTTTTTCTTCGTAACGCCTCATTGAGATGGTTGGTGAAATGAATCCTTTGGGTGCCATGCGGCGATTCACAATGGCCCATCGATACACTTGTCCAATTGCGCCAATGTCTCGATTGACTGATGAGCAAGCGTAGCCATAATCAATTAATGCTTGAGCAGCACTCTGCAGTCTTTCACTTGAAATACTCCATGCACATTCAGCACCAAAGCCGTTGACTAAGTCACACCATTTCTTGAGCCTGAAGTGCAATGCAAGCAGAGGTCTGGCAATGGAATGAGCGCTAACAAGTTCTGTTAACGTGACGTCAATGAATGCCTCTGATACGAATGAATCAGCTGCAGCTTTAAGATTGACGGGAGAATTGAATTTACGCATGAAAGTTTCCTAGAGCACTGCCTTAGAAAACCTAAGAACAGCGTGAAGAGAACCCTATCAGGCGTTGATTTATATAAAGAAAACCACCAAATGGTGGGCGATAGAAGTTTCGAACTTCTGACCCCTGCAGTGTGAATGCAGTGCTCTACCCCTGAGCTAATCGCCCTACTGCTTTGCAGCGTAGCCCTAAATTATGCCACGGTTTTTTGGGGCATTTCAAGGTTTTTAAAACTTTCAGGCGGCGGACTCAAGCTGCCGCCAAATGGTCTTGCCGCCGCTGGCTTTGTCCAATTGGGCCATCTGTTCGGCATGCGCTGCTTGCTCTTGGGCGTTGGCCTGAATCACGGGCAAGACCAAGCCTGACAAATCCACCGCTTCTTCTGAGCGGCCCTGGCTGTCTTCAGTGCCCACGTCCATGAGCAAGGCTTCTTGGCCACGGGTGAGGTTGATGTACACATCGGCCAGCAGCTCGGCATCGAGCAAAGCGCCGTGCAAGGTACGGCCAGAATTGTCTACGCCCAGTCGGTCGCACAGGGCGTCTAGGCTGTTGCGTTTGCCAGGGTACATTTGCTTGGCCATGACCAAGGTGTCCACCACACCTTCCACATATGTGGTGAAGGGCTTTTGCCCAGCCAGTTCGAGCTCTTTGTTCAAAAATCCCACGTCAAACGCGGCGTTGTGAATGATGATTTCAGCGCCCTGCACGTAGTCCAAAATGTCACGGACCACCTCTTTGAACTTGGGCTTGTCGCGCAAAAATTCATTGCTGATGCCGTGCACCTTGAGGGCATCTTCGTGGCTGTCGCGGCCAGGGTTGAAGTAGAAATGCAGGTTGTTGCCCGTGAGCTTGCGGTTGACCAGCTCGACGCAGCCCAGCTCAATGACGCGGTCGCCGCCTTCAGCGGAAAGACCGGTGGTTTCGGTGTCTAGAAATAATTGGCGCATGACTTAACTGTAATCCCAATTCAAGCGCAAAAAACTGTCAATGGTTCTCTTTGGCGTGATTGATGGTGTATTTGGGAATCTCAATGACCACGTCTTGCTTGCCCAGAAATGCTTGACAGCTCAAACGGGAATTGGGCTCCAAGCCCCATGCACGGTCGAGCAAGTCTTCTTCGGTTTCTTCGGCCTCGTTCAGGCTGTTCAAGCCCTCGCGCACAATGACGTGGCACGTGGTGCAAGCGCAGCTCATGTCGCAGGCATGCTCTATGTTGATTTTGTGGTCGAGCAAGGCTTCGCAAATGCTGGTGCCAGCAGGCGCAGAAATTTGCGCACCCTCGGGGCAATATTCAGCATGGGGCAATATTTTGATGACGGGCATGGTGTTCTTTGTTTAAAGGCTTTGAATGTTCTGACCCGACAAGGCTTTTTGAATGCTGTGGTTCATGCGTTCTGCAGCAAAGGCTTCTGTGCCTTTGGCCAAGGCTTCGGTGGCATCTTCCACGGCTTGGGCATCGGTGGCAGTGTCAACCACATGCCTCAAGGTCACCATGAGTTGTTCAGTGCGCGCGCGGTCTTCGGCACTGAGCAAGTGACCATCGGCATTGAGTGCACTTTGTGTGGCCAACAACATGCGATCGCCATCCACGCGCGCTTCCACCAAGGCACGCGCCTTCATGTCCACTTCGGCGGTTGTAAAACTGTCTTGCAGCATTTTGGCAATTTGATCGTCACTCAAACCATAAGACGGTTTGACATCGATCTTGGCCTCCACGCCGCTCATCTGTTCTTTGGCAGCCACGCTCAGCAAGCCATCGGCATCAACCGTGAAGGTGACGCGAATGCGCGCAGCACCAGCGGCCATGGGCGGGATGCCGCGCAGTTCAAAGCGTGCCAAGCTACGGCAATCGACCACCAAATCGCGCTCGCCCTGCAACACGTGCAATGCCAAAGCGGTTTGACCATCTTGGTAGGTGGTGAAGTCTTGGGCCATGGCCGTGGGAATGGTTTGGTTGCGCGGAATGATGCGCTCAACCAGGCCACCCATGGTTTCAATGCCCAAGGACAATGGAATCACATCCAACAGTAGCAAGTCGCCTGCGGCGTCGTTGCCAGCCAATTGATTGGCTTGAATGGCCGCGCCCAGCGCCACCACTTCGTCGGGGTTCAAATTGTTAAGGGGTGCTTTGCCAAAGAAAGCAGCAACGGCCGCTTGCACTTGCGGCATGCGGGTGGAGCCGCCCACCATCACCACACCTTGAATGTCTTCGGCTTTGACCTTGGCATCGCGCAAGGCTTTTTTAACAGCCGACATGCAGCGCGCTGTGAGCGCAGCAGTGGCTTCTTCAAATTGCGCACGCGTGATGTTCACTGCATGCGTTTGATCTGCATGCGTCCATGTCAGGGTCACTTCAGAGGCCGAAGTCAAGGCTTCTTTGGCCGCACGCGCAGCCGCTTTCATACGTGTTTTGTCTTCTGCACTCAAGTCCGCTTGCACATCTTGCAGTCCCATCGATGCCAAGGCTGCATCGGCCAAGGCATGATCGTAATCATCGCCGCCCAAGGCAGAGTCACCACCAGTGGCCATGACTTCGAACACACCGCGCGTGAGACGCAAAACGGAAATGTCAAAGGTACCGCCACCCAAATCGAACACGGCGTAAATGCCTTCGCTGGCATTGTCCAAGCCATACGCAATGGCCGCCGCAGTAGGCTCGTTGATCAAACGCAACACGTTGATGCCCGCCATTTGGGCCGCATCTTTGGTGGCTTGTCGTTGCGCATCGTCGAAGTACGCAGGCACCGTGATCACAGCGCCGTGCAGGTCGTCGTTGAAGGTGTCTTCTGCGCGGTAGCGCAGCGTGGCCAAAATCTCGGCACTCACTTCGACGGGCGACTTCTCACCTTGCACAGTTTGAATCGACAGCATGCCCTTTGCGGAGGCACCATCGGGCTTCACAAACTTGTAAGGCAACTTTTCTGGATGGGCAATGTCGGACAAACTGCGGCCCATGAAGCGCTTCACAGAAGCCAAAGTATTCTCTGGATCTTGCGCGGCGTTGGCCACGGCTTCTTGGCCAATTTGACGGCCCTGACCTGGCAAGTAACGAACCACAGAGGGCAAGATCACTTGGCCTTTGTCATCGGGCAAGCACTCCGCCACGCCGTTGCGCACCGAAGCCACCAAAGAATGGGTGGTGCCCAGGTCAATGCCGACCGCAATGCGTCGTTGGTGCGGGTCCGGTGCCTGACCGGGTTCTGAAATTTGCAAAAGTGCCATGACTTGTTTTTTGAAATTGTTAGCTGCAAGCGTCTAACTGGTGTTGCACTTCTTGTGAAAATTTTTCGATGAACATCAGCGCCCTCACCTGCCCCACGGCGGCTGGAAAGTTGTGGTCCACATCGATCAATGCGGCCATCTGCTTCAAGACTTGGGCCTGCGAGGCGTCCACTTCGTCCAACAGTTTTTCCAATGACTCTATTTTAGAAGCAGGTGCTTTGATGGCCTTGCAATCGTCCAACGCTTCACGCCATTCCATTTGCTGCATCAAAAAGGCAGGCGGCATGCTGGTGTTGTTTTCGGCATTGACAGCAGCACCGTTCAATTCACACAGGTAGGCTGCGCGCTTGAGCGGGTCTTTGAGGCGGTTGTAGGCTTCGTTGATGCGCACGGACCATTGCATGGCAATGCGCTGCGCAGAGGCGCCTTCAGAGGCAAAGCGGTCGGGGTGCGCCTCGCGTTGCAAAGACTTCCATTGCAAATCGAGTTGCGCGCGGTCCAATGCATAAGTCGGCTGCAAGCCGAACAGCTCGAAGTCTGACGCCTGCAGTGAAATCACACGCGGAACGATTCGCCACAGCCGCAGCGATCGCGTTCATTGGGGTTGTTGAAACGGAAACCTTCGTTCAAACCTTCGCGCACAAAATCGAGCTGCGTGCCATCGATGTAGGCCAGGCTTTTGGGGTCAATCAGCACCTTCACGCCGTGGTCTTCAAAGACCACGTCTTCGGGTGCGACTTCGTCCACATATTCCAATTTGTATGCCAAGCCAGAGCAGCCGGTGGTTTTAACGCCCAAGCGCACACCCACGCCTTTGCCGCGTTTGGTGATGTAGCGCGACACGTGCCGCGCTGCAGCTTCTGTCAATGAAATGGCCATGATGTACTTCCAGCAACCACCCCTTAGGCGTTTGCGTGTTTTTTCTTATAGTCTTCGACGGCTGCTTTGATGGCGTCTTCGGCCAAGATGGAGCAGTGAATTTTGACGGGAGGCAATGCCAATTCTTCGGCAATTTCGCTGTTCTTCAAGGCAGCGGCTTGGTCCAAAGTTTTACCCTTCACCCACTCGGTAACCAGTGAGCTAGACGCAATGGCAGAGCCACAACCGTAGGTTTTAAAACGTGCATCTTCGATCACGCCTGTGACTGGGTTGACCTTGATCTGCAACTTCATCACGTCGCCGCAAGCAGGCGCGCCCACCATGCCGGTGCCCACATCTTCGTCGCCCTTTTCAAAGGAGCCCACGTTGCGGGGGTTTTCGTAATGATCAACAACTTTTTCGCTGTAAGCCATGGTGTTACTTCCTTAATCTGTTCTTGAACGCTAAAACGCTTAGTGTGCAGCCCACTGAATGGTGCTGATGTCGATGCCTTCTTTGTACATGTCCCACAAGGGGCTGAGTTCACGAAGTTTGGCAACATTCGTTTTGATGGTGTCAATGGCGTAGTCAATTTCTGCTTCCGTGGTCCAGCGACCCACGGTCATGCGCAGGCTGCTATGGGCCAGCTCGTCGCTGCGGCCCAAGGCGCGCAACACATAGCTGGGCTCCAAGCTGGCAGAGGTACAGGCAGAACCTGAAGACACTGCCAAACCTTTGATGCCCATGATGAGCGACTCACCTTCAACATAGTTGAAGCTCATGTTGATGTTGTGCGGCACACGCTGTGTGGGGTGGCCGTTCAAGAACACTTGCTCAACGTCTTTCAAGCCATTGATGAGGCGGTCTTGCAAGGCTTTGGCCTTGGCAATGTCTTGGTCCATTTCCAAACGGGCAATACGGAAAGCCTCACCCATGCCCACAATTTGGTGGGTGGGCAAAGTGCCAGAACGCATACCGCGCTCGTGGCCGCCACCGTGCATTTGGGCTTCGAGGCGAACGCGGGGTTTGCGGCGCACATACAAAGCACCAATGCCTTTGGGGCCATAGGTTTTGTGCGAAGCCAAGCTCATCAAATCGACGGGCAAGGTGTTGAGGTCAATCGGCAATTTGCCAGTGGCTTGCGCTGCATCCACGTGAAAGATGATGCCCTTTTCACGGCAGATGGCACCAATGGCTGGAATGTCTTGAATCACGCCAATTTCGTTGTTCACAAACATGACGCTGACCAAGATGGTGTCGGGGCGCAAAGCAGCCTTGAACAAATCGAGGTTGACCAAGCCGTCTTCTTGCACGTCAAGGTATGTGACTTCAAAGCCTTGACGCTCTAGTTCACGCATGGTGTCGAGAACAGCTTTGTGTTCGGTCTTGACGGTAATCAGGTGCTTGCCGCGAGATTTGTAAAACTGCGCTGCGCCCTTCAATGCCAAGTTGTTGGACTCGGTGGCACCACTGGTCCACACAATTTCGCGGGG
>CANBWP010000065.1 GCA_947373185.1 Comamonadaceae bacterium | reverse complement strand
AAGCCGCCTAGAATTTGATCACACCATGAGCCCTTCTATGTCGAATTCTTTACCCACCGCCAGCCCACCCGTTCTGCAAATTGCCAAGGGCATTGCCACCATCACACTGAACCGGCCGGCCCATCACCATTTGCGCTTTGAATGGCAGTCTTTGTGGGGCGATGAAAAAGGGTGCTGGACCCTTGTGGAACCAGCACCCTGTGGCATCAAAATACAAAGATCAGAATTTCAAACGCTGACCTAATTTTTGAAGCCTTCTGCCCCAAGCTTCACGTGTCAACTCAATGCTGTCGTAGAAGCTGGGAATGATCAACAGCGTGAGCAAGGTGGACGTGATGGTGCCGCCAATGATGGCGGTGGCCATGGGGCGGTAGAACTCGCTGCCCTCGCCAATGCCAATGGCCACGGGCATCATGCCGGCAATCAAAGCAAAGGTGGTCATGATGATGGGGCGCAAGCGTTTGCGACCCGCGGTCATCAGGGCTTCTTCGCGTTCCACCCCTTCAGCTTCTAAGGTTCTGGCGGCATCGAGCAGCAAGATGGCATTTTTGGCCACCAAGCCCATGAGCATGATCACGCCAATCAGGCTCATGATGTTCAGGGTGCCGCTCGTTGAAAGCAAGGCCAGCACGACGCCAATGAGCGAGAGGGGCAATGAGAACATGACGGCCAAAGGCGCCGTGAAGGAGCTGAACTGCATGACCAAGATGAAGTACATCAAGCCAATGCCCGAGATCAGGGCAATGCCCATTTCAGCAAAGACTTCTTTTTGATCTTTGGAGGCACCGTCCAACTCCAAGCCATAACCTTCTGGGAAGTTGATGTCCTTGGCGATTTTCAAAGCATCGGCGGTGACTTCACCTGAAGAGCGCCCTTGCACATTGGCTGACACACCGATGGTGCGTTTGCCGTCAGAGTGCTCAATTTTGGAAGGCGCTTTGCCCATGGACACTTTGGCAATTTGCGACAAAGGCACCACGGTGTTCATGCCGTTGACGGTGATGGGCAAGCGCTCAATGTTGGACGCGTTCATGCGGTCTTCTGGTGCCAATCGAACGGCCACATCTCGGGACTCACCGGTGGGGTCCACCCAATCGCCCACTTCAATGCCGGCAAACGCAACGCGCAAGGCGTTGGCAGTGTCTGTGACGGAAATGCCCAAGGTGTTGGCCAAACCACGGTCCAGCTCAATTTGCAGTTCGTTTTGAGGGTCTTGCTGTGACAAGCCCACATCAACGGCGCCAGGCACTTGGCGCAGCTTTTCCATGAACTCGCTGGTGATCGCCAGCAACTTGCGCGAGTCGGTGCCGCTGAAGCGAATTTGAACGGGTTTGGAGGCGCCGTTGGACAAGTCGTCGAGGATGGTGTATTCGGCCCCCACCAATTGGGCAATGCGATGACGCAGTTCGATGGCAATGTCTTGCGCTTTGCGTTTTCGGTTGGTACTTTCGCCAATGTCGACGTAAATGCGACCACCCCCCGGATTGACATAGCTGTTGGTCGCTTTGGTTTCGGGCAGGCTGCGCGCCATGACGGCAGCGGCTTCCAGCTTCATGCGGGCGTATTCCAAGTTGCTGCTGGCAGGTGTGCGCACATCAATGGCCAGTGTTTTGCCATCTGTTTTGGGAAAGAAACTGGAGCCGCCAAACATGGCTTGCAAAAAGATCGCACCTACAAAGCTGACCACCGCAAAGGCGATCATCCAACGTCGATGGTGCAGGGCCCAGGCAATGACGTTGCCGTAGCGGTCGGCTTGATGGTCAAACCAGTCGTTGAATTGTTTGAGCTTCAGGCTGAAACCCGTTTTAGGTTTCAGGTGTTCGCCTGGTGGGTCGCCCCAGAACGCTGACAACATGGGATCCAACGTGAATGAGATCAGCAAGCTGACCAGCACAGAGGCCACCACCGTCAGGCCAAAGGGCCTGAACCATTCGCCTGATATGCCAGGCATGAAAGCCACAGGAATGAACACCGCCACGATGGAGAAGGTGGTGCCCGCCACAGCCATGCCAATTTCGGCTGTGCCATTGAGCGCGGCAGAGCGGCGGTCAGCGCCGCGCTCCATGTGCCGCACGATGTTTTCTCGCACGACAATGGCATCGTCAATGAGCACGCCAATGGCCAAGGACAGGCCCAGCAAGCTCATGAAGTTGAGCGTGAAACCGCACAGCCAAACCGCAATGAACGCGGTGATGACGGAGGTCGGCAATGACAGTGCGGTGATCAAGGTAGAACGCCAAGAGTTCAAAAAAACGTAAACCACAAGGATGGTGAGACCTGCGCCAAAGATGAGCGCATCCACCACATTGTTCAGGCTGTTCTGCGCTTCTTGACCGCCATCTTGAGTGACTTCCAAGGTGGTGCCTTCAGGGAATGTTTTGTTGACTTCCGCAACCATGGCCCGAATATCATTGGCCACTCCCACCGTAGAGGCATCCCGTGAACGAGTGATGGCAAGCCCCACATTGGGTTTTCCGCTGCGAATGCTCAAGCTGGTCATGTCCGCAAAGTCATCTGAAATGGTCGCCACTTGGCCCAGACGAATCAGCTCATTGCCGCTGCGTTTGATCACAATTTGCTGGAACTCTGCAGGCGTTTCAATGCGCCCCAAAAGTCGAATGCTTTGGTCTTCGAGGGCGCCACGAATTTTGCCCACTGGGGCCGCCGTATTTTGCGTTCGCAGGGCGTTGACCACCTCGGTCACCGACAGATTGACTTCACGCAATTTTTGCGCGTGCAGCAGCACACTCAGCTCGCGCCTGAGGGAGCCATTGACATTGACCTGCGCAACGCCTGGGATGCCGCGGAACTTGTCAGCAATTTGATCTTCTGCCAAGCGCGAAATTTCTGCATGACTTTGTGCGGAGGAAGACAAAGCCAATTGCATGATGGGCTGTGCAGAGGGGTCAATGCGCAGGATGACAGGCTCGCGAATTTCGGTGGGCAGTTTGTATCGAATTTTGCCAATGGCGTTGCGCACTTCATCGGTGGCTTCGACCATGTTCTTTTTGAACTCAAAGAAGACCAAAATGTTGGCATTGCTTTCGTTGGCGGTACCGCGCAAATCTTTGATGCCGTTGACCGACTGCAAGGCTTTTTCGATGCGGTTAAGCACCTCACGCTCAACGGTGTCGGGGGAAGCGCCAGGGTAATTGATGTCAACCACCAGCAAAGGTAAGTCCACATCGGGAGTTTGGTTGACTTTGAGTTTCTTCAATGCCATGAGCCCTACGGCCATGAGCATGAACAAAATAACGATCGTGACGATCGGTTTCTTAACGCTGAAGTTGGACAAAAACATGGTTTACGAACCCACTTTGACGGCCGCTTCGGTGCGCAGGGTGTAGGTTTGCCCATCTTTCAAGGAGCTGCCAGCCGTACGCAAAATTTTGTCGCCCGCTTTCAGTCCAGACTTCACGACCCATTGGCCAAGACGGGTGTCACGACCACCCAACTCAATGCTTTGCTTTTTGATTTTGCTGCCGTCTACGGTCCATGCATACACTTTGTCGCCCTCGCGGCGGACACTGCTTTCTGCAATCATCACGGCCGATTGGGTTTGGGTTTCTACCACGCCCTCTGCGTAAAGACCGACAACAGGAGGGCGGTCTTTGCCATTGATCTCCACAATGACAGAAACTTGGCGTGTGATGGGGTTGGCGGCGCCATCGATGCGCTTGACGATGCCCTTGGCGCCTAACTGGTCGCCCGTTTGCGCCACCCCGTTGATACGGAAGTTCACGCGCTGGCCAACTTTGACCACGCCCATTTGATCTGCTGAAACCTGACCTTCAAAGCGCATGCTGCTGGGGTCAATCACTTGGATGAGTTCTTTGCCAATTTGTGCGGTGTCGCCGGCAGAAGTTTTGCGTGCGCTGACCACGCCGTTGAAGGGGGCACGAACTTCGGTGCGTTCCAGTTGTTGTTTGGCTGCAGCCACACGCGCTTTGCTGGCCACAAATTCACTTTGGGCACTGTTGCGTTTGACTTCAGACTCTTCCAAACCCTGCATCGACACCATGCCCTGTGATTGCAGAGACTTGATGCGTTGGTACTGGCGCTCTGCGCCGTCCAAAGACTGTGCGGCTGCGCGCAAAGATTCCTCGGCAGAGCTCAGGTTGTCGCGCAACACGGCGCTGTCCAACGTGACCAGCAAATCGCCTTTGCGCACAGGCTCGCCGTTTTCTTTGTGCACCCGGACCACCATGGCACTGACCTCGGCGCGCAAATCGGCACGAAGTTCAGGCTGCAAAGAGCCGGTGATGGCAGGGCCGGTGCCATGGTCTGAGGTGTCCAATGCCAAGATGTCTTCAGCACCGAGACTGAGGGCGACCGTTTCGGCGGCTTTGTTGGCGTCGGCGCCACCTTTTTGGCAGGCCACCAACAGGGGGCTCACGCAAAGGCAAATGACAAAACTAAAGGCAAGTGAAATACGGCCCAAACGGGGTGTACGCAGCATGGAAACTCCGACATAGAAAAAGTTCTGGAATTACATCATGAAAAGCAAAACCTTGGCTACAAAGGTTCTCCTTTTTGAGGGACTTGCGCTTAAACTTGCACGCATGAATTTGACGCCTGAATCTTGGCAAGCCATTCAATTGACCTTGGCCCTGGCCACTTCGACCACCTTGGTGTTGTTGGTCTTGGCCACGCCATTGGCATGGTGGTTGTCGCAAACGCAATCTGCCTGGCGCGCGCCCATTCATGCCCTGGTCACTTTGCCCTTGGTGTTGCCGCCTTCGGTTTTAGGTTTTTATTTGCTCGTGGTGATGGGGCCGAATGGTCCCTTGGGTCTGATCACGCAGGCCATGGGGTGGGGGGTGTTGTCATTCACGTTTACCGGTTTGCTTTTGGGATCGGTTGTGTTCTCCTTGCCATTTGCGGTGCAACCTTTGCAGCATGCCTTTGAGGCCATGGGTGTCAGGCCCCTGGAAGTGGCGGCCACATTGCGCGCCAGTCCCCTCGATGCTTTCTTTTCAGTTGCCTTGCCTTTGGCCAAACCAGGCTTGGTCACAGCAGCCATTTTGAGTTTTGCCCACACGGTGGGCGAGTTCGGCGTGGTGCTCATGATCGGCGGCAACATTCCTGGCAAGACGCGGGTGGTGTCGACAGAAATTTATGGCCATGTGGAGGCCATGGACTATGCGCAGGCACATGTGTTGGCGGCGGGTATGCTGGTCTTTTCTTTTGCGGTGCTCTTGGCGTTGGCTTTGATGAACCGACGTCAAAGGCAGGTGGTATGAGCAGCATTCACCTGCAGTTGAACATTCATCGCTCAGCATTTCAATTGAGCTTGGACCTTCAATTGCCAGGGCAGGGCATTTCGGCCATCTTGGGTCCATCTGGCTCTGGCAAAACAACTTTATTGAGAGCGGTTGCTGGCTTGGAGAAAAACCAGCAAGGCCGCATTCAAATTGGCGCGTCCATTTGGCAAGACACGTCAAGAGGCGTTTGTTTGCCAACCTGGCAAAGGCCATTGGGCTATGTGTTTCAAGAGTCTAGTTTGTTAGCGCACCTCTGTGTGGCAGAGAATTTGAACTACGGTTTGAAGCGTGCCCTCAAGTCGGATGGTGTTGCGCAAACAGATGCTGCCAAAGCATTGCAAGCGTCCATCGAATTGTTAGGCATTGGCGGCTTCTTGCAGCGGATGCCAAGCGAACTGTCGGGTGGTGAACGCCAACGCGTGGCCATTGCCAGGGCCATTGCGATGCAGCCTCAATTGCTTTTGATGGACGAGCCCTTGGCGTCACTGGATGCAGCGCGTCGACAAGAGATTTTTCCGTGGCTGTCAAAGTTGCGTGATGAACTCAAGATGCCCATGTTGTACGTTACGCATTCAGCTGATGAGGTGGCGCGTTTGGCAGACCATTTGGTGGTGCTCGACAAGGGGCAGGTCAAAGCGCAAGGTCCTGTGAGTGCCTTGCTGACGCAAGTGGTGAACCCCGTTGTGGTCGAGGAAGATGCTGGCGCCTTGATTGCAGGGCGCATTGGTGAGGTGGCTACGCAGTGGCACTTGTCGCGCATCGACTTTGAGGGCGGTTGCGTTTGGATGCGCGATGCTGGATTGTCTGTTGGCAAATCTGTGCGCATTCGCATCTTGGCGCGTGATGTGAGTTTGGCAACGTCCGAGCCGCAAAACACCAGCATTCAAAACCAACTGCGTGGCCACATTCAAAGCATCACGCCCGATGCGCATCCTTCGCAGGTGATGGTGGT
>CANBWP010000064.1 GCA_947373185.1 Comamonadaceae bacterium | reverse complement strand
TCGTAGGGCTCTATCCGCACCATTACTTTGGCAACAAAGAGCTTCCGTCCGTTGCAGTTGGCACATTGCCCAGCATTCGTGGTGAGTTGAAGTTTTATGCCTCAAATAGTTTCACAACGAGACATGTTTCTCAGGGCTTTGTGCCGTATTGGCCGGGCGTTAAAGACTCGAAAAGTAGCCAAGCGATTGTGTCTAACTTGTCCAAAGAATCGAGCCGTGCGCGACGCATGATGCTTGAAATCGGTCAGGGGCCCTATTGGCAAGGCAAGGGCCTTCAGCGTATCAGCCAGTTGATGACTGTGGCCGATGTGCAAGGCGAAACAGCAACCCGCGATAAATTACTAGCGCTCATTAAAAAACGTGCTGAAGAATGGCTGTCGGGGCAAAGCGACCGTACTTACTTTCACTACAGCCCAACACTGGGCACGGTGGCGAGTTATCCAGAAGAATACGATGCCGTCAAGGACATGAATGACCACCATTTCCACTACGGTTACTGGATTCGTGCAGCAGCCGATATCGGTCTGCGAGACCCCGAGTGGATCAAGTCAGACAAATGGGGCGGCATGATCGATCTGTTGGTGGCCGACATTGCGACCGCGCAACGTGGCCGTAAAGACTTTCCTTACTTGCGTAACTTTGACCCTTATGAAGGGCACTCTTGGGCGTCAGGGACGGGGATGTCACCCGATGGCAACAACCAAGAGTCATCGTCTGAAGCCATCAATGCGTGGGTGGGGTTGATGTTGTGGGGTAGCTTGCAGGGGCGTCAAGATTTGGTTGATCTGGGCACTTATTTGTACGCCACGGAAATTCAATCCATCAACCACTACTGGTTTGACATCCATGGCTTGACCTTACCGCCTGAGTACAAAAACGTCGAAGTCAGCATGCTGTTTGGTGGCAAATTGGCACACAACACATGGTGGATTGATGAGCCGCGTGAAATTCATGGCATCAACTTGTTGCCATTGACCGCATCGTCAACCTACCTTGCTGCGAGTCCTGCTTTTACGCACAAAAACATGGCGGCCCTTGAGCAAGAAATAGACATCTATCAAGGCAGGGGTAAGCGCGCAAAGCCCGACGATATTTGGCAAGATTTGTTTGCCAAATACGTTGCGCTTGTCGATCCTAAAAAAGGAATGGCACGCTGGAACGAATGGGGATCTATTGAACTTGGGGATACACGCACCCACGCGCAACACTGGTTGTTGTTCTTGAATGAAGTTGGCACGCCTGACCTCAGTGTTACGGCAAACACCAAGTTTTATGCAAGCTTCAAAGCAGCCAATGGCAAGCGCACCTACATGGCTTACAACCCCACGAAGTTGCCTTTGAATGTGCGTTTCAGTGATGGGTTTGATTTGAAGGCGTTACCTAATTCATTAACTGTTTCTCCTTGAATTATTTTCGAAATTTAAGGGAAAACCACAGTACCTAAAAGCAGCGGCAGCATTTCAAATTGAACTTGTGAAAGCGCTTTCAGAAAGCGGTTTCAGACTAGGTGTTTTAAACAACAATTCAGGAGAGCAAGATGGCATTTCAACGTATGGGCTATATCGGTAAATCATTCACGATGGGTGCCTTGGGCATTCTGGGTACTTTAGTGGCGTGTGGCGGTGGTGGCATTACAAGCACCATTGCGCAAGCTGTGGCTTCGCCCTATGTGCTGGTCGCATCCAGCTACACCCCAAATGCAGCCCCTTCTGGTGATTTGAAATGGAGTACAGCTGAAGGCGGTGATGTATTTATGGGGTCCGGTGGGAATTACGTCTACGGAGACTATGGAATTTTTGGTCAAACTGATATCGACTATCACCAGTCCGTTGGTATCCAGTTCAAGCACACAGCGGCGTTGGCTTCAACCGACTACATCTACACCAAAATTCAGACACCACAAAATGCTGGTCTTGACGTTTCGCAGTCAGGCAATTTGATGATTCAAATGGGTAACGGTGTGGATCGTGCTGCGCAAACTAACAGTGCCACTGTTTTCACTGTGGAACTCAATGGCGGTGCTTACAACAGCACGACTTACTCGTATGCCAACGCATGCTCAGTGAATGTGACCTTGAACAACACGGCCACGGCCAACAACCTGCGTGTTTATAAATTGCCTCTGAGCACTTTCACGACCTGTACGGGTACGTTGACCGCATTGAAGGCTGACCTGAAAGCCGTCGTGGTCAAAGTGCTGCCAGCTAACGATACAAATGCAACTTCTACGACCAATAACTTTGTGTTGCCCAAAGTGGGTTTAGTGGCTTTCGCGCGCTAAAAAACATCAACCTTTGACTGAGATGATGGTATTCAAATGAAATATATAAAAAAAACTAATTTCTTCGGGCTCATGCTGCTTGCTGCGCATTCGCTATCGCATGCAATCGACGTGGGGCCTTTGACCATCAATGGCTTCGTGAAGGTTGAAACATCTCGCGCCAGCAATCAATGCAGTGACTGTCAATTGGTTGCTGGCGAAGCACGTCATCGTCCATGGGCGGATGACCTTGCCGCTGGAAAAAGTTACGGAACAAAGGGCGGAAACGTCAGCCTCGCTCAACCTTATATCGGCACCAAAGAGTTTGATTTAGGGCAGGGCTTCAAAGTCAAAGGACTGCTTAGCCAACGTTGGCGCGATGGCAATGTTGACATTCCCGGCATTTGGTACGAAAGAAATGCCACCGTCTTGCATGAGGACTACGGCAGCTTGCAAGTGGGCGCCTTTCCAACACGAGGCTGGAGTGTTGCCGACTACCCCTACGGTACTAAGTTTGGTGTTGCAGACTCATGGGCATCCAGTGGTGCGGGCTATGGTCTGTTGACTAATGCTGTGCGGTATGGTCTGCCGCTGATGGATGTCAACGGTGGAGATTTGCACTTAGAGGCTACCTATGACCAAGGGGGTTCAGGTTACAGCAAGCACAAACCTCAGTTTTACGAGTTGTATGCCAAGTACGTGAATGGCCCCCTCATTTTGGATGCCATTGCCCAGTCTGCTGTCAACGGCATGCCCATGGCTTGGGGGCATGGACCATTCAAAGGCATCACCAATGATGCATCTAAAGAAAATTTGATTCCCGAAGGCAACAAGCAATCTATTGTGATGCTCATGTCTCGTTATCAAATGAATGCCAAAACCGAGCTCCTCGCTGGTGTTCGTTTTAACCGATGGAGTGGCAACAAAGCAGCATGGTTAGGCCAAGATGCACAAGGCAATGACTTGTGGAATGACATGTTCAACATCAGCAGCCTGACAGGACCTAGTTACAGTGCGACGTCCACCGACTTCAGCTTGGGCGTTGTTTACAAGTTCATGCCCAAGTGGTCTGTCAATACAGGCGTGGTTCATTTGGGTAAAGCCAATACCAGCAACCCCGTCGAACGGGGCCAATCGAACAGCATGACGCTCAATACCTTGGGTGTGGGTTACGAAATTGAACCCGGATTTTCAGTCTATGGTTTTGGTGGCATTGTGAACTTCGGCCATCAAGGTTTGGCGCCTTTGAGCATGCCAGGGCACGCAGCATTCACAGGGGTCGACTCTCGCGTCGCTAAATCAGGCAACTGGGCAGGAGTGGGTCTTGTTTACACGTTCTAAGCTGAATATTGCTCTGCTCGGCTTGATGGGCTTAACCGCTTGTGGCGGTGGTACTACAGCGCCAGCAAGTCTTGAGCTCACGCTACCAGCCACCTATGCGTTGAAATGGTCTGACGATTTTTCTACGCCGGGTCGTCCAAGCAGCACTTGGTCGTATGACTTAGGTTCCCCGCTCCTAGGCGGAACAGTTTGGGGTAATGCTGAAAAGCAGTACTACACAGATCAAGCCAAGAATTCGTTCATCGATGCCAATGGTCAGCTGGTGATTCAGCCCGTTGCTGGCATTGCTGATGCAGACATGGCCAATGGTGATTCACCATCTGTGCCCGATGCCTTAAGCGCCATACAAGCTCGTAATGTCAGCGTAACCTCGGCCAGATTGCACACCAACACCGCGAGTTATTACGCGGCATTGAATGCGACGCCTTATGGCTTTTATGAAATCAGAGCTAAAGTGCCTTGTATTGCGGGTGCTTGGCCTGCCATTTGGATGATGGGCAAAGATGGTGTTTGGCCAGCCCGTGGCGAAATCGACATCATGGAGTGGTTTGGGGGAGTTTCAGAATTCACTGTCCAACCTAATCAGGTGCAGTCGGGTGTTCATTCAACGACCAACCACTGGGGAAGTGCAGCGGGTCTGTTGTATGCAAAAAAATCAGTGGCAAATATGTGCACTGAGTTTCATAAATTTCAATTGCACTGGAGTGCCAATGAAATTTTGATGGGCGTGGATGGCGTACCGACGTTCTCATTCAAGAAACCAGCCAACGCCACAACAGACAATTGGCCATTTTCACAACCCGCCTATGTGTTGCTCAATGTCGCCGTAGGCGGCAATTTAGGGGGGGGCTTTAACGTCAATAATCTGCCAAGCATGAACATGCAGGTCGATTATGTGAAGGTGTGGCAGCCGCCATCTTGATCGACAATCAGGGGTACAGCCCAAATTTATTTGGTTTGAACACGTGCTTTTTACATCTTGCTCATCACCAAAATCATGCCTTCACCCTCAGCGATAACACCGCGTGCCACATTGGGCATGGTGGCCCAACAAGCAGGGGTCTCGCCAAGCACTGTGTCTCGAATTTTGAATGGCACAGCGCAAGTCAGTGATGAGAAAAAAGCCTTGGTTCAGGCGGTGATCAAGGAACTTGGATTTCGCCCAGACCCGGCTGCGCGCAGTTTGGCTGGGGGACGAACGATGAGCATTGGCGTGCTCACGCAATTCATCGACAGCCCCTATTACGGCGAAGCACTGCGTGGCATTGAAGATGAGCTCAACAAAGCGCACTACTCCCCGCTCTTTGTGAGCGGGCACTGGAACGAGGCGGAAGAGAAAAAGCGCATTCAGCTGTTGTTAGATAGGAAAGTGGACGGCATCATCGTCTTAACTGGGAAGTTATCTGACGACACACTCATCGAGCTCGCCAAAACAATTCCAGCTGTTGTGACAGGTAGGCAACTCAGCGGCCCCAATCTATTCAGTATCGACTTTGATAACGCCGAAGGCGCTGCACAAGCTGTTAGGCACTTAAACCAACTGGGTCATCAAAAAGTCGTATTTCTCTCGGGTCCGTTGGACCACCCTGATGCCAAGCAGCGTCTCCAGGGCTACAAAAAAGAAATCAAACGATTGAAGATGATCAGCGATAAAAGTCTTATCGTAGAGAGTGATTTTCTTGAATCCGGTGGCTTCCAAGCTGTCAATTCGCTTTTGGCAAATAAAACTCAATTCACAGCCATCATTGCCGCGAACGATCAGATGGCTTACGGTGCGCGGTTGGCACTTCACAAAGCAGGATTGAGTGTGCCTGATGATGTCTCGCTCATCGGTTTTGATGACCTCCCGCACTCAGCATTTACATTGCCACCTTTGACTTCGGTGCGTCAGTCGGTTTATGAAATTGGCGTTTCCGCGGCCAAGGCCATGTTTGATTTGATCAGCAAGAAAAGCCCACCTTCGCAGGTGGTGGAAGCTGAACTCATCATCAGAGAGTCAACTTCAGCTTGCAAAATCTCACGTTGAGTCGCGCCTTTAACGGCGCTCTTTCGTTCTACGCTGCCACCAACCCCGGCCCCTTGTAAACCAACACCTTCAACGACCGCTCATCCGACACATCCGCAAACACCGCAGGGTTGGCCACGCGCTGCACGTAGGTCAGCTCAGGCACCAGTTCTTGCATTTGGTCTTGCAAGAAAGCCAAGCCCAGTTCGGGGGCGTTGAGGCACAAAAGCGCGTGGCCATCGGGGGCGAGCAGTTCGGGCAAACGGCGCATCAAACGGGCGTAGTCTTTGGTGGCCACAAAGCTGCCTTTTTGGTAGCTGGGTGGGTCCACGATGATGAGTCCGTAAGGGCCACCTCGGGTGATTTTTCCCCACGTCTTGAAGATGTCGTGCCCCAAGAAACTGGCACCGGTGGTGATGCCGTTGAGCTGGTGGTTTTGCTGGCCGATGGCCAAAGCACCTTGGCTCATGTCTAGGTTCACCACGCTTTTGGCACCGGCTTGCAGGGCCACGACCGAGAAGGCGCTGGTGTAGGCAAAGAGGTTGAGCACTTTGAGTTTGGGGTGGGCGGCCACATGCTCGCGCACCCAGCGACGGCCTTCGGCCATGTCCAGAAACAGGCCGTGGTTTTGGCCTTTGAGC
>CANBWP010000063.1 GCA_947373185.1 Comamonadaceae bacterium | reverse complement strand
AACCTTGCAAGTCGATCACAACGCTTTTATTTTTGTATACCGTGGTGCAGTGCAGGTCATCGATGCCAAGCAGGAAACCAGTGTTGGCTTACACCGCATGGCCATCCTTCGAAATGAAGGGACGGGTGTGCACCTGAAAGCCAGTGCAGTGGTAATCCTCCCCTTTTGCAAGGGAGTCAGAAGTAGAAACGTTATGCAGCCATGGCCAGTTTCTGCTTCGGTGTAAATCCACCCAGAGCCATATTCGGACGGTCATTGTTATATGACCACATCCACCGGGTGGCAAACTCTTGAACCTCTTCTAAGCTTGACCAGTAATATTGTGACAGCCATTCGTAGCGAACTGTTCTGTTAAATCTTTCAACATAAGCATTTTGCTGTGGGTTACCTGGTTGAATGTATTCAAGCCTGATTCCCCATTCTGCAGCCCAGGTTTGAATGGCAGCACTGATGTATTCCGGACCGTTATCACAACGAATTACCAGTGGCTTTCCGCGCCAGGAAATCATCTGTTTAAGTTCCCTGATGACCCGCTCCGCTGGCAATGAGAAGTCCGCCTCCATGCCAATGGCCTCTCTGTTGTAGTCGTCAATCACATTGAACAACCTGAACGTTCTGCCGTCTTCCAATTGGTCATGCATAAAGTCCATTGACCAGACTTGATTGATTTCCAGTGGCACTGTCAAAGCTTCTGGCTTTTCACGAATTAAACGTTTGCGAGGTTTGATCCTCAAGTTCAGCTCCAACTCTTTGTAGACCCTGTAAACACGCTTGTGGTTCCATTTGAAGCCCTTCAGGTTACGCAAATACAAATAGCAAAGGCCAAAGCCCCAGTTGCGGTTGTTATCCGTCAGCTTGATTAGCCACGTTGCCACTTCCTCATTCTGTGCATCGAGCTTGCGCTCGTAGCGGTAACAAGACTCGCTGATCCTAAATGCCTGGCACGCCACCCGAATACAAATGCCGCGCTCCTTGACTGCTTTGATGGCCATCTCCTTGCGTCGGGATGGCCTCACCACTTTTTTTCTAGAGCCTCCGAAACGATCTCAGCCTTAAGCTTCTCCTCAAGATACATCTTCTTGAGCCGCCGGTTTTCTTCTTCAAGCTCTTTCATGCGGGACATCATTGAGACGTCCATGCCGCCATATTTGGCTCGCCATTTGTAAAAGGTGGCAGTGCTGATACCCATTTCTCGGCAAATATCAGGTACGCCAAAACCAGCCTCAACGCGTTTAACGGCGTCCATGATCTGGCTATCAGTGAATTTTGACTTTCTCATGTAGAACCTCTTCCATTGGAAAAAATTCTACTTCTAACGCCCGTGGTTCTAGGGGACGATTACCGTTGCAGTTTTCAATGAGAGGATCTAGAAGTGTTTAGATATCTTAAAGATATCATTGCGAGATGCCATCTGTCAACCATTCAGCATTCAATGGTTGACATGAGGTGTTAAATTCTTTTGGCCATTAGATGCTTTTGCCTTGCAAAGCTAAACTGCATGCACATGAAAAAATATTTAACCTTCATCCTGGCTTTCAGCACAGGCGCTGCATTAGCTCAATCTGCTGCAGTTTCTGGTGCCTCTGCGCCTTACACCCCCACATGGGTAGCGCGCCACTATTTGCAGTGGCTTGTCGATCAGCACGATTTGCCAGTGCTCACCACTCAATGGCCGTTGCCTGCCAGTGCGGTGGCGCAAACTTTGTCGACTTTGTCTTCTGCGTCGGCTGCAGCAGACTCAACCGCACGGATGGTTGTTCAAAACGAGTTGTCTTTGGTGCAAGACAAAGGCATTTTGAAACTTCAATCACGCAACCACGCAGAGGCCTTGGTTGGTTTTTCAGACAACTACGCCAATGGTTCAAGTGTCAGTTTAAAAACGGCGGTATGGCGCGCTGGCTCAGTGGATGGTGTTTCCTTTGCGGGCCGCTTGGGAGTGCGCGCAGAAAGCAATGCCTCGGCCATACCTGAGCAGTCAAATTTCAGCCCAGAGGGCAGTGCTGCTGTTCTAGGCTTTGGCGGCTGGAACGCCCAAGTGTTTGCCCATCAGTTTTGGTGGGGCCCTGGTTGGCAAAGCAGTTTGGTCAACAGCAACAACAGCCCTGCATGGCAAGGTGTGGGTTTGCAACGCGGCACCATCAAACAATCAGACAGCCCATGGTTGGCTTGGATGGGCCCCTGGAATTTAGATGTGTTTGTGGCCAAAGCGCAAGACCCTGTGGTGGTGGCCAATCAGCACCAAGGATTTTTGTTTTCTGGTGCGCGGCTTACTATCAAGCCCCAGCCTTGGTTAGAGATGGGTTTTAGCAGGGGCATGCAGTCTGGGGGCGCTGGCAGACCAGGTGGTGTGAGCACTTTTGTAAAGGCTTTCTTTGGGCAGCAGGTGAACAAAGATACCTTTGACAATTTTCAAGACAGCAGTGGACAAATTGCTGGCTACGACATGCGCGTACGTTGCCCATTGTCGTGGGGTTCTTGTGCCGCTTACACGCAGTGGATGGGTGAAGACGCCGCTGGCAACATTCCCTTGCCCTACAAATTCATGAGTCTCTGGGGTTTTGAAAATACCTACGCCGATGGACGCTACAGGGTGTTCGCAGAATATGCCAACACCAATGCTTACAGCTTGCCTTGGGACACCAAGCCTACTTTTCCGGGCTATGTCAACGGCGTGTATCAGCAGGGCTATACCAATGGCGGTCGTTGGGCCGGTGCCTCACAAGGCTCGGGTGCTGCTGTGACGGCGTTTGGGTGGATGGATGCCGCCAACATGCAAATGGCCAAGTTGTATGTTGGCCGCATAGGGTCTAGCGTTGGTGTTTATACCCCGGGTGTTGAACTGCCCCATGGCCGCATGTGGGGTTTGAGTGCAGAGCAAACATTGGACTGGCATGGTATTCGCTGGACGCCAGAATTGGCTTACATGCGTTTTGAAAACGGCCAAAGTCAGGGCAACTCCAAAAACAAAGAGCTACGCATCGGCCTGACAGCTTCGATGCCTTTGTTCGACTCTGTTCGCACGGCATCCAGTGGCTTATTTGGTGTGAAAGATTCTCATTATTCACTGTGGTCAGATTTTTCAAACAGTGCGGGGCAAGTGACTGATCGGGTGTTCAGCAGTTCGGCAAGCAGTGGTTGGGCTTGGGCACTTGGCGGTGTGTTGGCCGCCCATGCGCTGGATGGTCAAATGAATACTTGGGCTGTCAATCACCCCAATGGGGTCTACAAAACGATGGGCAAAGTTGGATCTAACACCCCAATCTTGTTGGCGGGTGCCGTGGGCCTCGTGGGACTGGGGCTGGCCGACGAAGAAAGTGCACGCTTGTCGGGCATTGCCGCAACTTCCTCTGTGTTGGCTTTGCTTGCCAATACGTCATTGAAGTACGCAGTGGGTCGTGCAAGACCAGAGCTTAATTTGGGAGATGCATCGTTCAATCATTTCAACCAGCAGGCGCTCAACAGCTCTTTTGCATCTAGCCACACGGCCATTGCCTTTGCGTTGATCACGCCATTTGCAAAAGCGTATGACATGCCATGGTTGTATGGCTTGGGCGCCATGACGGCAATGGGCCGTGTGCAAGAGCGCAAGCATTGGTTGTCTGACACCGTGGCTGGTGGGGCAATGGGCTATGCCATTTCATCGGCCTTGATGAACGCACGAGGCACTGCACGTACTGCGGGTTCTGCTTTGGGTGAGCCAGAAGTGTTTGTGGCACCGAACCAGATCAAGGTGGCCTGGGCAATTAACTGAGCGGGTTGATGGTGATCTGCCAGTTTGAATCGACAAAAAAATGAAGAAGTTTTTATTTTGACTGTGCTGGCATACCCGGGTGTGCCTAAGCTGCGCATTGCCTTGCTGCTTTGTGTACAAGGGGGGGGGTGTAGTGTTGCTGCAGTACTGGGGGTCTATTGGTTTGGCGATTGGCTTGGGCTTGCTGTTGGTGTCTATCTTCAAGGCCTAAAGATCTCTCGAACTCATTGCAACTTTGCTCAATTTGAAGCTTGGCGCAAAAGTTTTGGCGAGAGTTTGTTCTAAAAATTAAATGGGTATAATTTTCATAAAAATATCTGGCACTTGGCTTGATAGATGCACTTTGAGAACAATCTGAGCATCTGCCAATTAGCAATGTTGCAAGACTCAACCCATTTCTACATCCTATTTAAAGGACAAATTATGATTGCCGCTATTGGATATTCGATTTTAGCGATTGCTTTTTTTCTATTTTTTATTTCTAAATATTTAAAGATCAAACCTTTGCAAAGTGGCACCAATGCTTGGAATTATTTAGAGTCAAATTTTGAATTTTGTAAAACCTGGAAGTTTAAAAGCATCATTGTATTTATCTGCCTTGCATTCTTGGTTCAATGCAGCAATGAGTTAGATGCAAACAAATATGGCATTGACGCATCTAAAGTCATGGACTATAAAAATGAGGCAAAAAAATATAACTTGTCCATTGAAGAATATAAAGTTGAATTAGATAAATCCAAAAGCTTGAAATTTGAAAAATTCAGTGAGTATTTCAAAGCCAAAGAAGCAGGCTTTAATGATTCCCAAACATGGGAAGACGCGAAACGTCTGGGTGCTAACACTTTCGCGAATTATCAATCTGAGATTGAGAAAATGAAGGCTCGGGGCATTTCAAATGTCAATGAGTACATTGCACTGCTAAACAAAGAGGCTGAAGCTGCAAAAGCTAAAGAAGTGGCCAAACAAGAAGCTAAAGAAAAATCTTCAGAAAATAAAACTGAAGCTGGAGACGCCAAGGTGCCAGTTTTGGAGCGTTATTCATACAGGAAAACAGGTAGAACAGACTCAAACAATGTAACGCCCGATCAGTTCAAGCGTATTTGCAGCAAAACGGCACCGTACATTGATGACTTAAACATGCAAAGTACCTTTGGTTACAGTACAGATGATAAGGTTGTCAAACTTTGGGAAAACATGAAGTCAGCAGCCTTTACTGTCAGTAACGTTCGCTGGAGTGATTCATTTGAAACTTGCTTGGTCAATGTCACAGCCGCCGGCACAGTGAATGGCGATGCAATTAATAAAAAATTCATCTGTGTGATTGAAAGTATGAAGCCCGCTGATAAAGGTGCCTATTACGTCAGTGGATTGCAATATTGCAATTGATCTTTAATGCTTAGGTGTCACCATTTGAAACATGGTGTCTGAAGTAAGAAATACTTCAAGAATTTCAATTGGTCTTATAGTCCTACTAAACCAGCTCTTTGTGAGCTGGTTTTTTTTTGAGACTTGATCTGAGGTGTTTATTGACATGATGAAGTTTTTGTTTTGGTTTTGCTTTGTGGCACTCAACGCCTTGGCCTTGAGCCCTGCACCCTATTTGCCGCCCCTAGAGATATTCAACTGGTGGGACAAAGCCCAGCACGCCATTGGTTTTGGCACCTTGACGGTGTTGGCTGTGCTGGCGTATTCGGGTGTGCCTAAGCTGCGCATTGCCTTGCTGCTTTGTGCGCAAGGGGTGCTGATTGAGCTGTTGCAGTATGGGGGGGGCTACCGGTTTGGCGATTGGCAAGATGCACTGGCGGATGGGGTGGGGGTTGCTTTGGGCTTGCTATTGGTGACTTTGATCAAGAGATGGGCGGCTCAATTCAGCGGCAGTGAAACAAGCATGGAAGAAGGGAGTTCGGAGTGACAGCCACCAAAGCCTTGGGTTGTTCCTTGTTAGGGGTGTTGCTTGCATTGACAGCCCATGCCCAAACGCCACTTTCAACATCGCTCTCATCACCACTCTCTTCACCGCTCTCTTCACCGCCTTCAACACTGCCTTCAACCAAGCTTCCCATTCTCAAAATGCGCGCCAATGGCCCCGATGCTGTGGCTTTGGGGCAAGAGACGGGGTACAAGCCTTGCCCGCAAGCCTTGGTCAAGCCCGAATGCCGGGTGGGTGCTTGGTCTGTGCCGGCGCCTGGTTTTTCTAGGTACGCGGTCAAGCCTTCTGCCAATCCATGGCCCTTGCCGGACCACGAAGCGCCGCCCGAGATTGCTTGGAAGTGGGGGCTGCTTTCTCAAACCATTGACGACTTCATGGATGCCACGCAAACCACGGGTTTGCTCATCATTCACAAGGGCAAGGTGGTGGCCGAGCGCTATCAGTACGACCGCAAACCGGGCATGCCCCTGCGTTCGTTTTCGATGGCCAAAACGTTCACGGCCATGTTGGTGGGCATTGCGCATGGCAAGGGTTTGATTCGTTCTTTGGACGACAAAGCCTCGGACTATTGGCCCGAAATTGCAGACTCCGCTTATGGCCAAACCACGGTTCGCAATTTGCTGCGCATGTCGTCGGGGGTGCCATTCAAAGAGCTGTACACCTGGACGCCCGACGACGACAACTGGGTGTGGGGCCAGGTGCTTTATGCGTCCAACAACACCAACATGCCTTCGCGCATTCCTGAGTTTTTAAATGCCAAGCAGGTGCGCGAGGTAGAGCAGGGCCAGCGCTTTCACTATGCGTCGATTGAGACGGAAATTTTGGGCAGAGTGCTGAGGCGCGCTACGGGCCAGTCTGTTGCGTCCTTGACGCAAGCGTGGTTGTGGCAACCCATGGGCGCGCAGGACCGCGCGCATTGGAATGCGTCTACCACCGATGGGGCTGAGGCTGTGGCGGGTGGGTTCAATGCGTCGCTCAGAGACTATGGGCGCTTTGGCATGTTGCTGGCCAACGAGGGCGTGCGTACGACGGACAGTGGGGTGCTTGAAATTATTCCGCGTGAGTTTGTGTTGGATGCGACGGATGCATCAAGGCAGCCCGCGGGTTTTAAGCCGCGAGTGGCCACGCCCTATTTTGGGTATGGCTATCAGGTTTGGTTGCAGCCCAACAAGACGCGCACCTTTGCATTGCAAGGCATTCATGGGCAGAGCATGTTGATACAACCCGCAAGCCAAATTGTGATTGTGCAGACGTCGGTCAACGCAAAACCCAGCGGTCAGCAAGACTTGCGGCCGTATCAAATTCGCAATGCGTTTTGGGCTGGCGTGCTCAAGAGTTTGGGGGGCGAGGTGGGGGAGTGACTTGAAGCTTAGTTTGCTTTGGCATCGTGATTGAGCAGGAGCGGGTCGTTGAAGAAAATTTCCTCTGATTCAACCCGCAGATCCCAAAGCCAACCCAGCGTGCTCACGCAGCGGATGGAAGTGAATTTTGGGAAAGCGCTCTTGCGCCAGACGCACGTCGTAAGGGGAGGTACAAAGATATGCCAATGTATCTGCCGCATCCAAGGCCATTCGCTGTGGATACGCATTTAAAAACTCGCGCAGTTCTGCAGGCGTATCTGCTGTAATCCAACGCGCGCCGGTGTATTGGCAACCTTCCAGTCGCACATCGCAATCGTATTCGGCCTTCAAGCGGTGTTGCACCACTTCAAACTGCAACTGGCCCACCGCGCCCAGCAACATAGGCCCACCCACTTCAGGCTTGAAAACCTGAATGGCACCTTCTTCGCCCAGCTGATCAAGCCCTGCTTGGAGCTGTTTGGTTCTGAGCGGATTTTTCAAGATGACCGTCATGAACAGTTCAGGCGCGAAGAAAGGCAGACCTGTGAACAGCAAGTTGGCGCCGTCCGTTATGGTGTCACCCAACTGCACACCACCATGCGTGGTAAAGCCAATGATGTCGCCCGCATAGGCTTCGTCCACGGCTTCGCGGCGTTGG
>CANBWP010000062.1 GCA_947373185.1 Comamonadaceae bacterium | reverse complement strand
GGCCATTCGCGAATTCACCCTCAGTTTGGATGTGCCTCAAGTGCCTCGAGAAGAACATGCGTTTGCAAGACTTCGAGAAGCTGCTCGCATCTTGGGGCAGGAGATGGATGGCTTGATCACCGATGGCGCCGGACATGCTTTGACCGAAGAGGACTTGAATGCCATTGCCGCCGATTTGGAGCAGTTGTACGACGCCCTGGATCAACGTGAGTTGTCTGCCGGGTCTCCGCAAGCGCGCCGTTTGTTTTCTTGATGCACTGTGAATTTAGATTTGTTCTCTGACGATGGTGCGCAGGCGGCCAAGCCATCCAGTCCTTTGACAGCTGATGCATTGCGCGCACAGCAGTTGCGTCAACTGTTGCATCGCTATGCACATTGCTATTACACCTTGGACGCACCCGAGGTGCCCGATGCGGAATATGACCGCTTGTTTCGGGCTTTGCAGTCTCTTGAAGACATCAATCCTGAGCTCAAAACAGCCGACTCTCCCACCCAACGGGTTGGGGGTGCTGTGTTGCCTGAATTTCAGACAGTGCGTCACCAAGTGCCCATGCTCAGCATCCGCACTGAGACGGACAATGAAGCCAGTGGCGCCAGTGCGTTTGATGCTCGAATCCGACGCGAATTGGGCTTGTTGGAGGACGCGCCAGAGATCGACTATGTGGCCGAGTTGAAGTTCGATGGCTTGGCCATGAGCTTGCGCTATGAAAAGGGCGTGCTGGTGCAAGCTGCAACACGGGGCGATGGCGAATACGGTGAAGATGTGACACACAACATTCGCACCATTGGTCAGATTCCTTTGCAACTGCCCCACGATGGCGTGCCCTTGCCCGCGGTGCTGGAAGTGCGCGGCGAAGTTTATATGCGGCGTGATGATTTTGATGCGTTGAATGAGCGTCAATTGAAAAAAATATCAGAAGGCGCCAAGGGTGAAAAAACCTTCGTCAATCCGCGCAACGCCGCTGCGGGTGCTGTGCGTCAATTGGACTCCAACATCGCAGCGCAGCGACCTTTGAGTTTTTTCGCATACGGCTTAGGCGAAGTCAGTGGCTGGCCGACACCGTCAGTACCCTACCAAACACATTTTGAATTGCTCCAAACGCTCAAGGCCTGGGGTTTTCCAGTTGCGATACAAACACAATGCGTCAAGGGTGCGTCTGGCTTGATCGGTTTTCATGAACACATTGCGGCCACCCGGGATGCGTTGCCTTACGACATTGATGGTGTTGTTTACAAAGTCAATGATCTCTCATTGCAAGTTCAATTGGGATTTGTCACGCGTGAGCCTCGCTGGGCAGTGGCCCACAAATTTCCTGCGCAAGAAGAACTCACCACGGTGCAAGCCATCGATGTGCAGGTTGGGCGAACTGGCAAGTTGACGCCTGTTGCCAAATTGGCCCCTGTTTTTGTGGGGGGGGTGACCGTGACCAATGCCACGCTTCACAATGAAGATGAAGCCCGGCGCAAGGATGTTCGAGTTGGAGATACTGTCATTGTTCGGCGTGCAGGTGATGTCATTCCGGAAGTGGTGGGCGTCGTACTTGATCAGCGCGTCGAAAACGCTGAAATTTTCACCATGCCTCGCATTTGCCCCGTTTGCGGCAGCGAAGCTGTGCGCGACGAAGGTGAGGCCGACTACAGATGCAGTGGCGGATTGTTTTGCAGTGCGCAGCGCAAGCAAGCCTTTTTGCATTTCGCACAAAGGCGCGCTGTGGAAGTGGATGGCCTGGGTGAAAAGCTGATTGACCAACTGGTGGATTCAGGTGCAGTCAGAACACTGCCTGATTTGTACAAGCTTGGCTTGACTGCATTGGTTCAACTGGACCGGATGGCCGAAAAATCAGCCGTCAACATCTTAAAAGCGCTCGAAGCATCTAAAGATACCACCTTGCCGCGCTTTATCTACGGCCTGGGCATTCGCCATGTGGGTGAAGCAACAGCCAAAGAATTTGCGAAACATTTTGGCACGCTGGATGCGTTCATGAATGCCCCTGAAGAAGCTTTGCTCGAGGTGTCCGATGTGGGGCCGGTGGTCGCGCAAAGCGTTCGTGCATTTTTCCAACAATCGCACCATCAGGAAATCGTGGCGCAACTTCGCGCCTGTGGTGTCCATTGGGAAGAAGGTGCGCCTGCTGCACGTGCCCCCCAGCCGCTGACCGGTCAAACTGTGGTGCTAACGGGCACGTTGCCGACCTTGGGCCGTGACGAAGCCAAAGCCATGTTGGAGGCGGCCGGTGCCAAAGTGGCAGGTTCTGTCAGTGCCAAAACCAGCTACGTGGTGGCCGGTACAGAAGCGGGCAGCAAACTGGACAAAGCCATGGCCTTGGGCGTGCCGGTGCTGGACGAAGCCGGGCTGTTGAGCCTGCTGCAAACGGCACAGTCTGAGCATCGCGAAAATGCTGGAACTGATTCACAAGAAAGCCAACCATGACCGTTCGTGAAATATTGAAAATGGGCGACGAGCGCCTGCTGCGTCAAGCCAAACCCGTCACCGCGTTCAATACACCGGAGTTGCTGGCGGGCATCGCCGACATGCGTGAAACCATGATTGCCGCCAATGGTGCCGGCTTGGCCGCACCTCAAATTGGGTGGGATGTGCAGCTGGTGATTTTTGGCACGGGCCAGATCATTCCGCGTTACCCCGATGCAGCGCCCATACCCCCCACCGTGTTGATCAACCCCAGCATCACAGTGATCGGCGATGAGATGCAAAACGATTGGGAGGGCTGTCTGTCAGTACCCGGTTTGCGTGCTGTGGTACCCCGTCCCATGAAAATTCGCTACACCGGTGTGGACGCGTTGGGGCAGCCGATCGACCGATTTGCCGAGGGTTTTCATGCCAAAGTGGTTTTGCATGAATGCGATCACTTGATGGGTATTTTGTATCCTATGCGGGTCAAAGATTTCAGCAAGTTTGGCTACAACTCGGTCTTATTTCCCAACTTGGCGCCTGAGTCAGACAATGGAAGGTGAACGGCCGTGAAGCTCAAAGGCGCGACAATCTTTCTAGCGCCGTGTTCAGGGTTCGGTCCTCTTTGGCGAAGCAAAAACGAATGACGTTTTGATCAAAACCATTGCCATAAAACGCAGACATGGGAATGGCAGCAACGCCCACCTCCCGCGTTAGCCATTTGCAAAACGCAGCTTCGCCATCATTTTTCTCTGGCACGGACAGCTCAGAAATGTCGACGCACTGAAAGTAGGTGCCCTCGCCGGGCAACATTTTGAAGGGCGTGTGCGCCAAGCCCGCTCTGAACAAGTCACGTTTGCGTTGGTAGAAGGCTGGCAGAGTCAGATAAGGTGTTGGATTTTTCATGTAATTCGCCAAGCCATGCTGCACAGGGGTGTTGACGGTGAAGACATTGAATTGATGAACCTTGCGAAATTCGGCGCTGAGGGCTGCAGGCGCGGCAACCGTGCCCACTTTCCAGCCAGTGACGTGAAAACTTTTGCCAAAACTAGACACCACAAATGCGCGTTCAACCAAGCCTGCGTAACTGCAAGCGCTGCAGTGTTGGAGTGGCGCATACACCATGTGTTCGTAGACTTCATCACTGATCAGCAAAATGGAAGTGGGGGCTAAAATTTCTTCTAACTTCAGCATGTCTTCATGCCGCCAGACCATGCCACTTGGGTTGTGGGGGGAGTTGATCAATATGGCGCGTGTTTGGGGGGTGATGGCTGCTTGAATTTTGTCAAAGTCAGGTCGAAATGTGCCGGGTGTGAGCGGCACACGAACAACGACGCCACCGGCCATGTCAATGTTAGGCACATAACTGTCGTAGCAGGGTTCCAGCACAATGACTTCGTCCCCTGGATGGACCACGGCCAACATGATGGTCAAAATGGCTTGCGTGGCGCCTGCTGTGACGGTGATTTCGGTGTTTGCGTTGTAGGCGTGGCCGTACAGCGCTTGAATTTTTTGAGCCACGGCTTCTCTGAGGGGCTGAACACCTGTCATGGGCGGGTATTGATTCAATCCTGCCTGCATGGCGGCGGTCACTTGGTTGACCAGCGCAGGATCGCATTCAAAGTCAGGGAAGCCTTGGCCTAAGTTAACGGCGCCAGACTCTGCAGCCAAAGCTGACATGACCGTGAAGATGGTGGTTCCCATCTGGGGATGTTTGGAGACAAGATTGGGCGTGGTCATGGTGGGCTCACAGTTCATAATCGTTGACATGGCCCGTCATGGCTTTGGCCACCAAACTGGCCGTCAAACGGTCACTGAGCAGTTCCGCAAATTGATAGACAAAATTGCGCAGATATGCCCCGCGTTTGAAAGCCACACGCGCCACGTTTTTACCCAGCAAGTCGCCCAAGGGAATGGCGACCAAATCTCCCACAGGGTCATCCTTCATGGCCATTTCTGCCACGATGCCAATGCCCAACCCTAAGCGAACATACGTTTTGATCACATCGGAGTCAATGGCTTCAAGGGCAATGCGTGGGTGCAATTTTTTGCTGGCAAACGCCGTATCGATGCGGGTGCGTCCAGTGAAAGAAGGGTGGTAGGTGATGAGCGGCTCTTTGGCAATGTCTTCTAAATGCAAATGTTTTTTGCGCGCCAAAGGATGATCGGGCGCCACCACCAACATGTGTTGCCATTCGTAACAAGGCAGGGTGACCAAGTCCTCGTAGTCGGCCAGTGATTCAGTGGCCATGCCTATTTCGGCGGTGTCATCCATGAGCATGCGCGCCACCTGATCAGGTGAACCTTGGTGCAAACTGATGTTGACTTGCGGGTATTGTTCTCGCAAACGAGCCACAGGCACAGGCAACACATAACGTGCTTGCGTGTGGGTGGTGGCAATTGACAAAGTGCAGTTGTTTTGAGCGCTGTATTGCTCACCAATGCGTTTCAAATTCCCAATTTCGCGCATGATGACTTCGATGCTCTTGAGCACATGCAAGCCAGGTTCCGTGATGCGTTTAAGGCGCTTGCCGTGACGCGCAAAGATGTCAATGCCCAGTTCTTGTTCCAGCTCGATGATGGCTTTGGAAACCCCAGGTTGAGAGGTGTGCAAAGCTTTGGCCGCTTCGGTCAGATTCAAATTGCGACGGGCGGCTTCTTGAACGAAGCGAAACTGGTGTAAGTTCATATCAATAAACCCTAGAAAACAGGGTTTATTATGCCTTACAGATCTAAGTGGGGCTCAGGCTTTCAGGGCAATTTCAGCCATGGCTTGGGTCAAAGCCGGCTCTTCACCGATGGCTTTGCGCAACTCAAAGGCCGTGTGGGGGTGATCGTTTTGAAGTTGTTGCATCAGCAGGGGTAAGTCTTCTCGGGCATGTTTACCGATGCCCAAAAACATGGGCAGGACCACTATTTTTTGTATACCCAGTTGGACCATGCGAGTCACACAGGTGGGTAAATCGGGTGTGGTCAATTCTAAAAATGCACACTGAACTTCGGTGTTGGGCGAAAGGCTTTGAATGCGTTGGGCCACGGCCTCAATGGGCAAACGCCAAAGGGGATCGCGGGATCCATGGGCAAACAAAATGATGCCAGGTTGAGAGATGTGTGTTGTCATGTTGATGTTCATTGCCGCAAAACCAGCCAACCAAAGGTGGCCAAAGAAACCACGCTGTAGATCATGGCCGGCGCCGCAGCTGTCAGCCAAGGCTGCCAGTTTTGAAGGTTGCCCATGAAGCCAAAGACATTGTTGAGCAGATAAAAACTGATGCCGGCCATGACGCCGCCAAAGACATGACCGGCTATGTTGCCTGACCTGAAATGCAAATAGGCAAAGGGCAGCGCCAATGTCAACATGACCCAGCAACTTAAAGGGTAAAACACTTTTCGCCAAAACTCGATTTCATAGCGTTGCGCGTTCTGACCGTTGGCCGCCAGATGCCGCATGTACTGAAAAAGGTCGATGGTTTTCATGCGATCGGGACTCAGCAGTGCGGCGCCCACCATTTCCGCCGTGACTTCTGTTGTCCAATGCCATTCAGGCAAGTTCAACATCTCGATGCTAGAAACCTCGTTGTCCTTGATGTGAAAAATTCTGCGATCAACTGATTTCAAGAGCCAGCTGCCCTGTGCGGTAAATTCACCCTGGGGTGCCATGGTGATGGCCAACAGACGGCCTTCGTTGTCGAATTCGTTGATGCGAATATTTTCCGGTTTTCCTTCGCTGCTCATGGCGCGCACATTGATGGCGAACTGTGAGTGACTTTGTTTTTCGCGAAGCCAAGCACCTGTTTGGCCCACCGTGATTTGACCTTGGTAATGAGCCTTCAGGAGTTGGGCTTGTCGATCGCTCCAGGGTGAAATGTAGTCGCCAAAAATGAAAGTCACGCACACAAAGATCAAGCCAAGTTGAAAGAGTGTGCCTAACGCGCGCCACGGGCCCAAGCCACCCGTTCGCAATATGGTGAACTCTGAACTTTGCGCAAATCGAGCCATCACAAAAATACTGCCAATCAAAACGGAGATGGGCAGAAGTTCATACAAATGGCTTGGGATCAAGAGGCTCACATACATCAAGGCATGCTGAAGTTGATAGCCTTGAAATTTATTCTTGCTCAAGGTTTGAAGTTGATCAACCAAGTCAAAGAAAACAAACAAAGCCAAAAATCCGAAGGCCACAAAACAGACCGAACGAATGATTTCGCCATGGATCAAACGGCGTATGGTTTTCATGCTTGGCCTTGCGTTTTCAAAACATTGGGCGTGGGCCACACATTTCGCCAACTCAAGTTGAAATGTCGAATTGAAAGCCAAAGCAATGCCAATCCCAAGGCGCCACCGTGAAGGCTCAGCATGAAGGCGGGCAGGGTGCTTCGACCCGATGCAATCCAGTTTTGCCCCACGTTGACCATGTTGTAGTAAGCGACAAAACAAAACAAGGCCAAGGCCAGGTGGTAACTTTGACCGACACGGGGATTGACGCTGGCAACGGCCAGGCCCATGAGCATCAAATTGAAAGCAGCCAAGGCCAAACCGACACGCCATGACAATTCGCCAAGATTGTTGGGAGTGGGGTCTTTGAGAAGGTCTCTGGAGCTGAGCATGCGGCTTTGTAAATCAGTGGCGGACAGTTTGAGACTGGAATCGATCAGCAGTTGGTAGTCTTTGAATTCCGTCACACGCACTTCACCCGTTTGGTGATTTCTGAGCATCTGCTGGCCCTGTTGCAAATTTAAAAAGCGCTCGCCCTGGTGCAATTCAATTTGACCTTGTTGGGCTGTGGTGATGGTTTCGAGATGACCGTCTAGGCTGGACACAAAAACGTGCCTGCCTGTCTGATTGTTGGGGCTGTCTTTGTCGATGAAGAACACACGTTTACCACCTGCCGACTCTTGGAATTGACCCGGTGCGACACGTTCAATGTCATTGCGTTGCTCATAGCGATCACGCAAATCTTGAATTTGTTGGTTGCTCCAAGGCCAGACAAACAGCGCCAGCAAGGCTATGGCGGCCAAGATGGGCCAGGCAAAGCGAAACAGCGGTTGGGCAAAGGAGACGAGGCCTTTGCCGCTGGAAAACCAAATGACCATTTCGCTGTCGGCGTACATTCGCGACAGCGTCGACACCACAGCAATGAACAAACTCAGTGTCAAAATGGTGGTCAGGTGCCCGATGACGGTCAGGCCCATCACGAGCATGACTTCAGAAGGGTTCACTGAGCCTCTGGTGGCTTGACCTAAAGTTCGGATCAAAATGATGGTCATCACGATCGTGGCCAAAACCACGACGGTGGCACCAAAACTTCGGGCCAAGTCTTTTCGAATGGAAGAATGGAATAACATTGCAGCGCTGGAAAAACCCAATTATGAACTTCGAATTAAAAACA
>CANBWP010000061.1 GCA_947373185.1 Comamonadaceae bacterium | reverse complement strand
ACCACCACCACCGCTATCAACACAGGGTTGGCCAGCGGGTTGCGCTGGCTGCGCTCGTACAGCGTGAGGCCCAACAAATACGCGCTCAGCGTCAGCACCAAAGCCAGCAGCGGGCTACCCGAGAGGTACACCCAAATGTCAGAGATGGGTGGCAACTGCGTTTGAAACTCGTTACTCATCAGTCGGCTCCTTCTTGGCCAACACCTTGAGCAAGCCCGCCGTCACAGCCACCGTAGCCAGCACGCTCACCACCAGCGCCGCGCTGATGGCCCACGCGTTGGCCTGCAACACGGGCAAGTAAAGCACCACGCCCACCGACGCTGGGATGAACAACAAACCCAAGTGCTGCAGCACGCTGCCGCCCACCAAATCAATCGCTGCAGGCACGTGGCCGCGCACGCTGAGATACACCAGCAACAACACCAAGCCCAACACGGGGCCGGGGATGAAGGGCAGGGCGAACTTAGAGAAGAGTTCGCCGAGGGCTTGGAAGATGAAGAGTTGGACGAGGCCTTGGATCATGGCTTCAGTGTAGATAAGCGTCGATCGATAAAGGGTGAAAACAGTTGTGATTGAAATCGAAGCAATAGCTTGTAAGAGCCTCTGAAGTCAGGTTAGTTTTTGTGACTGAACAAGTTGTAAATGATTTGTCGCATCCACATATGCGCAGAGTCTTTGTGAAAACGTTGATGCCAAAATAAATGAACATCGATCACAGGTGATTTCATTGGAGTAGGTATGTATCGAACATCGCCATGTTGAACAAAAAAATCTGCCAGATCTTTTGGAACTGTTGCAATCAAATTTGAGGTTTCAATGATGGGAAGTAAGCTCATGAAGTGCGAAAGCTCTACAACAACACGCCGTTTGATGCCCTTGCTTTGCAAAAAGCGTTCAAAAAGGTGTTCACGCCCATCAGGTCTCACAACCGCATGTGAAGCCTGAATGAATTGCGCATTGGTTATTTTTTCTCCCACGTTGGGATGTTTTTTTCGAATCAAGCAAACATGCGAGTTTGTGATGAGTTTTTGTTGAAAAAAACCAGGCTTGTGTAGGTCAGGAAAATAGCCAATTGCCATTTCAGCCGCGCCCGACTCTAGTGAATGAGCTGCCGCCTCCCTAGGCATGGCCATGGTTTTTAGGTTGAGATGTGGCGATTTCGCAGCAAGCTCTGTGAGCAGACGTGGCAAAAAATTGACCTCTGCGATATCAGGTGTTGCCAATGTGAATGTTCGATCACTGACGGATGGATCAAACTTTTTAGGCAGCAATATTTCGGTCTGAATGGTTTGCATCACCAGACGAATACTTGGGCTTAAAGCCTGTGCTTTCGGTGTAGGCGTCATCCCTGAGCCGGTTCGTACGAACAGTTGATCGTCAAACAAAACTCTGAGTCTCGAAATAGCAGCACTCATTGCCGGCTGACTTAGCTTTATGGCCTCAGCAGCTTTTGTCACATTTTGATGTCGCAGCATTCCATCAAACACCACCAAGAGATTCAAGTCTAACGATCTAATATCCATAGGGTGGATATTATGTATTCCTAAAATTGACTAGACGAATGATGGGGCGCTACATAAACTCCTTGATATAAATAAACTTGCCAAGGTGTTTGGCATGAAAACAACGGAGACGAGACATGCCATGCGCTTGCGGTGTGGACGTGCATGCACACGTCATTCCAGGTGAGTTTCCAAAATATCTTGGCGGGATTATCCCTTCAGGATGGCCCTCTATGGCGCCTGCTGATGCCTGCCATCGTCACGTGATGATTGATGGCAAGAATTACAGAACCGTCTCAGACAAGTGTTGGACAACTTCTCGTCGCTTGGCTGATTTTCAAGAGATGGGTCTAGAGCTGCAGGCCATTTCTCCCATGCCAGAGTTGTTGTCTTATTGGCTCTCTCCCTCTGACGGCGCGCAATTGGTGCGTTTTTTGAACGAACAAATTGCGACCATGGTGTATGAGTCAGCAGGGCAGTTGGTGGGCATGGGGGCTGTGCCTTTGCAAGACATAACGCTTGCCATTCAAGAGCTGCACCACATCAAACACGTTTTAGGACTGCGTGGTGTTGAGATAGGCAGCAACATCAATGGTGTGGTGATGGGTGACCCAAAATTCGATCCATTTTTTGAGGCCTGCCAGGCGTTGGATATGCCTGTTTTTGTTCATGCATTAAGGCCGACAGGCATGGACCGCTTGGTGGGGCCTGCACCCCTGCAACAAGTGTTGGCCTACCCCACAGATGTCGGATTGGCCGCAGCGTCGGTGTTGACCGGCAACTTGATGCAACGTTATCCCAAGCTGCGCTTGGCATTCAGTCACGGAGGTGGAACGTTGGCGATGTTGTTGCCTCGCCTGCAGCAGGCCATGTCTGTCTTTCCCGCGCTCAAAAACAGCGTGCATCGCTCGCCAACGGAGCAAGCGCGGGAGCTCTATTACGACACACTGGTGTTTGATCCGCACACACTGGCGCATCTTGTGCAGACCTTTGGTGCGTCGCAGCTCATGATTGGGACGGATTACCCCTTCAACTTTCACGACAAACATCCCGTTGAGCGCATTCAAAACGCTGGCTTGGATGACACAGTCATTCAACAACTAACCCATGCCAATGCAAGAAAATTTCTTGGCATTGAACCAAAAATTTCGGAGTAGTACATGACCCATGCTTCTTCCCGCGTGAGCGCTTTGCGTAGCGTGGCACTGAATGTCCCTGACTTGGCTGTTGCCGAAAAATTCTTCACAACCGTTTGGCATTTGCAAATTGCCGCTCGCAGTGAGGGTGCCATTTACTTCAGAGGAACGGGCGCAGATCATCATCTGCTGGCCCTTCACCAAGCAGAAGGTTCTGCACGGATACGCTGTGTCACGCTTCGCGCCCGTAGTCGATCAGCGTTGGATGTTGTTGCCAGTGCGGCTCTGGCGGCCGGTGGCAAAGTGCTGAAACCTGTTACTCAGCTGAACGAGCTTGGAGGCGGCGTTGGCGTCACGGTGGCTGACCCCGATGGTCGCGTGTTTCAGTTGGTGCACGGCGATGACTTACATGCCGATGCGCATGAGGCGCGTGACCAACCCATTCGTCTGGCGCACGCAGTTTTGAACAGCCATGATGTCGAATCAACACGTGGCTTCATGGAGAAAGTCCTCGACTTTTCACTTTCTGACCGAACACGCATCATGGCGTTCATGCGCTGCAACAGCGATCACCACAGCATTGCCTTAGGGGATACAGACAACGATGCGCTGAATCACATTGCTTTTTTGATGCCTGATGTGGACTCCGTCATGCGTGGTGGTGGGCGCATGCGTGATGCAGGGTATGGCATCGAGTGGGGACCTGGCCGACATGGCCCCGGAGACAACGCGTTCAACTATTTTGTCGGTCCCTTCGACGTGGTGGTTGAGTACACCGCAGAGGTCGAGCAAATTGACGACAGCTACAAAGCGGGTCAACCGAGTGATTGGACTTGGCCACCTGGTCGCGTGGATCAATGGGGCATATCTCCGCCGCCAAGCCCACGATTGAAGGATGCGCAAAAAGCGGTTCTTTTTGTTTCTTAAAAATTAGTTTCTACGGAGTCATCATGAAGTTCACAACGTTTCACAAAAATGGTCAAGATCGCTTAGGTTTGATCGATGGTGATCAAGTCATTGATCTGAACCAGTCTCAACCGCAAGTCAATGCCGATTTGCGACTGGCATTGAAGTCAGGCGTTGACTTGGCCGCAGCCGCGAAAACTGCATTGGCCTCCACATCAGAGCGTTTGCCCTTGTCGAGTTTGCAACTTTCGCCTATCTTGCCGGAGCCTGGAAAAATCATTTGCTTGGGCTTGAATTACTTTGACCATGCCCAAGAGGGCGGTCGGGATAAGCCTGCGTACCCATGGTTCTTCTTACGTTCAGCTTCTTCGCTGTTGGCTCCTAACGCCGATGCCATTCTTCCTAAAGTGTCTGAGCGTTTGGACTATGAGGCAGAGTTGGCGGTTGTCATTGGCAAAACCGTCAAACACGCCACGATGGAAAACGCACTGGATTGCGTATTTGGTTACAGCTGTTTCAATGACATTTCGGTGCGCGATTATCAAAAGAGAACACCGCAATGGACGATTGGTAAAAACTTTGACCAAACAGGTGGCTTTGGCCCTGTTCTGGTGACTTCCGATGAACTGCCACCCGGTGCGGCGGGTTTGAAAATCCAAGCCCGCTTGAATGGTCAGGTCATGCAAGATGCCAATACCCGTGACATGATTTGGGGCGTAGCTGAGACCATCAAGCTGTTGACAGAGTGCATGACACTGGAACCTGGCGACCTCATCATCATGGGGACGCCTGCAGGTGTGGGACAAGCGCGTACGCCACCTGTGTGGATGAAAAGTGGCGACACAGTGGAGATTGAAATCGAACACATTGGGTTGCTGCGCAACAAAATTCAAAGCGAGATCGCCTAAGCATGAGCACTGTCACCAATCAAGATACTTACGATGTTGCGATTGTGGGTTTTGGTCCAACAGGTGCTATTGCTGCAGGATTACTGGGGAAAAAGGGCATTCGTACCTTTGTGTGTGACAAATCGCCCGATGTGTACGACAAGCCCAGAGCCATTGCGTTAGATCATGAAATCTCACGCGTGTTTCAGCACATGGGTATTGGCAAAAAAATCAAACCATTTCTCGAGCCCTTTTCAGATTCCGTCTTTTATGGGGTCGACGGGCAAGTCATCAAGCAAATGTCGACCGTGGCAGCGCCCTATCCGTTGTCACACACGCCCTCCGTTGTGTTTTCACAGCCTCCCGTTGAGAAAATTTTGCGTGACTATGCCAATTCGCATGCATCGGTGACGGTGTCTCTTGGATGGACGCTGGTGGATGTGACGCAGGACATAGACCTAGCAACCTTGAGTTTCAAAAGTGAAGATGGGCACACATCGCAGGTGAAAGCCAAATACGTGATTGGCTGTGATGGTGCCAGTAGTTCAGTGCGTTCCTTGGTAGGCATTGCGCTTGAAGATTTGGGTTTTGACGAGCCTTGGCTGGTGGTTGATGTGATGGTAAATGCGCATGGCCTTGCCAAGTTGCCAAAGACCAGTGTTCAGTATTGCAATCCAGAACGTCCATCGACTTATGTGATCGGTCCTGGCAATCACAGGCGCTGGGAAATTTCTATCAATGAGGGCGAGGACCCCAAAGAAGTCGCTACACCAGAAGGTGCGTGGAAATTGTTGGCGCCTTGGTTGACACAAGACGATGGCATGCTTTGGCGTCAAGCCAGTTACCGTTTTCATGCGCTTGTGGCAAGCCAGTGGCGCAAAGAGCGTGTGTTTGTAGCGGGTGATGCCGCGCATCAGCAGCCACCGTTCTTGGGGCAAGGCATGTGCCAAGGGGTCCGCGATGCGGTCAATCTTTGCTGGCGGTTGGAAGCTGTGTTGATAAACGAGGCCTCTGAATCTTTGCTGGATTCGTATGGTTTGGAACGTAAAGCCCATGTGATCGAGTTGACAACGCGCATCAAAGGCATCGGACAAATCATCACCGAGCGTGATGTCACAAAAGCGCGTGCACGTGATGCCAAATTGTTGGCAGACTGCGGCGGTGTTGTGACTCCCATGCCTCGGCAGGATGTTCAGCCCGCTTTATCTGTAGGGTTGCTTGGGTCTGTGGCTCATCCCGCGCGAGGTTCAATTTTTCCTCAGCCCTTATTGGTTCAATCTGACGGCACTCAAGTTCGTATGGATGATATTTATCCAGCAGGGTGGAAGATGGTGTTCAGTGCTCAAGCTGGAGACGATTTTCTTCAAGCCGCACAGCACCACCACTTGCCAGGATTGTTATCTCTAAAGCTTGGATCTTCAGCGCTGACAGAGGCGGAAGGTGTGTTGCGCCAGTGGTTTGAAAAGCATCAAATTCAGGCGGCAATCGTTCGACCTGATCACTACATCTATGGGGTGTGTCAAACGTCTCTGGATGTCACCACTCAGCTGCAAGAGCTGAAGTTGGTCTAAGGTCAATCATCCATAAAAAATTATCAGGAGACAAAAATGGAACGCAGACAATTTATTCAAACGATGGTGGCAGCCGCCTCTGTTGCAAGTTCTGGCGCATGGGCACAAACCAACACTTGGCCTGATAAACCCATCAAGTTTGTCTTGTCACAACCTGCTGGTTCGGGGCCAGATAACGTGGCCAGATTGTTGGGGGACAGACTCTCCAAATCGCTGGCCCAGCCAGTCGTGATTGACAACAAACCCGGTGGTCAAAACGTGATTGGGGCCCAAGCCGCTGCACGATCAACCCCTGATGGCTACACCTTTTACTTTGCCACCACAGCGGCATTGATTACCAACACCTTGTTGTTCAAGCAGCTGGCTTATGACCCGCAAAAAGAATTCGTGCCGGTGGCTTTTGTAGCGCGAAGCCCATTTGCAATTTTGGTGGACGCGAATTCTCCGATTCAAACCATTGATGAATTGATTGCGAAATCAAAGGCATCTAACGGACAGTTTTCGATTGGCAATGAAGGTCCGCGAACATTCAGCGGCATGATTGCCCGATTGTTCAATTCACGTGCAAAAGCTGCTGCGAATTTGGTTCCATATGCGAACGTGGGTGTCGGTTCTCAGAACTTGATGGGCGGCCATGTGGATGCGATGGTGGCAGATTTGGCGTCCACTGCGCAATTGGCCAAGCAAGGCAAGTTGCGGGTCATTGCCACTACGGCAGCCAAACGTGTGCCGGGTTGGGAGAACGTGCCTGCACTTTCAGAAAAGCTCGGCAACTTTGACATGGTGGGTTGGTTTGCCATCGTCGCACCCAAAGGAACGCCGCAGCAAGTCATCACCAAATTCAACCAAGAAGTGAACTTGGCGTTGGCTGACAAAGAGATGGCAGGTCGTATTGCCAACATCGGACCCTTGTCAGATGCCAGCATGTCAGAGGAAGACGTTAAAAAATTTCTCGCCACTGAACTCGCCCGATGGACCGAAGTGACGAAAGAGATTGGCGTCTTGCCGGAATAGCCAACCACCACAAAAAGTCTCTGCGTGCAGAGACTTTTTTTCAGGCCCCCAAAGCCAACTGCAACGCCAGCTGGTTATGCCTCTCAATCAACGGCCCCATGTCCACCGTTGCAATCTCACCCTTGCGCACCACCACGCGCCCGTTGACGACGGTGTAGTCTGCGTTGTCACTGGCGCACAGAAGCAAAGCGCCAACAGGATCGTGCACGGCGCCGCCAGCCATGTTCAGCGTGTCGGTGCGAAACATCGCAATGTCGGCGCAATAGCCCTCTTTGATTTGCCCCAGCTCGTGCGCGCGGCCCAGCACTTCTGCCCCGCCGCGTGTGGCTAGGCGCAGGGCGTCGCGGGGTGTCATTTCAGCAGGGCCGTGGTCGCAGCCGAAGTTGTCTAGCGCTCGGCCCACGCGTGCCAGCAGCATGGCTTGGCGGGCTTCGTTCAACAGGTGGGCTCCGTCGTTGCTGGCGCTGCCGTCTACGCCCAAACCAATAGGCACACCGGCGTCAAGCATTTTGCGCAGGGGCAAGATGCCGCTGGCCAATCGCATGTTGCTGCACGGGCAGTGGGCAATGCCGGTGCGCGTGCGTGCAAACAAATACGTGCCTTCGTCGTCCAGCTTCACGCAGTGGGCGTGCCACACGTCGCTACCTACCCAGCCTAGGCCTTCGGCGTATTGTGCGGGTGTGCAGTTGAATTTCTCTTGGGTGTACGCAATGTCGTGGTCGTTCTCGGCCAAGTGCGTGTGCAGGCGCACCTTGTGGGCGCGGGCCAGTTTGGCGGATTCGCGCATGAGGTCTTGGCTCACGCTAAAAGGCGAGCAGGGGGCCACGGCCACGTGCGTCATCGCGCCATAGCTGGCGTCGTGGTAGGTCTCAATCAGGCGTTGGGTCTCTTTGAGGATGAAGGCTTCTTTTTCCACCACGCGGTCGGGCGGCAGGCCGCCTTGGCTTTCGCCCACGCTCATGCTGCCGCGTGTGGCCGTAAAGCGCATGCCAATGGTGTGCGCAGCTTCAATGCTGTCGTCCAGTCGCACGCCGTTGGGGTAGATGTACAGGTGGTCGCTGCTGGTGGTGCAGCCGCTCAGCAGCAGCTCGGCCATGGCCACTTG
>CANBWP010000060.1 GCA_947373185.1 Comamonadaceae bacterium | reverse complement strand
GATCGCCGGGCTGGAAACCACCGACGGTGGCACCCTGCACGTCGACGGCAAGGACATCACCCACCTGCCGTCCTCCCAGCGCGAGCTGGCCATGGTGTTCCAAAGCTACGCCCTGTACCCGCACATGACGGTGTTCGACAACATGTCGTTCGCCCTCAAGCTGGCCAAGGTGGCCCCGGACGAGATCAAGAAAAAGGTCGAGGCTGCCGCTGAAAAGCTCAACCTCACCGCCTACCTCAAGCGCACCCCCAAAGAGCTCTCCGGTGGCCAGCGCCAGCGCGTGGCCATTGGCCGCGCCATCGTGAAAGAGCCCAAGCTGTTTTTGTTTGACGAGCCGCTGTCCAATTTGGATGCCGCCTTGCGAGTCCAAACACGCTTGGAGATTGCCAAGCTGCACAAAGACATGAATTCGGCCAGCATGATTTACGTCACGCACGATCAGGTGGAGGCCATGACCTTGGCCAAAAAAATTGTGCTGCTGCACACAGGCGCCCTGATTCAAGAGCGCGGCAGCGTGGCCCAAGTGGGCACCCCCATGAACCTGTACCACCGCCCTGTGAGCCTGTTTGTGGCGGAGTTCATTGGGTCACCCAAAATGAATTTGTTGCACGGCCACTTGGTCGACGCGCAAGAAGGCTACGCCACGGTGAAGGTGGGCGAGCAATTGATCAAAGCCGCGGTAGACGCACGCCACTTGAAAGCGGGTGAGCGCGTGCAACTGGGCATCCGGCCCGAGCACATTCCATTGACCTCCTCTGGCGCAGGCAGCAACGTGGCAGGCCACTTGCAGCACATTGAGCGCTTGGGCGATTCGTCTTTGCTCTATGTGCAAATGGGCGAAGGCCAAGCCGTGACCACCGTGAAAGTGGAGGGCAGTGCCACCACCCATGCGGGCACCTCACTCAATTTGTGCATGCTACCCGACCAATTGCATTTGTTTGACAGCCACGGCATGGCCTGCCAGCGCACCGTGGAATTGCCCAACTGACATGCCTATTGTTTCAAACGATTGGCGCCAACAGGTCGCCTATCAAATCTATCCGCGTTCGTTTGCCGACAGCAATGGCGACGGCATTGGCGACTTGCCCGGCATCACCGGCAAGTTGGACCACCTCGAAGCTTTAGGCGTGGGCATTGTGTGGTTGTCACCGGTGTACGACTCTCCCAACGACGACAACGGCTACGACATCCGCGACTACCGCAGCATCATGAAAGAGTTCGGCACGATGGCCGACTTTGACGCCATGCTGGCTGGCATGACTACTCGCGGCATTCGCTTGATGATGGACTTGGTGGTAAACCACACCTCCGATGAGCACGAGTGGTTCAAGCAAGCCCGCAGTTCGCGCGACAACCCGTATCACGACTATTACATTTGGCAGGACCCTCTAGAAGGTCGCGAACCCACCAATTGGGAAGCAGCATTCAATGGTTCTGCATGGACCTTCAACGAGGCCACTGGCGAGTACTACTTGCACATGTTCTCAAAAAAGCAACCCGACTTGAATTGGGAGAATCCCAAGGTTCGGCAAGAAGTGTACGAATTGATGCACTTCTGGTTGAAAAAAGGCGTGGGTGGTTTTCGGATGGACGTCATCAACATGATCTCCAAGCCCTGGCGCAACAGTGCCGCCAGCACGAACGCCAGTGCGTCTCGCAGTTTGCCTGATGCCCCCAAGGTTCAAGATGGCTTCTTGCAACCTGCCTTTGAGATGGTGACCCATGGCCCGCGCTTCATGGCATTCATGCGCGAAATGCGCCGCGAAGTCCTGGACCACTACGACTGCATCACGGTGGGCGAAACGCCTTGTGCCACAGTGACACAAGCAGAAGAAATGACAGCCCCTGAAACTGGCGTCTTGAACATGGTGTTTCAGTTTGAACACATGGATGTGGACAGTCAAGCCGGCAAAGGTAAGTGGGCGCTCAAACCGCTGCATCTGCCAGACCTCAAAGCCAGCTTGAGCCGTTGGCAAACGGGCCTGCACGGCAAAGGTTGGAACAGTTTGTATTGGTGCAACCACGACCAACCGCGCGCTGTGTCTCGGTTTGGCGATGCGGGCTTGCACCGTGTCCGTTCGGCCAAAATGATGGCCACTTGCTTGCACCTGATGCAAGGCACCCCTTTCATTTACCAAGGGGAAGAGTTGGGCATGACCAATGTGGCATGGCCCAGCATCAAGGCTTACCAAGACATTGAAACGCGCAATATGTATGTCGTGGCCGTGCAGCAAAAAGGCCTGCATCACCATGAAGTGATGGCATCGATTCACGCCAAGGGCCGCGACAATGCGCGCACACCCATGCACTGGTCAGCGGCTCACCATGCGGGCTTTACAAGTGGCACGCCTTGGTTGGCCTTGAACGAGAACTACCCACAGGTCAATGCCGTTCAAGCGCGTGCAGACGCCGACTCTGTGTTTCACCATTACCGCCAATTGATAGCGCTGCGCAAAGATTGGCCCGTGATGGTGGCAGGCAATTTTGACTTGCTGCTGCCCAAGCACACTGCGCTGTTTGCCTACACGCGCCAGTTGGGGGATGTGCGCTTGCTGGTGCTGTGCAATTTCAGTGGCCAATTTCAAGGGCTGCCCTTGAAACAACTGCCTGACTTTGCCAAAGCCACGCCTTTGATTGGCAATTTGCCCACCGAAGAATGGCCCTTGGCACCAGACACCTTGGCCGCTTGGGAAGCTCGCGTTTACGTTCTGGCCTGATGCTGCATGCGCGCGTGCGTGGCCCGCGCATGGGGAATCCAGCCACGGGTGACCCAGCGGTGCCACATCATCAAGCCGCGAATCCATTCGTCAGCTGCATAGGCCATCCAAACGCCGGTCAGGCCCCATCCCCAGTGCACACCCAACAGCCAACTGCCTCCAGCCAAGACAAGGGCCATAGAGCCAGCGCCTGCATAAAAGGGATAGCGTGAATCGCCCGTTGCACGCAACGCTGAAATCACAATCAGGTTGAACGTACGGCCGGTCTCCAACAAAATCGACCACCACAACAAACGGCGACCCTCTTCCAAGATGAGCGGATCGTTGGTGAACCATTGCAACAAACTGGCACCTTGCCAGGCCATCAAGACAGCCACCACCGAGGTCACCGCCAAGCCCATGGTTTGGGCGCGCATGACCAACACATGCGCTTCGCGCAATTGGCGTGCGCCCACCAGATGGCCTACCACCATTTCAACGGCCATGCCGATGGCTGCACCGCTGATCAGAATCCACATGTTGAATTGCAGCACATAGGCTTGCGTCGCCAAGGCATGGGTACCCAGCACGCCCACCGCTGCCACACTCACCATGAATGCCAATTCCCACGACAAGTTCTCGGCAGCACCTGGCAAACCAATGTGCAAGATGTGCTTCATTTGGGTCATGCGAATGCGCCAAAAATCTGATGCCAGGGGCATGAGGTTCAAGCGCTGACGCCACAAGTGCCAATGCAGAGACATGCCCACGACGCGGCTCACCACCAAAGCCACCGCAAAGCCTGGCAAGCCCAAACCCGGCCAATTGGCCAAGAAAGTGACATTGGTAAGGCCGTGCATCAATGGCCAAGCCAAGCCCACATGCACTGCGTGCATGACGCCCATCACCCACATCGTTTCGCGAGTCCGCAAATGTGCGCGCATGACACTGGCCATGCACGCATTCCAAGCGTCGAGCAACAAGGCCAGCGACAAGGCTTGCAACAAAGGTGTGGCCAAGACCAACACATCGGCAGGTGCATTCAAACATTGAAGCAGTGGCGATGCAAACAGCAAAGCGACCAAGGCCATGCAGCCGCCCATCCAGGTTCCTGCGGCCAATGCAGCGCGCGCGACCCGATCGGCCTCAGCACGGTGTTGTGCGCCCAAGTTCTGACTGACCACCACACCAATGCCTGCGCCCACCAAGCGAAACACCATGAACAAGAGACCAAACAAATGATTTGCAAGGGCGAACGCTCCGCCTGCCGCGTCTGAGATGTGCGCCGCAAAACTGGTGCCCAGCATGCCAACGGCCATGCCAATGCCCAGCTCTAAAAACAATGGCGCTGCAATCTCGCCAAAACGCAATTTCATGGGTTCAACTCAACTTGAACGCTGTCCATCCAGAGCGGCTGATCAGAGGCTGCGCCGCCCATTTCAGAGCCACCACCTTGGAGCGACAACTTGCGATAGCCGTTGTCGTAATCCCATGTATTGAGCAAAATCTTGATGCCCTTCAAAGAGGTCAGTTGCGACAAGAGGGCCGGCGGCACATCCAGCTGAATGGTGCGCGCGGCCACATCGACTTGGAGCTTGGCCGTTTCCGCCAAGGCCAGGCCTTCTGCGTGTGCCGATGCGCCTTGCGCTGCAAACAAGGCATTGGACCAACCGTGCGCACGCAAGCGGTAGTGCCAGTGCATGCCGTTTGGCAAGACATCTTGCTGCTGCGGCATGACACGCTGACTGTCGGCACTGTCAGGCTTGCCGATGAAGAGTGTGAAGGCCACATGGTCAAAGCCATTGGCCGGATTCCACGAGCGATTGACGGCACCCATTTTGACTTTCAAACGCAGTGAGCGATCGGCACCCCACACTTCCAAAGACTCGATGTCAAAGGTGCCTGGCACATAGGTGCTGTCTTGCGGGTAAACATACTGGCCCTTAGGTCCATGGTCATCCCCCTGGGGGTCTGTGATGGTGGCCAACAGGCGCCATGCTTTGTTCATGCGCACTGTTCGCGGTTCACTGACGGCCAGAATGGCTTGCGTGGGAATGTGACGCAGCACCCAGACGCCACGCTGCACGGCGTCATCGGCCCAACGCGAAGTGTCCACACGCAGATGCCACTGATGGTCTGAAGTCCATGTCAGTGCTTGCGCATGTTGGAGTTGACCATTGACGACCCACAACCATTCGGCGTTCGGCACATGAGGGCTTTCAACGGCCGCATTGCCTTGCAGGCCACCTTGCATGTCAAAGTCGCCAGTCACCTGCGCTGGAAAATTGCGCGGCCATTCAGGCATGGCCAGATCTGCACGCGCCAATGGGACGCTGCCGCGCCCCTTTCGATCTTGAATCCAAATGTGCGTACTGCGTGGTGCAAGCTTCAAGTGCACCGCCGATGTTGTGGCATCACTGCCCGCCTCCATATCTTGGGGCAACTTAAACTGCGAACCTTCGACGCCCCAAACCCCTTTCAAGCGCTGCGCAGACACAGGCCCCTTGGCGCCCGCAAATACATCGAAATGGTCCAGCAAGACTTCTTGCTCGGAGGTGTTGAAGACCACCCAAGCCGATTGCCCCGCATGATCCATGCGATAGGCCAACACGCCTGGACCTGCCGCATCTTCATGCAAGACCGTGGGCACGCCCCTGGAAAACACTTTGTTTTGTTTGCGCAATGTGGCCAAGCTTTTGATGTACGTGTAAAGTGGTGATTGGGTTTCAAAATGATCTCGCCCTTGTGCGCCATAGCCGGCCGCAAACATGGCGGCACGCTGTTCCCTGAAGCCCTGCTCTGTCCCGTAGTAAATGGTGGGAATACCTGGCAAGGTCATGATGGCAGCCAAGCTTTGGCGCAAGGCGACCTCATTGCCCCCTTTTAAAAATCGATCGACATCATGGTTGTCCACAAAGCTGGGCATGCGGTGCGGATCGCTGTGCAACTTCATCATCAAGCGAATGCGCTCGCCCAGCTGCTGTGTGGCTTGGCCGCGCGCCATCACATCGCCCAAACTGCCATACAAAGGAAAATTCAACATGCCTTGCATGACCGCTTGGCCCTTGGCATCGCGCACATACGACTCAATGAGTTGCATGCTTTGTGTTTCACCCGCTTTGTCGATGGCAAAGCCTTCGCCAAAGGTTAGAAAATCTTTGCGTCCCGTTTGCTGGGCCACCACGCGCATGCCGGGTTGCTTGGCATCTTTTGAATACAAAAAATCTTGCACCGCGTCTTGCGGAACAAACAAAGCAGTGTCCAAGCGAAAGGCATCGACACCCACCTTGCGAATCCAATGGCCGTAGCTGTCTCGCAATGCGTTGCGAACCACCGGGTTTTCGGAATTCAAATCGTCCAGCCCCGACATTTGATAATTCAAAGCTTCGTGTCGATCGGCGTAATTGGCCACATCGGGTGTCCAGTGGTAAACGCCAGCCTTGCGATGCACAGGGTTGCGTGGATCGTTCATGTGAAAGGGCACTTGTACCGGTGCTTGGGTGGGCACCGATTGAGAAATCAACTCATAACCCTGCGCCGGCTCATTGACTCGCCAATTTTTGTATCGAAAATAATCGCCCGTGTGATTGAGCACGATGTCTTGCACCAAGTACATGCCACGGCGATGTAACGCGTCCGAAAGCTGCTGGTATTCCTGCAAGGTGCCCACGTGGGGATCGAGGTTTTTGAAATCGGACGCCCAATAGCCGTGGTAGCCGCCGTACACCCCGTTCCACCACTGATTCGCCACTGGCGGCGTGATCCACACGGCGGTGGCGCCCAAACCCTGGATATAGGTCAGACGTTTTTGCAGGCCGGCCAAATCACCGCCGTTGTAGCGCGCTTCGTCTTTCGGCTTGAATTCTCCTGCGCCTTGGTCGTTGTTGCGCGGATTGCCGTCTTCAAAACGATCGGTCATGAGGAAGTAAATGATCTGATCGCGCCAATCTGGGGAGGGCACATGCAGCTTGAGCTTGGGCGCCGCGCCCACACTGGACAGGGTCGCCAGCGAAGCGACCAAGGCGGCACCCAAAACTGTAGCTTTACTACGTTTGCAAGAAAATAACAGGGGCATGAGACAGTGGCTTTAGTGCGTCAAGCGCTTATTTTGCTTGATTATTTTCAGGTTTCAGCGATGATGACAGCTTAAGTTCAAAGTAACAAACCCGTTACCATTCACGCAAGTTGTGCGTAGTTACATTACAAATCTCCGCACACCAGTGAGATTCCGACCTTGAAAACCCATGATCGCCTTTGACTCCCCCCGTTTGATCGCTGACATTGGCGGTCTCTACGCTCGCTTCGCCCTGGAAACCAGTTACGGCGAATTCAGCCAACAACGCAGTTTGCGCTGCGCCGACTTTCCCAGCTTTGAAGCGGCCGTTGCCTCTTATTTGGGCAGTCTCAAAACCACGACCGTGGCACATGCCGCCGTGGCCATTGCCAACCCCGTAGACGGCGACCAAGTTCGCATGACCAACTACCACTGGCAGTTTTCAATTGAAGAAACCCGTGCCAATTTAGGCCTAGAGACTCTGGTGGTGGTCAACGATTTCACGTCCTTGGCCATGGCCCTGCCGCGATTATCGGCGCAAGGTTTCCGCCAAGTTGGCGCGGGCCAAGCCGTCAAAAACAGCGTCATTGGCCTGCTCGGCTCGGGCTCGGGTTTGGGTGTTTCTGGTTTGATTCCTGCGGGTGACGGCTGGACCTCTTTGGGCTCAGAAGGGGGGCACGCCAGCTTTGCCCCAGCAGACGCTCAAGAAAATGCGGTGCTGCAATTTGCCTGGCGGCAGTTTGAGCACGTGTCGTTTGAGCGGCTTTTGTCTGGCCCCGGCATGGAGCTGACCTACTTGGCATTGGCCGAATTGAACGGTCAAAATGTCAAAGGCCTGACGGCCCCTGACATCACCCGATTGGCTTTGGACACGAAAGAAGCTTTGTGCGTTCAAACCCTCGAAGTGTTTTGCAATATCTTAGGCACCGCTGCCAGCAACTTGGCCGTGACGCTGGGCGCCACGGGCGGCATCTACATTGGGGGCAGTATTGTGCCGCGCTTGGGCGAGTTTTTTGACCACTCAGGATTCAGAAAACGCTTTGAGCAAAAAGGCCGATTCACACAATACGTGAGCCATATACCCACCTTTGTGATAACCGCGCCAGAAGCCACCTTTCTGGGCGCTTCGGCCATCTTGGACACCCAACTGCGCTCATTGGCAAGTTCACCAGGCTCGGCCATCCTGACCCAAATCAGGCGTTCCAGGGCCGACCTGTCGCCCGCCGAGCAACGCGTCGCCGATTTGGTCTTGTCCAAACCCCGATCTGTTTTGAGCGACCCCATTCACGACATTGCGCTGGCAGCGCAGGTCAGCCAGCCCACCGTCATTCGCTTTTGCCGTTCTGTGGGGTGCAAAGGCCTGTCAGACTTCAAACTTCGGCTGGCTTCGGGCCTGAGTATGTCGGTGCCCATCACCCATTCGCAAGTGACGCATGACGACTCCATGTTGGAGTTGGGTGCCAAGGTCTTGGGTAACACCGCCAATGCCATCTTGCAATTGCGCAACGAGCTACAGCGTGAATCAATAGACCGTGCCATTGATCTGGTGGCCGCCGCCGATCGGGTGGAGTTATTTGCGCTTGGCAACTATGCCGCTGTGGCGCACGATGCCCAAACCAAGTTCTTGCGCCTGGGCTTGCCCTGCGGTGCTCACACCGAACCGCATTTGCAAGATCTCACGGCGGCCACCATTCAGCCCGGCACGGTGGCCTTGATCATCAGCAGCGGCGGCAAACTGCCCGAACTCATGGCGCTTCAAGAAAAAATCCAGCAGCGCGGCGCGACCCTGATCGCCATCACTGCCAATCAATCGCCATTGGCGCGCAAGGCCGATGTGGCGTTGGTGGCAGAGCACAACGAAAACGCCACCACCCACTTGCCGATGGTGAGCAGGGTTTTACATCTTTTGTTGATCGACATTTTGATTGTGGGCTTGGAAATGCGCTACGCTACAGCGTCGGCCACCCCTGACACATTTTCAAAAGTCAGTGAGCACAATCCGGCCCCTGGCGTACGCACCGCGTCGCCTCTCAAGCCCTACATCTCGCATAGCCAATGAACACGTGTCCGCCTAGGGATTACCCTTATGTAATTTTTCTACTCATAACGCGCCAAGCCCTGTAACTTAATTACAATTCCGTCCCATCAAACTTTAAATCCAAGACCTCGGACGCCAATCTTCATTGCGTCACCTCTATCAAAGAAGGAGTACTTGCTACATGAAAGACTACGCCAGCCGGCAGCGAACACCTCGCAAGCACGTGATCGGCATCACGGCTGTGGTGGTGTTGCACGGGCTGCTGTTTTGGGCCATCAATTCCGGACTTGCGCGCAAGTTTGTGAAAGTGATCAAAGGACCGGTTGAGGCCGTGCT
>CANBWP010000059.1 GCA_947373185.1 Comamonadaceae bacterium | reverse complement strand
AGGTCCACGTTGTCGACGAAGGCTGCGACAAAGGGAATCATGCGCTCCACGGGCGGCTTGTCTGCTTCTGCAGAAGCTTGCGACAAGACCAGCACAGTTTGTGGCCCAGTGGACATCAAGTCTTTCACCTGACCCAAGGCCACACCTTCACGGTTGAAGACATCCAAGCCCAGCAAGTCCACCCAGTAATACTCGTCTGCACCCGCAGTCGGAAAACTAGATCGCGGCACAAAAATGCGTGCGCCCTTCAGGGCTTCGGCTTGGTTCCTGTCAGCCACGTCCAGTGAACATGCAACAACGGTATCGGCATGGTCTTTGGCTTCTTTGATTTTGAGAAGTACGGGCTTTGAAGCGCCGCCAGAAGCAGGCGCAGCCGACTTGGCAGTGGGTGACTTTGCACCACCTACAGTGCGATCGGAGGGCAGTAAATACCAGCGCTTAGAAGAAAAAAGCGCCTCGGGCGAGGCGCTGTGGGGCAAGACTTTGAACCAGCCTTTGATGCCCCAAGCATCTGCAATGCGCCCCACTTCGATGGCGTCTGCCGGCATGTCGGCAAACTCTAAATGGGGTAGCACGGCAAAGCCTTTGGTAAAACCAAAAACGAGCTGCTGCGCAATGCAATCAAGCTGCTTTAGCGGCAGCTTGTTTGACCAAACGCTGAACGGTAGGTGACACTTGTGCGCCAACGCCGGTCCAGTAAGTCAAACGGTCTTGCACAACGCGCAAACCTTCTTCAGTGTCTTTGGCGATTGGGTTGTAAAAACCAATGCGCTCAATGAAGCGACCATCGCGGCGAACGCGCTTGTCAGCCACAACAATGTTGAAAAAAGGACGGGCTTTAGAACCGCCACGAGAAAGACGAATGACAACCATGATTTATCCTAGGGTGGTGTCGAAATTGCAAAGTCTTCAACTTTTTGAATGTTCGCAATTTCACAAAATTCTTTCAGTGATTGAGACACGCAACTGGCCACCCGGCCAGTGACACACTGAAAAGCCGCTCATTATAACCCGGAGTTTAAGAATGCCCCTCATTCGGCCCAGCCAACTTGAAGACTTACCCGCCATTCAGGCCATCTACGAGCACCACGTCCGCCACGGCACAGGGACTTTTGAGATTGACGCCCCCTCCTTGGCCGACATGACGGCCCGGCGTGACGATGTATTGAGCAAAGGGTTACCTTATTTGGTCTTGGAGGTCGCAGGCTCAGTCCAAGGCTTCGCTTATTGCAATTGGTTCAAACCTCGGCCTGCATATCGATTTTCAGCCGAAGACTCAATTTATCTGGTCCCGGAGGCTGCCGGCAAGGGATGGGGGCGCCTTCTGTTAGCAGAGTTGTGCAGGTCTGCCGAACAAGTCGGCATTCGCAAATTGATCGCCGTGATTGGCGATTCTGGCAATGCAGCCTCCATCGGCGTTCACACCGCCGTTGGCTTTCAGCACGTGGGCATCGTCAGCGGCTGCGGCTGGAAATTTGAACGATGGCTCGACATTGTCATGATGGAAAAGGCTTTGGGACACGGACAAAACGGTTCTCCTGAATAATGCAAATGATGAAAAATAAAACAATTGCCGTTTGGCTGACTTTCTTTGGCGGCCCTTTGGGCTTGCACCGCTTTTACCTTTTCGGCTTTAAAGACCTCTTGGGTTGGCTGTTGCCGATCCCTTCGGCTCTAGGCTGGTACGGCATTCAAAGGGCATTGGACCTCGGGCAGGACGATCCCACCAGTTGGGTGCTGATTCCAATGATTGGCTTCACCCTGGCGGGCTGCGCGCTCAATGCCATCATTTACGGTCTGATGCCGCCAGAAAAATGGAATGCCAGATTCAACCCAACGGCCCCCCAAACGCTGACTGCCGGTGCCACCCATTGGGCAACCATTTTTGGCATTGCAACGTCATTGTTGCTGGGCACCACCGTGTTGATGGCCAGCATCGTGTTCAGCTTTCAACGTTATTTTGAACACCAATTCGAAGAGGCCAGGGCCATCAGCCAAGCGCCAGAAAAGACCCCATGAAACAACAAAACCTGAAGGTCATTGAAGGACCTTCAGGTTGGTTGGAGAGGACGGCGGCAGAAACTTAGAACAACTGCAAGCTGACCCAATAAGCGATGGCCGCCACGAAGCCACTGGCTGGAATGGTCAAAATCCAAGCCCACACAATGTTGCCTGCAACACCCCAGCGAACAGCGCTGGCTCTTTGTGTTGAGCCCACGCCCACAATGGCGCCGGTGATGGTGTGAGTCGTCGACACAGGAATGCCCAATGCAGTGGCCAAGAACAAGGTCAAAGCACCGCCCGTCTCCGCACAAAAACCACCCACAGGCTTCAGCTTTGTGATTTTCTGTCCCATGGTTTTGACAATGCGCCATCCACCAAACATGGTGCCAAATCCAATGGCCATGTAGCAACACACAATGGTCCATGTCGGGGGCGATGTGTCAGTGGCGGACACATAGCCCGTGGCCACCAACAGCATCCAAATGATGCCAATGGTTTTTTGTGCGTCGTTGCCACCGTGACCCAAACTGTAGGCGCCTGCTGAAATCAGTTGCAGTCTTCTGAACCACTTGTCCACTTTGGAGGGGCGACTGCGTTTGAACAAGTTGGCCACCAAGACCATCATGAGTGAACCCAACAAGAAACCAAGCATGGGCGACACAAAAATAAAGATGACTGTTTTGACAATGCCGGCAGACAGCAGCGCACTGGCACCTGACTTGGCGATGACCGCACCTACGATGCCGCCGATCAGTGCATGAGAAGAGCTACTGGGAATGCCGTAGTACCAGGTGATCACGTTCCAAGAGATGGCGCCCAGCAAAGCGCCAAAAACCACATGCGTGTCGACCACACCGGGTTGAACAATGCCCTTACCCACAGTAGCGGCAACGCTCAAATGGAAAATAAAGATCGCAACAAAGTTGAAGAACGCCGCAAACGCAACAGCTTGCGTTGGTTTTAAAACACCCGTCGAAACGACTGTGGCAATCGAATTGGCAGCATCATGAAAGCCATTCATGAAGTCGAATGCCAGGGCCAAAGCCACCAGCAAGATCACCACCCACAACGCAGCTTGTGTGTCCATGCTCGTTGTTCCAAAAATCAGGAGTTTTCGAGGACGATGCCCTCGATTTGATTGGCCACATCTTCACATTTGTCTGTGATGGTTTCGAGCAGTTCATAGATGGCTTTGAGCTTGATGACTTCGCGGACATCAGGCTCCTCTCTGAACAGTTTGCTCATGGCGCTGCGCATCACGCGGTCCGCATCTGATTCCAAACGATCGATTTCTTCACATGTTTTGAGTGCAGCCTCAGCCGTTGCGGGATCAGCCAACTTGCTCAGCAAATTGACCGCATCACGCACACGTTCGCAGCACTTGACAGACAAATCAGTGAGGCGAGAAATCTCTTCTGTCATCACTCGCACATCATACAAAGCCATGGTCTCTGCGGAATCCTGAATCAGGTCGGCCACATCGTCCATCAAATTGATGAGGGTGTGGATTTGTTCGCGATCAATGGGGGTAATGAACGTGGTGTGAATCAACCGGTTCACCTCTTGGGTGACCCGATCGGCTGATCGCTCGGCGTTGTCCACATCTTGCGTGTATTTCTCACGCAAATGGGCGTCGGTGTAATTGACGACCAAGTTAGAAAAAGCACGAGCAGCTTCAACGATGCGGTCAGCATGTTGGTTGAACAACTCAAAAAAGTTGCCCTCTTTGGGCAAAAGTTTGCCAAAAAACATAGGTATCTCCGTTGACAGGAAGAGCGAGATGGGGGCATCTCGAGCTAGCGGGAGTTTAAACCTGAATGTCTAATTTATTTCAAATAAATGACGAAATTAAGTCAACTTATTCTCACCGATCAGCCCCATTTCTTGACCCATTAACTGTTGAATTTCATCTTGAGTCACAAGTTCGGGCGCGATTTCTTTCAGAGGCAACATGACAAATGCACGATCGCGCATTCTGGGGTGGGGAATTGTCAGAAAAGCGCTGTCAATGCATGCCGAACCGTACAACAACACATCCACATCCAAAGTTCTGGGGGCATTTCGATAGGGTCGCTCGCGGCCTGCTCGGTTCTCAATGGCTTGGCATGCAAGCAATAAATCGAAAGCATTCAACCGCGTTTGCAACTGCACAACGGCATTGACAAAATCGGGGCCTTGGGCCTCAAAAGGTGCGGAGCGGTAAAGCTGCGAACAGGCTTCAAGCTTTGTCAGCGGCAGTTTGGCAAGTTCTACCACCGCACGTTTCACGGCAGCTTGAGCATCCCCCAAGTTGGCGCCAAGCCCCACAAACACAGTGACAAACTCTGAGTGTGCCATTCATGCACTCATCAATGGCTTAGTGCGTGTCGCCCGCTGCCAAAGGCCCTTGAGCACCCTCATTGGCACCAGCGCCGCCCTTGCTCGCAGGCTTGCGCCTGCGAGGGGCTCGCCTTGTTTTGCTGGCACCTGCTGAAGGGGCATGTGACTTTTCAGACTTGGCTTGTTGCATCAAGTCTTCTCGGGCTGCATCGTCCGCCACACTGAACTCTTGCCACCAATCGGCCAAGGTCAATTCAACTTCGCCGACTTCAGCACGCAACCTCAAGAAATCAAAACCGGCTCTGAAGCGCGCCTGCTCAATCAAGCCGAAGGGTGTGCTGCCAATGCGCTTTTCAAAGCGCGGTTGCATCATCCAAATTTCGCGCATGTCAGCAGCCAACTTGCCCCGCCCTGACACATCACCAATGCGAGCATCAAAGACCTCATCAATCGCTTCTTGCAAAGCTGGAAAAGGCGGAATGCGTTTGGCCACACGTTGATCCCAACCCAGCTTCACATCGGCCCAAAGCACACAAGCCAACAAGAAGCTGGGCGCCACCGGTTTTTCTTCACCCACACGTCTGTCTGTGTCCGCCAAAGCAGCCTTGACAAAGGGCGTGTCTGAGCGCTCAACCACCACATCTAACAAGGGATAGATTCCCTTGTGCAATCCCAACTCCTGCAACTGAGTCACTGAAGCCAAAGCATGACCCGTTTGCAACAGCTTCAGCATTTCATCAAACAAACGACTCTGAGGCACATCGGCCAACAAGCGCAACATGGTGGCCAAAGGCTTGGCTGTTTTACTCTCCAATTTGAAGCCCAGTTGTCGCAGTTTGGCGGCAAAACGAACAGCACGAATGATCCGCACCGGATCTTCACGGTAACGCGCCACTGGATCGCCAATCATGCGCAGAATTTTTTTCTTCGCATCCTGCATGCCGCCGTGATAGTCCACCAAATACTGTGACTCCGGGTCGTAGTACATGGCGTTGATGGTGAAGTCGCGTCGCGTCGCATCTTCGTCTTGTGGGCCCCACACGTTGTCTCGCAAAACACGACCACTCGAGTCGACGGCATGTTTCATACCTGCCAATTCTGATTTGCTGGTCTTTTCGTTGCCGCTCACCTGTTCAGCAGCGCGGTTGTCCAAGTGAGCGCGGAAGGTCGAGACCTCGATCACTTCGTGTTCACGACCTCTACCGTACACCACATGCACAATTCGAAATCGTCGACCAATGATGAACGCACGCCGAAAAAGACTTTTCACCTCTTCTGGGGTTGCATCTGTGGCCACGTCAAAGTCTTTGGGGCGCAAACCCAACAGCAAATCGCGGACCGCGCCACCCACGACATAGGCTTCGTACCCTGCGTCTTGCAAAGTTCTCACCACGTTCAAGGCCCGCTCATCGACCAAGGCTGGGTTGATGCCATGAACCGAAGCAGGGATTTCTACGCGTTTGCCAAAGTCCACAGCGCCTCGGACTGCCTGCGGTTTGCCCAATATTTTTTGAATGAATTTTTTAATCATAAGAAGAGTTGAAGTATGCGCCAGCCTCGATCGGTCGCAAGTTGACGCAAACGCGCATCGGGATTGGTCGCCACTGGAGTTTGAGCCTTTTCCAACAAGGGCAAATCGTTCAGCGAGTCTGAGTAAAAAGTGATGTGAACATCTTGCCAAGTTTTTTGGTGGGCTTGGAGCCAGCTATCGACCCGCGCCACCTTGCCAGCTTTGAAAGAAGGCGTGCCCGCAATTTCGCCGGTGATCCACCCTTGCGCATCACGCGCCAATTCCACAGCGATCAACTCCGTCACACCGAAGGCTTTGGCAATAGGCCGCGTCACAAACTCGTTGGTGGCCGTCACAATCATCACATGGTCGCCTGCTGCCTGATGGTGTCTGACCAAGTCAATGGCCTGCGGGCGAATTTGAGGCAAAACCACCTCTTGCATGAACTGTTCATGCGCTTTTTCAGCCTGGGCTGCACCGCGCAAGCGGACAGCTTCGGTGGCAAACCGCACGTAATCATGTATGTCTAGAACACCCGCTTGGTAATCGGCAAAGAATTGGTCGTTGCGCGCTTTGAAAACCACCGGATCGGTCCACCCAATGCGCTGACTGAACTCGCCCCACGCATAATCGGAATCGATGGGCAGCAAGGTATGGTCTAAGTCAAACAAGGCCAGATTCATGAACTCTCCAACATGGACTTGATCAATGGAATCGTGATGGCACGTTGGGCCTGCAAGGCATATTGGTCCAAATGGTCTAACAGCATCATCAAACTGCCTAAGTCGCGCGAAAAACGAGTGAGCATGTAACTCGTCACTTCATCACTTAAAAACAATCCTCTCGAATCGGCTTCTTGCCGAAGCACCGCCAGGCGCTCTGAATCGTTGAGCACTTGCAAAGCATAGACATGTCCCCAACCCAAGCGTGAGCGCAAATCATCTCGAAGTTTCAAGTCAGCGGGGGGCAATGTGCCTGCAGCCAAGACCCAGCGAGGCTGTCCTGATTTGGGCGTCAATGCATTCACAAACCAATTGAAGGCGGCTTGCTGCTGCGCTAAGCTGTAAAGGTGCACATCGTCCATCAAGACAGCCACCCAAGACTCATCAAAACTCAAATGGGCATGCTTTTCGGCATCCATCCAGCCAACCGACAGACCTTGGTCTTGCAGTGCCCCATAGACGGCACGAAGCAAATGGGTTTTGCCAGAACCGCTTTCTCCCCACAGATAGGTCGGAACGGGGCTGGGCATGCTGCTGGCAGTCCACAACTTGAGATGCTGGACCGCTGCCAAATTGGGGCCTGCAAAAAAACTCTCCAAACTGGGCACGGTGTGCAGCCCAATGTCTAAGGCCATTTGCTTCATGCGTCAGGGCCTTGGTAAAGACTGCTGCTGAAATATTGATTTCGCAGACGGCGAAGTGCCACCAAGATCACTGCACTGGCAGGCAATGCCACCAGCACGCCGACAAATCCAAACAACTGGCCCAAGGCCAACAAGGCAAAAATCACAGCCAAGGGGTGCAAGCCAATGCGCTCGCCCACCCATTTGGGTGTCAGCCAAAAGCCTTCCATCAACTGGCCTGCGCCATAAACCACGGCAACCATCAGCAAAGCTTTGAGACTGGCGAATTGAAGCAAACCAGCCAACAGAGCCAGCATCATGCCAAGACCAAAGCCCAAATAAGGCACACACACCGCCAATCCGGTAAAGACACCGATCGGCAAGGCCAGATCTAGTCCAAACAACATCAAGCCAATGGCATAAAAAACAGACAGCGCCAGCATCACCAAAATTTGACCCCGCAAATACTGCCCCAGCACAGCATCGCACTCATTGATAAAACCGTCGTAAGCCGGACGCCATTTGGGCGGCACCCAGGCCACCACTTGCGAGACCCAACGGTCCCAATCGTTCAGGAGGTAAAACAGCACCACAGGAATCAAGATCAAATTGCCCAAGGCGGCCAATGCAAAACTGCCGCCCATTTTCAAAGAAGAGACCAGGGGGTCCATCCAATCTTCTCGGTTGGCGCTGAGGTACTTGATGAGCTGAGCCTTCAAACTGCCAACATCCAATGTCAAACTCCAGCCATACTGTGCCAATTTTGGATTGAGATTGGCGGCCAACTGATCGAGCAAGGCTGGCAATTGCTGCTGCAACAATGGAATTTCCTTGGTCAAAATGGGGACCAACAAAAGCAAAACACCCACCACCAGCAGCAGTGCCAACATCTCGACCAAGAGCACACACAAGACATCGGGCATGGGGGGGCTGAGTTTTTTCAATCTGAGAACGGCCGGATGCAAGGCATATGCCAAAACGGCCGCCACGGCAAATGGCACCAACACCGGCCCCAGAACCCATAAAAACACAGACACCAAGACGGCAATGACGGCCAAAATCGTCAGGCGTTTGGTGGACAGGTTCAGGGGCATGAGGAAATTTCTGTGTGAAAGAGATGAAAAGAAGCCATTGGACAGTTCAGATGCAAGGTCTACAGCACCTAAAATAGAGCTTGATTTTAGTCCCCCCGACCTCCGTCAAACCATCCCCCTCACATTTCCCCCATTTTTCTCATGAGCTCAACCCCCCTCTCCTACACAGACGCTGGCGTCGACATCGTCGCAGGCGACGCTTTGGTCGAACGGATCAAGCCCTTGGCCAAAAAAACCATGCGTGAAGGTGTTTTGGCTGGGATTGGCGGATTCGGCGCCCTGTTTGAAGTGCCAAAGCGCTACAAAGAGCCCGTATTGGTCTCTGGCACTGACGGCGTCGGCACCAAACTCAAGCTGGCGTTTGAGTGGAACATGCACGACACCGTTGGCATTGATCTGGTGGCCATGAGTGTCAATGACGTGTTGGTTCAAGGCGCAGAGCCTTTGTTTTTCCTTGATTACTTTGCTTGTGGCAAGTTGGATGTCGACACCGCCGCGGCTGTGGTGGGTGGCATTGCTAATGGCTGTGAAATGTCAGGCTGCGCGCTGATTGGCGGCGAAACAGCTGAAATGCCCGGCATGTACCCTGCTGGCGAATATGACCTGGCTGGTTTTGCCGTTGGCGCTGTCGAGAAATCAAAAATCTTGACAGGCCGTGATGTCAAGCCTGGTGACGTGGTTTTGGGACTCGGCTCCCATGGCGTTCACTCCAATGGTTTCAGTTTGGTTCGCAAATGCATCGAACGCGCTGCCTCCAACCTGCCCGAAAACCTCGATGGCCAAAGTTTCAAGCAAGCCGTCATGGCGCCTACCCGCTTGTATGTCAAAGCTGTTTTGCATGCGCTGTCCTTACACCCCATCAAAGCGCTGGCCCACATCACGGGTGGCGGTTTGCTGGAAAATATTCCCCGCGTCTTGCCTGAAGGCATGGCAGCACACCTGCAAAAAGGCAGCTGGCCTCAGTCAGAACTTTTTGCATGGTTACAAAACACCGCTGGCATCGATGACATCGAAATGAACCGCACCTTCAACAACGGCATTGGCATGGTGGTCGTGATTGACGCGGCAAATGCACAAGCCTGCGCTGAAACACTGCGCGAAGTCGGCGAGAAGGTCTATCAAATCGGTGTCATTGCCCCACAAGGAGACGGCGCCCAAGTGGTCGTCACGTCTTAAAGATTCAATTCTGAAGGGCAGATAGGCGCTGATGAATGTCTAGCGCATCGCTGGCATCGGGGGCGGCCACCACATAGTGCTGCAAATCTTCTCTTGCGCGCTCAGCTTGACCTAACTCAAGCAGTGCCAGGCCTCGATCACGGCGCTCCGTCAGCAC
>CANBWP010000058.1 GCA_947373185.1 Comamonadaceae bacterium | reverse complement strand
ACGCCCGCCACGGTGGCTACCGAAAACGAGGTCATGACCACGCCCATGGCGCGACCTCGGCGCTCAAACGGAATGACCTCGGCCACGATGGTCTGCGACATCGCCATCAGCACGCCACCAAAAAAACCTGAAGCGATGCGCGCCGATATCAGCAGAGGAAACGTGGGTGCAAAACTGCAGGTCAAGGCTGCCACCCCAAACAAAGGGTACAAGGTCAGCATCATGCGCTTGCGGCCAAAGCGGTCAATGTAGGTGGCGGCTAACAGCCCAGAGATGCCTGCGGAAAAAGTATAGGCCGACACCAACAATCCAAATTCGCCCGCCGAGATGCCAAACAATTGCGTGAGTTGAGGTCCCAGCGGCATCATGATCATGAAATCGAGCACGCTGGTGAATTGGATACCGGCCAAGGTGAATAAAAGCCAGCGTTCGCGCTGAGGCGACAAATGTGTGGTCATAGATGGTTTTCCTGAATCTCTGACTCTATCATTCGTCCATGCACCTGGATGATTTGACACCACAAAGCCCCTTGGGTGGCCTGATGAACACGCAAGCTGGACCCGCCACGCGCGGCCTGGTGCTCATGGGCGGCGGCGCTCGCACAGCCTACCAAGCAGGCGCGTTGAAGGCATTGGCCGATTTGTTGGCGCAACAGCCCACAGCGGCTGCGTCCTTTCCCTTTCAAGTTTTGGTGGGCACCTCGGCGGGCGCACTGAATGCCACCTACCTGGCCAGCCGGGCCATTGACGGTCTGGCGGCGCTGGTGGGATTGGGCGACTTTTGGCACGGCATGCATTCGCATTTGGTGTACCACCTGCCTGAAACGCCGATGGCCAAAGTCAGTCGCTGGGCCACCGCATTGGGCATCACCTTGTCGGCCAGGCGCCAGGGTGCTGCGCTGGACAGCATGCCGCTGGTCGACACCTTGCACCGGCGCATTGCCTTGAACAACATTGACCTGGCTTTGCAACAAGGCCAACTCAAAGCCCTGGCCGTGACGGCTTCCAGTTACACCACCGGCGTGCATTGGACCTTTTGCCAAACCCAAGACACCCAAGACCCCAGCTCGTGGAGCCGCCCTGGCCGGCGCGCTGAATGGCAAGACATCACCATCGAGCACTTGATGGCCTCCAGTGCCATTCCGTTTTTGTTCCCAGCAACACCGCTCTGGGTGGACGGCAACATGGAGTACTTTGGTGACGGCTCGATGCGGCAAAGCTCGCCCTTGTCTCCCGCTGTGCATTTGGGCGCCAACAAAATATTGGCCATCGGGGTGGGTCAACCGCAACGCGGCCACATCGGTCAAACCTCAAGCACCCTGGGTCATCGCTCGCGGCCCAGCCTGGGCAACATTGCGGGACACGCCATGGCCAGCGTGTTCAACGACACCTTGTTGGCCGATGTGGAGCAAGTGCAGCGCGTCAACCAAAGCATCCAACAACTGAAACAACATTTGGCACACCACCACAGCAGCGAGCTCGCGCAGTCATTGCCCTTTCATGAAGTTCAAGTCTTGGCCCTGCAACCCAGTGAATCATTGGACGCCTTGGCACAAGCCCATGTGCACGAGCTGCCCCGCCCCGTCCACCGGGTGCTGGAGGGATTGGGTGCACTCAAAGGGTCTGGGGCGGCACTGTCGAGCTACCTCCTGTTTGAGCCAGGATTTTTGCGAGCTTTGATGGAACTGGGTGCCAAAGACGTACAGCAACGCAAAGAAGAACTCGTGGCTTTTTTCGCCGATTAAGTGCCATAATCCCACCCATCATTATTTTGGAGTTTGCTCCGTGGAAAGCCACCCTAGTTGGTAGCTTTCGAATGAAATGGTCTCATTGCTGCACACCGTGATGCAGCCATTGCCAGTCGTTCGAAAGCTGCTTCACCTCACTGCCGCCTTTTCGAACACTTGGCCCCCCAACTTGGGGCTGAAGGAGATCTGCCATGCTCAACATTTTTACGTTAGCCAACGGCCGCTTGGTCCAGGAAGAAATTGAATCCCTGGAAGAGCTGTCCAAGTTCCAACCGATTTGGGTGGACCTCGAGTCCCCCACTTTGGAAGAGAAGCGTTGGATCAAACAATACTACGGCCTGTCCATCCCAGAAGATGCGATGGACGAGGACATTGAAGAATCTGCACGCTTTTATGAAGAAGACAACGGCGAGTTGCACATTCGCTCTGACTTTTTGATTGCCGACGAAGACGAGCCTCGCACCGTGCGTTGTGCGTTCATCTTGAACCAACACAATGCCGACTTGCGAAGCCGCGGCGTTTTGTTTTCCATTCACGACGAAGACGTGCCCGTGTTTCGTTTGTTGCGTTTGCGCGCGCGCCGTGCACCGGGCTTGTTGGAAGATGCCAAAGAAGTGTTGCTGAAATTGTTTGACGCCGACGCTGAGTACTCTGCCGACACGCTGGAAAACATTTACGACAAATTGGAAATTGCCGGCAAGCTGGTGCTGTCAGGCGACGTGACCGACGCCATGGCCGGCGAAGTGCTGGGCGCCATTGCACGCCAAGAAGACTTGAACGGCCGCATTCGCCGCAACGTCATGGACACCCGCCGCGCGGTGAGCTTCATGATGCGAAGCAAGATGTTGAATGCCGAACAGTTTGAAGAAGCGCGCCAAATTTTGCGCGACATTGACTCGCTCGATTCACACACCGAGTTCTTGTTTGAAAAGATCAACTTCTTGATGGACGCCACCGTGGGTTTCATCAACATCAACCAGAACAAGATCATCAAGATCTTCTCGGTGGCCAGCGTGGCCTTGCTGCCACCGACCTTGATCGCCAGTATTTACGGCATGAACTTTCAGTCGATGCCTGAGTTGGCGCAAGACTGGGGCTACCCTTATGCACTGTGCCTCATGGTGGCCAGTGCGGTGGTGCCGATGTGGTACTTCAGACGACGGGGTTGGCTGCAGTAATATTTGGGACAAGCCGCAAGCGCTTGAGAAACTCCGAGACGATGGCGGCACTGTATTGACTGGCCACGTCTTTGACAAATTGCGTGAAGTCAGTGTGCGCCTCATCGTCTGCACGGTCAGACAGGGTGCGAACCACCGCCAAGGGCAGGCCGTAATCTCGGCACACTTGCGCCAAAGCAGCGCCCTCCATCTCAACGGCCAAAGCATCTGGCAATTCACGTTGCAGGCGCTGACTTTCAGCAGCACTTGAGACAAACTGATCGCCACTGATGATGAGGCCCGCATGCACCTGCGCCTGAGGCAATGCGTGCTGTGCGCTTTGAACCAACAAGGCGGTCATGGCATGGTGCGACTTGAAGCGTGCACAGCCCAACATGGGCACCTCGTATTTGGGAAACAAAGGCGAGGCGTCCATGTCGTGCTGCAGCAGCTCGGTGGCCACCACCACATCACCAACCTTGACATGGCGCGCCAAGCCGCCGGCAACCCCTGTGAAGACCATGCATTGGACTTGGAATTTTTCTATCAACACAGTGGCCGTCATGGCGGCCGCCACTTTGCCAATGCCCGACAAGACGGCCACCACGGCATGTCCATGCAAGTGACCACGCCAAAACTGACGACCCGCCACGGCTTGGCAACTTACACCGGTCATGCAGGCCAGCACCGCCACCAACTCCTCTTGCATTGCACCGATCAGTGCGATGGGTTTGTCACTTGGGTGCATCGCGCAATTCGCGTCGCAAGATTTTGCCCACGGCTGTTTTGGGCAACTCCGTTTTGAACTCAATCACTTTGGGCTGCTTGTAGCCCGTCATGTTGGCACGGCAATACTCGCGCACATCGGACTCGGTCAGGGCGGGGTCTTTTTTGACGATGACCAGCTTGACCGCCTCTCCGGTTTTTTCGTCCGGCACGCCCACAGCGGCGCATTCCAAGACACCAGGACACAAGGAAGCGACTTCTTCCACATCATTGGGATAGACATTGAAGCCACTGACCAAAATCATGTCCTTCTTGCGGTCCACAATTTTGAAGAAGCCACGCGCGTCGCGGATGCCAATGTCGCCTGATTTGAAATAGCCATCTGCCGTCATGCAGCGTGCAGTTTCATCAGGACGTTGCCAGTAACCGGCCATCACTTGTGGGCCCTTGATCGCAATTTCGCCAGGCTGCCCCAGCTCGCTCACTTCATGGCCTTCATCGTCCAGCAACTTCATGAAGGTGCTGGGCAAGGGCACGCCAATGGTGCCCGTGAACTGCGTACTGGTGGTGGGGTTGCAACTGGCCGATGGGCTGGTTTCCGATAAACCATAGCCTTCGCAAATCGGGCACCCCGTTTTTTGCAGCCACAAGGCCGCCACCGCACTCGTGACCGCCATGCCCCCCCCCACAGACACCTGAAGGTTTTTCCAATTGACGGTGTCAAAGTCAGGGTGATTGGCCAAACCATTGAACAAGGTATTGACCGCGGGGAAACTGTGGAAGGTCTGTGTCGACAAGGTCTTGAGCACCGCGGGCAAATCACGCGGATTGGGAATCAAAATGTTTTTGCCGCCGGTGCGCAATCCCAGCATCATGTTCACCGTGAAAGCGAAGATGTGATAAAGCGGCAAAGCGCAAACAGACGTCGGCTGCTCATTGGCGGGCACACGTTTCATGACCGGATCGTTCCAAGCCTCAGACTGCAGCAAATTGGCAATCACGTTGCGATGCAAAAGCACGGCGCCCTTGGACACACCCGTGGTGCCACCGGTGTATTGCAACACCGCAATATCGTCTGCGCTGACAACAGGTTGAACAAACACCGCTTGCCGGCCTTGTCGAAGCGCTTGTTTGAATTTGACAGCACCGGGCAAGTCATACTCGGGCACCATTTTCTTGACGTTGCGAACCACGAAGTTCACCAGCGCCCCCTTGGGCAAACTTAGCATGTCGCCCATGGCGCACATCACAATGTGCTTGACCTGTGTGTGTGCGATGCACTTTTGCAGCGTCACGGCAAAGTTCTCAACGATCACGATGGCTTTGGCGCCTGCATCTTTGAGTTGATGTTCGAGTTCGCGCGGTGTGTACAAAGGATTGACGTTCACGACCACCAAACCTGCGCGCAAAATGGCGGCCACAGCCACAGGGTATTGCGGCACATTGGGCATCATGATGGCCACGCGGTCACCTTTTTCTAAACCCAAAGATTGAAAGTAAGCCGCCAAAGCTTGGCTTTTGACATCGGTTTCTTCATAACTGATGTCTTGCCCCATGTAACTGTAGGCAGTCCGCTTGGCGTATTTGCCAAAGCTGTCCGCCATCAAACCGACCAAGGAGTCGTATTCAGACGCATCAATGTCGGCAGGGACGCCCTCAGGATAGCTGCCCAACCAAACGCGTTCTTCATTCATCCTCATGTGTCTCCTACGTCGCTCTTGTTTTATTCAATGGCCTTGACCATGTCTTCGACCACTTTTTTGGCATCGCCAAACACCATCATGGTTTTGTCCATGTAGAACAACTCGTTGTCCAAGCCGGCATAGCCCGCCGCCATCGAACGTTTGTTGACGATGATGGTTTTGGCTTTGTAGGCTTCCAAAATGGGCATGCCGTAAATGGGGCTGCCCTTGATGTGCGCCGCAGGGTTGACCACGTCGTTGGCCCCCAAGATGATGGCCACATCGGCTTGGCCAAATTCGCCATTGATGTCTTCCATCTCAAACACTTGGTCATAAGGCACTTCGGCTTCGGCCAGCAACACGTTCATGTGGCCGGGCATGCGACCGGCCACGGGGTGAATGGCGTACTTCACGGTAATGCCTTTTTCAGTCAGCTTGGCAGCCAACTCTTTGACGGCATGCTGCGCGCGCGCCACGGCCAAACCATAACCGGGCACGATGACCACAGTTTCTGCATTGCCCAGCACAAAGGCCGCATCGTCTGCGCTGCCACTCTTCACAGGACGCTGCGCTTGTGCGCCGCTGCTTGCAGCAGCCGCTTCACCGCCAAAACCACCCAAAATCACATTGAAGAAGGAGCGGTTCATGGCCTTGCACATGATGTAAGACAAGATGGCACCGGAGGAGCCGACCAAGGAGCCCGCAATGATCAACATGCTGTTGTTCAAGCTGAAGCCAATGCCCGCGGCCGCCCAACCGGAGTAGCTGTTGAGCATGGACACCACCACCGGCATGTCTGCGCCGCCAATGGGGATGATGATGAGCACGCCCATCACAAAGGCCAGGGCCAGCATGGCAAAGAACGCCGTCCAGCTTTCAGTGAACATGAACACCAAGCCCAAGCCCACGGTGGCCAAACCCAAGACCAAGTTCAATTGATGTTGGCCGGTAAACTGCACAGGCGCACCTTGGAACAAACGGAATTTGTACTTGCCTGACAACTTGCCAAACGCAATGACCGAGCCACTGAAGGTGATGGCACCGATGGCGGCGCCCAAGAACAATTCCAAACGGTTGCCTGCAGGAATCGGCGGCACGGTGCCGTCCGCTGCTTTGCGCACGATGTTGAACGCATAAGGTTCTGCCACCGCTGCGATGGCAATGAACACAGCAGCCAAACCAATCATGCTGTGCATGAAGGCCACCAGCTCGGGCATCTTGGTCATTTCCACTTTTTGCGCCATGTAAGCGCCCAAACCACCGCCGACAACCAAGCCAGCGAAAACCCAGGTCATGCCCAAAGCTTGACCGCCAGACAACTCCACAATCAATGCAGCTGTTGTCAAGGCTGCAATGGCCATGCCGGACATGCCAAACATGTTGCCGCGAATGGACGTGGTGGGATGCGACAAACCCTTCAGGGCTTGTATGAAACAAACACTGGCAAGCAAATACAAAAAGGTGACAAGGTTCATGCTCATGCTTTGTCTCCTTCAGTGGCCACAGTTTTTTTCTCTTTTTTCTTGAACATCTCCAGCATGCGCCGCGTGACCAAGAAGCCACCGAACACATTCACTGCAGCCAGTGCCACCGCCAACACACCCATGGTTTTGCCCAGGTTGGTTTCGGTCAAAGCGGCGGCCAACATGGCGCCCACAATGACGATGGCTGAGATGGCATTGGTCACTGCCATCAAAGGCGTGTGCAAGGCGGGCGTGACGGTCCACACCACGTGGTATCCCACGTAAATGGCCAGCACAAAAATAATCAGGTTCAGAAGGGTGGGGGACACTGCTTCCATGAAGATCTCCAGTTTTTTAAATGAGGTTGGAAGGTGTGGGCTTATTTGCGCTTGACGTCGCCGCCCTGCGTCATCAAACAAGCTGCCACGATGTCATCTTCCATGTCGACTTTGAACTCACCCTCTTTGGTGATGACGAGTTTCAAAAAGTCGAGCACATTGCGGGCGTACAAAGACGAGGCATCGGCCGCCACCAGCGCGGGCAAATTGGTTTCACCCACCAAGGTCACGCCATGCTTCACAACCGTCTTGCCCGCTTCTGTGAGCAAGCAATTGCCACCCACGCCGTCGGCCGCTTTACCTGCGGCAATGTCAACAATGACCGAGCCGGGCTTCATGCTTTTGACCATGTCTTCGGTGACCAGCACGGGGGCTGCGCGGCCTGGAATGAGCGCAGTCGAAATGACCACATCGGCCATGGCCACACGTTTGGCGACTTCGACTTTTTGGCGCTCGAGCCAGCTGGGTGGCATGGGGCGGGCATAGCCACCCACGCCTTCAGCTGCTTCTTTTTCTTCTGCGGTTTCGTAGGGCACGTCAATGAATTTACCGCCCAGGGATTCCACTTGCTCTTTCACACTGGGACGAACATCGGAGGCTTCAATGACGGCGCCCAATCGCTTGGCTGTGGCGATGGCTTGCAAGCCCGCCACACCCACGCCCAAAATGACCACGCGGGCCGCTTTGACGGTACCGGCTGCCGTCATGAGCATCGGGAAAAACCGTTGGTATTTGTCCGCCGCCACCATGACCGCTTTGTAGCCGGCAATGTTGGCTTGCGATGACAGCACGTCCATGCTCTGTGCACGCGTGGTGCGCGGCGCCGCTTCAAGCGCAAAACTGGTCAGCCCGGCCGCAGCCAATTGGGAAAGGCCCTCAGCGTCAAAGGGGTTGAGCATGCCCACCATCGCCGCGCCTGGCTGGCAGAGCTTCAATTCTTCAGGGGACGGCGCGCTGACTTTGAGCACCAACTCGCAGCCCAAAGCGCCTGCGGCGTCGGTGATCTGCGCACCAGCCGCTTCATAAGCCGCATCGGTGACGCTGGCAGCCACACCGGCCCCAGCTTGAACATGCAAGCTGTGACCCTGCGCCTTGAGTTTTTTCGCAGTTTCGGGGGTGAGTGCGACACGTGTTTCTCCGGGTCGGGTTTCGGCTGGGACGCCAATGCGCATAGAGCTCTCCTGAAAACTTACAAACCTTACATGAAGTCCTATTGTGCTTTATAAATCTTGACGCACTTGGTAGATACTCCTTAAATCAATAAATAAGACCAGATGAAATCAAATCTTGCATTCTGAAAAATGAACACACGTTGGAAACCCAGTGTCACTGTCGCCGCCATTGTTGAAAAAAATGGCCGCTACTTGCTGATCGAAGAGCACACCCAAGAAGGTTTGCGTTTGAACAATCCGGCCGGCCACTTGGATCCAGGCGAGTCTTTGGCAGATGCTTGCGCGCGTGAGTGCCTAGAAGAAACGGCACACCCCTTTAAGCCCACCGCCTTGTTGGGCATCTACCAATCACGCTTCCACCGAGCGGCCAAAAACGGTCGGAGCGCCGAAGACATCACCTACGTGAGGTTCGCGTTTTCGGGCGAAATTTCTGAAGCCATTGCCGATCAAAGCTTAGACCAAGGCATTGTTCGTGTGCTGTGGATGAGCTTGGACGAGGTTCGGCAATCTGTCGCCATGCACCGAAGTCCTCTGGTCCTGAAATGCATTGAAGACCACGCCAAGGGGGTGCGACTGCCTTTGGATCTGATTCACACCGATCTCTCGGTTTGGCAAATCTAAGTTCGGCGCTTAGCCTTGCGCCACATCATCAGGGCTGGGTGCTGACCGATTGGCCTGAGGCCACCTGGTCTAACTTCACTTGTTCGGCCAAGACCTTGGCCACATAACCGGTGTCGCTTTGCACGGCGTCACCGCCTAAATAAAAGAGCAAACCCTCTTCCACACCGCCTTTGGTTTTGATGTATTCCTGCAGGACTTGGGCGCCCACCCGCATGTTGGTCAAGGGGTCAAAGGCGGCCAACTTGCCGCCGTACTTGGCATATTTTTGGGCATGAATGTCGGTCATCACTTGCATCAAGCCCTGCGCACCTGCTTGGCTTTGCACATAGGGGTGAAAACTCGATTCAATGGCCATGACGGCCAATATCAAATGTGGCCGTAACTTGGTGGACTCTGACAACACATAGGCCTGGGCCACCAAGGCCGCCATCGGCTCGGGGGCCACCCTGTATTTGGTGGCCAACCAAGCGGCCACCGCAGCTTGCTTGCGCGGAATGTCTTTCAGTTCGGTGGCGGTGGCCCGTTCTGCCGTGTTTTGAGGTTCCCACCACAGGCTGAACTGGCGATCTCGAAGCCATTCGTAAGCCACGGACTCAGTTTGGGCCAACAAGTCCGGGCGCAGCACCGCCACACTCAGTCCAATGACCACCACCAGGCCCAGCATGGCCAGACCACTGTGGGTCAGCGTGAAGACGCCGCGACCCACGTCATGCAAAAAAATGCTGACGGCCAAGCGCGTTTTCTCAATCGCATTCAGGTCGGATGGCGAACTCATGATGGATGGCAAGTATAGAGACTTCGTTCAAGAGATAATTGGGGCCATGAAGCATCATCGAATTGTTGTGGGTTTATCGGGCGGCGTCGACTCTGCCGTGACCGCCCATCTGTTGAAAAAGCAAGGCCATGAAGTGGTCGGCATTTTCATGAAGAACTGGGAAGATGACGACGACAGCGAATTTTGCTCGTCCAACATTGACTTTGTCGATGCCGCTGC
>CANBWP010000057.1 GCA_947373185.1 Comamonadaceae bacterium | reverse complement strand
CCCGACAGCCACATGATGGTTTTGCTGGTGGACGAGCGCCCCGAAGAGGTGACCGAGATGCAGCGCACCGTCAAGGGTGAGGTGATTGCCTCCACGTTTGACGAACCCGCCGCCCGCCACGTGCACGTGACCGAAATGGTGATCGAACGCGCCAAGCGCTTGGTGGAGCTGAAAAAAGACGTGGTGATCCTGCTGGACTCGATCACCCGCCTGGCCCGCGCCTACAACAACGTGGTGCCTTCATCTGGCAAGGTCTTGTCTGGCGGTGTGGACTCGAACGCCCTGCAACGCCCCAAGCGCTTCTTTGGCGCGGCTCGCAATGTGGAAGAAGGCGGTAGCCTGACCATCATCGCCACCGCTTTGGTAGACACCGGCAGCCGCATGGACGAAGTGATCTTTGAAGAGTTCAAGGGCACGGGCAATTGCGAGATCCATTTGGAACGCCGGCTGTACGAAAAACGCGTCTTCCCAGCCATCAACTTAAACCGCAGTGGTACCCGCCGCGAAGAGTTGTTGTTGCAACCAGAAGTCCTGCAAAAGACCCGCATCTTGCGCCAGTTCATGTACAACATGGATGAGATTGAAGCCATGGAAATGGTGCTCAAGAGCATGAAAGCCACGAAGAGCAACGTCGAATTCTTCGACATGATGCGCCGCGGCGGTTAAAAAGTAGGAACGACAGCCCCAGTTCGGCATGCAAGTCTATGATTTCATGCCATAATCTCGGTTTTCGCGAAAAGTACCCTGGAATGGTCCATGGGCGGCTGTCGCAACTGAACTCAAGGAAAAGACCATGAAAGAAGGCATTCACCCCAACTACCGAGAAGTTTGCTTCTTGGACCTGTCTAACGGCTTCAAGTTCGTCACACGTTCTTGCGTCAACGCCAAAGAAATGGTGAAAATGGATGACGGCCGCGAGCTGCCTTTGTTCAAGTTGGATACTTCCAGCGAATCACACCCCTTCTACACAGGTACACAAAAATCCGTGGACAACATGGGTGGTCGCGTTGAGAAGTTCCGTAACCGTTTTGGCAAAACCTCCATTACCAAGTAATTTTTCACGTCACTTGGTGACCGTCACAGGGCAGCCCGGGCAACCGGCCTGCCCTTGTTTTTTGGCGCGGCGCGACGCCCTTGTGATTTCGCCCCCGACTCTGCTATCTTCTCAGCTGTGACTCATACCGCAACAGACTCCTCTTCCAGCCCCGCCATCGTGGCACAAAGTGCCGTAAGGCGCTTGCCGCGCTGGGTGCTTTTGGCATTGTGCTTGGCATATGTGTTGCCTGGATTCATCGGACGCACGCCTTGGAAAGCCGATGACATGGAAGCCTTTGGTTTCATGTTGCATCTGGCGCAAGCCTTTGGCAACGAGTCAGTGTCATGGCTCAAACCGACTTTACTTGGTCAAACAGATCCTCATGGCGCATTGCTTCCATACTGGCTGGGTGCTTGGGCCATACAGCTAGCGCCCCAAGGCATGCCTTTAGACAGCGCAGCCCACATGCCATTTGCTGCGCTCCTATCGCTCACCCTCGGCGCGACCTGGTACGCTGTCTATGCCTTGGCGCGCACCCCGGCGGCGCAACCCGTGACATTTGCCTTCGGCGGAGAAGCCAGGCCCGCCGATTACGCCAGAGCCGTGGCGGATGGTGGTTTGCTGGCACTGCTGGCGACGTTGGGCTTGGCCCGACTTTCACACGAAGCCACCCCGGCATTGGTGCAATTGTCCTTCAGCACCCTCTTGTTTTTTTCATTGGCCAACCTGCCGCGCAAACGAATTCCGGCATTGATCTGTGCGGCCCTGGCCATTTTTGGTTTGGCGCTTTCGGCCGCACCCGCACTGGCCCTGATATTGGGTGTTGGCGGCGCCTTGGTCATGGCCATGCCTGGAAACTCAGCGTCCGCACTGAGGGTTCGGCGTGTAGATGTCGCTTGGATCTTGCTCATTTGCTTAGCCAGTGCGGCTCTGGTTTCTGCGCTTGGGCTTTGGCGCTGGCGAATTGCCTACTCGCACGTGATTGAGGTGAAAGCCATGACACGATTGCTGTTGTGGTTCTTGTGGCCTGCCTGGCCCTTGGCAATCTGGACACTCTGGCGCTGGCGTTACCAGTTGAAACATCTGGCGGCCAACCCACACCTGTCTTTGCCTTTGTGGTTTGTCAGCGTTGCCCTGTTCAGCACATGGTTATCTGGCCTCAGTGATCGCGCTTTGCTGTTGGCATTGCCCGCGTTGGCTACTTTGGCAGCTTTTGCTTTGCCCACGCTCAGGCGCAGTGTCAGTGCTTTTATTGATTGGTTCACCTTGATCTTCTTCAGTGCTGGTGCCTTCATCATTTGGGTGGTCTGGGCTTCGATGCAAACAGGTGTGCCCTCGCAACCGGCCGTCAATGTAGCCCGATTGGCACCTGGATTTGAGCCGCACTTTTCTATCGGTGCTTTGCTCCTGGCACTCTCTGGCACATTGGCTTGGGCGGGCTTGGTGAAATGGCGTGCAGGCCGACATCAATCTGCACTTTGGAAAAGCATGGCACTGCCTGCCGGTGGCGCCGCCCTGTGTTGGCTGTTGGTCATGACACTGTGGCTACCCTTGTTGGACTTTGGCAGAAGCTACGCCCCTTTGGTGCAAAAGGTACGCGGCATGATGGGCGAGGCTTCGTGCGTGAACTTTTACGGTCTGACAAAAGCCCAAGGTGCAGCTTTTGAGTTTCATGGTCAACTTCAACTGAAGCCAATTGCGGCAGCCCAAGGTGTTGACACGCCCAGTGCCCCCGCCTGCCCGTGGCTCATTGTGGACACACAAGCGATGAACACTTTGCGCAAGGATGTGGACATGTCAGTCTGGACCCAACACGCCACCGTCAGGCGTCCGTCTGACAACAATGAAGACATCGTGTTGTTCCGTCAGAAGCCCATCCGTGAAACATCACCTGCGACGACACCCGTCAAGACAACAGTTTCACCTTAAGTTCTTGCATGTTTGAAGCGCGCGTCATTGTTCGTCACGCTGGGACTGTCTTGGTCGGTCAATTGGCCGTCATGGCCTTTGGCATAGCGGACACCCTGATTGCAGGCCGCTACGATGCCTCGGCCTTGGCCGCATTGTCAGTGGGCTCCTCCATCTACATCAGCATCTATGTGGCGCTGAATGGATTGATGCAAGCGCTGTTGCCTGTCTGGTCGGAACTCAGGGGTGCCGGCGCCAACGCCAAACTGGGCCAGTCGGTGAGACAAGCTTTGTACTTGTGCGTCAGTGTCAGTTTGATCGGCACCTTGGCTTTGCTATTTCCAGACCCTTGGCTGAACTACACCAACGTTCCCGAGGCCTTGCAGGACAATGTGCGAAGTTATTTGCGCGTGTTGGCCATTGCGGTGGGACCTTCGTTGCTCTTTCGCATGTTTGCCACCTTGAATCAAAGCTTGGGCAAGCCCTTACGTATCACGGCACTTCAAATGGCGGCGTTGGCCATCAAAATTCCTTTGTCCATGTGGCTCACTCTGGGTGGCTTGGGTTTAGAAGCACAAGGTGTCGTAGGCTGCGCATGGGCCACGCTGGTGGTTAATTTCTGGCTCATGGGCATGAGCATTTATTTGTTGCGCCACCAAGCCTTTTATGCGGCATATCAAATTTGGCAACCCATGGAGCGCGCGCACTGGCCCACACTCAAAGAATTTTTACGATTGGGCATACCTTCGGCCATGTCCTTGATGGTGGAGGTGACCGCCTTCACCATGATGGCTTTGTTCATTTCTAGGCAAGGGGTGGTGGCTGCAGCAAGTCACCAAATTGCTTCCAGCTTGGCCACAGTGATGTACATGGTGCCCTTGGCATTGGGCATTGCCACCAGTGCGCGTGTCGGATTTTGGATGGGTGCAGAGCAAGCACGGCATGCTGAGCAGGCGGTTCATACAGGTCTGAAGTTGGGTTTGCTGCTGGCCCTTGTCAGCAGTGCCGGATTGGCCTATTTCAGAGACGAACTTGCTGCCATTTTTTCAAACGACATCGCCGTCAAACTTGCAGCGTCGACGGTTTTGGCATGGGTCGCTCTGTACCACCTCATGGATGCGCTGCAAGCTGTTTGCGCGTTTATTTTGAGATGTTACAGAATGACCCTCATCCCGCTGCTGGTCTACAGTCTCATGCTGTGGGGCGTCGGTTTGTATGGTGCCTATCAGTGGGCATACCATGGCCTTGGCGATTGGCCTGCGCGGCCTGAAGTGAGTACCTTTTGGGCCAGCAGCAGTTTGGCCTTGGGTTTGGTGAGTGTGGCATTTGTGAGCCTCGTTTTGTGGGTGGCTCGGCAGCGTCGTCTGTAATTTGTCACAATGCGCAGAGCAAACCACATGCTGTGTGGTTTGAACGCCCTCCCATTCAATCAAGGAAGATCATGATTCTCGAACTTGCCGACATTCGCATTCAGCCTGGCCAACAAGCCAATTTTGAGAAGGCCATTGAACAGGGCATTCAATCTGTGATTGCGCGCGCCAAAGGCTTCCAAGGGGCCAAGGTCAATCGCGGCGTGGAAAGTCCTGATCGTTATGTTTTGCAAATTTTCTGGGACACCCTGGAAGACCACACCGTTGGATTTCGCGAGTCACCCTTGTTCGCCGAATGGCGGGCCATTGTGGGCCCTTTCTTTGCGGCCCCTCCTGCCGTTGAGCACTTCGAACTGACGTTCAAAAGTTAAAGCCAGCAATGTCGCACTTTAGGGGCCTTGCGCAGCGTGCCCCGTTCAACGTTCGACGTTCGAAGTTCAACTCACGCCGCAGGTGGCGTGCTCTCGTGAAAAGCCACTAGCTTGGCCAACAAGGCGACCATGTTGTCAGCTTCGACTTGTGTCAAAGGCTTGAGCAAATTGTCTTGAACGCGCTGCACCGCCGCCTTCATTTGGACCGTGGCTTCTTGCCCTGATTCGGTCAACCACAACAATTTTCGACGGCGATCCACTGTGTCAGGTTCTCGCCGAATCCAGCCTTTGGTTTCCAGTCGCCCAATCACAGAGCCTGAGGTGGCCGCATCAAAGGCGACACGTCCAGCCAAAGTGATTTGATCAATGCCGGGTGTGTCCATGACCGCATTCAAAATGGCAAATTGCACCGGTGTGACATCTTCCGCACTCAACTCGGCCATGAACAAGGCAACAGCAATCTGTTGTGCTCGGCGAACTAAATGGCCAGGGGCTTGGGCAAAATCAAAACTTTGGGTCATGGCACTATCATTCAATGTTTTGGGCACCTGGATTGAAGGCGCTCATTAATAAGTATACTTACGAAAACTCTCATTTTGAGTTGTCTGAATTTTCTTTGCCAGAAAGGTTTCTATGAGTTTTGTATTTCAACCTGAGCCAATGCCTTCTGTCCCCGTTGTTGGACAAGCGGAGCGTTTCCCCGTTCGCCGCATTTACTGTGTTGGCCGCAATTACGAAGAGCATGCCAAGGAAATGGGCTTCACAGGCCGCGAACCCCCCTTCTTTTTCATGAAGCCTGCTGATGCTTTGGTGGTGGTGAATGATGGCGAAACAGGCCACATGCCCTACCCCAGTTTGACCAGCAACTTCCACCACGAAATTGAATTGGTCGTGGCCATTGGTACAGGCGGCAGAAACATCAAAGCAGCCGATGCTGAAAAACACATTTACGGCTATGCCGTGGGTCTGGACATGACGCGTCGCGATTTGCAAAACGACATGAAAAAACAAGGCCGTCCCTGGTGCATTGGCAAAGCCTTTGATGCATCCGCACCGATCGGCCCGATCACCCCCAAAGCCAATGCGGGCGACATCAACAACGCCGCCTTGGACGTGACCGTGAATGGCGCAGTGCGTCAATCCAGCAACGTGGCCAAATTGATTTGGAACGTGGCCGAAACCATTGAACACTTGTCCGCCGCTTGGGAGTTGCAGCCTGGTGATTTGATTTACACAGGCACACCTGAAGGCGTTGCTGCCGTGGTGACAGGCGACACTTTGGTTGGCCGTGTCGAGGGCCTGGGCAGTTTGACTGTCAAGGTCGATCCTGCCAAATAAACATGACATCAATTCAGCCGGGGCAGCCCGCCCCGTGCCTGGGAGACTTGCTTGAAAATTCTTGAAACATTGGCCAAGCTCTGTAGCATCTTGTCGGGTGCGCTGTTGACAGGCATCACCTTGATGACGTGCTACAGCCTCATTGGTCGCAACACCACCGGCGATACCATTGCCGGCGATTTTGAACTGACAGGTGTTGCAACGGGTGCTGCCATTGCACTGTTCATGCCCTTGTGCCAACTGAAAAAAGCCCACATCATTGTTGATTTCTTCACGGCCAAGGCCAGCGATGCCACCATCGTTCAACTCGATCGTTTGGGCGCCTTGTTCATGGCCGTCACGTTTGGTTTGTTGGCATGGCGTACTTACCTAGGCGGTATGAATGCATGGGTGTCGCAATCGGGCTCCATGATGCTCGGCTTTCCTGAGTGGATTGTCTATGCAGCCATGACCCCGCCATTGGCCTTGAGTGCAGTGATTGCGCTCACGCAAGCTCTGATGGGCGCGCATTTTTCTGTCTCAGAAGGAGCCTCCTCATGAGCGCACTGACCTTGTGTTTGATCATTTTCGGCGCCATGCTGGTGCTGATGGCCATTCGCGTGCCCATTGCAGTTTCGATGTTTGCTGCGGGCACCTTGGGCTATCTCATGCAAACGGGTTGGGGACCCTACTCCAGTTTCTTGAACAACTTGGCCTTTGCACGCTTTGCCAGTTACGACTTGTCCGTCATTCCCTTGTTCATTTTGATGGGGCACTTTGCAACCCAGGGTGGCATCAGCAAGGCGCTGTTTCAATTCGCTGCGAGCGTGATGGGACGTTTCAAGGGCGGCTTGGCCATGGCAGCTGTATTGGCAAGTGCGGCGTTTGGCTCCATTTGTGGCTCGTCTGTGGCCACAGCCGCCACCATCACGGGTGTGGCATTGCCAGAGATGAAACGACATGGCTACTCTGGTCGTCTGTCAACTGGCACTCTGGCAGCCGGCGGTACTTTGGGCATTTTGATTCCGCCCTCAGTTCCCCTGGTGATTTATGCCATCTTGACCGAGCAAAACATTGCCAAGTTGTTTGCTGCAGCCATGGTCCCCGGCATCATCGCCATGGTGGGCTACATGATTGCAATTGCCATCTACGTGCGCATCGTGCCCGGGCAGGCCCCTGAAGTCGACAAAAACATCGAGACTTTTTCTATGGCAGCTTTGTCGGGCATTGCACCGATTGCCTGTATTTTTGTGATTGTGTTTGGTGGCATTTATGGTGGATTCTTCACCCCCACTGAGGGAGCGGGCGTAGGCGCCGCTTCCACGTTTGTGGCGGCCATATTGAAGCGTGAAATCACTTGGTCCAAATTCAAAGAATGCTTCTACGCCACGGCAGAAAGCTCCGCCATGATCTTCATGATCTTCATTGGCGCAGACGTCATGAACTCTTCTTTGGCCCTCACACAAGTGCCCAATCAATTGGCCACTGTGGTGGGTGGGTGGGGCCTCTCTCCCTTGATGGTGGTAACGGCCATTTTGCTTTTTTATGTGGTTTTGGGCGCCGTCATGGACGAGCTCAGCATGATTTTGCTCACCATACCTATTTTCTTTCCCATGATCATGGGCTTGGACTTTGGCATGACCAAAGAAGCCACCGCCATTTGGTTTGGCATCATGGTTCTCATGACCGTGGGCTTTGGCATGTTGGCGCCGCCCGTTGGCTTGAATGTCTACGTGGTCAACAGCATGGCCAAGGATGTGCCCATTGCGGAAAGTTACCGAGGTGTGATGCCCTTCCTCATCAGTGACACGATTCGGACCACCTTGTTGCTCTTCTTCCCCGGGATTTCCCTGTGGTTGATTCAATACGTTGCCTAAGTTGAATGCGCTTTTCAGGGACAGGATCCGTTAACATTCAACGCATTACCCATCGGAGACATACATGATCAAACGTCGTTCACTTTTGAAATCTGGTGCTGCTGCGGCCATCGCTGCCCCCGCCCTGACGGGACTGGCCCAACAAACCGTCACTTTGAAATTTCACACCTTCATGGCCCCACAGTCCAACGTGTGGCTCAACATGCACAAAGCATGGATGAACAAAGTTGAAAAAGAGTCCGGCGGCCGCATCAAGTTCGAAGCCTATCCCGCCATGCAATTGGGCGGCACGCCTGTGCAGTTGTATGACCAAGCCCGTGACGGCGTGGTTGACATCATTTGGACCTTGCCTGGCAACACGGCTGGCCGTTTTCCACGCGTTGAAGTGTTTGAACTGCCCTTCATGATGACCAACGCAGAGGCCACGTCCAAAGCCTATTGGGAATATGTGCAAACCGTTGCGGCCGATGAATTCAAAGACACGCAAGTCATTGCGCTTCAAGTCCACGGCCCCGGTGTGATTCACACGGCTGACAAGCCTGTCAAGAGCGTGGCCGACATGAAGGGCTTGAAAATGCGCGCACCAACTCGTCAAGTGACCAAACTCTTGGGCGCTCTGGGAGCCATTCCTGTGGGCATGCCCCTGCCAGGCATTCCGGATGCATTGTCCAAGGGCACCATCAATGGCGCCGTCATTCCTTGGGAAGTGGTGCCTGCCGTCAAAGTGCACGAGTTGACCAAATTTCACGCCGAATTCGACCCTGCAGGTGGCTGCTTGTACACCACCACTTTTGTGATGGCCATGAACAAAGCCAAATACAACGCACTGCCCGCTGACCTGAAGAAAATCATCGACAACAACAGCGGCATGGAAACCTCTGCGTGGCTGGGAAAAGCGCAGCAAGAAGGCGACATTCCAGGCCGCAAGTCTGCCAGCGACAGAAACAACGCCATTTTCACAGTCGGCCCAGAGGAAGCGCAAGAGTTCCGCCGCAAATCTCGCGCACTCGAGATCGAATGGATTGAGGACATGAACAAGCGCGGATTTGATGGACGCAAGTTGATCGACACAGCGCGGGCCTTGATCGAGAAGCACACCAAAGCACCAGCGGCCAAAGCACCCGCCAAGAAAGCTTGAGCTACCAACGTCAATGGATCAAACACTGCCGAGCCTGCGGCTCGGCAGTGACGTATCGACTGCCTGACGATGGCGACACCAAACAACGTGCCATTTGCAACGACTGTCACTTGGTGCACTATGAAAACCCATTGAACGTGGTGGGTACAGTACCGCACTTGGACCAGCGGGTGCTGCTTTGCAAACGCAACATCGAACCTCGCAAAGGCAAATGGACCTTGCCCGCAGGCTTCATGGAATTGGCGGAGACCACGGCGGAAGGTGCCGCCAGAGAAACCATGGAAGAAGCGGGCGCCAATTTCAAGATCGGCCCTTTGTTTACGGTCATGAGTGTGCCTCGGGTTGGTCAAGTGCACCTGTACTACTTGGCCGAATTAATCAATGATGAATTCCATCCTGGTTTTGAAACGCAGGAAGCTCGGATGTTCAGCGAAGCAGACATCCCTTGGGACGAGCTGGCTTTTAGAACTGTCCAAGAAACCTTGAAGCACTATTTTGAGGACCTTCACGCTGGAAAATTTGAAGTTCACACTTTCAATATTGATTGATGTCATCCGGAAGCATCTCTGATTCGTTGTATCCTCAAGCTGTTTTGTTTTTTTGAAGGAAGTTCCATGTACAAACTCATCGTCGCCGGTGTTCTGAGCACCTTGGCATTGGCTTCAGTGGCTCAAACTGCTGCCCCCACTGCACCCGTGGTACCAGCGGCCCCTGCCGTTGCACCTGCAGCCCCTGCCGCAGCACAAGCTGCACCTGCAGCCAAGCCTGCGGCCGAAGCCCCTAAGGCTGCCAAAAAAGCCGCAAAAAAGAAAAAGTCCAAAGGCAAAAAGAAAGCCGCCTGATTTTTCAATCAATCAGTCAAAGCCCTGCCATGCAGGGTTTTTTTTTGCCCGAAGCAGGCTGAACTTGAGTGAAAATAGCGCGGTGGCCATTCCTCAATCTTTCATTCAAGAGCTCCTCTCCCGCGTTGATGTGGTCGAGGTGGTGGGACGCTATGTCCAACTGAAAAAAGGCGGGGCCAATTTCATGGGCCTGTGCCCGTTCCACAGTGAAAAGTCGCCCAGCTTCACGGTCAGTCCGACCAAGCAGTTTTACCACTGCTTCGGCTGCGGCGCCCACGGCACCTCGATCGGCTTC
>CANBWP010000056.1 GCA_947373185.1 Comamonadaceae bacterium | reverse complement strand
AGCTCATTGAGGCCGATAAGACATACAAGGTGGCGGGTTGGGCACCTGTGGCCGAAGAGGCCAAGCACCAAAATCTGAAACCGGTTTGGGAAGTGGCAGAGCAATGGCTCAAAGCCAGTGGTGGCAAAGTGTCCAAACGTACGCTTAACACGCCCAAGCTGGAGGGTGTCTTACCCAACCCAGGCTTTGCCGCCTGAGTTGGCATAGACGGGCGCTGCGTTGGCTCAGCGTCCCATGCTCCAAATATTGGTAGAGCGTGCGCCGCTGCGGCAAAACGCCAGCACAGGTCCGGTTGCGGCTTTCATCAGGGCCGCAAATTGCTGTGTTTGTTCAGGCGTGATTTGACCGCTGATCACGGGCAGATAGTGGTAGCTCAAGCCAGCCGCTGCGGCGGCTGTCGCCATCTGCGCTGAGGTTGGCTGCGCTGGACCGCCTTCACCATCGGGGCGGTTGTTGATCACGGTGGTGAAGCCATGGGCAGCAATCGCTGCCATGTCTTGCGGATCAATTTGTGGCGCTGTGGCAAAGCTGGGATTGTGCTGGGTGATTTGAACGCTCATATGAATCCTTCGAGGTTAGAGTGGCTAACGCTTAGTTTACAAAACGCCGCAACGCTATCGGTACAAGCTGTGCCCTGTGCGTCAGGGCTGTGTCGCTTTCGGTTTGCGCTCTGCCCACTCATAGATGCCCATGCCCAGCACCATGGCCAGTACAAACACCAGCGCCTTGTCTTGACCTGCCGCCATCGATACCAAGGCCGGACCCGGGCAAAAACCAGCCAGCCCCCAACCTGCACCAAACAGCAAACCGCCCAGCACCAAACGTTTGTCGATGTGTGTGGCGGTTGGCAAATGCAAGGCACCACCCAACACATTGGTTGTGCGCTTTTTGGCCAATGTGAAAGCCACAAAGCCCACCAAAATGCCGCCGCCCATCACAAACGCCAGTGACGGGTCCCAAGCGCCGGCTAAATCTAAAAAGCTTTGCACTTTGCCTGGATCTGTCATGCCTGACAACAGCAAGCCCAGTCCAAACAAAAGACCCACGATGAATTCAGAGAGACGATGCATGAGGGGCTCCTTAGATGACATGACGGATGACAAAAACCATGGCAAAACCAGCCGCCATGAACGATAGCGTGGCTACCAATGAACGGGGTGACAAGCGGCTCAAGCCACACACGCCGTGGCCGCTGGTGCAGCCGGCGCCATAGCGCGTTCCCAAGCCCACCATCAAGCCAGCAGCGACCAAGGTGCCCCAGCCCGCATCAATTCGCGGGACGCAGATCCAATCGCTTGGAAACAACAGGCGTGCAGCGAGGGGCGATGCAAAGAGCCCCAACAAAAACGCGATGCGCCAACTGGCGTCGCGCACTTTGGGAGCCAGCAACCCGCCCATGATGCCGCTGATACCCAAGATTCGGCCGTTGACCAAGATGAACATGGCCGACGCGATGCCAAGCAAAATGCCGCCCGCCAGCGACATCCAAGGGGTGAAATGGTTCCAATCGATTTGCATGGCAAAGCTTTCGTTTGAGTAGATGCAGAATTTTTAAAATGGCGTTAATATATCAGTTAATTCTTATATTTAAAAGGTCACGCATGTCGTCTGTTTTAAACCCTGTTGTTCATGGCATTTTTGACCCTGTCACATGGACCGTTACCTACGTGGTTTACGAGCATGAGGGCAGTGCCTGCGCCATCATTGACTCGGTGCTTGACTACGACCCCAAATCAGGCCGAACAAGCACCGAATCGGCGGACAAAGTCATTGCGTTTGTGCGCGAAAAAAATCTTCAGGTGTCATGGATTTTGGAGACCCATGCGCATGCCGATCACCTCACCGCTGCACCTTATTTGAAGGCGCAACTGGGCGGTCAAACCGCGATTGGCGACCACATCACCACGGTGCAGCACGTCTTCAAAGGCATCTTCAACTTGGAGCCTAGCTTCAAAGAAGACGGCACCCAGTTCAACCACCTGTTGAAAGAAAACGAAGTCTTCGCGATTGGCAGCCTGACGGCACGCACTTTGTTTGTGCCAGGTCACACGCCTGCTTGCGTGGCCTATCAAATTGGCGATGCGGTGTTTGTGGGAGACACCTTGTTCATGCCCGATGTCGGTTCAGCACGCTGTGATTTCCCGGGCGGGGATGCCAAGACTTTGTATGCGTCCACTCGCAAGCTGCTGAGCTTGCAGCCTGAGACCCGTCTCTTTATGTGTCACGACTATCCGCCCAACGATCGCCTCGTGCGGTTTGAGACCACCGTGGCCGAGCAGCGCGCCCACAACATCCACTTGAACGATGGCATTGATGAAGCCGAGTTCATTCGCATGCGCACCACACGCGATGCCACCTTGGCCATGCCGGTGTTGATCTTGCCCTCCGTGCAAATCAACATCCGTGCGGGCGAGATGCCACCGAAGGAGGACAACGGCGTGTCGTACTTGAAAATTCCCCTCAATGCGCTTTGAACCTGGATGCATTCAAAACCCCATGGAATAAGCCTTAGATGATTTGGTAATTAACAACCAATAACTCAGTCGTTCCCTTTTGAGCACAACGCTCTCAGAATTCATCAATCAAATCTTTTCAGATGAATTCAAAGGGAACACACATGATTCAACGTCAACACTTTCTCAAGACACTCGCCGCTACCGCTTTGCTGGCAGTCAGCGGTTTTTCCGCAGCGCAGTCGCCCGTCACACTGCTGAATGTGTCTTACGACCCAACCCGCGAGTTGTATGCCGAGTTCAATGCCGCCTTTGCCAAACATTGGAAATCTCAGACTGGCCAAGACGTGAGCATCAAGCAATCGCACGGTGGCTCTGGCAAACAAGCCCGCTCGGTGATTGACGGCATCGATGCCGATGTGGTCACGTTGGCATTGGCGGGTGATGTGGACGCGCTCTACAAACATGGCGGCTTGATACCCCAAGATTGGCAAAAGCGCTTGCCCCACAACTCAGCACCCTACACCTCGACCATTGTGTTGGTGGTGCGCCAAGGTAACCCCAAAGGCATCAAAGATTGGGACGACTTGGTCAAGCCAGGCATCAGCGTCATCACCCCCAACCCCAAAACATCGGGCGGCGCGCGTTGGAATTATTTGGCCGCTTGGGAGTTCGCCAAACGCAAATACGGGGGTGACGCGAAGGCCAAAGACTTTGTGGCTGCACTCTACAAAAACGTGCCCGTGCTCGATACGGGCGCACGCGGTTCGTCTGTGTCGTTTGCCCAGCGCAACCAAGGTGATGTGTTCATCTCTTGGGAGAACGAGGCGCATTTGTTAGAGAAAGAGTTTGGCAACAAGGTCGACATCGTCTACCCATCCCTCAGCATCTTGGCCGAGCCACCCGTCACCGTGGTCGATAAAAACGTCGATCGCAAAGGCACGCGCAAAGTGGCTGAGGCTTACCTGAACTACCTCTACACCGAAGAAGGTCAAGACATTGCGGGCAAAAACTTTTACCGCCCCAACTCTGCCAAGGCACAAGCCAAATACGTCAAGCAGCTGCCCAAATTACCTTTGTTCACCATCGACCAAGCGTTTGGTGGTTGGACCAAGGCTGACAAAGACCACTTTGCCGATGGCGGCAGCTTTGACCAAATCTATTTGAAGAAGTGAGCTGCCATGACCGTACTATTAATTGCAGGCAGTCCTTCTGAACGTTCGCGTACCGCGGCCTTGCTCAATGCCGCAGGACAGCGTTTGAGCTTCAGAGGAGCGCAGGTCGAAACTCTGCGAGTGCGCGACTTACCAGCGCAAGCACTCTTGCTGGCTAATTTTGGTCACCCTGCCGTGATCCGTGCCACCGCACAAGTGGCTGCGGCCGACATCGTGGTGGTGGCCACCCCGGTTTACAAGGCTGCTTACAGCGGTGTGTTGAAAGTGTTTTTGGACTTGCTGCCACAAACTGCGCTCAAAGGCAAAACCGTGCTGCCCTTGGCAACGGGTGGGAGTCCACATCACATGTTGGCGCTGGACTATGCATTACGGCCCGTTCTGCAGTCCTTGGGTGCCAAAAATATCTTGCCAGGCATTTACGCCACGGACGCTCAAGTGGTGATCAACCCCGAAGGCGGCTACCACGTGGATGCCGATATTGGTGACCGTTTAGACGACGCCGTCAACACTTTGGTGAATGAGCATTTGTCGTTCTCGAACGCGGGACGTTTCTCGTCGGTGCCTTTCTCTCAGGTGCGATGTAGCGTGTAAGCGCCTCGCGATGCTTGTTCTGCACGGGCATCTTTCTTAACCCCCTTTCCATATTTTTAGAAACCGCTGTGCCAGCGGCATGGGCGAAGCCTTGCCTGCACATTTCAAAAGAAAGTTTGTATGACCTTCAGATCTGATTTTTCTCGCCGTCAATTTCTCGCTTCTACCGTGCTTGCATCCACAGCTGTGGCCACGTTGGGTACACCCACATCTGTGTTGGCACAAAAGGTCTCACGCACCTTGCGTATTGGCCATCAAAAGGGTTGGCTGTCTATTCTCAAGGGCCGTGGCACTTTGGAAAAACGCTTGGCACCATTGGGTGTGAACGTGACATGGACCGAATTCAATGCGGGTCCTGTGCAACTCGAAGCCTTGAATGTGGGAGCCATTGATTTTGGAGATGTGGGCGAAGCACCACCCATCTTTGCGCAAGCCGCAGGCGCACCGCTGGTATACGCAGCAGCCACCGTGCCTCGCCCCCGTTTAGAAGCCATCATCGTGCCTAAAGGCTCCACCATCCAAACGGTGGCGGATCTCAAAGGCAAGCGCATTGCCTATAACAAAGGCTCTAACGTTCAGTACTTTTTGGCCAAGCTGCTCGAAAAAAATGGCTTGAAGTACACCGATGTTCAATCGGTGTTCTTGCCGCCCCCCGATGCCCGTGCTGCCTTTGAAAAAGGGGCCGTCGATGCTTGGATCATTTGGGACCCCTTCCTCGCAGCGGCTCAAAAAACCTTGAATGCCCAGATATTGGCTGATGCCACAGGCGTGGCGAACAACCGGGGCTACTACTTCACCTCGCGGGAATTCGCCACACACAACACCGACGTGCTTCGCATTGCGATTGAAGAGGTGAATGGCATTGACACCTGGGTGTCCAAAAACAAAGCGGCAGCCGCTGTTGAGTTGGCCCAAGTGTTGGGCTTGGACAAGACCATCACCGAGGTCTATGTGAATCGCGCGGCCTACGGCACCGCAGCCGTGACGCAAGACATCTTGAGCGAGCAGCAAAGCATTGCGGACACCTTCTTTGAACTCAAGCTCATTCCTAAGAAGTTGAATTTGCGCCATGCCGCACCCGTGAGCTTGAACTGAGCCCATTGATCTTGGAGTTGTCATGACACACAAACACATTGCATCTGAAAGTGCTCAGGTGAACGCTGAACTCAACCGCCGAGGCATGTTGCGGCTGATGGCTGTGTCTGCCGGTGCTTGGGGTTTGACGGCACCCTTTGGTGTTCCGAGTGTGTGGGCACAAGACAAAGACAAGGCTGGCAAGCCGCCCGAATTGCTGCGCATTGGTTACCAAAAGTCTGCCGTTAACCTGGTGATCTTGAAACAGCAGGGGGCGCTGGAAAAACGCTTTCCCAACACCAAGGTGTCGTGGCTTGAGTTCCCTGCCGGACCCCAGTTGCTTGAAGCCTTGTCGGTTGGTGCCTTGGAGTTTGGTTTGACGGGGGACTCGCCGCCCGTGTTTGCCCAAGCCGCAGGCAAAGACTTGTATTACGTGGGGGCAGAGCCTGCCAAACCCGAAAGCTCTGCATTGTTGGTGTTGCAAGACTCCCCCATCAAAAGCTTGGTGGACTTAAAAGGCAAGAAGATTGCCTTGCAAAAAGGTTCTAGTGCGCACTACCTGTTGGTACGCGCTGTCGAGAAGGCTGGTTTGCAGTGGAGCGACATTCAGCCCATCTACCTCACGCCCGCGGATGCGCGCGCTGCGTTTGAGCGCAAGAGCGTGGACGCTTGGGTGATTTGGGATCCGTTTTATGCCGCCACTGAGCTGTCCGTGCCCACACGCGTCATCACCACGGGCCAAGGCTTGTCGGGCAACAACTCGTTCTACCTGTCGTCCACCACGCTGGCCCATCAGCACCCTGACGTCTTAGAGGCCTTGTTTCAAGAGCTCAGCCGAGCGGACCGTTTTGCTCAAGAGCATCGCCCCGAGGCCATCAAGCTCATTGCCGATTTCAGCGGCCTAGACGCAGGTGTGGTCAGTTTGTTTTTGAAACGTCGCCCGCGCTCGCCTGTGGGATTGCTCAACGCTGAAGCCGTGTCGGCTCAACAAAGCGTGGCCGATGCCTTTGCGCGTCTGTCATTGATTCCTAAACCCGTGAAGGTGGCAGACATCGTTTGGCGCTTTGCGCGCTGAAACCAGATCTGGACATCATTTTTTTAAACAACTCTCCCGTATTAGAAAGCACATCATGAATATTTTTTGGTTTATTCCTTTGCATGGCGATGGTCGCTACTTGGGCACCTCGCAAGGGGCGCGCGCAGTCGATCACCACTACATGAAACAAATTGCCCAAGCCGCTGACAAGTTGGGCTATGGCGGCGTGCTTTTGCCCACGGGCCGTTCCTGCGAAGACCCATGGATCGCCGCTGCCAGCTTGATTCCCGTTACACAACGCTTGAAGTTCTTGGTGGCCCTGCGACCCAGCATCATGTCGCCCACAGTGGCTGCGCGCCAAACGGCCACGTTTGACCGACTCAGCGAAGGCCGTTTGCTGGTGAACTTGGTGGCCGGTGGCGATAGCAGCGACTTGGAAGCGGACGGCACGTTTTTGAGTCATGACGAACGCTATGACCATGCTCGTGAATTTTTGGATATTTACACCCGCGTGCTTTCGGGCGAAACGGTGGACTTTGAGGGCAAACACCTCAAGGTCAAAGGCGCGCGTCAACTCTTTCCGCCCGTGCAGCGGCCTTATCCACCCATCTACTTTGGCGGATCGTCCGACGCTGCCCACGATTTGGCGGCTGAGAAAGTTGAGCTCTACCTCACCTGGGGCGAGCCACCCGAAGAAGTGGCCAAAAAGTTTGACGACATCCGCGCTCGCGCAGCCAAGCATGGACGCAAAGTGAAGCTGGGTGTGCGCTTGCACGTTATTCCACGCGAAACCAACGAAGAGGCTTGGGCCGCTGCCGAAGATCTGATCAAACATTTGGATGACGCCACCATCGCCAAAGCCCAAGCGGGTTTGGCCAGCATGGACTCTGAAGGTCAGCGTCGCATGCGCGAGCTGCACGGCGGCAACCGAAGCAAGCTAGAGATCAGTCCTAACTTGTGGGCCGGTGTGGGACTGGTGCGTGGCGGTGCGGGCACTGCCTTGGTGGGCGACGGTGAAACCATCGCCAAGCGTTTGAAAGAGTACCAAGCCTTGGGTGCAGACACCTTTGTGCTCTCGGGTTATCCGCACTTGGAAGAGACCTACCGCTTTGCTGAGTTGGTATTCCCACATTTGGATTTGGCCACCCCCGACAGTGCGGCCACGCAAGTCAATCTGGTCAGCCCCTTTGGCGAGGTGATGGCCAATAACTTGGTGCCCGCTGAAAAACGCGTGTCGCAAAGTTAAGGGGCGGCCATGTCTTTATCTTCAAACAAAGACTTAGAGGCGCTTTGTGGCTTTGAGTCTTCATTTGCGCAGCCTAGTTGGCCCGCGACGTTAGAACCCGTGTGGAAGCCTTGGCTGAAATTGCAAAGTTTTCTGCGCGTGGTGGGCCAACGCTTATTGCCTTGGCTGGTGCCTGTGCTGTTGGTGAGTGTGTGGCAAATCGCGTCATCACTGGGGTGGATGTCGGTGCGTGTTTTACCTGCGCCTTTGTCTGTGGTGGATGCCGCTTGGGGTTTGGCCGTCTCTGGAGAATTGGCCAAACATGTGCAAATCAGTGCGGGCCGTGCTTTGCTTGGGCTGGCTGTGGGCGGCGGTTTGGGTTTGGCGTTCGGTCTGTTGACGGGGTCTGTGCGTTGGGCTGAAACACTGTTGGACTCGTCCATTCAGATGGTGCGCAACATCCCTGCGTTGGCTTTGATTCCCTTGGTCATTTTGTGGTTCGGCATTGATGAGATTGCCAAGCTGTTTCTGATTTCAGTGGCCGTTTTTTTTCCAATCTACATCAACACCTTCCACGGTATTCGTAATGTGGACCCAGGTCTGATTGAGATGGGGCGCACCTATGGTTTGACGCGTTGGGGCTTGTACCGCCAGATTATTTTGCCCGGTGCGATGTCGTCGATTTTGGTGGGCCTGCGTTTTTCGCTGGGACTGATGTGGGTGATTTTGATCGTGGCCGAAACCATCTCTGCACAAGCTGGCATTGGCTACCTCACCATGAATGCCCGCGAGTTTTTACAAACCGATGTGGTGTTGGTGGGCATCTTGCTCTACGCCATTTTGGGGAAGTTGGCCGACGTATTTGCCAAAGGGTTGGAGCGCTATTGGTTGCGCTGGCACCCGGGTTACCAATAAAGAAATGAGTCTGACATGACACACCCCAACAACGGCGTGCGCGTAGAAGCACGCCACTTAGGCAAAGCGTATGGCGAACGCCAAGTGCTGCACAACGCTTTGCTGACCATCGAATCCGGCGAGTTTGTTGCTATCGTGGGACGCAGTGGTTGCGGAAAAAGCACCTTGCTGCGCTTGATCGCAGGCTTAGAAACGCCCACGCAAGGTGAGCTACAAATTGATGGCCAGGTGGTCAAAGGTTTGAGCAACGACACCCGCATCATGTTTCAAGAAGCACGTCTTTTGCCTTGGCGACGTGTGCTCGACAACGTGGCGCTCGGTTTACCCGAATCGCAACGCGATGCCGCAGCGAAGGTGTTGGGGCAGGTGGGCTTGGGGGACCGTTTGAACGAATGGCCCGCCAAGCTTTCAGGAGGCCAGCGCCAGCGTGTGGCCTTGGCGCGTGCTTTGGTCCACCAACCTCGCTTGCTGTTGCTCGATGAGCCTTTGGGTGCTTTGGATGCGTTGACCCGCATCGAAATGCACACCTTGATCGAGCAACTCTGGCGCGACAACGGGTTCACCGCTTTGTTGGTGACACACGATGTGCAAGAGGCGGTGGCTTTGGCCGACCGTGTGATCTTGATCGAAGACGGCACGGTGTCACTCGACGAGCGCATTGATCTGCCACGACCTCGTTCCCGTGGCGATGCGCGGTTTGCCGCTTTGGAAAAACGCATCTTGGACCGCGTGTTGCAACACCCCGATAACGAACAGCCTGCCAACGACGTGTCGTGGCCGGGCCTGCCTGCGCATGGTTTGCGCTGGACTGTTTAACAAAATTTTTACCACGGACTTTTAAGGAGAAACCCATGTCCATTCAAGCAATCAACGTTCGCAACCAATTCAAAGGCAAAGTGCGAGAAATCATTCGCGGCGATGTCGTGTCTGAAATCGATGTCGAAACCCCTTGGGGCGTCGTGACCTCGGTTATCACCACACGTTCGGTCGACGACCTCGCCTTGGTGGTGGGCTCGGAGGTGGTGGCCTTGGTCAAGTCGACCGAAGTCTCGATCGCCAAGCTTTGATGCAACTGCCTACAGGCGTCAGTGGCCAATGATCTTGGCTAAAAACGCCTGTGTGCGTGCATGGCGTGGATGCTCAAAGAATTCAGAGGGCGGAGCTTCTTCCACAATTTGCCCTTGATCCATGAACACCACGCGGTCGGCCACCGCGCGTGCGAAGCCCATTTCGTGGGTGACGCACAGCATGGTGATGCCTTGTTGGGCCAACTCGGTCATCACGTCCAGCACTTCTTGAATCATTTCGGGGTCGAGGGCCGATGTGGGTTCATCAAACAGCATGATTTGTGGGCTCAGGCACAAGGCCCGCGCAATCGCCACGCGTTGTTGTTGACCGCCTGAGAGTTGCAAGGGGTACTTGTGGGCTTGGTCGGCAATACGCACGCGTTCGAGTTGCTGCATGGCCCTTTGGTTCGCTTCAGCGGCAGGCATCTTGCCAACAAAGATGGGTGAGAGTGTGAGGTTTTCCAGCACAGTGAGGTGGGGGAATAAATTGAACTGTTGAAACACCATGCCCACTTGCCGACGCACTTGGTCGATGTCGCGCAGGTTGTCGCTCAGTGTCACGCCGGCCACCGTGAGTTGGCCTTCTTGATGCTCTTCCAAGCGGTGGATGCAGCGAATCAAGGTGGACTTGCCCGAGCCCGAGGGCCCGCAAATC
>CANBWP010000055.1 GCA_947373185.1 Comamonadaceae bacterium | reverse complement strand
GGTTTATCGGGCGGCGTCGACTCTGCCGTGACCGCCCATCTGTTGAAAAAGCAAGGCCATGAAGTGGTCGGCATTTTCATGAAGAACTGGGAAGATGACGACGACAGCGAATTTTGCTCGTCCAACATTGACTTTGTCGATGCCGCTGCAGTGGCCGATGTGGTGGGCATTGAGATTGAACACGTCAACTTTGCCGCCGACTACAAAGACCGGGTGTTTGCCGAATTTTTGCGTGAATACCAAGCTGGCCGCACCCCCAACCCCGACATCCTGTGCAATGCCGAAATCAAGTTCAAATCCTTTTTAGACCACGCCATGCACGTGGGAGCTGAAAAAATTGCCACAGGTCACTATGCCCGCGTGCGCTTGAACGAAGCCACGGGCTTGCATGAATTGCTCAAAGGTCTGGACAACAGCAAAGACCAAAGCTACTTTTTGCACCGATTGAACCAAGCGCAGTTGTCCAAAACTTTGTTCCCTGTGGGCGAGTTGCTTAAAACGCAAGTGCGCCAAATTGCGGAAGAGATTGGCTTGCCCAATGCCAAGAAAAAAGACTCGACCGGCATTTGCTTCATTGGTGAGCGACCTTTCCGTGATTTCCTTAACCGCTACATCTCCAAAGAGCCCGGGCCCATCAAAGACCCCACAGGCCGCACCATCGGCAAACATGTGGGCTTGAGTTTTTACACGCTGGGTCAACGCCAAGGTTTGGGGATTGGCGGCATCAAAGAAAAAGGCGCGCAGCGCGGCGGCGGTGAACACACGCCTTGGTTTGTGGCGCGCAAAGACATGGCGAAGAACATTTTGTGGGTGGTGCAAGGGCATGACCATCCATGGCTCTTGTCGCCGCAGTTGGATGCGGCCGATGCCAGTTGGTGCGCAGGCACTGCACCCGTTGCAGGACGCTACGCCGCCAAGACACGCTATCGCCAAGCGGATGCCGCTTGTCACTTGACGTCGTCGCAAGTGGCCGAGTTTTCACTGGTCTTTGACGAGCACCAATGGGCTGTGACGCCCGGACAAAGCGCAGTGCTGTACGACGGCGAAGTGTGCTTGGGCGGAGGCGTGATCAACGCCGCCACCACGCTGGCCTGAACAAACTCAGTCGCTGCCCAGCGCCAATTTGCTAGGCTGACGTTTCTCCACAGAGAAACGCAGCAACGACGCCGTTCTGAAAATGCCGTGTGCAAATTTTCCGTAAGGCAAAGTCAAAAACAAGGCCATCACCAAGCCCAAATGCAGTGCCAACAATGAAGGCATGGCGGCGGTGTTTCTGGACAGCATCAAGGCCAAGCCTGTGACACTGATCAAGAACAACAAAGCAATGAAGCCACGGTCCATCGGGCGTTGTTGGACATCGCCGTGGTTGGGGTCGCGTGCCAAGTTAAGACGCCACAAACCGAAGGTGCCTAGCGCCAAAGAAATGCCGCCGACGGTGCCCAAGATTTTGGGCAGGCTGGTGAAATCGTAAGGCGCTGGCCAGCCAAAAGCATAGTGGTACAGGGTGGCCACACTGGTGGCCGCAAAGCACAACATGAACCCGTAAAACGTGAGGTGGTGCGTGCGTTTGCGCGCCAGGGTGAAGGTATCGTCTTCGTTGTTGCAACCATCGCCATGGCCACCGCCCAAGTACTTCAACTTCAGCGCATCGTGCGTGGCCTCGGCTGCTGCAGGTGTGCTCAAAGGCGCACCACTGGTGGCAGGGGTCACATCCTTCCAAAACTTGCGCACGCCCATGCCCAGTGCGAACACAGCCCACAAGAAAACAGGCGCAAACAAACTCACCATGAGGTTGTGCGGAAAGATGGCGTAGAAACCTTGTTGGCCGTTTTGCACCAAAGACCCCCAAAGCGTGCCATTGCTTTGCAGCGCCAACAGCATGAACAAAGTCAAACTGGCCGCCAGGGCCAAAGACAGTGTCAAACCATTGCGTTGGTAAAGCGTGCCAAGCGCTGGCGGCCACGCATAGTCGGCATAGGTTTGTCCACGCACAGTGGCCATGGCCTTGGGTACATTGATGGCAAACTCATGTGGCGGTGCGTACTGACAGGCGTGCAGACACGCGCCGCAGTTGTGGCACAAATTGGCCAAGTAATGAATGTCGGCTTTGCCAAATTCCAAGCGCCGCGTCATGGCCGGAAATACCGCACAGAAGCCTTCGCAATAGCGGCAGCCATTGCAAATTTGAAGTTGACGGGCAACCTCTTTTTCAGAACCCGTTAAAACGATTTCGCCACGCGCCAAAGCTTGTGCTTCTTGTGTCAATTGCTGAAGTGTTTGCATTGTTGTTCTTCTCATGCAGACACGAAAGTGTCTAAGTCGGCAGTGCCTTGCATGACACGCTGTGCCAAGGTGGGCACTGAAGCGGGTGTGCCCAAGGCAGCACGCGCAGCCTGTTCACCGGAGATGCGTCCAAAAGCGGTGCCAATGGTCATGCCCACACCGGCGGTGTAGCCCTTGCCCAATACGTTGCCGGCCATCATCTCACCCGCCACAAACAAGTTGGGGCTGGCTTGGTCTTGAAACCTGACAGCGGTGGTCTCGTCGGTCTTCAAACCAAGGTACGTGAAAGTGACGCCAGGTTTGACGGGATACGCATAAAAAGGTGCGGTATCGAGCGGCAAGGCCCAGTGTGTTTTGGCAGGCGTCACGCCTTCGGTATGGCAATCGTCCAGCACGGTGTGGTCAAAATGACCGGGCACGCAAGCTTGGTTGTAGGCATTCAAGGTGGTCATGAAGGTGTCGACATTCAAGCCCAACTTCTGCGCCAACTCGGGCAGTGTTTGCGCCACAGTGCCTTCAAACACGGGCGGCATGAAGCGGCCTACGGCTTTGGCATCCGTGATGGAGTAACCAACTTGACCAGGTTGCTGCGCCACCAAGCGGCCCCAAATGGCATAACGCTTGGGCCAGAAATCTTCTCCTTCGTCGTAGAAGCGTTCGGCATTTTTATTCACCACCACACCCAAGGAAACGCAATCGATGCGGGTACAAATGCCGCCGTCGTACAAAGGCGCACGCGCATCAATGGCCACCATGTGGGCTTGTGTGGGATCGCCAATTTGGTCAGCACCTTTGTCAAGCAAATGCTTGAGCAAAGTGCCCTGGTTGAATTTGGTGCCGCGAATGAGGAAGTTGTCCGCCGGAAATTCGCCTTGCGCGTTTTGACCCCATGCCTCTTTCAGCCAAGGAATGTTGGATTCAAAACCACCCGCTGCCATGACACAGGCTTTGGCCGTGATGCGCTCGGTGTGCAAGAGCTCGCCTTGGGGCGACTTGTGCTTCACCAACGCGGCTTTGAAGTCACCGTTTTCCAACTCGAGTTCGTTGACTTCGGCGTTGTAGTGAATTTGAATGCCGAGTTTTTCGGCGCTGCGGTAATACGCATTGATCAGCGCTTTGCCACCGCCCATGAAAAACGCGTTGGTGCGCGCTGTGTGCAAGGCACCCGACAAGGAGGGCTGAAAGCGCACACCATGCTTGACCATCCAAGGGCGGCAATGGTGGGAGTGGCGAATGGCCAAACGCGCCAAGTGCTCGTCGGTGAGGCCGCCGGTCACTTTGAGCAAGTCTTGCCAAAACTCCTCTTCTGGGTAGGCATCGACCAACACATCTTGCGGTGCATCGTGCATGCAGCGCAAATTGCGTGTGTGCATCGAGTTGCCACCACGCCATTCACGCGGCGCGGATTCGAGCACCATGACACTGGCGCCAGCTTCTCTGGCCATCAACGCCGCACTCAACGCGGCATTGCCACCCCCAATGACCAAGACATCCAAACTCATGCCAACTCCAACTTAGCTTGCAAAGACATCAATCGGCCTTGATGTCTGCGCGTTTAACGATGTCGCTCCAAATGCGCTGTTCATTTTTAATGAAAGCGGCAAATTCCGTCGCAGGGCCGCCACCGCCTACGGCGTTGTCGGTCGCGAAGCGTTCTGTGACGGCACTTGATTTGAGTGCTTTGTAAGACTCTTCTTGCAAGCGTTTCACAATCTCAGGCGGTGTGCCAGCGGGCGCCATGATGCCGTACCACTGTGAAGTTTCGAAATCTTTAAAGCCCAATTCAGCCACAGTGGGCACATCGGGCAAGGCAGGGATGCGTTGCTGCGTACCCACCGCAATGGCGCGCAATTTGCCGCTGCGAATGTGCGCACCCAATGCAGGCATACCTGCAGATGACGCTTGCGTGCGGCCCGCCAGCAAATCCGTCAACTGAGGGCCCGTGCCACGGTAAGGAATGTGCGTCATGAACATGCCGGTCACCAACTTCAAGTACTCCATGGCCAAATGCCCTGCGCTGGCATTGCCCGCAGAACCATAATTGAGTTGACCTGGATTTTTCTTGGCATAGGCCACAAACTCTTTGAAGTTTTTGGCGGGCACATCGGGGTGGATCACAAACACATTGGGCACTTTGGCGAGCAAAGTGACCGGCATGAAGTCTTTGTTGACGTCGTAGGGTTGGTTCTTCAACATGTACGGATTGACCGCCAAAGTGCCCACGTGACCCAAGATGATGGTGTGTCCATCGGGTGCAGCCTTGGACACGTCCACCATGGCCGTGACGCCGGCACCGCCGGGTTTGTTCTCAACATAGACACTGACACCTAATTGCTTGGTGAGCTCGGCCGCCACAGAGCGCGCCACAATTTCGCTGGTGCCGCCAGGGGCAAAGGGCACCACAAAGCGAATGGCTTTGCTGGGCCAATTGCTTTGCGCTTGGGCACTGACTGTTGCCAGGCCTAAACCACCCGTTGCCAATGCAGCGCCCATCGCCAAGGCACCGACTTCGCGGCGGTTGTACGTTTTTTCTTGTGTCATGTGTGTCTCCTTTGATGCAAACAGTTTATTCACATCTTGCGTTCTTTGCCTTTTAGAACTGATAGCGGCGCAAACCACCGTCCACAGGAATGACAGCGCCTGTGATGTAGCTTGCCAAAGGGGACGACAGAAAGGTCACCAAGTTGGCCATGTCTTCGGGTTCGCCATAGCGACCCATGGGGATTTCGTTTTCGCACTGCCACTGGCGGTATTCAGGGGTGTAGTTGCGGAAAATTTGCTCTGAATGAATGCGGCCTGGAGGAATGCAGTTCACGGTGATGCCGTGCGGTCCCACCATGCGAGACAAGCCCTTGGCCCAGCTGTGAATACCAGCCTTGGCGCAGAAAGCACCGTTGACGTGATCGGGCTCGCTCTTGCCCGTGATGTTGATGATGCGGCCCCATTTACGGGCAATCATCTGATCAATCAAGGCATCGGCCACTTGGCGAGGACGGTGGAAATTCAAGGTGATGGCTTCTTGCCAGGCTTCCTCGCTCACATGCAAATCTTTGAAGCTGCGTGAACCACCTGCGTTGTTGACCAGAATGTCGACATGACCCAAACCTTGAATGGCGGCGGCTGTGAGTTTGGCAGCGGCGTCTTCAGCATACAAGTCCGATTCAATGATCACTGGCTGCAAGCCACCAGAGGCCACAATTTCTTGCGCCAATTCCTCCAACTTTTCTTTGCGCCGTGCAGAGATGGCAACCTTCACACCTTCGGCAGCCAATGCTTTAGCAATACCGCGGCCGATGCCCACACTGGCGCCCGTGACCAGTGCTGTTTTGTTCTTGAGTTGCAAATCCATGGTGCGATTCCGTCGATTGAAAGTTGGTGGATAAAAAGCGTTGCAAGCTTACCTAATTTTGAAAATGTTCAAGCTGCTTGGCAGCAATAAGCCTAAGCCAATTGTTTTTTTCTGCGCAGTGCAGATGATAAATGCTCATGGAACATGGATGCGGCGGGTCGCAACGCAGCGCCTTGCTTGCGCAACAAACCCAAACTTCTAGAAATGGTGGGCTGCCTTAAGGGAAGGCCAATCACAGCGGCATGGTTCACGGGCAGGGCCATGCGTGGGACCGCGGCCAAGCCAAGGCCAGCCTCTACCATGCCCAACAAAGTACCAATGTGACTGACCTCAAAGGCAAAGTCGGGGTGCATGCCCGATTTGGTCATGGCATGGTCCAACAATTGACGGTTGCCGCTGCTGCGAGAAACAGAAATCAGTTGTTCTCCCTCGATCGCCGACCAGCTGATGGTTTTTTGCTTGGCCAGCGGATGGTCCCTTCTCATCGCCAAGACAAATGGATCGCTGTGAATGGCTTCAAACGTGATTTCTGGCATGAGATTGCTCATGAAGCCGATGCCGAAATCTGATTCACCCGATAAAACACTTTGCAAAGTCTGGTTCATCGACTCGTCAATCACACGAATACGGATGGATGGGTATTTGGCAGAAAAACTGCGAATAACCTGTGGCAGAAAATAAAGTGCCGCAGAAGGCACACAGGCAACCGTCACGCGACCACTTCGCGTGGCCGCAATGTCAGAAATACCCAGCATGGCAGATTCAAGGTCATCAATGGCCGAGCGCGCCCGGTCTAGAAAAACCCGACCCAAACTGGTCAACTCCACTTCCCGCGTGGTGCGATTGAACAAGCGAGTTCCGATGATGGACTCCAACTTTTCAATCCGCCGGCTGAGCGCAGGGGGCGACAAATGAATGTGATCGGCGGCTGAACGAAAGCTGCCACGTTCGGCTACAGCGATGAAGGCTTGCAATTGTTGCAAATCGAAATTGATGCGTTTCATGCATCAATCATATTAAAAATTGCACTTCAACAAAACAATTTTTTTCGCGAAGATCGGGGTCATTCGCTGAGCAGTGTTTGCATTCAGCGCCACCAAGGACCTCACATGATGACAATGAAAAAATGGATCGCAGCAATCTGTTTGCTGCCTGCAATGGCCGTTTGGGCTCAAACCGACAAACCGATCACCATCGTCGTTCCAACAGCGGCCGGCGGCGGCAACGACGCCATGGCACGCACGGTTGGACAAAAAATGAGTGTGCTGCTGGGTCGAACCGTGATTGTGGAAAACAAAGCAGGCGCCAACGGCGCTTTGGCGGCCGAGTTCGTTGCACGCGCAGCACCCGACGGCAACACCTTGATGTTTGGTTACATTGCGACGCACGGCATGAACCCTGCCTTGCAAAAATTGCGTTACGACCCCATCAAAGACTTTGAGCCAGTGGGCCTGGTCGGTTACTCACCCACTGTTTTGGTCGTCAACCCCAAAGTGAAGGCCAAAGATGTCAAGGAATTGGTCAAGTTGCTCAAGGACAAGCCTGACGCTTACAGCTTTGCCTCTGCTGGCAATGGCACAGCACCCCACTTCACGGCAGAGTTGTTCAAACTGACCACCCAAACGCAACCCCTGCATGTGCCCTACAAAGGCTCAGCACCAGCCATTACAGACACCATTGGAGGTCAAACCCAATTGATGTTCCCCAGTCTTTTTACAGCCTTGCCTTACATCAAGTCAGGCAAACTCAACGGTCTGGCCATTGCGGGCGCGAAACGCTCAAGTGTCTTGCCTAACGTTCCCACTCTAAAAGAGCAGGGCATTGACGGCGTCGATGTAGAACAGTGGTACGGTTTTTTTGCACCCGCCAAAACGCCCAAAGAAACCATTGCCAAACTGAATCAAAGCTTGAACAAAGCGCTGGCCGATCCTGAAATCATCAAACGTTTGGAAGGCCATGGTGCCGACGTTGAGTCGGGCACACCCGAGCAGCTGGGTGATTTGGTTAAAAATGATCTGGCCAAATGGCGCAGCGTGGTTCAACGCGCCAAACTACAAGCGGATTGATGATGACCCATCGCAACATCCCATGCGTGTTGATGCGCGCAGGAACGTCTCGCGGGCCTTTCTTTCTTCGTGAATGGCTACCAGACAACGATGCTGAACGCGATCAAGCCTTGATTGGCGCGATTGGCGCCTCCGATCCTTTGCAACTGGATGGACTGGGCGGTGGCAGCACTTTGAACAGCAAAGTCGCCATCGTCTCACCGTCCCAAAAGCCCGGCTGTGACTTGGATTATTTGTTTGCGCAAGTTGGCGTAGGTCACCAATCTGTCGACACACGGCCTAATTGCGGCAACATGTTGGCCGGCGTAGCACCCTTTGCAATTGAGCAAGGACTGATTGAAGCGCAAGAAGGCACCACCACCGTTCGCATTCACAACGTCAACACGGGCGCCACCATTGAGTCAACGGTTTGCACGCCAGGTCGCAAAGTCACTTACGAAGGCGACGCACGCATTGACGGCGTTGCTGGCACCGCCGCACCCATCTTGCTGAATTTCTTGGACGCCTGGGGCGCAGTGACTGGCAAAGTTTTCCCCACAGGCAATCGCATTGACGTTGTCGATGGCTTAGAGATCACTTGCATTGATGCCGCCATGCCTTTGATGATTTTGCGTGCGAAAGACATGGGCGTGACGGGACGTGAACGACCCGCTGAATTGGACGCCAACCGCCCACTTTTGGAACGAATTGAAAAACTCCGACTTGAAATGGGGCGGCGCATGGGCTTGGGCGATGTCACAAACAGCGTGATTCCCAAACCTGTCTTGGTGAGTGAGGGGGACCAAGCTGACAGCATTGTTTCCAGATATTTCACACCGCACAAATGCCACATGTCACACGCGGTCACAGGGGCCATTGGCGTGGTGACCGCTTTTGCCATGCCCGGCACTGTGGCCAGTGGCATCACACGCAAATCAGGCCGGCATCCATTGTCAGTGGTGCACCCGCAAGGACAAATTGATTTGGACGTTGAACTCACAGGCGAAGGCGTCAACCTCAATGTGGTGCGTGCAGCCTTGGTACGAACTGCTCGAAAAATCATGCAAGGCGAATTGCATTTGCCGCAGTACGTGTTTCCAAGTCCAAGCTCAGAAAAAATTGAAGCACAGAAATTGGCAGACCACTACCCACAGCACGAGGTCAAAATCATTGTACCCACCAGTGCTGGGGGCGGTAACGACACCATGGCGCGCATCATCACGCGCAAAATTGGCCCCTTGTTAGGCAATGTGGTGAGCGTGGACAACCGCACAGGCGCTAACGGCAGCGTGGCCGCAGAGTATGTTGCAGCTTCTCAGCCCGATGGTCACACACTGATGTTTGGCTACATCGCAACGCATGGCATCAACCCCGTGATGCAATCGCTGCGCTACAACCCTGAGCAAGACTTTGCACCTGTCGGCATGGTCGGTTACTCGCCCACACTGCTGATTGTGAATGCGGCCTTGCCTGTTCGGAATTTTCAAGACTTCATGGACCTGATGAGGACCACCGACAAGCCCTTGAACTATGCCTCAGCAGGCGAAGGCACCATTCCGCACTTGGCTGCGGAAATGCTTCGCAGAACACTGTCAGTTGAAGGCTCAAGCTTGACTGCGGGTGAACACCATGCAGGCGCAGCGCCAGCCATCAACGCCTTGGTGCGCGGCCAAGCCCAATGGATGTTTCCTAGTTTGTTCAGCGCTTTGCCTTACCTGAAGAGTGGCAAGGTCAAAGCACTGGCCATTGCCACACCCAACCGCCTCACAGAATGGCCTGACATTCCTACCTTGTCAGAATGGGGATTGGATGATTTCGACCTGACGCAGTGGTACGCCTTGTTTGCCCCAAGTGGCACCTCACCTGAGATTGTGGACAAGATCAATCAAACACTGAATGAAGTGCTGAACGATCCCGAAGTGCGCGCAAGAATGGCGCAAGACGGTGCCCAGGTCAAGCCCGGAACACCGCAACAACTCTTACGCCATGTACAGACTGAAATTCAACGATGGCGAAAAGTCATTGCCAGCACGGGCTTGTCGACACACAGTCAAGTTGAGACAGCGGAAGGCTGAGTTTTCAAACCGCTTCTTGTTGTCGCTTTACTCTGAAGCGGAACAAGGGGCGGCATCAGGCACGCCCAACTTACGCAAGATCCAGCCCATCGGACACACGTTGCTGAAACCAAACTGAAACAAGTTGGCGCCCACAAATGCGGTGAATGCCAAAGCCCAAGAACTGACAAACAGGGGGCTGCCTTCAATGCCCAATGCCAGCGAGGTCATGATAAATAATCCAGCGATGATGCGGATGTAACGTTCAACAGTCATACAGACTCCTTCGATTTAAACAAAGAAAAATAGAGCACAGGAATCACCACCAAGGTGAGCAGGGTGGACACCAAAATGCCAAAGATGAGGGACACCGCCAAGCCATTGAAGATGGGGTCGTCCAGAATAAAAAACGCACCAATCATGGCGGCCAAGCCGGTGAGCACAATGGGCTGCGCACGCACAGCGGCCGATTGAATGACGGCCTCTTTGAAGGCCATGCCCTGCGCCACTTGCAGCTCAATGAAATCCACCAACAAGAT
>CANBWP010000054.1 GCA_947373185.1 Comamonadaceae bacterium | reverse complement strand
ACAGGACGTGTCTACAACGCGGTGGATGGCGAGCGCATTGGCTTGGCGCAGTATCACGTGCCAACAGGCACTGCTTTGGAAAAAGCAGTGGACCTGGCACAACGCATTGCGACCAATGCACCCTTGACCAATTACGCATTGATGCACGCTCTGCCACGCATTGCAGAGCAACCCGCAGACCACGGCTACCTCACAGAAGCCCTCATTTCCTCCATTGCACAAGCAGCACCCGAAGCCAAGGCCCGAGTCAAAGCTTTCTTGGAAGGCAAGGCGGCCAAAGTTCAAAAGAGCTGATTGACCGTTTATGAATTCATCGCCACACCTTACTGAGAGACAAGCATGAGCGCCCCTAAATTTAGACCCCTGCGTTTTGGCGTGACACGTGTCACATTAAAAGATGGTGTGCCTGGTACGCACTACCTCAAAGCAGATCAAGATTTGCAGGCTTTTCCAGATCGCTTGACAGATCGTCTTCAACACTGGGCTCAAAAAAAACCAACGCAAACGCTGTTTGCGCGTCGCGTTAAATTGGCCGATGGCAATTTGGGTGACTGGCGCCATGTCACCTATGCTGAAGCTTGGAGCACAGCACGCAACATTGCACAGGGTTTGATCAATCGCGGTTTGAACGCCGAGCGTCCCGTGGTGATCTTGAGCGAAAACAGCTTGGAGCATGCATTGTTGGCTTTGGGTTGCATGGTGGCCGGTGTGCCATTTGTGCCCACTTCACCGCCCTACTCGTTGATCAGTCAAGACTACGACAAGCTCAAACACGTGCTGCGCACCGTCACGCCAGGTTTGGTGTTTGCCAGCGATGCCCGCTATGCCAAAGCCATTGCGGCCACCGTTTCCAATGACATGGAAGTTGTGATGAACGAAGGTGGCGTAGAAGGCAAACAAGTCACCACTTTTGAAAGCTTGTGCAACACCAGCGCTACAGCCCAAGTGGATGCGGCCATAGCAGCCACAGGCCCCGACACCATTGTCAAATTCTTGTTCACCAGTGGCTCCACCAAGTTGCCCAAAGCGGTGATCAACACGCAGCGTTTGTGGTGCGCCAACCAACAACAAATGGCCCAGTCCATGCCCATCTTGGCTGAAGCGCCTTTGGTTTTGGTGGACTGGTTGCCCTGGAACCATACCTTTGGTGGTAACCACAACTTTGGCATGGTGGTGTTTCATGGCGGCACGATGTACATCGACGATGGCAAGCCCACGCCCGCGCTGATGCACGAAACATTGCGCAACTTGCGTGAAATTGCACCGACTGTTTATTTCAACGTTCCCACAGGTTTTGAGGCCATTGCCAATGCCATGAAGACCGACGATTTGCTGCGCAAGACTTTGTTGTCGCGCGTCCAAATGTTCTTCTATGCAGGCGCTGCTTTGGCACAACCCATTTGGGACAGCTTGTATCAATCGCAAGAGCGCGAAATCGGCGAGCGCATTGTGATGGGCACCGGTCTTGGCATGACCGAGTCAGGCCCTTTCGGTATTTTTGTCACCAACCCTTACGTCAACGCTGGCGACTTGGGCGTGCCCACCCCTGGTTTGGAATTGAAACTGGTCGACATGGGTGGCAAAACCGAAGTGCGTTACCGCGGCCCCAACATCACGCCAGGTTACTGGCGCAACGCCGAAGAAACCCATGGCGCCTTTGACGATGAAGGCTTCTTCTGTACAGGCGACGCCGTCAAATGGATTGATGAAACCGATGTTCACTTGGGCTTGAAGTTTGATGGCCGCATTGCCGAAGACTTTAAATTGGCCACTGGCACCTTTGTGAGTGTGGGTCCTTTGCGCGGCAAGATCATTGCGGCCGGCGCACCCTACATTCAAGATGTGGTGCTCACAGGCATCAACTTGAAAGAAGTGGGCGCCATGGTGTTCCCCACACCCGCTGTACGCGCCCTCAGCGGCATGCCAGCCGACGCGCCCTTGGCCGATGTGTTGGGCAGTGCACCTGTGTTGGCACACTTTCAAAACATCATCAACGAATTGGCCAAAACTGCCACAGGCAGTGCCAATCGCATTGCGCGCATGTGCTTGTTGTCCGAGCCGCCCACCATCGACAAGGGCGAGATCACGGACAAAGGCTCCATCAACCAACGTGCTGTGTTGTCACACCGCGCCGACACGGTTGCAGCTTTGCATGAAGAGCGATTGCACTTCATCTTGAAGCCCAACCTCTGATTTTGAAATTCTGAAAATTTGAAAGAATGACCATGAGCCAAACTGGATTTTTCAACGCCTTTGACGACGTGTGGATGCACGAAGGTGTTCGCACCCCGATGGTGGATTACTGTGGCGCTTTGGGCCACATCTCTCCCACCGACATGGGCATCAAAGCCGCACGCGAAGCGCTCAAGCGCGCCGACATTCCCGCCACAGACATTGGTTCCGTGCTGACGGGCAACATGGCCCCTGGCGACTTTGATCAGTTCTTCTTGCCTCGCCACATTGGCTTGTATGCATGCGTCCCTGTTGAAGTGCCCGCACTGATGGCACAGCGCATTTGCGGCACTGGCTTTGAGTTGTTCCGCCAAGCCGGTGAGCACATCCAATCAGGCGCTGCAGAAGCCGCCTTGGTGGTGGGCACTGAAAGCATGACACGCAATCCCATTGCTGCCTTCGATCACCGCACCGGTTTCAAGCTGGGCTCACCTGTAGGCTTCAAAGACTACATGTGGGAAGCGCTGAAAGATCCAGCGGCCGGTATCAACATGATTCAAACGGCCGAAAACTTGGCCAAGAAGTACAACATCACGCGCGAAGAAGTCGATGCGTTTGCGTCTGAGTCTTTTGCCAAAGCCGTGGCGGCACAGCAGTCTGGTTTCTTGGCAGGCGAAATCGTGCCCGTCATCACCGAGAAATTTGAACTCGACGGCTACAAGCCTCGCGGCATCAAGCTGCAAGGCAAGGTCACTGAAGTGACGCAAGACACACACCCTCGCATTTCACCTGCTGACGTTTTGGGCAAGTTGCGCCCTGTCTATGAAGGTGGCGTTCAAACCGGTGGCAACAGCTCTGCCTTGGTCGATGCAGCAGCGGCTTGCGTGGTCACCTCAGGCGCTTACGCCAAAGCCAACGGCAAAAAGCCATTGGCCCGCGTGGTAGCGGCCGCTGTGGCGGGCGTGCCACCCGAGATCATGGGCATTGGCCCGGCACCTGCCATCCGTTTGCTCCTGGCACGCACAGGCTTGAAGCTGTCAGACATCGGCCGCTTTGAAATCAATGAAGCCCAAGGTGCCCAAACGCTGGCGGTCGGCCGCGAGTTGGGACTCGACCTCAGCTTGTTGAACGTCAACGGCGGAGCCATCGCTTTGGGCCACCCCCTGGCAGCCACAGGTGTTCGCCTCACGATCACCTTGGCACGCGAATTGGCTCGCAGTGGCAAACGCTATGGCATTTCCAGTGCTTGTGTCGGTGGCGGTCAAGGCATTGCATTGCTGATCGAAAACCCCAACGCCTGAAGTCACGCTATTCAGACAACATCATTCATCAAGAGGACAACATGAACATTCAAGGCATGAGCGCATTGGTCACCGGTGGTGGCTCTGGTTTGGGCGAAGCAACCGCCCGCGAATTGGCCCGTTTGGGTGCCAAGGTCGCCGTACTCGACTTGAACCTCGAGAACGCTCAAAAGGTGGCCGCTGACATTGGCGGCATTGCTGTTCAATGTGACGTGACCAACGCCGCCAGCATGGAAAACGCAGTGGCCGAAGCAGCCAAAGCCCACGGCGGCGCACGCATCTTGATGCAGATTGCCGGCATCGGTACCGCCAAACGCATCGTGGGCAAAGATGGCAACCCCGCTCCTTTGGAGGACTTCGCCAAGGTGGTCAACGTCAACCTGATTGGCACCTACAACGCTGCTCGCGTTTTTGCTGCAGCCTGCGCCAAGCTCGACCCGATGGAAGACGGTGAGCGCGGTGCCATGGTCTTCACAGCCTCTGTGGCGGCCTTTGATGGCCAAGTGGGTCAACAAGCCTATAGCGCCTCCAAAGCGGGTGTGGCAGGCATGACACTGCCCATGGCACGCGATTTAGCGCAACACGGCATTCGCGTCTGCACCATTGCCCCAGGCATCTTTGCAACACCGCTGCTCAAAACACTGCCTGAGCCTGTGCAAGCCTCGTTGGCTGCCAGCATCCCCTTCCCTTCACGCCTTGGCAAACCAGAAGAGTTTGCACAATTGGCCGCACACATTGTGAGCAATTGCCACTTGAACGGCGAAGTGATTCGCTTGGATGGCGCGTTGCGCATGGCTCCCCGTTAATCGGCAGAAAGTTGGCAATGAGCAAAACAGTTGTTTATGAAGTGCAAGTGATGTTTGGTGACTGCGACCCTGCAGGCATCGTGTTCTTTCCCAATTTTTCCAAATGGATGGACGCATCATCGCTTAACTTTTTTGTAAAGTGCGGTGTGCAACCTTGGCGAGAATTGGTCAAAACCACGGGCATCATCGGTACGCCCCTGTTGGAAATCAACACCAAGTTCATTCGACCCGCCACCTACGGCGAAACTCTTCACGTTCATACCAGTGTTCAGGAGTGGCGAGAAAAAACCATCGTCCACAAACATGTGGTGATGCGTGGCGACACCGTCTTGTGCGAAGGTACCGAAGTGCGCGCATTCTGTATTAAACACCCTGACGATCCAGATCGCATCAAGGCCATCCCTGTTCCCGCGGACATTAAAGCACTGTGCAGTTAGAGCGCAGTATTGAATGTTCATTTTTTAATCAACGTTTTTCCAACCCAACCTCTTAGGAGACAAAAATGAAAATGAAGAAAACATTGCTGGCTTTGGCCATCACTGCCGTGACCAGCACAGCCGCATTGGCTGAAATCAAAATTGGCGTGAGCTTGTCGCTCACGGGCCAAGGTTCTGGCTTGGGAACCCCCATGCAAAAACAAATGCAACTATTCCCCAAAACGATTGGCGGTGAAAAAGTCACTGTGATTCTTTTGGACGATGCTTCAGACCCCGGCAAAGGTTCTGCCAATGCGCGCCGCTTTGTGACCGAAGACAAAGTGGACATCATTTTTGGCTCATGCATCACCCCCGTTGCTGCGGCAATGACTGACATCGCCTCAGAAGCGGGCACTGTGCAAATTGCCGGTTCACCTGTGGGCGTGCCAGCTGGCAAAGACAAATGGTTGTTCCGCTTGCCCCAATCCAACACAGTGATGGGTCATGCGGTGATCGAACACATGAAAAAACAAGGCGTTAAAACGGTTGGCTTCTTGGGCTATACCGATGCCTATGGCCAACAATGGTTGGACGCTGTCACGCCTGAGCTCGAAAAGGCTGGCATCAAAATGGTGGGCAACGAGCGCTTTGCAAGGACTGACACCAGCGTCACACCCCAAGCTTTGAAGTTAACTTCCGCCAACCCAGACGCCATCTTGGTCGTGGCTTCTGGTTCTGGCGCAGCCATGCCGCAGATGGGCTTGGTTGAGCGCGGTTACAAAGGCAAGGTTTACCAAACTCACGCTGCTGCCACGCCAGATTTAGCACGCATTGGCGGCAAATCTGTTGAAGGTACTTTCGTGGTGTCTGGACCAGCCTTGTTGGGTGACCAATTGGCCGACAGCCATCCTTCCAAAAAGCTGGCTCTGGACTTCGTTCAGAAGTTTGAAAAGGAATATGGCCCCAACTCTCGCAACCAATTTGCAGGTCACGCATACGACTTCCAAGTGGCGATGGAAAAAGCAATTCCTTTGGCACTGAAAAAAGCCAAGCCTGGCACAGCAGAGTTCCGTGCAGCCATGCGCGACACTTTGGAAACCATGGGACGCACTGTGTTTTCTCACGGCGTAATGAACTGGACCGCTGCTGACCACTGGGGTTACACCTTGGAGACAGGTGTGATGACCAAATTGGTTGACGGTAAGTTCAAGGTCGAATAAAGACATCGGCTTGCTTGCATAGGTGTGTGCGCGGTTTGAGGCGCCACCCTATGCCTTTGTGTTTTTTGTATCGGAAATCTCATGGACTTCTCCATCGCCAGCATCCTGTTGCTTGACGGTGTCACCAACGGCGCTGTGTATGCCCTCTTAGGGTTGGCCACTGTGTTGGTGTTCACAGTGACGCGTGTGATCTTTATTCCTCAAGGCGAATTTGTGGCTTATGGTGCGCTTACCTTGGCCATGCTGCAAACAGGCAAAACGCCCGGCACGGTCTGGCTGTTGCTGATTCTTGCAGGTGTGGCCTCCTTGATGGAGTTGATTGAACGTTGGCGTCATCATGGCAACCTGTCACGTGCTTTGCTTGCTGCAGCGAAGCCCTTGGTATTTCCTGTACTGGTGTCGCTCATTGCTATCTGGGCTGCACCGCAAAAGTTTCCGCTGTGGAGTCAAGCCGGTTTAAGCGTGGCCATCGTTACTGCATTCGGTCCCTTGGTTTACCGCGTGGCCTACCAGTCACTTGAATCAGCCACGCCGCTGGTATTGCTGATTGTCTCGGTGGGTGTGCACTTTGCCATGACCGGATTGGGCTTGCTGTTCTTTGGCGCGGAAGGGTTCCGCAATCCCACATTCTGGGACGAACGCTTTACCTTAGGGCCTGTCGCGTTGACGGGTCAGACCGTGATTATTTTCGTCACTTCACTGGCACTGATTGTCATGATGTGGCTTTACTTTGAACGCTCATTGCGAGGCAAAGCCTTGCGGGCCACAGCCGTGAATCGCACAGGTGCCAGGTTGATGGGTATCTCGAGTCACACCTCGGGTCAACTGACCTTTTTGATGGCCGCATTAATTGGCGCCCTGTCAGGCTTGTTGATTGGTCCCACCACCACGGTGTTCTATGACTCAGGCTTCTTAATTGGCCTCAAAGGTTTCGTTGCCGCTGTGATGGGTGGCCTTGCAAGTTATCCAGGCGCATTGCTGGGAGCCTTGTTTGTGGGCATCGTTGAATCATTTGGCGCATTTTGGGCCAGCGCCTTCAAAGAAGTGATCGTCTTCACTTTGGTCTTACCCATTCTCCTCGTGCGCTCTTTGCGCAGTGGCCATTCAGACGAGGATCACTGACATGAACAAACAAAAACTTTTCATCTGGCTGCTGGCTGCAGCAGTCCCCGTTGTCGCACTCTTGCCGCTGCCAGACTTCTGGATTGCCCAGTTGAATTACATTGGCTTGTATGCACTGGTGTGCCTGGGATTGGTGTTGCTGACCGGCGTAGGCGGCTTAACTTCTTTTGGCCAAGCAGCATTTGTGGGCGTGGGCGCCTACACCACGGCATGGCTCACTTTAAACACAGGCATGTCGCCTTGGTTGACATTGTTTGTCGGTTTGGGGCTGACTGCCATCAGCGCACTTGTCGTGGGCGCCATCACCCTGCGCATGTCGGGGCACTATTTACCTTTGGCCACAATCGCTTGGGGGCTGTCTTTGTACTACCTCATGGGCAACTTGGATGCATTGGGCAAGTACGACGGCTTGTTGGGACTCAAGAGTTTATCGATTGGCCACATTGACATTGGCCAAGGTCGTTTGTTCTTTGTCCTCTCTTGGGCCATCCTGATTGCAGGTGCCGTTGCATTGCTGAACTTACTCGACTCACGACCTGGCCGCGCCATACGGTCGCTGAAAGGCGGCTCCCAAATGGCCGAAGCCATGGGCATCAGCACCTTCCGCTACAAAGTCACGATCTTTTTGATCGCGGCTTTGTTTGCATCCATCGCAGGCTGGCTGCTTGCGCACTTTCAACGTACCGTCAATCCTTCCGCCTTTGGCTTGAAGATGGGCATCGAATACTTGTTCATGGCCGTGATTGGCGGTGTGGGCTATGTGTGGGGCGCCATCGTGGGTGCCGCCTTGATCAAATTGCTCGACGACTATTTGCAAGTGGCTTTGCCCGCATTGATTGGCACCAGTGGCAGTTATGAAGTGATTGTGTTTGGTGTGGCCATGGTTTTGGTGCTGAAGTACCTGCCCGATGGCATCTGGTCTTTGGTCGCTCGCAAATTGCCGCGCCCTCCCCGCAAAATGGACTGGCAGGAAGCAGAGCCATTGAATGCCCGCAGCAAACCTGCCATGGGCGAGTTGGTGCTCAAGGTCGACAAAATTCGCAAACAATTTGGCGGCCTCACTGCTGTGAACGACATCAGCTTTGACATTCATGCCGGGCGCATTGTGGGTTTGATTGGCCCCAACGGTGCCGGCAAATCAACCACCTTCAATTTGATCACTGGTGTACTGTCCAAAACTTCGGGCAAGGTGACATACCGGGGTCACGACATCTCCACTTTGCCATCGCGTGAAATTTCTCGCCAAGGCATGGCACGCACCTTCCAACATGTGAAGATGATTCCAGACATGACCGTTTTGGAAAACGTGGCCTTGGGTGCTTACACACGAGGTGAATCTGGTGTACTGTCTTCGATGTTGGGCACCAACAAATCGGAAGAGCAACGCTTCATGAAAGAAGCGCAACACCAATTGGAGCGCATTGGCATGGGCCATTACCTGCACGAGCAAGCAGGCAACTTGGCCATGGGACCGCAACGTCTGATGGAAATTGCGCGCGCCCTGTGCTGCGATCCTGCCCTCTTGTTGTTGGACGAACCCGCAGCGGGTTTGCGTCACAAAGAAAAGCAAGATCTGATCAAAGTCTTGCGCCAATTGCAAAGCGAAGGCATGAGCATCTTGTTGGTCGAACACGACATGGACTTGGTCATGGACGTTTGCGATCATTTGGTGGTGATGGAGTTTGGCACCCTGCTAACACAAGGCACTCCCGCCGAAATTCAAGCCAGTCCTGCCGTGCGTGCGGCTTACTTGGGCACGGAGCACTGACATGACAACACCCATTCTCAAAGTTCAGCAATTGCATGCGGGTTACGGCAAAGCCGAAGTACTGCACGGCATCAGTTTGGAAGCTGCCAAAGGCAGTGTGATCACAGTGATTGGTCCCAACGGCGCTGGCAAATCAACTTTTTTGAACAGCCTGATGGGCATCTTGCCAGCGCAAGGCCTGATTGAATTCAATGGCCAATCGATCAACGAGTTGACCTTGGAAGAACGCGTCATGCAGGGCATCTCTCTGGTCCCTGAAAAGCGTGAACTCTTCAACACCATGACGGTCGAAGACAACTTGGTGTTGGGCGGCTATCGCCAAATGCGTTTGGGCAATGCCGATTGGCGGAACCGCCTTGATGATGTATTAGACTTGTTTCCTCGCCTCAAAGAACGCCGTTTGCAAGAAGCTGGCACCCTGTCTGGCGGTGAACGTCAAATGTTGGCGGTTGGCAGAGCGCTGATGTCACGGCCTTCTCTGTTGATGTTGGACGAACCCAGTTTGGGTTTGGCACCGCTCATTGTGAAAGAGATTTTCAACATCATCGAAACACTTCGTCAAACGGGTGTGTCCATCGTGTTGGTGGAACAAAATGCACGCGCTGCTTTGGCTGTGGCCGATCATGGCTACGTTTTGGAAATGGGCGAAGTGAGCCTTCAAGGCAAAGCTTCCGATTTGGCCGAAGACCCCCGCGTGATCGACACCTACTTGGGTGCTGCCAAAAAATAAAGAACGAATAACATGAGCGACTACCAACCCCGTATCCAAGACATGCAATTTGTCTTGTCCAATGTTTTAGGTGCACCCGATCAGCTGAAAGCATTGCCAGCGTTTGATGAAGTCGATGCGGATCTGATGCAGCAAGTGTTGGAAGAAGCAGGCAAGTTTGTTGGTGAAGTGGTCGCCCCACTGAACCGAGATGGCGATGAAATTGGTGCGCAGTGGCACGACGGCAAAGTCACCATGCCCCCTGGTTTCCAATCGGCCTACCAAATGTTTTGGCAAGCGGGATGGCCAGCGCTTTCTGCGGCACCCGAAGATGGCGGGCAAGGCCTGCCCTCTGTCTTGGAAATCATGCTTTATGAAATGCTGTCAGCCGCCAACCATGGCTGGACCATGGCACCCGGTTTGTTGCATGGTGCTTATGAATGCATCAAGCACTACGCAAGCCCCTCACTCAAAGAAACTTACCTCAGCAAAGTAGGCACCGGTGAATGGTTGGCCACCATGTGCCTGACTGAACCGCACGCAGGCAGTGACTTGGGCTTGTCGCGCACCAAAGCCACGCCACAAGCCGATGGGCGCTACGCCTTGAATGGCACCAAGATTTTCATCTCTGGCGGCGAGCACGACCTCACCGAGAACATCGTTCATTTGGTCTTGGCACGGTTGCCCGATGCACCGCCCGGCCCTAAAGGTTTGTCTCTCTTTTTAGTACCCAAGTTTTACCCCAACGGCGAACGCAGCGCTGTGCATTGCGACCGCATTGAAGAAAAGATGGGCCTTCACGGCAGTCCCACGTGCGTGATGCGCTTTGACGACGCTATTGCAGAGATCATCGGCGAACCCGGCAAAGGTCTGAACGCCATGTTCGTCATGATGAACGCTGCGCGATTGCACGTGGCCATGCAAGGCATTGGCCTGTTGGATGCGGCTTGGCAAAAAGCCGACGCCTACGCCCGAGAACGCCGCCAGATGCGAGCGCCAGCAAGCAAAGAAGTGAAACCCAAGTCAGCCGCCGAAGCTGACTTCATCATTGAGCATCCTGCCATCCAACGCATCCTGAACACACAACGCGCTTGGGTAGATGGTGGCCGCGTTCTGGCTTATCAAACTGCGGTGGAGTTAGACCGAATCAAACATGCAGACAAAGACACGGCAGCCCAATCGCAACGCTGGTGCGCTTTGGTGACGCCTGTGATGAAAGCCGCCTTCACCCATCAAGCCTTTCATGGCGGCAGCGATTGCCTG
>CANBWP010000053.1 GCA_947373185.1 Comamonadaceae bacterium | reverse complement strand
CTTTTGTTTTTATCTGAAGCCGATCAGCAGGCCACCGAGAAGGCGGGATGGCTCAGCCGTCACACGGTTCAGTTTCATTGGCAAAACGAGCAATACGCAGACTTTGACCATTTTTTGGCGCAACTGAACCAGGAAAAACGCAAGAAAATCAAACAAGAGCGGCGCAAGGTGAAGGATGCGGGCGTGAACTTTGTCACCTTGGCAGGTGATGAAATCCAAAGTGCTGATTGGGACTTTTTCTACCGCTGCTACGCCCAAACTTATTTAGAACACGGCAACGCGCCTTACTTGAACCGAGATTTTTTTGAACGCATGCAAAACACAATGGCCCACAATTGGGTGTTGTTCATTGCCGAGAAGAACCATCAGCGCATGGCTTGCAGCCTGATTGGCGTTGAAAACCAGGTGGCCTATGGCCGGTATTGGGGCGCACTTGAACGCGTGGACTGTCTGCACTTTGAGGCCTGTTATTACCAACCCATTGAATGGTGCATTGTGCAAGGTGTCAAGCGTTTCGAGGGGGGTGCCCAAGGAGAGCACAAAATGGCGCGAGCGCTACGCCCCGTCAAAGCCAGCAGTGCCCATTGGTTGGCTCACCCCGGCTTTGCAGATGCCGTGGAGCGGTATTTGGAGAAAGAAGGCCACGGCGTGGCAGCCTACTTAGAGAATTTGGAAGGCCGATCACCGCTGAAATCGCGGTGAACAAGACTGCAACGCCTGTGAAGGCGTTGCAAAACTCGCAACTTAAGCGTTGGCTTTTTGGTAGTTGGCAATGCCGTCCAAGATTTCTTTCTTGGCAGACTCTGGGCCTTCCCAACCCAAAATTTTGACCCACTTACCGACTTCCAGATCTTTGTAGTGCTCAAAGAAGTGGGCAATGGTTTTCAGGCGCAAGGGGTTTAAATCTTCTGGCTTTTGCCATTGGGTGTAGATCGACAAAATTTTGTCGATGGGCACCGCCAACACTTTGCCGTCTTCGCCCGCTTCGTCTTCCATTTTCAAAATACCAATGGCGCGGCAAGGCACCACGACACCTGGGATCAAGGGCACGGGCGTGATGACCAGCACGTCGACGGGGTCACCGTCACCACTGATGGTTTTGGGCACATAACCATAGTTGGTTGGGTAGTGCATGGCCGTGCTCATGAAACGGTCAACAAAAATGGCGCCAGTGGCTTTGTCCACTTCATATTTCACGGGGTCGGCATTCATCGGAATTTCGATGATCACGTTGAATTGTTCGGGAACTTTGCTACCTGGTGTGACGTTGTCTAGGGACATGTTTTCAGAAAATATAAAGTGTTGATGTAAATCTAAGAATCTTAGGATTAACCCCCATTTTACTTTCACAAGGCTTGCTTGTTGCAGACATTGCCTTTTTAATGACTTCGTTGGCCAATCGTGCCCTTGAGGGACCGAGGAAGCAACGCAGGGAGGTGTTTTCCAAGCGTTGCACCTCCGTTCAGCGACAACACTCAAGGAGATTGACATATGACAGGCAATTCAGCGTTGATTTTGGCGCTCGTTTGCGGACTGATCGCCGTGTTTTACGGCATCTGGGCTCGCAGATGGATTTTGGCCCAGGACCCGGGCAATGCCCGAATGCAAGAAATTGCAGCCGCCATTCAGGCCGGTGCAGCGGCTTATCTGGCCAGACAATACAAAACCATCGCCGTCGTCGGCGTGATCTTGGCCATCTTGATGGGCGTATTTCTTGACGGCAAAACGGCAATTGGCTTTGTCATTGGCGCCGTGCTCTCTGGCGCTTGTGGATTCATTGGCATGAATGTTTCAGTTCGCGCCAATGTCCGCACTGCTCAAGCAGCCACCAGGGGCATTGGCCCAGCCCTCGACGTCGCCTTCCGTGGCGGTGCCATTACCGGCATGCTGGTCGTGGGTTTGGGGCTTTTGGGCGTGACAGGCTTTTACTGGTTTCTGGCCGGCAATGGCAACCTGACCCCCGACGTCAAACTCTCGGTGCTCCTAAATCCGCTCATTGGCTTTGCCTTTGGCTCTTCCCTCATTTCCATCTTTGCACGGTTGGGCGGCGGCATCTTCACCAAAGGTGCAGACGTTGGGGCCGACTTGGTCGGTAAGGTGGAAGCCGGCATTCCAGAAGACGACCCTCGCAACCCTGCGGTCATTGCAGACAACGTGGGTGACAACGTAGGCGACTGTGCAGGCATGGCCGCTGACTTGTTTGAAACCTACGCTGTGACGCTGATTGCCACCATGGTCTTGGGCTCGCTCTTGGTCGCAGGCGCACCCGGCAATGCCGTCATGTACCCCCTTGCCTTGGGTGCAGTGTCCATTGTGGCCTCCATCATTGGCTGCTTCTTTGTCAAAGCGACTCCCGGCATGACCAACGTCATGCCAGCGCTGTACAAAGGCTTGGCCATTGCGGGTGTTTTGTCATGGATCGCGTTCTACTTCGTGACCACGGCCATCATGCCCGACAACGCCATTGCCGCCTCTGGCAGCCAAATGAAACTGTTTGGGGCTTGCACGGTTGGCTTGGTCTTGACCGCGGCTTTGGTCTGGATCACGGAGTTCTACACGGGCACGCAGTACAGTCCCGTGCAGCACATTGCACAAGCCTCTACAACGGGTCATGGCACCAACATCATTGCGGGCTTGGGCGTTTCCATGCGATCCACGGCTTGGCCCGTGATTTTTGTATGCATGGCCATTGTGGCCTCCTACAGTTTGGCCGGCTTGTACGGCATTGCCGTAGCAGCCATGTCGATGCTGTCGATGGCCGGCATTGTGGTGGCTTTGGACGCCTACGGCCCCATCACAGACAACGCGGGTGGTATTGCCGAAATGGCCGAACTGCCCAGCAGCGTGCGTGACATCACCGACCCCCTGGACGCCGTGGGCAACACCACCAAAGCGGTCACCAAAGGCTATGCCATCGGTTCAGCAGGTCTGGCATCTTTGGTGCTGTTTGCCGACTACACCCATAAACTGGAAACTTACGGCAAAGCCATCAGCTTTGACTTGTCGGACCCCTTGGTCATTGTGGGCTTGTTCATCGGTGGCTTGATTCCCTATTTGTTTGGCGCCATGGCCATGGAAGCTGTCGGCCGTGCTGCCGGTGCTGTGGTGGTCGAGGTTCGTCGCCAATTCAGCGAGATCAAGGGCATCATGGAGGGCACTGCCAAGCCAGAATATGGCCGCGCTGTTGACATGCTGACCACTGCCGCCATCAAAGAGATGGTGATTCCCAGTTTGTTGCCGGTCGTTGCGCCCATTGTGGTTGGTTTGCTCTTGGGCCCCAAAGCCTTGGGTGGCTTGCTCATGGGCACCATCGTGACGGGTTTGTTTGTGGCCATTTCCATGTGCACCGGTGGCGGTGCATGGGACAACGCCAAGAAATACATTGAAGATGGCCATCACGGCGGCAAAGGCTCAGAGGCCCACAAAGCAGCCGTCACGGGTGACACGGTGGGTGACCCCTACAAAGACACAGCGGGTCCGGCCATCAATCCCTTGATCAAAATCATCAACATTGTGGCTTTGCTCATCGTCCCCCTGGTCATGCAATTCCATGGCTAAATAAACCCCGTGGCTTGGGTGTGTTTCTCACACCCCTCGTCACAGAAAGCCCGCCTATGGCAACATGAGCGGGCTTTTTTACGCGCAAAATACAGCCATGCATTCTTTGTCCCCCCTTCCAACACACACTGGCAGATCACGCCGTGTCTGAACGCGTCATTCCGATCATCAGCCAGCCCTTGGGAAATTTGAGCCTTCCCGCGTCCTCTGCATCCTGGCAAGAAGGCGCGGCATTGCGCGACACCCTGCAACGTCCCTTGCGTGATCTGCGCATCAGCGTCACCGATCGCTGCAATTTTCGTTGCAGCTATTGCATGCCCAAGGAAATTTTCGACAACAACTACACCTACTTGCCACACAGCTCGTTGCTGACCTTTGAAGAAATCACACGCACCGCCAAAAGTTTTGTCGCGCTGGGTGTTGAGAAAATTCGGCTGACCGGCGGCGAACCCTTGCTGCGCAAGAATTTAGAAATCTTGATTGAACAATTGGCGCAACTGAAAACTGCAAACGGCCAATCCTTAGACATCACCTTGACGACCAATGGGTCCTTATTGACCCGCAAAGCCAGCAAACTGAAAGCGGCAGGACTCCAGCGCGTGACAGTGAGTCTGGATGGCCTCGACGATGCGGTCTTCAAGCGCATGAACGATGTCGATTTCCCTGTCAGCGACGTGTTAGAAGGCATCCAAGCTGCGCAAGAGGCGGGGCTTGGCCCCATCAAGGTCAACATGGTGGTCAAGCGCGGCACCAACGAGCAAGAAATATTGCCCATGGCACGCTATTTCAAAGGCCAAGGCATTGCCCTTCGCTTCATTGAATACATGGATGTTGGCGCCACCAATGGATGGCGCATGGACGAGGTCATGCCGAGCGCAGACGTGCTCAAAGTCTTGCAACAAGAAATGACGCTGACACCACTGACCCCCTCACAAACCGGCGAAACCGCTGAGCGCTGGGGTTATGTCAATGCGCAAGGCGAACACGTGCCAGAGTGGGGAGAAATAGGCTTCATCAGCAGCGTCACAAAAGCATTTTGCAAAGACTGCAACCGTGCCCGTTTAACCACAGAAGGTCAACTTTATTTGTGCCTGTTTGCCACACAAGGCTATGACCTGAAATCATTGGTACGCACAGAACACAGCGAAGAAAACCTCACACGTGCAATCGCCGCCATTTGGGCCCAACGTGACGACAGGTACTCAGCGTTGCGTAGCACCGAGGTGCCTTCTTCAAAAGTCTCTGGAGAAACAGTGGCCAAAAGAAAAGTTGAAATGAGTTACATCGGTGGTTAAGCCGCTTCGAAAATGAGCAACGAGAACATGACAGAACAAAACATCACCGGATTGATTTTGGCGGGAGGCAGAGGCTCTCGCATGGGTGGCATCGACAAAGGGCTGCAAAACTTCAATGGCACGCCCCTGACTTTGCATGCACTCATGCGCTTGCAAATGCAATCAGGCCAAGCATTGTCCGATGTCATGATTGTGGCCAATCGAAACTTGGCCGCCTACGAGTCTTTGGGGGTGCAAGTTTGGCCCGACAGCACCGACGGCTTTGCAGGCCCTTTGGCGGGCTTCCTCACAGGACTTGAACGCTGCGAAACGCCACTGATGTTGACCGTTCCATGCGACAGCCCCCTGTTCCCATTGAATTTGGCAGAGACATTGTCGCAAGCACTGATAGATGCGGATGCAGAGATCGCCGTGGCTGCGGCGCGAGAGGAAGATGGTCATGTGAGGCCTCAGCCCGTGTTCTGTTTGATGCGGGTGAGTCTACTTGAAAGTTTGGTTAAATTCATGCAAAGCGGCGGTCGAAAAATTGATGCATGGACAGCCCAACACAAAACCATTGTGGTGAATTTTGATGGCCCCGACAGCGACCCCCACGCGTTCTTCAATGCCAACACCTTGGATGAGTTGCATCGCTTAGAAAATCACGCATGACACACGCTCTTTCCCTTGCAGAAATAGCTGCCAAGCTTCAGGGTTACGATCCGCAAGCTCTGCCAGCCCAAGATGTTTTGACTTTTTTAAGCCAACTTGTGACGACAGCGACTGACGCTGAAGAAGTCAATGTCTTTGATGCATTGGGCCGTGTGCTCTCCCAGGACGTGATCAGTCCAATTGATGTGCCACCGCATGACAACTCAGCCATGGATGGTTTCGCATTTGATGCGTCACAACTTCAAAACCATCAAGCCTTGACACTGAATGTGGTCGGCACGGCTCTCGCTGGCAAAGCTTGGCAGGGCCAGGTTCAACACGGCGAATGCGTCAAGATCATGACCGGCGCCATCATGCCCCACGGTCTCGACACCGTCATACCGATTGAACTGTGTCAATCGCACACCGCTCATTCAATCGTCATCCCAGCCGGTGTTCTGAAACCAGGTGACAACCGTCGACTGCGTGGCGAGGACTTGAAGAAAGGTGCACCGGCACTTCAAAGGGGCTTGCGAGTCACAGCCGCCGCCGCTGGCCTCCTCGCCAGCTTAGGGCAACCCAAGGTTCGGGTTCATCAGCGACTCAAAGTAGCCTATTTTTCAACAGGCGATGAAATTCTGAGTTTGGGTGAGGCACCCAGAGAAGGTGCCGTTTACGACAGCAACCGGTATACGGTTCATGGCATGTTGCAGTCTCTCGGTTGCGACATGATTGACATGGGCGTGGTGCGAGACGAGCCTTTGTTGCTTGAAGAGGCTTTCACACAGGCTGCCCAAACAGCAGATGCCATCATCACCAGCGGGGGGGTGAGCGTCGGGGAAGCTGACTTCACCAAAGCCATGATGAAAAAACTCGGGGATGTGGCGTTTTGGAAAATTGCCATGCGCCCTGGCAGACCCATGGCGGTGGGGCGCATCACGCAAGGCCAAAAATCGGCCGTCTTGTTTGGCCTGCCTGGCAATCCTGTGGCTGTGATGGTCACTTTTCTGGCATTCGTCAAACCGGCACTGCTCCAAATGATGGGCTGCACAGACCCCGCCCCCCCCTTGGTCAGGGCTAAAACGCAAGAACTTCTGCGTAAAAAACCAGGCAGAACTGAATACCAACGTGGCATTGCGTCACGCACACCAACTGGGGAACTTCAAGTGGTGACCACAGGCAATCAGGGATCTGGGGTGCTGAGCTCAATGACACAGGCGAACTGCCTGATTGTCCTGTCACACGAGCAAGGCACCGCTCAGATTGGTGACTGGGTCGATGTCTTATTTTTGTAGGCTCGACAAGCACTGAGCGCTTGCCTCACATCCAAGGCAAGGCGGGTGACACCAATAGGTATTTGCCCGTATGGGTCTTTACATAAAGACAAGCAAAAGCCTTTAAACTGCGAGTTGAAAGATTTCCCCGCTGGATGCCTCAAGCATTGCGGCCGGCATCGACCTTCAGATTCCACGATTTTCACTCACATTCAGTCATGACTCAATTTACTTTCCATGCCGCCAAGCTGCAGTCCATTGCTTTGATCGCCACGGGGGGGGTCCTGCTTTCGATGGGTTTGACTGCTTGTTCTCAAAAAACGCCCACCGACGCAACCAACACGAGCAATCCACCCGCAGCAGGCAGTGCAGCCGTTGACGCCAAGCCTGCCACTCCAGCAACTCCCGCAACTCCCGCCAATGGCGCATCACCAGCAGCAGGTCAAGCTGGCGGACCCGCCCCCGTCGTGAGTGTGACCACAGTCAAAGTTGAAAAGAAAGACTTACCTGTCGTCTTGAAAGCAGTGGGCGCCGCCGTTTCACTTGCCAGTGTGGACATCAAGCCCCAAGTGACCAGCGCCATTGCCAAGGTCCATTTCAAAGAAGGTCAATTCGTCAACAAAGGTGATTTGCTGTTTACCTTAGACAGCCGCAATGACGAAGCGAACTTGGCCAAAGCCAATGCGCAATTGGCCAAAGACCAAGCGGCCCTGGCCGATGCAAAACGCCAACTCACCCGAAGCCGCGAATTGGTTGCTCAAAACTTTGTCTCTGGCGCTGCCGTCGACACCGCGCAAACCTTGGTTGATTCAACCGCGGCCACAGTTGCGGCAGATCTCGCCGCTGTGCAAGCGGCACAAGTGGCCTTGTCATTTGACACGATTTCGTCACCTCATGCGGGACGTGCGGGTGTCATCAACACGCCTGCTGGCAGCATTGTGTTGGCCAACAACACCATTTTGGCCACCATCGTGCAAGTGAACCCGATGGCGGTTTCGTTCAACCTGCCGCAGCGCGACCTGGCTGACTTCCTGGCCGCTGTCAGTGGCCAGAACAACGTGAAAGTCACTGCCACTTTGCCAGAAGAGAAAAAACCCCTGATCGGTAAACTGCAATTTGTCGACAACGCGGTTGACACCGCTTCGGGCACCGTCAAATTGAAAGCCATATTCGACAACAAGGACAGCAAACTTTGGCCTGGGCTTTTTGTCAACGTCGGACTAACCACGAAAAAACTTGAGAACGCTTTGGTGGTGCCCCAATCTGCCATCATTCAAACCGTTCGTGGCCCTGTTGTTTATGCCGTTGAAGATGGCAAAGCCGTGAACCGCCCCATCAAGTTGGTTTTCTCTGCCGGTCCTGAGGCTGTGGTCACCGGCGTTGAAGAAAATGAAGTGATCGTGACAGAGGGCAAGCAAAATCTTCGTCCTGGCGTCAAAGTGGTGGAGCGTTCTAAAGATGCTGCCCCCGCCACCTCAGCGGCCAACCCGACAGCACCAGCGGCACCCGCGCCTGCCACCACCAAATAAGTGTCAGATAACGCTTCATGAATTTCTCCGAACTTTTCATCCGACGTCCCGTCATGACGGTGCTCCTCAACACCGCCATCGTGTTGGCCGGCGTTATCGGTTACCAAAACATCCCTGTCGCAGCGTTGCCCAGCTACGACACACCGGTCATCAACGTCTCCGCCAATTTGCCGGGTGCCAATCCTGAGACCATGGCCAGTTCTGTGGCCTTGCCTTTGGAAAAACAATTTCAAACCATTCCAGGCTTGAAAGTCATCAGTTCAACCAGCACACTGGGCAGCACCTCCATCACACTGGAATTCATTGAGAGCCGCAACATTGACGCCGCCTCGCTTGACGTCCAAGCGGCTTTGCTGAGAGCCCAAAGGTCTTTGCCGATTGACATGACCATTCCGCCTTCCTACCGGAAAGTCAATCCGGCAGATGCGCCGGTCTTGTTGATTTCGCTGCGTTCCCCCTCAATGCCTCAAGCGGAGTTGCAAGACTATGCAGAGCACCTGATTTCCCCTACCCTGTCCACCATCGATGGCGTCGCACAGGTCAACATTTATGGTGCCAAACGATTTGCCGTCCGCGTTCGGGTTGAGCCAGCTGCTTTGGCGGCCCGCAACATTGGCTTGGACGAATTGAGTGCGGCACTGAAAGCCGCCAACGTCAATACCCCTGCAGGCACTTTGGATGGTCCTCAGCAGACCTTGGTGCTTCAAGCCAACAAGCAGATGAGTTCTGCCCGCGAATTTGCAGATTTGATCATCAGCAACAAAGGCGGCGTGCCCGTTCGCCTGCGCGATGTTGCCAAAGTTCAAGACAGTGTTGAAACCATCAAAAGCTGGGCTACGCTGAATGGTGAAAACTCCATCACCCTGGCCGTGCTCAGGCAACCCGGCGCAAACACCGTTCGGGTTGTGGACGCCGTCACAAAGACCTTGCCCGAATTGAAAGAACAGATGCCGGAGTCTGTCGCTCTCACACCTGTCAATGACCGTTCGCTTTCCATTCGCCATGCCCTTGAAGATGTGACCCTCACATTGCTGGGCACCATCATTTTGGTGGTCTTGGTGATCTTTTTGTTCTTGCGCCGATTCGTGGCCACTGTCATTCCGGCTTTGTCTCTGCCCATTTCTTTGATTGGCGCTGTGGCATTGTTGTGGGGCTTGAATTACAGTTTGGACAACATTTCTTTGCTCGGCTTGACCTTGGCGGTGGGCCTGGTGGTCGACGATGCCATTGTGGTGCTTGAAAACATCATTCGGCACGTCGAAGACGGTGTTCCCCCTTTCCAAGCGGCTCTGCGTGGTGCACGTGAAGTTGGTTTCACCATCATCTCAATTTCAACGTCGTTGGTGGCGGTCTTCATCCCCATCTTTTTCATGCCGGGCGTGATTGGACTTTTGTTCCATGAATTTGCCGTGGTGGTGGGCTTGTCAATTGCCGTCTCAGCCTTTGTGTCCCTCACCTTGGTGCCCATGCTGGCCAGTCGGTACCTGACCGATGAAGAACATAAAAAACCACCCAGTGCATTGGTCCGAATGTTTGAGCGTGGCTTTGATGCCATGTTGGCCGCGTACAGCAGGTCGCTCGACTATGCGTTGGGTCACAGCAAATTGATCTTGATCCTGGCGGTGGCCACATTTGGCATCACCGCGTGGATGCTGGTGGTCATTCCCAAAGGATTCTTCCCTGAGGAAGACATTGGTCAAATTCAAGTGACCACAGAAGGCCCTGAGGACATCTCCTTTGAAGCCATGATCAGTTTGCAAGAGCGCGTGGCAGGCGTGTTCCGCAAAGACCCCAACATTCAAGCTGTCAGTTCTTTCAATGGCGGTGTTGGGGCGCAAAACGTGGGACGGATGTTCATTACATTGAAGCCTCAAAATGAGCGCCTTCCCATGAAGGACGTGGTCGAGTCTTTGCGCAAGAAACTGCGCGGCGTGCCCGGCATCAATGTGTTCATGCGGCCCTTGCAAAACTTGCAATTGGGTGGCCGTCAAAGCAAGGCCCGCTACCAATACATTTTGCAAAGTGTGAAGGCTGATCAGCTGAACGTGTGGGCCACCAAATTGCAGGAAAAGATGCGTACCAACCCCATCTTCCGCGACATCACCAGCGATGCGCAGCTGCGTGGCCTGCAAGCAGAAATCCAAGTCAACAGAGACCGCGCCAACACCTTGGGCGTCTCGGTTGACAGCATCCGAAGTGCCCTGTTCAGTGCCTTTGGCGAACGTCAAGTCTCCACCATGTATTTGCCAACGGACAGTTACCAGGTGATCATGGAAGTCAGTCCAGAAGCCAAACGAGATGAGTCGGCACTCGAGTCCATCTATGTGCGCTCGAACAATGGCAGTTTGGTGCCAATGTCCAGTTTTGCCACCGTCAGTCGCACCGTGGGCCCCACATCCATCAACCATGTGGGTCAACTGCAGGCGGTGACGGTGTCCTTCAACTTGGCACCTGGCGCAGCCCTGGGCGATGCGACGACCCAGCTGGAAGCCGCAGCAGAAGCCATTCAATTGCCAAGTTCCATCATCCGAACCTATGGCGGCGATGCGGCTGTCTTTAAAAACTCACAAGGCAGCCAGACCGTTCTGATCATTTCGGCCTTGTTGGTGATTTACGTTTTGTTGGGTGTGCTCTATGAAAGCTATATCCACCCGCTCACCATTTTTGCAGGTTTGCCCTCGGCCGCAATTGGCGCCTTGGGC
>CANBWP010000052.1 GCA_947373185.1 Comamonadaceae bacterium | reverse complement strand
GGAGTCGAGCAAGATGACCACATCTTTTTTAAGTTCGACCAAACGCTTGGCGCGCTCAATCACCATTTCAGCCACGTGCACGTGACGTGCAGCAGGCTCATCGAAGGTGGAAGCAATGACTTCGCCGCGCACGGTGCGCTGCATCTCTGTCACCTCTTCAGGGCGCTCGTCCACGAGCAAAACCATCAGGTGAACGTCAGGGTTGTTGGCCGTGATGGCATGCGCTATGTGCTGCATCATCACGGTCTTGCCTGATTTGGGCTGTGCCACGATCAATGCGCGTTGACCTTTGCCAATGGGCGCAATGATGTCGATGACGCGGCTGGTGATGTTCTCTTCCGCCTTGATGTCGCGCTCGAGGCGCATTTGAATGTTCGGGAACAGGGGGGTCAAGTTCTCGAACATGATCTTGTGCTTGTTGTTCTCTGGCAAATCGCCATTGACTTTGTCAAGCTTGGTGAGTGCAAAGTAACGCTCGCCATCTTTGGGGATGCGAACTTCGCCTTCGATCATGTCGCCAGTGTGCAAATTGAATCTGCGCACTTGGCTGGGACTGATGTAGATGTCGTCGGTACTGGCGGTGTAGCTGGTGTCGGGACTGCGCAAGAAGCCAAAACCATCGGGCAAAATTTCTAAAACGCCATCGGCAAACACTTGTTCACCAGCGCGTGCACGCTTTTTGATGATGGCAAACATCAACTCCTGTTTGCGCATGCGGCCTGTGTTTTCAATCTCAAGCTCGTCAGCTTGCTTGAGGACTTCAGACACATGCAGTGCCTTGAGTTCATTTAAGTGCATGGATTTACCTGCGTAAAGCAACCCTTGTGGGTTGATGAAAAAACGGGGGGAGGATAGAAAACTGAAATTTTCAAACGCCTAGAAACCAAAACCTGAAATTGCACCGAAGGGGATCAAAAAGCGCAGGGGGCTTTGAAAAAGTTTCTAGTTTGAAACGGAGTTGGGACCCTTGTGGGGCTCAACTGGGCAGATTATGACAGGAAAAGAAGAGGCTTCGCAAGAACCCCGCGAGGGGGTTCTTGAAGCAGTGCGTGACTTAGGCCAGTTGTTGGTCAATGAAAGCTGTCAGTTGAGCTTTGCTCATGGCGCCGACTTTGGTGGCGGCCAATTGACCGTCTTTGAAGATCATGAGGGTGGGAATACCGCGAATGCCAAATTTGGCGGGAATGTCACGGTTTTCATCGACATTCATTTTGGTGATTTGCAGCTTGCCTTGGTAACTGGTAGCCACTTCGTCCAAAATGGGCGCAATCATTTTGCAAGGGCCGCACCATTCTGCCCAAAAGTCGACGATCACGGGCTGTGCAGACTTCAAGACATCTGCGTCAAATGTAGCGTCAGTGGTGTGTTTGATCAGATCGCTGGCCATAGCCTTTTCCTTGTAGAGATTGAATTTGCAGCTAAAGTGTCTTTGTAAACTTCCCGTATTTTGACAGAAACCCATAAAGCCGCCCAAAGATGGGGGCATCCCTCTCATTTGCAGCGCATTTTCAATTCATGAATTCACAGTACCTGTTGCCGTCTGAGCCCATTGAGCTTGACGTTGCCATTGTGGGTGGTGGCCCCTCTGGGCTGATGGCCGCCGAAATTTTGTCTGGCAGCGGCCATGCGGTTCACTTGTTTGATGCCATGCCTTCGGTGGGGCGTAAATTTTTGTTGGCTGGACGCGGCGGTTTGAACCTGACGCATTCAGAGGCCCGCGACAAATTCGAGATGCGATACGGCGCGCATCAAGCGATGCTCTCGCCGCTTTTGTCGCAATGGGGTGCCGATCAACTTCGCGAGTGGGCCGAAGGTCTAGGCATCGAAACTTTTGTCGGGACCTCTGGCCGGGTCTTTCCCAAAGAAATGAAAGCCGCTCCGTTGCTGAGGGCTTGGTTGCATCGTTTGCGTCACCCGGTGTCAGCACCGCCGGTTCAATTTCACATGCGTCATCGGCTTCAGAGCCTGACGGCCATACCAGAAGCGGCCAATCCAACGACAAATGGCGCCGGTTACGAGCTTGGCTTTGAGGTGCGTGACTTGAGCTGCGCACAAACGGTCCAACAAAGAGTCAGGGCCAGGGCCGTGATTTTGGCGTTGGGGGGTGCAAGCTGGGCCCGTTTGGGCTCAGATGGCCGATGGGTCTCCATGCTGCAGTCTGCTGGCCTGCCAGTCTCTGCGCTTCGACCCAGCAACTGTGGGTTTCACGTGGCAGGGCGGTCTGGCCAAGGTTGGACGCCATTTTTCCAGGAAAGATTTGCGGGCCATGCCTTGAAGTCGGTGGTGATGACTTGGCGCAATGCACAAGGCCAAGTCTGCCAAAAGCAGGGCGAGTTTGTCGCGACCACCTATGGCGTTGAGGGCAGTTTGATTTATGCCGCCTCAGCTGATTTGAGGGACCTGCTGCTGGCGCAGGGACAAGCAAAATATCAACTCGATCTGTTGCCAGGTAGAACACTGGCGCAGGTTTTGAAGGAGCTTCAGCATCCAAGGGGCTCACGCAGTTTGTCATCTCACTTGAAAAGCCGACTGGGTTTGGAAGGCGTGAAAATGGCCCTGTTGAACGAATTGTTACGACCTGAAGATCTGCAAAATCCAGACACATTGGCAGCTGCCCTCAAAGGCCTGACGATTCAACTGACGGCCACTCGTCCGATCGATGAGGCCATCAGTACGGCGGGAGGGGTGCAGTGGCAGGGCTTGGACCCTCATTTACAAGCCAAAGCCTTGCCTGGGGTATTTTGTGCGGGAGAGATGCTGGACTGGGAAGCGCCGACAGGCGGTTATTTGTTGACCGCCTGTATGGCGACCGGCGTGCACGCAGCCAAAGGCGTGCAGACCTTTTTAGAAGGTGACGAGCCTTGACCCCGGCACTGGCTCTGCAGTTAGAGCTGCTTGGTTCCCCACCTGACTCGGTTGGCCGCTTTACCATGCGGGAAGGCCCGTCGGAGCGTATTGTAAGACACCGATAGAATCAGCACATGTCTTATCTTGTTCTGGCACGTAAATACCGTCCTCGCAACTTCACCGAAATGGTGGGGCAGGAGCACGTAGTCCAGGCTTTGACCAATGCGTTGGTCCAGCAACGCCTGCATCACGCCTATCTTTTCACCGGTACACGCGGGGTGGGTAAAACCACGGTTTCGCGCATTTTGGCCAAATCCCTCAACTGTCAAGGTTTGGATGGTCAAGGCGGTATCACGGCAGAGCCATGCGGTGTGTGCCAAGCCTGCAAGGACATTGATGCCGGTCGTTTTGTGGATTACACCGAACTGGATGCCGCATCCAATCGGGGTGTGGATGAAGTTCAGAGCTTGCTTGAACAAGCGGTGTACAAGCCTGTTCAAGGCCGCTTCAAAGTCTTCATGATTGACGAGGTTCACATGTTGACCAACACGGCGTTCAATGCCATGTTGAAAACCTTGGAAGAGCCGCCCGAGTATTTGAAGTTTGTGCTGGCCACCACCGACCCCCAAAAGGTGCCAGTGACTGTTTTGTCACGTTGCTTGCAGTTCAATCTCCGACCGATGGCGCCAGAGACTGTGTTTGAGCATCTGACGCAAGTGCTTCTCCAAGAAAATTTGCCTGCAGAGCCTATGGCTTTGAAGTTATTGTCTCGCGCAGCGCGCGGTTCGATGCGCGACGCCTTGAGCCTCACCGATCAAGCCATTGCCTTTGGCAGTGGTCAATTGCAAGAAGCCACGGTGCGACTCATGTTGGGCAGTGTTGACCGCAGTCATGTGATGGGTTTGATCGACGCGTTGGCGCGAGGTCACGGTGCTGATGTGGTTGGCATTGTGAATGGATTGCGCCTGAATGGCTTGTCAGCGGCGTCTGCCTTGGAAGACATGGCCATGGTGCTGCAGCGAATGGCGGTGTTGCAAGCCGTGCCGCAGGCCGCGTCAGAATCCCAAGACCCTGACGACCTGGAAACACTGCGCTTGTCCCAAGCGTTGCCCGCCGATGAAACGCAATTGCTCTACAGCATTTGTTTGCATGGTCGAGCTGAGTTGGGTTTAGCGCCCGATGAGTATGCCGCTCTGACCATGGTGCTTTTGAGGCTGCTGGCGTTCAAGCCGAAGACGCTCAACGTTGAACAGGCCCCTTCGCCTTTGGCTCAAAAAAAAACTCTGACAACAGCCTCTGAGGAGGACTTAAAGCCACAGCCAAGCTCTGTCAGCCCTGCGCTCACATCTGCCAAGGCTTCATCGGACTCATCGAACACCGCTGTCCGACCCGCACAAGCCCACACCACGGCCTTGTCTGAAACATCTGTCGCGCTGGATGCCTCTGATCCACCTTGGGATGTACCCCAAGAGTCAAGCGCTGCTGTTCAAACGCCATCCGTCCAAGTTAAAACACTGGCTGTGCGCGAGGCAAGTGAGCCGACCCAGAGAACCACACCGCGTGCCGTTGTGCTCACTGAAGAGGGACACTTTTGGACAGACACAGTCCGTGCCATGGTGGCCGCTGAAAGCATCACCGCCTTGGTTCGTGAATTGGCTTTGCAGTCTCAGTTGATTGGGCGCGATACTGATCAATGGCAATTGCGCATTGAAAGCGAATCACTGAATCAGGGCGTTGCCCGCGAGCGCCTTCAAAACGCTTTGGCCGCAGCCGGACATGCGGTGAAATTGGTGGTTGAAATTGGCAAAGTCACAGATTCGCCAGCCCTTAGAAATGCGGCAGATTTGGCTGCCAAACAAAAAGCCGCTGAAGAACTGATTCATTCAGACCCCTTGGTGCAAACCATGGTGCAAGAGTTTGGCGCGAAAATAGTGCCAGGCAGTATCAAACTCATCCCCTCTATTTTGTGAAGGAAAAAAATGTTCAACAAAGGTCAACTCGCCGGCTTGATGAAACAAGCCCAAGCCATGCAAGACAACCTCAAGAAAGCACAAGATGAATTGGCTTTTGTGGAGGTGGAAGGCGCTTCTGGCGGCGGCATGGTGAAAGTGTTGATGACGTGCAAACATGCGGTGAAGCGTGTCACGATCGATCCCAGTTTGCTGGCGGATGACAAAGACATGCTAGAAGACTTGGTGGCCGCGGCCTTTAACGATGCCGTGCGACATGCCGAGGAAGTCTCTCAACAAAAAATGGGCAAGCTGACGGCGGGTTTGCCTCCTGGCATGAAGTTGCCTTTCTGATCTCCAACTTGTTGTCCTCTGCTTCTCTACGTGCCTCGCCGTAACCCATCCATGCAAAAGCCAACTGCTCATGCTTTAGATGCGCTCATTCAAGCGCTTCGGGTGTTGCCAGGTGTCGGCGCAAAATCAGCTTCACGCATGGCATTTCATTTGATGCAGCATGAGCGCGGCGCTGCCTTGCAGCTGGCGCATGCACTGACCCATGCCTGCGATCATGTTCGGCATTGCGCAACTTGCCACACGCTCACTGAATCTGAGGTTTGCAGCATGTGTGCCGACCCAGAGCGTGACCGTTCCCAATTGTGCGTGGTCGAAACACCCGCAGACCAAGCCGCCATTGAGCGAACATCCACCTTTCGTGGTTTGTATTTTGTCCTGATGGGCAAACTCAGTCCTTTGGACGGTATTGGCCCCAATGACCTGGGTTTTGCCAAATTGTCAGAGCGTTGCCAAGACGGCGCTGTCAAAGAGGTCATCTTGGCCACCAACTTCACGGGCGAAGGGGAAGCGACAGCGCATGTCATTGCCGAGATGCTTAAAAAGAAAGGCTTGCGCGTTACACGTTTGGCACGAGGCGTCCCGGCAGGCAGCGAGTTGGAGTATGTCGACTTAGGCACCATTGCCCACGCGTTGGTTGACCGTCGCTGATTTGCATCAACGCTTTGAGTCAGCGTTCTTCATTACGTAGTTACCCGCTTGGGATGTCTCCCAATGCGCAATGACTCATCCCTTTGTATGCTGAACGTCACGGTTCACTGCACATGTAAAGGGAGTCCGCGTGTTCAATTCGGTTCGGCGTCGAGACCTTTCGGCCATGGCTGCAGCCAGTTTGCTGCTGGGGCCGTCCGTCCTGAGTGCATCCAACTTGCAGAGAGTCAGCATTGCTTTGGCGGCAAGGGGAACGCTCTACCACCTGCCTTTGATGTTGGCCGATCAGTTGGGTTTTTTCAAAGCTGAAGGCTTGCACATCGAATGGGTTGAATGTGATTCAGGTTTGCAAGCCACCCACGCTGCAAGCAACGGCTTGGCGGATGTGGTGTCGGGCGACTTTGGCCACGTCATTGACTTACAGGCGCAGGGACAAAATGTTGTTGCGTTCGTGGCCCAATGTCGGACCCCTCAAATCAGCTTAGGTTTGGTCAGCAAGCGGGCGATAGGCATGAAGTCAGTCGCTGATCTCAAAACACTCCGAATGGGAATTTCTTCTGTAGGTTCTGCCACCCATTGGATTGCCTTGCATTGGTTGCGGCAAGCCGGTTTGGCCTCAGACGCGGTGCAATTTGTTGAGTTGGGTGGCAGTACCACCGCGGTCATGGAAGGCGTGCGATCGGGGCTCGTTGAAGCCCTGTGCCATGTGGACCCCATCATTCACTACCTCGAGCAAAAACATGATTTTCGAGTGTTGGCCGACACGCGAAACTTGATGAGTTCGCAAAGGATGTTGAGTGGCATTCCCGTTTCTGCATGTCTGTTCGCCAAGGATGAGTTTCTCAAAAAGCATACAGGTGCGGCGCAAATATTGGCCAGTGGCGTCTTGCGTGCCTTGAATTGGTTAAAGACGGCAGGACCCTCCGATATTTTGCAAACGGTGCCCTCACAACATTGGATGGGCGACCGCGCTGTTTATTTGGGCGCCTTTGAAAAAGTGCGCGACAGCTACAGCTTAGATGGCTTGTTCTATGCAGACGCAGTGCAAAGCGCATGGCGTGCAAGACAAGGTCGGATGTCGATGGGACAGCGAAAGCCTCTCACCATGAAACCATTGTTCACCAATCAATTTGTCAAGGTCATCCAGCGCAGGCCGTTGGCCTCCTGAATCGCTTCAGTTCACGCCAGACTTGGCAAAGTCTCAGGGTTGCGATTTGCTCACTGGCTTGGCCTTTGCTTTGGCAGTGGTTTTCTGATTGCCAACTTTGGATTTGGTGTTCACGGGTGACTTGACTTTTTTCTGGGGCGCTTTGCTGCCTTTGGAGCTTGCAGTCGTCGGCACAAAGATGGCAATGTCCTGGCCTGGCTTGAGGGCCATTGGCATTTTCAATTTGTTCCAAGCAGCAATGTTGCTGGCCGAGACATCATGGCGGTTGGCCAAAGTGACCAAGGTGTCGCCCTTCAATGCTTTGACGATGATTCGGCGCAAAACAATTTCAGGTGCAAATGAAATTTGTGCGTTGTCTGCCAAATGTTCTGTGACATCTGTGTCCAATGCACCTTGTCTGGCCACCAGCAAAGTTGAGCCTTGTTTGACTTGCATGCCGTTGGGAATGGCATTCAAGCTGCGAAGGTCGGCTTCAGTCATGTTCAGCAACTTGCTAGCCTCTGAGGCTTTCATGGTTTTGGGAACGGTCCACGCTGTCCAGCTGGCCAGTGGTTTGTTGGCATGTTCTTCCACTCGGCGCGTGAATCGGTCGGCATTGTCCCAAGGCAGCAAAATTTCTGGCGTTCCCGCGGCCAAAATGACGGGACGGTTCATGGAAGGGTTCAGTGCTTTGAAATCCTCCAGGCTGATGCCAGCAAAGTTGGCTGCCAATTTCACGTCGATGTCGCGCGAGATACTGATTGATTTGAAATACGGGTGGTTTTGAATGTAAGGCAGTCGGGCATTGAAATTTTCCGGTTGTGCAATGATGTTTTTGACTGCTTGCAATTTGGGCACGTAATAGCGCGTTTCATTGGGCATGTTCAGGTCCAAATAACCCAAACCCAAACCGGCAGCTTTGTTCTTGGCCAAAGCACGGCTCACACTGCCTTCGCCCCAGTTGTAAGCGGCCAAGGCCAGATGCCAATCGCCAAACATGCCATAGAGTTTTTGCAAATAATCCAAGGCCGCACGGGTCGACTCCACCACGCCGCGTCGCTCATCGCGAAATAAATTTTGTTTGAGTTCAAAGTACTTGCCCGTGGCGGGCATGAACTGCCACATGCCAGCAGCTTTGGCACTGCTCACAGCTTCAGGGTTAAAAGCAGATTCAATGAAAGGCAGCAGTGCCAACTCGGTGGGCATGTTGCGGCGCTCGAGCTCTTCAACGATGTGGAACAAGTATTTGCGTGAACGCTCTGTCATGCGAACCATGTAGTCGGGTCTGGCGGCGTACCATTCTTCGCGGTCTCTGACCAAATCACTTTCAAGATCGGGCATGGCAAAACCTTGGCGGATCCGAACCCAGATGTCTGCAGGGGGTTCCGCATTGGGGTCGGGTTTGGGTTTGATCACCACCGATTTGACGATCTTGGCTGCTTTCACTTCAGGGGCGCTGGCAGGTGTTTCTGGTAGCGTAGGCTCTTCAACTTTTGGCAGTTGAGTACAGGCCGAGAGCGTCCAGGCCAAGAGAAGGCATCCGAACAGGCTGCCAAAATTTCGCGGTTGATTGTTCATTTGAATTCGTTTTTCCACATTCGCAAGCTAGCGAAAATTTCAGCCTCTTGTTGCAAGTTCGCTTGCGCATACTTTTGAACGGCTTTGATCACGGTGCTGTGACGCGTCCTCAAAAAGGGGTTGATGTCGAGCTCGGTGGCCAAGATGGCTGGCAGGGTCGGTAGATTTTTTGACCGAAGGCGTTCACACTCGGAAGAATAGGCCAGCAGTTGAAGGTTGTTGGGTTCGACCGCACGTGCAAATTTCAAATTGCTGAGGGTGTATTCGTGGGCGCAACACACGCGTGTGTTTCCCGGCAATTGAGCAAGTTGATCTAAAGTGGCCAGCATTTGGGCCGGTGTGCCTTCAAACAGTCGTCCGCAACCGCCTGAAAACAAGGTGTCTCCACAAAACAAGAGAGGGGCTTGGCCCGCTGGCTGAGTCCAGTAGGCAATGTGTCCAGCAGTATGGCCAGGGACGTCCATGGTTTGAAACGCCAAGTCATGCCAATGAAAAATATCACCTTGTTTGAGAGGCTTGAAGTCAAAGTTCAATTTTTCTTGGGCAGGACCGTAAACCTGGGCTTGCCACTGCGCTTGAAGACTGGCGACACCGCCTGTGTGATCACCATGGTGATGGGTGACTAAAATGCCATCTAACTGGTGTTGATTGTTCTGGAGCCATTGCGAAACAGGCGCAGCTTCACCAGGGTCGACCACCAAAGCGTGGCCTTCGTGTTGCAATAGCCAGATATAGTTATCTGAAAATGCGGGCAATGGAATGAGGTTCATGACTCTGCCTATTATAGAAAGTACCGACATGACGCATGCTTGGCGTCAATGGTTGACCACGCCTGCTGGGGCTTATTTGCTGAATTGGGAGCAGGCGCAGCTTGATGAGCTGGTGGCCGACATGTTCGGCTATCACGCCCTCCAGTTGGGCATGCCAGAACTGCAAGGCTTAAGAGCCAACCGCATGCCCCATCAGTGGACAGCCTTGTCCGAGCTGAATGACGAGAAAGATGACGAGAAAGATGACGAGAAAGATGATGAGGCATTTGATTTTGCTGCCCACAGCATTGCGCTGCCATTTCAGGCAGACAGTTTGGATTTGCTGGTCATGCCTCACAGCCTGGAGTTGAGCTTGGATGCTCACGCCAGCTTGCGGGAGGCTGAACGTGTGTTGGTTCCTGAAGGCCATTTGGTCATTGCAGGTTTGAACCCAGCCAGCCTGTGGGGCTGGCGCCACCAGCGTGCCCAGTGGTATCGGCGCTGGGGATATGAAGGTTTGTCGGCCCCGCCTTGCGAAGAATTGATCGGCTATTGGCGTTTGCGAGATTGGCTGCGGCTGCTTGGCTTTGAAGTTAAATTGGCCCGATTTGGCTGTTGGCGACCCGCCATGGACAAATTGTCATGGTTTCAGCGATGGGCGTGGCTAGACAAGTTAGGTGCCAATTGGTGGCCTATTTTGGGCGGCGCCTATGTCATCGTGGCTGTTAAAAAAGTCCATGGCGGTCGAATTCTGGGTGCAACCTGGAAACGCAAACGTCCCCACGCCAAAGGCGTGGTCACCATTGCGCAAAGTCAATCGACGGCGTCTGGCGACCCAGTGCGCATGCAAAGAAAGAATGAATGTGAATCACGTTGAAATCCATACAGATGGTGCCTGCAAGGGCAACCCTGGACCTGGCGGTTGGGGGGCTTTGATGCGCTCAGGGGAGCATGTCCGAGAGATTTTTGGAGGTGAACTTGAGACCACCAACAACCGGATGGAGCTCACAGCCGTGATTGAGGCGCTGATTGCCTTAAAACGTCCTTGCAAAATCACGCTGTACTTGGACAGCGAATATGTGCGCAAAGGCATTACAGAGTGGATTCATGGCTGGAAGGCCAAGGGGTGGCGAACGGCGGCCAAACAACCCGTGAAGAATGCCGACTTGTGGCAAAAGCTCGATGGTTTGGTCGCCACAAGTGGCCATCAGATTGAGTGGCGCTGGGTCAAGGGGCATGCTGGTGACCCCGGCAATGAGCGCGCAGATGCCCTGGCCAACCAAGGCGTAGACAAAGCCTTGGGCCGTTGAGAGCGCCAAGGCTATCAAAGGGCTGCTTGTCTCTGCCCCATGGCTTGCGCGCTCAAGCGCTCAGTTGCTCTCCAACCACGGGGCCCGTGCCACTGAAGCGCTCGAGGGCCAAATAAATGACGGGTGTGATGTAGAGCGTCACGGCCTGAGAGAACACCAAACCGCCAACAACGGCCAGCCCCAGCGGCTGACGAAGTTCAGCGCCGGCACCCAAACCCAAGGCAATCGGAAGGGCGCCCATCAGGGCTGCAATACTGGTCATCATGATGGGCCGAAAACGCAGCACGCAGGCCTCTCGAATGGCCTTGGCGGGCGTCATGCCATGGTGCCTCTGCGCTTCAAGTGCAAAGTCAATCATCATGATCGCATTTTTCTTGACGATACCGATCAGCATCAGGATACCGATGGTCGCAATCAATGTCAGTTCGAATCCGAACATACGCAATGTCAGCAGTGCGCCTACCACGGCAGAAGGCAAGCC
>CANBWP010000051.1 GCA_947373185.1 Comamonadaceae bacterium | reverse complement strand
TAGTTGACAGAAAAGGAAGATCAAGTGGCACGTTACCTAGGCCCTAAGGCCAAACTCTCACGCCGTGAAGGCACAGACCTGTTCTTGAAGAGCGCACGTCGCTCTATTGCGGACAAGTCTAAATTTGACACCAAGCCCGGCCAACACGGCCGTACTTCAGGTCAGCGTACATCAGACTACGGTCTGCAATTGCGTGAAAAGCAAAAAGTCAAACGCATGTATGGCGTTTTGGAAAAGCAATTCCGCCGCTATTTCACTGAAGCTGATCGTCGCAAAGGCAACACAGGCTCTAACCTGTTGAGCTTGCTCGAGTCACGCTTGGACAACGTTGTTTACCGCATGGGCTTTGGCTCCACACGCGCTGAATCACGTCAATTGGTTTCTCACAAGGCTGTGACCGTCAACGGTCATCCCGTGAACATCCCTTCTTACCTCGTCAAAGCTGGCGATGTGGTGGCCGTTCGCGAAAAGTCTAAGAAACAAACACGTGTTTTGGAAGCTTTGCAATTGGCTCAACAAGTTGGCATGCCAGCTTGGGTTGAAGTCAACATCGAAAAAGTAGAAGGCGTCTTCAAGAAGGCTCCTGATCGTGATGAATTTGCGTCTGACATCAACGAATCATTGATCGTTGAATTGTATTCACGCTAATCTCATCTTGTTTCAATCGTTCCCTTACCGCGATGCATCGCGGTTTGGGTGCTTCATCAGCCTTACCGGTGTAACGGACCGGGGGTATTGAGAGGAAGTCTGAATGCAAACCAATCTGTTGAAACCCAAAGCCATCCAAGTTGAACAAATCGGCCCGAACCGCGCCAAAGTAACTTTGGAGCCCTTCGAGCGTGGCTACGGCCATACTTTGGGCAATGCCTTGCGCCGCGTTTTGTTGTCTTCCATGGTGGGTTACTCTGCCACTGAAGTCACCATCGCCGGTGTTGTGCACGAATACTCATCCATTGATGGTGTGCAAGAAGATGTTGTCAACATCTTGTTGAACCTCAAAGGTGTGGTTTTCAAATTGCACAACCGCGATGAAGTCACATTGAGTCTGCGCAAAGATGGCGAAGGCCCTGTGACTGCTGCTGATATTCAAACACCTCACGACGTTGAAGTGATCAACCCTGAGCACGTCATTGCCAACCTGTCACAAGGCGGCAAACTGGACATGCAAATCAAGGTTGAAAAAGGCCGTGGCTATGTGCCCGGTTCGATGCGCCGTTTTGCCGATGAGCCTACAAAATCTGTCGGTCGCATTGTGCTCGACGCATCCTTCTCTCCTGTGAAGCGTGTGAGCTACACCGTTGAGAGCGCCCGCGTTGAACAACGTACCGATCTGGACAAGTTGGTCATCGAGATGGAAACCAATGGTGCCATCAGCGCTGAAGATGCAGTTCGCTCTTCTGCCAAGATCTTGGTTGAGCAATTGGCTGTGTTCGCACAGCTCGAAGGCAGCGAATTGTCTGCTTTCGACGCACCCGCACAACGCGGTGGCGCCAGCAGCTTCGATCCGATCTTGCTCCGTCCTGTGGACGAACTCGAACTCACCGTTCGCTCTGCCAACTGCCTCAAAGCAGAAAACATTTACTACATCGGCGACCTGATTCAGCGTACCGAAAACGAATTGCTCAAGACCCCTAACTTGGGTCGCAAGTCACTCAACGAGATCAAAGAAGTTTTGGCCTCACGCGGTTTGACATTGGGCATGAAGCTCGAGAGCTGGCCACCTGCCGGTTTGGAAAAGCGTTAATTTGAGACGGGCCCTTTAAGTTTTACTTGAAGGCCCTCTCACGAAGCAGGCTAAAATAGCAGGCTTTCAAAAGTCCCATCCTGAGTTCCTAGGGTGGGCAGTGCACGGGCAGTACCTGATACGGCTGCTTGATTAATAAAGAAAGGATTAGCACCATGCGTCACGGACACGGACTACGTAAACTCAATCGCACAAGCTCACACCGCTTGGCAATGCTGCAAAACATGATGAACTCCATCATTGAGCACGAAGTGATCAAAACAACAGTGCCTAAGGCCAAAGAACTGCGCCGCGTGATCGAGCCGATGATCACTTTGGCCAAAGTTGACACAGTGGCCAACCGCCGCTTGGCTTTCAACCGTTTGCGCGATCGCGACAGCGTCACCAAATTGTTCACAGACCTCGGCCCCCGCTTCAATGCGCGTCCAGGTGGTTACACACGCATCCTGAAAATGGGTTACCGCGTGGGTGACAATGCACCAATGGCTTTGGTCGAGTTGGTTGATCGTCCCGATGTGGCCGAGCAAGCACCTGAAGCTTAAGTTTGCAAATAATTGGCTTTAATTTTAAAACCTTAAGTATTAAAGCTGATTAACAAGGTATACTCTCGTTTTTACCGCGGGGTGGAGCAGTCTGGTAGCTCGTTGGGCTCATAACCCAAAGGTCGTTGGTTCAAATCCGGCCCCCGCAACCAAATTAAGCAGCAAATTCATTTGCCCGCTGATTGAAAAAATGCTCACTTCGGTGGGCATTTTTTTTGACCAAACGCTTCAGTCGAACACGCGTTCAAAACAGGCGAGGCAGTTTCAGCTGTTGGTCACCATCTTGGCCAGTTGTGCCAATGCCAGCGCAGTGGTGGCCTCTCGCACGGCTTGCCTGTCGCCCGAAAAAACTTGGCGAATGCTGGTGCATTGCGCAGGATTTCTAGAAGCCCATGCAAGCCAGACGGTGCCCACAGGCTTCTCAGGGCTGCCGCCTGTAGGACCGGCAACACCGGTGACGGCTACGCTGAAGTTGGCCTTGGAGTGCGCTAATGCGCCCAAAGCCATGGCCTTTGCCACCGCCTCGCTGACCGCGCCGTGCTGCTCAATCAGCGTGGCCGGTACACCCAGCATCTCCGTTTTGGCTTCGTTGGCGTAAGTCACAAAACCTCGTTCAAACCAAGCGCTGGAGCCCGACAGACTGGTGCAACTGGCAGCAATCATGCCGCCGGTGCAACTTTCCGCGGTGGCCATGCATGCCTTTTGAGCCAACAGCGCTTGGGCAAGGTCTTCACAATGAAGTTGAATGAGGGCAGTCACCAGGCTCTCCAAAGTGCAAAGCAAAGCAGGGTGCAAAACGCAGCCACAAAATCGTCCAGCAAAATGCCAAAGGCACCCCGCCAGCCAAAGCCTTTGAACAAACGATCGGCCCAAGCAACCGGACCAGGTTTTGTCGCGTCGAAATAACGAAACAGCGCAAAAGCAAAGCATTGCGTTAAAAAAGAACTGGGTGCCAGCAGCCAAAGGATGAGCCAAAACGCCAACACTTCATCCCAAACAATGGCCCCAGGATCGGCGATGCCCATGTTCTCTGCGGTCACTTTGCAGGCCCACCAACCCAGCAAGGTGGACACAGCTAAAAGCAGGCCCCATTCAAGTTGCGTGAAGTGCTCGTGAAAAACCCACCAACTGGCCCATGCCCACAAAGTGCCAACCGTACCAGGCGCTTTAGGCGAAAGTCCTGAACCAAAGCCCAAGGCAATCCAGTGCGCAGGGTGTTTTGCCATGAAGCCTGCAGTGGGTCTCATGCTGATTTGAAGTGGTCGAAAGAGGAAAAAGTGTGCGGCATGACTTGGCCCTCAGCGTCTCGCAAAATCAAGTGCTGCGTGGCTGTGATGTGCCCGATCCGCGTGACCCGCGTTTGGGCGGTCTGGCTGGCCGCTGCAACAGCCTGTCGCTGATCAGGTGCTGCGGTAAAGACCAACTCGTAGTCATCCCCACCTGACAAAGTCAGTGCCAACTGACTGGCCAGATCTAGCTGTTCTTGAAATTCTTTGGAATTGACACAGGCCAAGGTACTGGCCACGTTCTGTGTTTCGATCTCAGCGCCCACACCGCTGGCTTTCAAAATGTGACCCAAATCGCCCAGCAGGCCGTCGCTGATGTCGGCTGCCGAATTCGCAATGCCGCGCAAAGCCATGCCCAATGCAACACGTGGCGTGGGTTGTTCCATGCGCCATCGAGCACTTTCAAAAACAGGCGCAGGCACATTCATGGCACCGCGAAAGACTTCCAGGGCCAAGCGCGCATCGCCCAAATGACCGCTGACATAAATGTCATCACCCACTTGTGCGCCACTTCGAAGCAGAGCTTGCGACGCAGGGACTTCTCCCAAAACGGTGATGCAAATGTTCAAGGGGCCGCGTGTGGTGTCGCCGCCAATGAGGTCGATGTCGTGGGCGTCGGCCAAAGCCCAAAGGCCTTGCGAAAACTCAGACAGCCAATGAGGGTCCACTTGGGGCAATGACAGCGCCAACATGAAGGCCTTGGGTTGGGCGCCGCAGGCTGCCAAATCACTCAAGTTCACGGCCAAGGCTTTGTGCCCTAAATGACGCGGGTTGACGGTGGAGAGAAAGTGTCGACCTTCGACCAGCATGTCACTGGAGATGGCCAATTGCTGGCCGGGCGTGACGCCCAACAATGCACAGTCGTCACCCACCCCCAGCGTGGCATGCCGCGCTGGCCGTTTGAAGAAGGTTTCGATCAGATCAAACTCGCCCATAAACCCAAGCATAACCTCTGACACCCACCAGCGCATCCGCAACAGCCGAACAATTTGGGGCTGACAAAATGAGACAATTCGAACATGACCACCTACCGCATCGCCCCCTCTCTTTTGTCTGCCGATTTTGCCCGCTTGGGTGAAGAAGTGCGCAATGTCATTGCCGCCGGCGCCGACTGGATTCACTACGACGTGATGGACAACCACTACGTGCCCAACCTCACGTTTGGCCCCATGATTTGCCAGGCCCTCAAGCCGCATGCCAAAACAGCCGATGGCAAAGATGTGCCCATCGATGTGCACCTGATGGTGCAGCCGGTGGATGCCTTGGCGGCAGCTTTTGCCGATGCAGGTGCAGACCTCATCAGTTTTCACCCCGATGCCTCTACGCATGTGCACCGCAGTGTTCAGGCGATCAAATCCAAAGGTTGCAAAGCTGGCGTGGTGTTCAATCCGGCTGAATCCTTGGATGTGTTGGAGTGGGTCATTGACGACATCGACCTGATCCTCATCATGTCGGTCAACCCTGGCTTTGGTGGCCAGAGCTTCATTGACAGCGCGCTTCGCAAAATTGAACAAGCCCGAAAGTGGATTGACAAATCGGGCAAAGACATCCGCCTGGAAGTGGATGGCGGCGTCAAAGTCGACAACATTCGCCGTGTGGCCGATGCTGGCGCCGACACCTTTGTGGCGGGCAGCGCCATTTTTGGCAAGCCAGATTACGCCGCCGTCATTCAAGCCATGCGCAAGGAGTTGAGCCTTGGCTAACTTGTTGGGCATGCAGGTCGAAGCCTGCATGATTGATCTGGATGGCACTTTGGTCGACACCATGGGTGACTTTGAGGCGGTGGTCGCCTTGATGCTTCAAGATTTAGGTTTACCAGCGCTCCCTCGTGTTCACTTAGAGGGCATGGTGGGCAAAGGCTCTGAACATTTGATCGCGTGTGTCTTGACGCGGCAAATGCCTTTGGTCAATGCCTCCACCCAAGGCCCAACACCGACCGATTTGGCGCAAGCCTGGCAGATCTACCAATCCCATTACCTGCAGGTCAATGGTCAAGCCAGTGCGGTGTACCCCGGTGTTCTGGAAGGCCTTCAGGGCTTGGCCGACAGGGGCTTGCCCTTGGCTTGCCTCACCAACAAACCGCAAGCGCTGGCCCAGACACTGCTCAAGCAAAAGGGGTTGAGTGAGTTTTTCTCAGTGGTTTTTGGCGGCGATTCGTTTGAGCGCAAAAAGCCGGACACCTTGCCCCTGCTCAAAACCTGTGAAGTCTTGGGTTTTCAGCCCTCGCAAGTTCTCATGATTGGCGACTCCAGCAACGATGCACAAGCGGCGCAAGCCGCTGGCTGCAAAGTGGTGCTTTTGAGTCACGGCTACAACCATGGCCAGCCCATCCGTGAGGTTGCGGCCGACCATCATTTGGACGCTTTGGCAGAAATTTTGCTTTAAGCTTTGTTACACTGGCATCCTCATGATCTTGTTTCATTCATTCTTTGCAGCCCAGCTGCCGGCCCTCAAGCGCCGGGGAGCTTGGTCTTGGCGTCAGCCAGCTTAATTTGCCTAGAACCGGCAGTGCATCGCCTGCCACAAAAGTGTTCAAGGATTGACTTGAACAAATGAATGAACGGTATTGGCCCCTTTAACGCAGCAAGCTTGCACCCAAGGCCAAACCATCCTCAACGGAGCCCCTGATCGTGATCACAGAACTTGAATTTAAAAGCCTCACACAACAAGGCTTTAACCGCATTCCACTCATGATGGAAGCGTTTGCTGATTTAGAAACGCCGCTATCGCTTTATTTGAAACTGGCCCACCACAAAGATGGCGGCAAGTACAGCTTCTTGTTGGAATCCGTCGTGGGCGGCGAGCGTTTCGGCCGCTACAGTTTCATAGGACTGCCTGCACGCACTTTCCTGCAAGCCCGAGGTTTTGGTGATGAGGCCCGGACAGAAGTCGTGACAGAGGGTGTGGTGGTGGAAACAGCCACAGGCAATCCGCTGGACTTCATTGAACAATATCAAACCCGATTCAAAGTGGCGCTGCGCCCAGGCTTGCCACGGTTCTGTGGCGGCTTGGCTGGGTACTTCGGCTACGACGCGGTGCGCTACATTGAGAAAAAGCTGGAAAAAACATGCCCTCCCGACGCGCTGGGCACACCCGATATCTTGTTGCTGCAATGTGAAGAGCTGGCGGTCATCGACAACTTGTCCGGCAAACTGTATTTGATCGTCTACGCCGATCCCGGTGCACCCGAGGCCTATGCCAAAGCCAAGAAGCGTTTGCGCGAATTGAAAGAGCAACTCAAATACTCTGTCAGCGCACCGGTGGTCAATTCAACCCAGACTTATCCTGCCGAGCGTGACTTCAAAAAAGAAGATTACTTGAATGCGGTGTTGGAGGCCAAAGAGTTGATTGCCGCCGGCGACTTCATGCAAGTGCAAGTGGGCCAGCGCATCAAAAAACGCTATACAGAAAGTCCGCTGTCATTGTACCGTGCACTCAGGTCGCTCAACCCCAGCCCTTACATGTACTTCTACAACTTTGGCGATTTCCATGTGGTGGGGGCCAGCCCGGAAATTTTGGTGCGACAAGAAAAAACGGAAGAAGGCGTGAAGGTCACCATCAGGCCGCTTGCCGGCACACGACCCCGTGGCGCCACCCCCGAAAAAGACAAAGCGGCAGAGTTGGAATTGATCAACGATCCCAAAGAACGTGCAGAGCATGTGATGCTGATTGATTTGGCGCGCAATGACATTGGCCGCATTGCCAAAATTGGTTCTGTGAAAGTGACAGAAGCATTTGTGGTGGAGCGCTACAGCCACGTCATGCACATCGTGAGCAATGTGGAAGGCATTCTGAATGAAGGCATGACCAACATGGACGTGCTGAAAGCCACCTTCCCAGCCGGCACTCTCACGGGTGCGCCCAAAGTGCACGCCATGGAGTTGATCGATCGACTCGAGCCCACCAAGCGCGGTGTGTATGGCGGCGCTTGCGGCTATCTGAGCTATGCCGGAGACATGGATGTGGCCATCGCCATTCGCACTGCCATCATCAAGGACCAAATTTTGTATGTGCAGGCTGCCGCAGGTGTGGTCGCTGACTCTGTGCCAGAGATGGAATGGCGAGAAACAGAGCACAAAGCGCGAGCCTTGCTGCGCGCCAGTGAATTGGTTGAAGAAGGTTTGGAGTGATCGACATGAAAAAAATCAAATTGTTGATGGTCGACAACTACGACTCGTTCACCTACAACATCGTGCAATACTTTGGCGAATTGGGGGCGGACATTGAAGTGTTTCGCAATGATGAAATCACGCTTGAAGGCATTGCCGGTAGAAAGCCAGATCGCTTGGTCATCTCGCCTGGCCCTTGCTCGCCCGCAGAAGCTGGCATTTCCGTGGCGGCCATACAGCACTTTGCGGGCAAGCTGCCCATCTTGGGTGTGTGCCTGGGCCATCAAAGCATCGGCGCAGCTTTCGGCGGCAAGATTGTGCGGGCGCAAGAATTGATGCATGGCAAAACCAGCGTCATACAAACCAAACAAGTTGGCGTGTTTGCCAACCTGCCTGAAAAATTCACCGTCAACCGTTACCACTCATTGGCCATCGAGCGCAGCACCTGCCCCGCCGAGTTGGAAGTGACGGCTTGGACAGACGATGGTGAAATCATGGGCGTGCGTCACAAAAGTTTGGCCATTGAGGGCGTTCAGTTTCACCCCGAGTCCATCTTGACGGAGCACGGCCATGCCATGCTTCAAAACTTCTTGGCAGCTCGTTGACATTTCAAACAACTTGACGGCCCCTTTCATTTGACACCGACATGACTTCCAATTCAGAGGCCCCTATGCCCATCACACCCCACGAAGCACTCCAAAGAACCATTGAGCATCGTGAAATTTTCCACGACGAAATGCTCAAGATCATGCGCATGATCATGAATGGCGAGTTGTCGCCAGTCATGACGGCTGCGTTTATCACGGGTCTGCGCGTGAAAAAAGAAACCATCGGCGAGATCACCGCCGCAGCCCAAGTGATGCGCGAGTTTTCAACCAAAGTTCAAATCCCCGACACGCGCCATTTGGTGGACATCGTGGGCACGGGCGGCGATGGCTCTCACACCTTCAACATTTCAACCTGCGCGATGTTTGTGGCCGCAGCGGCAGGTGCGAAAACGGCCAAGCACGGTGGGCGCAGTGTGAGCAGCAAGTCGGGCAGCGCCGATGTGTTGGAAAGTTTAGGTGCCAACATCAATTTGTCGCCAGAAAAAATTGCGCAGTGTGTGCAAGATGTGGGCATTGGTTTTATGTTTGCGCCCAACCATCACCCCGCCATGAAAAATGTCGCGCCTGTTCGCAAAGAGTTGGGCGTGCGCACCATCTTCAATATTTTGGGTCCCCTGACCAATCCGGCAGGCGCCCCCCATATTTTGATGGGCGTGTTTCATCCTGATTTGGTCGGCATTCAAATTCGCGCTTTGCAGCGTTTGGGTGCGGAACATGCCTTGGTGGTTTATGGTCGCGATGGCATGGACGAGGTCAGTTTGGGCGCATCCACTTTGGTGGGCGAGCTGAAAGATGGCCACATCACCGAATATGAAATTCACCCAGAAGACTTTGGCATGGCCATGGTGAGCAATCGCGCTTTGCGCGTGGAAACACCTGAAGAATCGCAAACGGTTTTGCGCGGCGTGTTGAACAACGAGCCCGGTGCTGCACGTGACATTGTGATCTTGAATGCGGGTGCCGCTTTGTATGCAGCCAATGTGGCGAGCACCATCAAGGATGGCATTGCTTTGGCGCGACAAGCCATAGAGTCGGGCGCTGCCAAGCACAAGCTGGAACAGTTTGTGGCATTCACCCAAAAAGCAGGAGCTGCAGCATGAGCGATATCTTGAAAAAAATTGTGGCGGTCAAGCACGAAGAAATTGCATTGGCATCCCAAAAGAAATCTTTCGAAATGGTGCGAGCAGATGCTGAGAGTCGCGTTCTCACGCGCGATTTTGTGGGTGCCATTCGTCAAAAGATCGCCAACAACCAAGCGGCCGTCATTGCGGAAATTAAAAAGGCAAGTCCGTCCAAGGGCGTGCTACGCGCTGACTTCATTCCTGCCGACATCGCACAAAGCTATGCCGAGCATGGTGCCGCATGCTTGTCGGTGTTAACCGATTCGCAGTTTTTTCAGGGCAGCGTGGATTATTTGAAGCAAGCCCGCGCCAGTTGTGATTTGCCTGTGCTGCGCAAAGATTTCATGGTCGATGCTTATCAAGTCTACGAAGCACGCGTCATGGGGGCTGATTGCATCTTGCTCATTGCTGCATGTTTGGACGATGCGCAAATGAAAGACATGGAGGCGGTGGCCCGCAGTTTGGACATGGCAGTATTGGTTGAAGTGCATGACGCAGAAGAGCTCAGTCGTGCGCTCAAATTGAAAACCCCTTTGGTGGGCATCAACAATCGCAACTTGCGAAGCTTCGAAGTGTCTTTGGACACCACCTTGGACATGATGAAGGATGTGCCCGCCGATCGCATCTTGGTCACAGAGAGCGGTATCTTGTCGAGCGCCGATGTGCAAAAAATGCGCGAAGCGAATGTGCACGCCTTTTTGGTGGGCGAGGCTTTCATGCGTGCCGCCGATCCAGGTCGGGCCTTGGCCGACTTGTTCCACTGAGCATTCCGCGCATTCGCGGGCTGGTCTTTCGCACCATGACTTCAATCGACAAGCAAGCCCCCTTGTTCAGTGATTTGGATGAAGAAGGCGCTGGCCTTGCAATGCCTGCGAATCAATTGCGCGCAATCGATTGGCCGCCCAGCTTGACAGGCTTGTCCCCAGTTTGGACTCGGCTGCTCCATGAGCATTGGCAAAGTGATGTGGGGCGCGCGCTGTCTCACAAGTTGACAGAGCATTTGGCCGCTGAAAAGTTGATTTATCCGCGCACGCCCTACAGGGCGCTTGAGCTGACACCCTTTGACAAAGTGCGCGTGGTCATCTTGGGCCAAGATCCGTACCATGGTCCAGGCCAGGCGGAGGGCTTGGCTTTTTCTGTCGGCGAGGGGCAAAAAATTCCGCCCAGTCTGCGCAATATTTTCAAAGAGGTGCTGCGTGATACAGGGGCGGCCACACCGCAAGCTGCGCATACAGGCAGCTTGGTGCGATGGGCGGCGCAGGGCGTGTTGCTCTTGAACACGGCCTTGACAGTCGAAGACTCACAGCCTGCCAGTCATAGTAATTGGGGTTGGGAAGTACTAACTGACAAAATCATTGCAGCGCTGGCAACCGATGCGCAGCCTCGTGCTTTTTTGTTGTGGGGTGGGCATGCGCAAGGCAAGGAGGCGCTGATCAAATCAGGCGATACAGCGAAGCGTCATTTGGTTTTGAAGGCCAATCACCCGTCACCTTTGTCGGCATTGAGACCACCGTTGCCGTTCATGGGGTGCGGACACTTTGGGCAGGTGAACCAGTGGTTGGCGGCCCAAAATAAAAAATCAATACTTTGGTAATTTCCTGCGCGAGTCTTGCTGAGGCTCTGAAAAAAGTGGCATAATCCCAGATTCGCTGAGGAGGGGTGCCCGAGTGGCTAAAGGGGGCAGACTGTAAATCTGTTGGCTTACGCCTACACTGGTTCGAATCCAGTCTCCTCCACCAGCAAAACTTACCTTGTTAAGAACAGAGCGTTTGGAATCAGAAGAACGCATCAGGTTGATGTCATTCAGTTGACTTCATTGGCCTAGATGATGTGCCTGACTCTGCTGCATTCACGTGCGGGAGTAGTTCAATGGTAGAACCCTAGCCTTCCAAGCTAATGACGCGGGTTCGATTCCCGTCTCCCGCTCCAGTTGTTAACGAGGTGGTGCAGTCGTTATTGAAATAGTTAGTGCAGACAAAGTGCTTCGTGTGCTGAGTCAAGACCGCCCTTGTGGCTCAGTGGTAGAGCACCCCCTTGGTAAGGGGGAGATCGCGGGTCCGATTCCCGCCAAGGGCACCAGTTTATTTGAGCAAGCGTTTTAATCTTTTTTCGGAGTCGAGAAATGGCAAAAGAGAAATTTGAGCGGACAAAACCGCACGTCAACGTTGGCACCATTGGTCACGTTGACCACGGCAAAACAACATTGACAGCTGCGATCACGACTGTGTTGGCAGCCAAGTTCGGCGGCGCTGCTAAAGCGTACGACCA
>CANBWP010000050.1 GCA_947373185.1 Comamonadaceae bacterium | reverse complement strand
GAATGGCCGACAGGGCAGGATCCTCCGCCATGGCCGCTTGGGAATCAAAAGACAAGGACAAGATCGGAGGCAATCCTTGCACAGGCGCGGCCAACACCATGCGGCCCGGAATGACGCCGGCCACAAACCCCCAGCGCGCTGCATGCTGTTGAATGTAGCCAGGACTCCAAGCCGCTGACGTGGCGCAAATTGTGAAACTCAGCTGGGCATCGTGCTCACTGGCAAATTGGTCCAGCTCGCGTGCACGCGCAACTTCTTCGAGCATGTCTGGGAACTCAGGCGAGCCATTGATGGCATCGGCAAAGGCTTGTGCTTTGATGACGAACTCTGAAAATTCAATGTCATTCAAAGCACCAACGCGGTTGGCCAATTGCACACCGGCCTGGAACGCATGGTATCTGAGACCTGCCACAGGCACTTCCCACTCGCCCGTCTCATCGTTCAAACCTTCCACGGCAAAAGGTTTGGTGCCAACTCGGCGGGTGGCAGGCAAGGCGGCCAGCGCGGCATCACCAGAGACTTGTGAATCCACTTCAATGGGCGCAATGACATCAATCAAGGCATCCATGGGTGGCTTTTTTTCAGGGATTGGCAAGGCATCCAGCCCATCGTCCAAATAGGCAGGGTCTTGGGCGCCTTCCATTGCGCCTACTGCATCGTGCAGCTCAGGCTCTGTGCCCGTGCCCATGGCATCCGGTGCAGCCTGACGAGGTGCATTTTGGCGTGCGGTCCAGAGGTTGTACAGAACCACCCCGACCAGCGTCAATCCACCGACAAGGGCCAAACTGTTTTGCAATGAGCTCATGTGTGTGGGTGCGTTGTATGTGGGTTAAAAGTGCGTTGTGAAGTGGGATGTGAAATGCTGCGGGCGATCGCGTAATCGATCAGGTCAGCTCAGCCATTGAAACAGCCGCTTCCATGTCCACCGCCACAATGCGTGATACGCCCTGCTCCTGCATGGTCACACCAATCAACTGTTCAGCCATTTCCATGGCGATCTTGTTGTGGCTGATGAACAAGAATTGAGTTTCTTTGCCCATGCTCTTCACCAATTTGGCGTAGCGCTCTGTGTTGGAATCGTCCAAGGGCGCATCCACCTCATCCAGCAAGCAGAAAGGCGCGGGGTTGAGTTGGAAAATGGCAAACACCAACGCAATGGCCGTCAATGCTTTTTCCCCACCAGACAGCAAGTGAATGGTTTGATTCTTTTTACCAGGGGGCTGAGCCATCACTTGAACACCTGCATCCAAGATTTCATCGCCCGTCATGACCAAACGGGCATTGCCACCCCCGAACAACTCAGGGAACATGCGACCAAAATGTTCATTGACGATTTTGAAGGTGCCGCCCAACAGATCGCGCGTTTCGGCGTCGATTTTCTTGATGGCATCTTCCAAGGTGGTCATGGCTTCGGTCAAGTCGGCAGTTTGCGCATCCAAGAAAATTTTGCGCTCGCGAGCAGTCGACAACTCATCGAGGGCTGCCAAGTTGACAGCGCCCAATGCGGTCATTTCGCGGTTCAAACGGTCGATTTCTGATTGCAAACCAGTCAAGCGAACATTGCCCTCTTCAATCGATTTGGCAAGGGCTTGCATGTCAGCTTCGGCATCTTGCAAAAGTTGGGTGTATTGCTCAAGTCCCAAACGTGAGGCTTGTTCCTTCAGTTGCAAATCGGTGATGCGCTGACGCAAGGGATCAAGCTCACGCTCAAAGCTCATTCGGCGCTCATCACTTGCGCGCAAGCGAGCCGTCAAGTCATCGTACTCGCTGCGCTTGGCACCCAAAATTTGCTCGCGTTCCAGTTTCATGGCCAGCGCATTTTGCAAGCCAGCTTGTGCCGCTGCATCGGTCAATCGCGACAACTCATCTTTGGCTCGCTCTTGCTCTGCACTGATGGATTGAATTTGTTGACCGGCTGTTTCAAGACCGCGTTGCAACTCGGAGCGTCTGGCTTCCAAACTGCGTTGTGAGAAGGTGGCCTCTTGCGCCAAACGCTCTAGCGTGCGCTGTTGCTCGCGGCACTCAGACAACTTGCGCTCAGCCTCAATGACACGTTCATCCAATTGAGCGTGGCGTTCTTGACTGTCAGCCAACTGCATGTCAAGTTCTTCGAACCGGCCTTCGGCCGTCATGCGGCGCTCTTGAAGGTCTTCCAAGCTCACATCCACTTCGGCCATGTCGCCGGCAATTTGCTCACTGCGCGCACGGGTTTGTTCAGCCCACTGCGTCAGGCGCAAGGTTTCAACTTGCAACTCATGCGCTTTTGATTGGGCTTCAGAAGCTTCTTGGCGCACCGAGACAAGCCGCTGCGCTGCATCGGAGTAGGCTGCTTCGGCACGCACAGAAGCCGAGCGAGTTTCTTCAGCAATGAGTGTTTGAGCACGCAATTGCTTTTCAAAATTTTCAATATCTTGCGCACGTGCCAACAAGCCCGCTTGCTCGGAGTCGGGCGCATAAAAACTGACGCTGTGTTTGCCAATCGCATGGCCCGACTGAACCACAAAGCACTCACTGCCTTGAAGCTGATCGCGCCAAGCCATGGCATCTTCCAAAGAAGGGGCCGTGAAGTAGCCTTGCAGCCAATCGGTCAGAAGCGCAGACAGGCCGGCATCCGACAAGCGCAGCAAATCGGCCAAAGGACGACAGGCCGACGGCAAGCCTTTGCGTGCCACTGTGGTGCTACCGTTGGGGGGTGAGTAAAAAGACAATTTGGCAGGCGGCGCATCTGTCGCGAATGACTTGACCATGTCTAACCTGGAAACTTCCAAGGAGGACAAGCGTTCACGCAGCGCAGACTCCATGGCGTTTTCCCAGCCGGGTTCCATGTGAATCTTGCTCCACAAGCCCTGCAAATTGTCCAAGCCGTGTTTGCCCAACCAAGGCTTTAATTTGCCATCGGTTTTGACCTTTTCTTGAAGTGACTTGAGGGCTTCAATCTTGGCGGACAGGTCTGCCAACTTGGCAGACTCATCATTCACCGCCTGTTGTTTGTCACGGCGCTCTTGGTCGAGCAATGGCGTTTGGGCCTCAAGTTCGGCCAGTCGGGCGCTGGATTCTTTGGCCAGCGCTTCAGCTTGCGACAATTGCGCTTGCAAGTTGAGCAAACGCTGCTCGTCGGGCGCATCCAGCGCATTGCGATCGGCCACCAAACGTTCACGACGCAAGCTCAGCTGTCGGGTTTGGTCTTCAATGTTGCGTTGGTCTGCGGCCAAGACCTGTATTTGCTGCTGAACTTGCACCACACTGGCACGTTGTTCGTTGGCTTTGGCTTGCGATTGACGCAAAGCGTCTTCCAAGTCAGGCAAGGCTTGCGCCTGGTCTTCGACTTGAGCCGCCAACGTCATGGTTTGATCTTCGGCTTGAAGCGCCTGCTCCGCCAAAGATTCAAGTTCAGCTTGTGCTTGGATTTGTCTGTCCGACCAATCGGCAGACTGCTCTAACAACTGCGCCAGGCGTTGCTCGGCACGTTGACGACCTTCCACCACAAAGCGAATTTCAGCCTCGAGTTTGCCGACCTCAGCGCTGGCTTCGTAGAGCAAACCCTGGGCTTGATTGACCTGATCGCCAGCGGCGTAATGCGCTTGCCTGACAGTTTCGAGATCGGCCTCGACATGCCTGAGATCTGCAATGCGAGACTCCAAATCAATCACGGCTTTATCGGCATCGGCTTTGATTTTGATCTGATCGGACTCAGCGTCTGCACGTTTGAAAAACCACAGCTGCTGCTGCTTGAGCGAGCTGTCAGCCTTCAAATCGTTGAAGCGTTGCGCCACCTCCGCTTGCTTTTCCAATTTTTCCAAATTGGCATTCAACTCTCGCAGAATGTCTTCTACGCGGGTCAAATTTTCGCGGGTGTCAGACAATCGATGTTCAGTTTCGCGGCGGCGCTCTTTGTACTTGGAAACGCCTGCGGCCTCCTCCAAGAACAAGCGCAACTCTTCAGGGCGAGACTCAATGATTCGGCTGATGGTGCCCTGCCCAATGATGGCGTAGGCGCGAGGACCCAAGCCCGTCCCCAAGAACACGTCTTGCACGTCGCGGCGCCGCACAGCTTGGTTGTTGATGAAGTAACTGCTATTGCCATCGCGCGTCAAGACACGTTTGACAGCAATCTCGGCAAACTGCCCCCACTGGCCGCCCGCCCGGTGGTCGGCATTGTCAAACACCAACTCCACACTGGCGCGGCTGGCTGCCTTGCGGGTGTTGGTGCCGTTGAAAATAACGTCTTGCATGGACTCGCCACGCAATTCAGAAGCTTTGGATTCACCCAAAACCCAACGGCAAGCATCCATGATGTTGGATTTACCGCAACCGTTGGGGCCCACAACGCCCACCAACTGGCCGGGCAGCACAAAGTTTGTGGGTTCAGCGAAGGATTTGAATCCAGATAATTTGATGGAATTAAGGCGCACAGCAGTCTGAGATTGGGTCAGGAGGCACACCCTGTGCCCCAAGCCTCCATGTTAACCGACCCGAACCCGAATCAGACCCAGAAAACAGCTGAAATTAGCTCTGAAAACATCCCAACTATCCCGGATAATTGGGGGATGAATCCCCTATTGGCCACCCTCCAGCCCTACCCCTTTGAACGCCTGCGCCAATTGTTTGCTGGCGTTAACCCCAACCCTGAGCTTGCCCACATCAGCCTTGGCATTGGCGAGCCTAAGCACGCAACCCCAGAATTCATCAAAACCGCCCTGATTTCCTCCCTCGACACGGCGCTTTCTGGTTACCCCGCCACAGCGGGCGAGTTGAGAATGCGTGAAGCCTGTGCACAGTGGTTGCAAAGACGCTACAAAATTGAAATTCAGGCGGCCACCCAGGTTTTGCCCGTCAATGGCTCCCGAGAAGCTTTGTTTGCGCTGGCCCAAGCGGTTCTTGACCCCACCCACCCCGGTGCCAAGGTCATTAGCCCCAACCCTTTTTATCAAATTTACGAGGGTGCCACCTTGTTGGGTGGCGCTGAACCTTATTACGTGGCCAATGCAGCTGAGAATGACTTTTCGGCCGATTGGGATGCAGTCCCCACCGAGGTTTGGGCCCAAACGCAATTGCTGTTTGTCTGTTCACCAGGCAACCCCACAGGCAAAATCATGCCGCTGGCCGAATGGCAAAAGCTTTTTGAATTGAGTGAAAAATACAACTTCGTCATTGCCTCAGACGAGTGCTACAGCGAAATCTATTTCCGCGATGAACCGCCACTGGGCGGCCTGGAAGCCGCCAGCCTGTTGGGCAACAAAGCGTTCAAGCGTCTGATCGCTTTTACCAGCCTTTCGAAGCGCAGCAATGTGCCAGGTTTGCGAAGCGGTTTTGTGGCTGGCGACGCCGCCATCCTCAAAGATTTTTTGCTGTACCGCACCTATCACGGCTGCGCCATGAGTGGTGTGGTTCAAGCGGCCAGCATTGCCGCTTGGAACGACGAAGCGCACGTCGTTGAAAACCGCAACTTGTACCGCATCAAGTTTGCCCAGGTCACGCCGGTATTGGCCGAAGTCATGGACGTGAAATTGCCCGATGCCAGCTTCTACCTTTGGGCCGCAGTGCCCGCAGCTTGGCAACACAGTGACACCGATTTCGCACGTGAGCTCTACGCCGCCGAACATGTGACGGTCTTGCCAGGCAGTTACATCGGCCGCATGGCCCATGGCCACAACCCCGGACAAGGCCGCGTCCGAATGGCCTTGGTGGCAGAAACCGCCGAGTGCCTCGAAGCCGCCCATCGCATTGCCCGCTTTATTCGTTCAGGCCGCCCCTCATGAGCAACACTTTAAGACTGACCGAGCAACTGATCGCCCGCCCCTCCGTCACGCCCGAGGACGGTGGCTGCACCAGCCTGATTCAAGCGCATTTAGAGCCCCTGGGGTTTCAAAGTGAAATCATCGACTGCGGGCCCGACACCTTTCGCGTTCGCAATTTATGGGCCAAAAGAGCTGGCACCTCCCCTCAAACCTTGGCCTTTGCGGGTCACGTCGATGTGGTGCCCACAGGACCACTCGCACAGTGGACCAGCGACCCTTTTACCCCCACCCACCGAGACGGAAAATTGTATGGCCGCGGCGCCTGCGACATGAAGGCGTCTTTGGCGGCGATGGTGGTCGCCACTGAAGAATTTTTGCAAGCCTATCCCAACCCCGCCTTGAGCATTGCGTTCCTGCTCACCAGCGATGAAGAAGGCCCCGCATTGGATGGCACGGTCAAAGTGTGCGAGCTCTTGAAGTCTAGACAACAAGCCCCCGACTACTGCATCGTGGGTGAACCCACCTCGGTCAAAGCCACGGGCGACATGATCAAAAATGGTCGACGCGGCTCCTTGAGTGGCAAACTCAAAGTCATTGGCATACAGGGTCACATTGCTTACCCCCAGTTGGCCGACAACCCTGTGCACAAGGCAGCGCCGGCTTTGGCAGAGTTGGCGTCCGTGGTGTGGGATGAAGGCAATGCTTTTTTTCCGCCCACCAGCTGGCAAATCAGCAATGTGCACGCAGGCACTGGGGCCAGCAATGTCATTCCTGGCGACATGGTGGTGGACTTCAACTTTCGCTTCTGCACAGAATCCACGGCCGATTCATTGAAGCAAAGATTGACCGAAGTCCTGAACAAACATCAATTGAACTTTGAAATCGAATGGACACTTGGCGGACTGCCCTTCCTCACCACACCCGGAACGCTGGTGCAAACGGTGCAGGCAGCGATTCAACAAGTCACCGGTATGCAAACGGAACTGTCCACCACGGGTGGGACCAGCGATGGCCGCTTCATTGCGCAAATATGCCCCCAAGTGATCGAATTAGGCCCCCCCAATGCCTCCATCCACAAAATCGATGAGCATGTGGCACTGGCCGACCTCGAGCCCCTCAAAGACATCTACAAACAAGTGTTGATCACCTTGAATCAAGAATGTTTGGCTGCGGCTGACGCAAAGTGATAAGCCGATGAACTTGACCCAACTCATCCAGCAGGGTGCAGATCAACTCGACCAAGCCAAAGTGGCCTTTGGCCACGGCACACTCAATGCCCACGACGAAGCCGCATGGCTGACCCTGTGGCAATTGAAAATGCCCCTGGACCTTGAGATTTCTGATGCTTTGCAGATTTCTGCACAAGATGTAGCGGCTTGCGAAGCTTTGATTCAGCAGCGCATTGAAACGCGCAAACCGGCCGCTTATTTGACAAACGAAGCGTGGCTTCAAGGCATACCGTTTTATGTCGACGAACGCAGCATCGTGCCCAGGAGTTTCATTGCTGAACTCATTGTGGACGGTGCTTTTGATGCTTGGCTGTCGCCAAGCAGTCATGACTTTTTAGACCTGTGCACTGGCAACGGCAGTTTGGCCGTGATTTGCGCCATGGCCTACCCTGACATTTCCGTGGTAGGCGCAGACATTTCAACGCAGGCTCTCGCCGTCGCCAAGATCAATGTCGACAAGCACCAACTCGCTGATCGCATTCAATTGGTGCAAAGTGACGGCCTTCGCGAAGTGGACGGCCTGTTTGACTGCATTGTCTGCAATCCGCCCTATGTCTGCCAAGCCAGCATGGCCACATTGCCCGATGAGTTCAGGGCCGAACCAACATTGGCCTTGGCAGGCGGCCAAGACGGCATGGACTTTGTCCGACAGCTGTTCTTGGATCTCCCCATGCGCATGAATGACAAGGCCATTTTGGTTTTGGAGATTGGCAACGAGCGCGAGCATTTTGAAACAGCCTTCCCCACACTGGAAGCGGTCTGGCTAGAAACAAGTGCCGGAGAAGACCAAGTTCTGCTGATCAGCCGAGAAGCCTTGTTGAAAAACCACAAAGAAAAATTGGGTGTCATTGAATAGACCCACGCCAACCTTCATCCTGCCAACTTCGGCATTTTGTGTCTCACAAACACGTTCCTTTTTACCAGACCCCAATTGACCCACATGGGCGCCCCTTGGTGACGCCCCTGCTCAAATTCCTCCATGATTCAACTGAAAAATGTCACCCTGCGTCGCAGCGCCAAAGTCTTGCTCGATGCCGCGTCTGTCACCATCAACCCCGGCGAAAAAGTGGGCCTTGTGGGGCGCAACGGCGCTGGCAAATCAACCTTGTTTGCCCTCTTCAACGGCACCCTGCACGAAGACGGTGGCGACTTCTCAATGCCCAAACAGTGGCGCTTGGCCCAAGTGGCCCAAAACATGCCAGAGACAGATGACAGCGCCACCGATTTTGTGTTGGGCGGTGACACTCGCTTGGCTGAATTGCGCGCTGCGCTGCACGCGGCAGAAGAAGCCGAAGATGGCATGGCCATGGCCCATGCCCACGTGGACCTGGCAGACGCCGGCGAACACGATGCAGTGCCCAGAGCGCAAGCTTTGATTTTGGGTTTGGGCTTCAGGTCTTCGGAACTCAACCAGCCCGTCAACAGTTTTTCTGGCGGTTGGCGCATGCGTTTGCAATTGGCGCGCGCACTGATGTGCCCTTCTGACTTGCTCATTCTGGATGAGCCGACCAACCACTTGGACTTGGATGCCTTGGTCTGGCTCGAAGCTTGGCTCAAACGCTATGCCGGCACCATGATTGTCATTAGCCACGATCGTGAATTCTTAGACGCCGTGACAGATGTGACCTTGCACATTGAGCATGCCAAACTGAATCGCTACGGTGGCAATTACAGCGCCTTTGAAACATTGCGTTCACAACAACTTGAATTGCAACAAGCCTCGTTTTCCAAACAACAAGACAAAATTGCTCATTTGCAAAAATTCATTGACCGCTTCAAAGCCAAGGCCAGCAAGGCCAAGCAAGCGCAAAGCCGGGTCAAGGCCTTGGAGAGGATGGAGAAAATTGCGCCAGTTTTGGCCGATGCCGATTTCACATTTGAGTTCAAAGAACCCGTCAACTTGCCTAACCCCATGTTGGCCATCTCCAATGCAGACCTTGGCTACAACGTCGACGGCGTGAACAAGGTCATTGTTCGAGATGTGAATAAATCGGTGCTTGCTGGGCAGCGAATTGGTATTTTGGGCGCCAATGGTCAGGGCAAGTCGACACTGGTCAAAACCATTGCACGCAGCATCAAAGGCTTGTCTGGCGAGATCACAGAAGGCAAAGGATTGAACATCGGCTATTTTGCACAGCAAGAACTCGACGTTCTACACCCTGCAGACAATCCACTCGAGCACATGATTCGTTTGGTCAAGGAGCTCGGCCCCACCCCTGGCCAATCCTCTCGCGAGCAAGATCTGCGCAATTTTTTGGGCACGTTCAACTTCACCGGTGACATGGTCAAACAGAGCGTCGGCTCAATGAGCGGCGGTGAAAAAGCACGCTTGGTCTTGGCCATGATTGTGTGGCAGCGCCCCAATCTGTTGCTGCTGGACGAGCCAACCAATCACTTGGACTTGGCTACCCGAGAGGCCTTGTCGATGGCCTTGAATGAGTTTGAAGGTACGGTCATGCTGGTCAGCCATGACAGGGCCTTGCTCAGGGCTGTGTGCGATGAATTCTGGCTGGTAGGCCGCGGTGAAATCAAACCCTTTGATGGCGATTTAGATGATTACCAGCGGTACTTGCTGGAGGAGTCAAAGCGCCTGCGTGAAGAGGCCAAAGCCAATGAAGCGGCAGCCAATTTGGTCGTACCAGCAAGGCCTGATGAGGCCAATGCAAAACCTGCGATGGTGGTGGCGGTGGCAACACCCAATCGCACGCCCGAACAAAAGAAACAGGACGCTTTGATTCGGCAGCAAAAGTCTGCGATGACCAAACCTCTGAAGAAATCCATTGAGCAGGCCGATCAAAAAATGGTCCAGCTTCAAGCCCAAAAATTGAGCCTTGAAACAAAGCTGACCACTTCACTGCCCCCTGCAGAAATTGCAGAAGTCGGCAAGCAACTTAAATCCACCAGCGCAGAACTGGATGCCCTGGAAGCCCAGTGGCTGGCTTGGTCTGAAGAGCTGGAAAAACTGAACCAAGCGCTCTAAGCTGTTCAAAACAACCCGCCCGCCCTCATAACTTCCGGCCCCAGGAAGGGGCCAAGAAAAAACCCACAAGACTTGCGTCTTGTGGGTTTTTAAAAGGGTTTGAGTATTTGGTGGGTCGGGCGAGATTCGAACTCGCGACCAACGGATTAAAAGTCCGCTGCTCTACCGACTGAGCTACCGACCCATCTACTCAAGCCTTAAATTATAGCGTCATTTTTTTGCTTTTGCCAAGTCATGGGCAAGAAAATTTAAAGTCAATGAAGAAGCCACCAATCCAAAGGTGGCCGTCACTGTGACAACGGATCCATAGCCGTGACAATTCAGACTGCCATCCCCCTCAATTTGGCAAGACGGATCGGGGGGCGCCACATTTTCTCGGCTAAAGACACAACGAACGCCCATCTTTTTACCGTCCCTGGGAGCGCCCCGTTCTTTTCTCAAACGATAGCGAAGTTGCGCCAACAAAGGATCGTGCGTCACTTGAGACAAATCCGCCTGCTCCACGCAATGAGCCTGGCGCTTGCCCCCTGCAGCACCCAACGTGACAAAAAACAGTTTGTGCCGAATGGCCCAATCGGCCATGGTCACTTTGGCCTTGACTTGGTCACACGCATCGATGAGGGCGCTGACTGGGGCCTTGGTCTCTAAGCTGGTTTGAATGCCAGAGACCATCTCATTCCAGTTTCCGGCACTGACAAAATCATCCACCACATGGACAACGCATTCGGGATTGATTTGCGCAATGCGGTCCTGCATGGCCATGACTTTGGCTTGACCCACGGTGTTTTCAAGGGCGTGGATTTGACGGTTGATGTTGGACTCTGCCACATGGTCCATGTCGATCAAGGTCAACTCGCCTACGCCGCTGCGAGCCAAGGACTCTGCAACCCATGAGCCCACACCGCCGATGCCCACAATGACGACATGCGCGCTGGCAATGTTGGCAGCGCCAGACACGCCATAGAGCCTGGCCATTCCGCCAAAGCGTCGTTCGTTCAATGTATTGGGGATCACGTTGATGTCTTGAATGTGAGAAGGGCTCTAGGCGAAGGGCTGTGGTGCTAGCCCGCGTGGCGCATGTCCCATTGGAGCGCAGCGAAAGCACCACCCACTATAGAAAGCGTCGCCAGCAAACTGACAACATTGAGTGTCGACAAACCACTGAGTCCTTGTCCCATCGAGCAGCCCATCGCCAGGACAGCGCCCGACCCCATCATGGCGGCGCCCAGCAAATGACGCCTTAAATCATTGACATGGGAAAAACCTTCCCATTTGAATTGCCCCTGAAGTTTGGCATTGACGAAAGCGCCCAAAGCAATGCCGATCACACTGACCATGCCAATGGTCATGCGCTTGGTGCCATCTGAGAAATACATCAAGGCATCAAGTCCTAACGCAACCGGCGCAGTCAGGCTGATGGCCTCCATTTTTCGGCTGGTGGTTGCCAAGAAAAATTCCTCTAAGGTTTCGGGATGTTCTAGGCCATGCCCCAAAACCCCAGAAATCCACCACATGGCGCAAATCACAAGGCCCACCAACACGCCTGTGAGCACGTTGCGAAAGGTGAGAAAGTGATGGTCTTTAACGATCCAAAACAAGATCAGGGAAGACGCGGCGACACTGCTAGCGAGCATGGCCACTGGCAAGGGAAAACTGAACACATCGGCGATCCACTGCCCCGCAAAAAGGCCATGGCTCAAAGAGACTCTGGCCTCGTCAAAGATGTACACACGCGGCAAGGCCAAGACGCCCTTGAGGGTGCTGAGGGCCACAACACCCATGACCAACACCACCACCAATGATTTGTAATTGCCTGCACCCAAACGAACCAATGACTTGGCGCCACAGCCTGAACTCCAGACCATGCCCCAGCCAAACAACAAACCGCCCACCATGGCTGAGAGCCAGTAGGCATCGCCTGTTGCATAAACCGATTGAAGTGGTGACACCCAGCCGATGAATGTCATCCAACCTAAACCGAGCGTGGCAACGACCAAGGCCAAGGCCCATTGTCGAAGCCTTTCAAAGTGGCCCATGACAACAGCGTCGCTGATGGCGCCCATGGTGCAAAAATGAGTTCGGTGCATGATCAGACCGAACAAAAATGAGACCAGTGCCGCACTGACCAGCACTGTCCATTGAAGCTGGGCAAGCTGTTCTGCGGTCATGCCATCAGCGCAGTCGCGCTAAACGATCTTTGGCAGTTTGTGCCGCGTCACTGCCAGGGTAAGCACTGACCAATTCTTCCATGGCTTTTTTGGCGGCTTTGATGTCTTTCAATTCCACCAAACAATTGGAAATGGCCAACATGGCTTCGGGCGCGCGGGCATGCTGAGGCGCAATGCTCAGGAGCTTGCGAAAGTTGAGAACAGATTCTTTGTAATCTTTGGTGGCGTATTGCGCATTGCCA
>CANBWP010000049.1 GCA_947373185.1 Comamonadaceae bacterium | reverse complement strand
GAGCGCCACCTTCTTCGGTGAAATGACGGTGGAGAAGGGCCGAGTGAAAGAGCTCAACTTTGACACCTACAAGATCCTGCGCCTGGCCTCCATGCCCAAGGTCGAAACCGTGGTCGTGCCTACCTATGACTTCTGGGGCGGTGTGGGCGAGCCCACCATTTGTGTGGTGGCACCGGCCGTCATCAATGCCATCACGGCGGCCATCGGCAAACCACTGCGCGATTTGCCCTTGAAGAATGCAGGCTTGAAATTCGTTTGAATTTCCAGGGCTGTTCAGCGTCGCAGGGATGGGCCTTCCATGGTCATGCCCTGAGCGCGCATTTTGAGAAACAGTTCCAGCTGCCTGAGTTCTGGGCTGCCGGGGCTTGGCACATCGGCCTGCACTCCAGAAAAACAAGCGCGCAAGCGCCGATCGATAGAGCCCATGCTTTGCCAGCTCATTTTGAAAATGGGAAAGCCTGTGGGGTGGCCGGGCGAGATGATGTCTGCGCGCATTTGTCGACCAACGCGTTGATCGTGGCAATGGGTGCAAGCCAAATTCATCCGCCCGATGCGGGTGGTGAAAAGTTGCGCTCCCGCATGGAGTTGCGCTTGCCATTCACCGGCATCAATTGCTGGGGCTGACATTTGGAGTGGCTGTCCTTGTGCGGCTTGATGCAGCACGGCGCTCAAAGCCACCACTTCGGGGCTTTCCAGACTTTTGAAGGGTTGGGCTGTGCGCGTGGCGCAGGCCACAATTTGATCTTCCAAATTGATCAATTTTTTGAGTCGGGCCGACCACTTTGGAAATTGAGTCGCGACTGATTTCTGGGTTTCAAGTTCACCGTGACATTGAAAACAAGATGACGGGTTGTTGCTTGTACCCCACAAGGCTTTGCCTTGGTCTAACCACAGACCGATGGGGTTAGCGCCGCTATCGTTTTGCAAAGCCTTCAGATCGGGGCTGAGAAATGCCGAACCACTCAACGGCTTGGGATCTGCCATCGTGGTCCATGGCAACAAGAACAAAGACATCAACCCCGTGACAGCGATTTTGCGCCACATGTCAAAGTACCAAGCGTTGAACTGTTTCACCACTGAGCCCCGCATCGTCTTGCCACTGCACGCGCACCAGCCCCCCGCCTGGCGGCACCTCCAGCGGAAATGCCAAATACACGGGCGAGGTCATGGCGGTTCCCAAATCGGCTTCTAAGATGGGCACTTCGTTGACAAATACTTTGACCGTGTGAATGATGTTGCGCGGAATTTTTCGGCCGGAGTCATCTACCCTGAAGCCAGAGTCCATGGGGTGTGCCGCAGACCAACGCGCTTCAATGGTGGCGCCGGCTTTCACCGCGCCCATGAATGCGAGTCGAGTTAGAACTGGGGTGCTCATGAAAATTGTCTCTCGTTCATGAGTCGTCCAAACAGGCGGTGGATGTGATCACCGTGGGCGCACTGTTGGCGCGCTCGCTGCCATCGCTGAAACGCGCCACCACCCAAACCGATTGACTCGCGGCCAAGCGCAGACGGGTACTGAATGGGTAATGCGAGACTGCGCCCATCGGCGTCAACTGTAAAGCCAAGGGGTTGGGGTTTTCTGGCAAGATGACGCGCACTGAGCGGACAAACATACCAGGCGGTGCTGTGATCTTGGCCTGAAGCGGCACCGCATTGCCAGTGTCGGCCAGCCTTGGGAAGACAAGCTCAATGCCATCGCTGGGCAACGCTTGCCAACTGGCTGCATGCGCAAGCTTGATGGCCGAACTGAACACGGCGCCAAGCGCCAAAGTCAAGCTCTTGCGTCGCGACAGTGCGACGTGCAAAGTTGATGAGGCTTTCAGCAGCGACTTGTTCAAGAGAATCATTGCCATGAAAGCAGCGTGTCGACGACCGCATTGATTTGCTCATGCGTCAAGAGATTGACTGACTGGCGGACCTTGGTCAGCCCAGCCGTGCTGCCAAAAGGGGGCATCAAAGTGTCGGCGTTGATTTTTCTAGCGTCCACCACCCACTGCCGCAATTCTTCACGCGTCCATTTGCTTCCCACGCCCCTGAGGCTGGGGCCAAAGTTGCTGACCTTGCCTGAAACACCCGGCAGGTCATGGCAAGCCATGCAATTGCCGGTGAGTTTGTTGGTCATGAGGTCAAAACCTGCCGAGTCTGCGGGCAAGCTTTGAGAAAAGGCACTGCAGGCAGCGGCCATCCAGCTGAGTCCAATCAAAATCCTTTGCATGGCTCGCATTGTGGCATTGCTGGCTATTTTTTGCTGACGAGTTTTTCGACCTGTTGGCGAAGCCATTGGTGCGCCGGATCGTTCTGGTGCCGTAGATGCCAAATCATGTACATGGGCATGTTGGGGCAGGCCAGCGGCACATCGGCCGATCCAAACTCATGCATGAGCGACTGGCCCAACATGCTGGGTGCTGTCACCAGCATGCGGGTGCCTCGCAAGAACGAAGGCAGCGCTGCAAACCCCGGCACGCTCACTAGAAATTTTCTGTGAATGCCCTGCGCTTGCCAATGCTGGTCCAAATCCAGTGCACGTTGCGGGCTGTACATCACAGTCGCATGGTCAGAAGCGAGAAAGTCTGCTTTGGACTTTGGTGCTTTGCGCAGGGTCGCGTCGTAAAACACACGGTAGCGGTCTACAAACAATCTTTTTTGCAGTACATCGGTTGACTCTGGTGGCCGGGGACTGATGGCCAATTGACAGTGTTCTTGCCGGAGCATTTCTAAGCTCGGAATGTCGGAGGGAATCACGCGAAGGGTGAGCAGCGGGGCGTGTTCACGCAAGTTGCGCATGAGGGCCGGCAGCAGCAACTCGCGCTGAAAGTCATTGGCCGCAATGGTCAGTTGTGTTTGCCACTTGCTGGGTACAAAAGTTTCAGCATGGGCAAAGCGTTCTAAGTCGCCTAGCAAACTGCGCGCTCGAACGGCCAATGCCTCCGCCTGTGCCGTTGCGGCAATGCCGCGTCCCGATTTGACAAACAAGGGGTCGCCTGTGATGGCTCGGAGTTTGTCCAGCAAATGACTGACAGCTGATTGCGTCACGCCGAGATGATGCGCTGCCTGCGTCACCGAGCCAGTGTCTACCACCGTCACCAGGAGTTTCAGCAACTTGGCATCCAAATCTAACCAATCGAATTTACTCATGAAATAGATGATAAATCATCTATTTATTTAATTGGATTAATTTTGGACACTTCGTCCATTGACGCAACATGCCTTCAAGCAAAGGATCACAAAATGGCCATTCCTGGGACAACCCCCTTTGACGGCGAGCAAGCCCAAAAGGGGTATGCACTCAACAAGATGTGCTTCTCCTTTAACTCGGCCGACAACAGAAAAGCTTTTTTGCAGGACGAAGAGGCTTACATGCGAACGTATGGTTTGACAGACGTGCAAGCTGCAGCCATTCGCTCCAAGCAAGTCTTGCAACTCATTGATGCGGGCGGTAACGCCTATTACTTGGCCAAGTTTGCAGGCATTTTTGGTCTTGACATGCAAGATGTGGGTGCCCAGCAAACGGGCATGACCAAAGAAGCATTCAAAGCCAAGTTGTGTGCAGCGGCACACGCACCCCTTTAAAAATCTCAAAGTCGACCCATGGCAAAACTCATTGGTGGCTTGGCCACATCGCACATTCCTGCAATTGGCGGTGCCATTCACAAAGGGCTCCAACAGGCGGATTATTGGAAACCTTTCTTTGATGGTTTTCCACCCATTCGAACTTGGCTGGACGCGGTCAAACCCGATGTGGTGGTGATGTTCTACAACGACCACGGTTTGAATTTCTTCCTTGACAAAATGCCAACCTTTGCCGTGGGCGCAGCCGAACAGTACAACAACGCCGACGAAGGTTGGGGCATTCCCACCTTGCCACCTTTCAAAGGTAATCAGGCTTTGTCTTGGCATGTGATCAATCATTTGATTGAGAAAGAATTCGACATCACCACTTGCCAAGAAATGCTGGTGGACCATGCCTGCACATTGCCCTTGAAGTTGTTCTGGCCTGAAGCCGTGTGTCCTGTCGAAGTGGTGCCTGTGTGCATCAACACTGTGCAATTTCCATTGCCATCAGCCAAGCGCACGTATGCCTTGGGCAAGGCCATCGGAGAGGCCATTGCCAAATGGCCTTCCGACAAAAAAGTGGCCGTCATTGCGTCTGGTGGCTTGAGCCACCAGCTCGATGGTGAGCGAGCAGGCTTTATCAACAAGGCCTTCGATTTGGAATTCATGGACAGCATGGCAAGCAACCCCGAATGGGCCACGCAGTTCAACACCCTCGAGTTGGTCGAAAAGACCGGTACCCAGGGGGTCGAGCTCTTGATGTGGCTGGCCATGCGCGCGGCCCTGACCGCCACCTCAGGCCGGATTCGCAAGGTTCACAGCAACTACCACATTCCCATTTCAAACACCGCAACCGGCCTGATGGCATTTTCGGTCGAATGATGCATTGACTACGGGTTATCCCGTATTGGTAAGGGTCGCCAAAGAAGCTGGAAACATGCATAATATTTCCAGTCTGAGCGGTCGGTTAATACCTTGACGGTATGCGGGCTGCTCCCTTTATTGGCGCACACAGGCCCGCCAGGGCACACTTGATATGACCACCGTTCTCCAAAGTTTCATTGCTGGCCGTTGGGTTGGCAGTCAGCCCGCTCAAGCCCTTCACAGTGCCATCAACGGCAAAGAAGTGGCGTTTGCACATGCAGAGCCCTTGGATTTTGCAGAAGCCCTTCATTACGGGCGCATCACGGGCTTGCAAGGCATGCTGGCCATGGACTTCCAGCAACGTGCTTCGGCATTGCGTGCGTTGGCCAAATACTTGGGCGAACGCAAAGAAGAGCTCTACGCCATCTCCGCCCACACAGGTGCCACACGCATTGACTCCTGGGTCGACATTGAGGGCGGCACCGGTACATTGTTTGCCTATGCCGGCATGGCTGCCAGCGAATTGCCCAGCGGCAATTTGATTCACGAAGGCCCTGTCGCGTCCTTGGGTAAAAAGAACAGCTTTGCGGGCACCCACATTTTGGTGCCTCGGGGTGGCGTGGCTGTTCACATCAATGCCTTCAATTTTCCAGTGTGGGGATTGCTTGAAAAATTCGCACCCACCTTCTTGGCGGGCATGCCTTGCATCGGCAAACCCGCCACCGCGACCAGTTACCTCACAGAAGCCTTGGTTCGCATGATCGATCAATCGGGCATATTGCCCAAGGGTGCTTTGCAACTGGTGATTGGCAGCACGGGTGATTTGTTAGACCGTTTGGAGGTGGCCGATGTGGTCACTTTCACAGGCTCTGCCGACACTGCCGCCAAATTGCGCATCAACCCCAATTTGGTTCGCAACAGCATTCCCTTCAACGCAGAAGCCGACTCTTTGAACTGCGCCATCTTGGCTGATGACGTGACGCCTGACGATGAAGAATTCGATTTGTTTGTCAAAGAAGTGGTGCGCGAAATGACCGTCAAAGCCGGGCAGAAATGCACGGCCATTCGGCGTGCCATCGTGCCACGCCAACACCTTGATGCAGTCGCTGAAAAAATCAAGGCCCGCTTGGCCAAAGTTGTGGTGGGTGACCCTTCCATCGAGGGCGTCAAAATGGGGGCGCTCGCATCCAAATCACAGCAAGCCGATGTGGCTGAACGTGTGACCTTGTTGCGCCAAAGTACGGAGCTGGTATTTGGCGGCGATGCCAACTTCAATGTGGTCGGCGAGGGCGTGGTCAAGGGGGCCTTCTTCCAGCCCACCTTGCTGATGTGTCAGAACCCCTTCAACATCGACAGCGTGCATGACATCGAAGCTTTTGGCCCCGTCAGTACCTTGATGCCTTACGAAGGCATGGAACAAGCCATGGCCTTGGCGCAGCGTGGCAAGGGTAGCTTGGTGGGTTCTTTGATGACCAAAACACCTGCAGTTGCTGCACAAGTGGTACCCCGTTTGGCCGCCAACCACGGCCGATTGCACGTGCTGGACCGTGAGTCCGCTGGTGAGTCGACAGGCCATGGCTCACCCTTGCCATCTCTCAAACACGGAGGCCCTGGCCGCGCCGGTGGCGGTGAAGAGTTGGGTGGTCTCCGTGCCGTCACCCACATGATGCAGCGCGCTGCAGTGCAAGGCTCGCCCAGCATGCTGACGGCCATCACGGGTGAATATGCGCGCGGCGCCAAGGTGATCGAAACAGCCACCCATCCGTTCAAACGCTACTTTGAAGAATTGCAAATTGGGGAGTCTTTGTTGACGGCCACCAAGGTGATTGGCGATGCGGATGTCAAAGCGTTTGGCGAACTCACGGGCGACATGTTCTACATGCACTTTGACGACGAGGCGGCCAAAGCGTCAGCCTTTGGCAAACGCATCGCACATGGCTATTTGGTGTTGTCGGATGCCGCAGGTTTGTTTGTGGTGGCTGAGCCTGGCCCGGTGTTGGCCAACTATGGTCTGGACACCTTGCGCTTTGTGAAGCCCGTGGGCTTGGGTGACAGCATCCAAGTGCGCCTCACCTGCAAACGCAAAATTGACCGCAACAAGAAAGACGCCAATGGCCAAGGGCAGGGCGTTGTGGCATGGGATGTGGAAGTGACCAACCAAGACAAAGAATTGGTGGCCAGCTACGACATCCTGACCCTGGTTGCTAAAAAGGGCTGAAAGCCTGCAAACCCCCAATGAGTTTGGGTGTTTTAGAAATGTTTTCTAATACGCCTGTCGTTGGGGAGTAGCTACATTTCTTCTTCCAAGAAATCGACGCATCGTCAGTACGGAACTTTTCAGTTCCCGGTGTGTTGAGCCTGTTGCATTGCAACAGGTCAAGCAAGACCATCGATCTCTCGCTCCACACAGTGCGTTTTGGCATCAAAACGAGTCTGTTGTGGCGTTGTACTGATCGCATGAAAGTCTGACATGGAACTTTTTTCTTTGCCCTGGTGGTCTGCATTGTTGGCCATCGTCTTGATTGACCTGGTCTTGGCAGGTGATAACGCCATCGTGATTGCCTTGGCCGCCAGAAATCTTCGGCCTGAACATCAACGAAAAGCCATCATTTGGGGGACGGTCGGCGCGATTGCGGTTCGCTCCGTCATGACTGTTGGCGTGGTGTGGCTGCTTCAAATTCCAGGCCTGATGTTAGTGGGTGGCTTGGGGCTGCTTTGGATTGCCTACAAACTCATTGCAGACACGTCAGAGAGCGAACACGAAGGCGGCGGCGCCACCACGTTTTGGGGTGCCATGAAAACCATCATCGTGGCAGACGCCTTGATGGGTGTTGACAATGTGCTGGGCGTCGCAGGCGCTGCCAATGGCGCCTTTGACTTGGTGGTGCTTGGTTTGTTGATCAGCATTCCCATCGTGGTCCTGGGCAGTCAATTGGTTCTTCGCATGGTCGAGAAGTGGCCCGTCATCATTCAATTGGGTGCCGCAGTTCTGGCCTTCACTGCCGCCCAGATGATCGTCAATGAGAAGTTTTTAGATGCGCTCTTTGATGGCAGTGATGCCTTTCACACGACCGCTCGCATGGCAACGTATGTACTCGCCATAGCGGGTGTATGGGGCATGGGCTGGTGGTCCTCTCGCAAGCAAGAAAACACGTCCACCACAGTGTGACGTTTTGAGTGACCCCAAAAAAAAGCCTTCGCAGCATGTGCTGCGAAGGCTTTTTTTGTGAGGCTGCAGACCTGCAGCGCTTTGATTACATTGAATCGATGAAGCTGCGCAGTTTGTCGCTGCGGCTGGGGTGCTTCAACTTGCGAAGTGCCTTGGCTTCAATTTGACGAATGCGCTCGCGCGTGACATCAAACTGTTTGCCCACTTCTTCCAGAGTGTGGTCGGTGGACATTTCAATGCCAAAACGCATGCGCAGCACTTTGGCTTCGCGGGGCGTGAGGCTGTCCAAAATGTCCTTGACCACATCGCGCAGACCCGCTTGCATGGCCGCATCAATCGGCGCTGTGTTGGCGCTGTCCTCGATGAAATCGCCCAAGTGGCTGTCGTCGTCGTCACCGATGGGTGTTTCCATGGAGATCGGCTCTTTGGCAATCTTCATGATCTTGCGAATTTTGTCTTCAGGAATCTCCATCTTCTCGGCCAAGATGCTGGCATCGGGCTCAAAGCCAAATTCCTGCAAGTGCTGACGAGAAATGCGGTTCATCTTGTTGATCGTCTCGATCATGTGAACTGGAATGCGGATGGTGCGAGCCTGGTCCGCAATGGAGCGGGTGATGGCCTGACGAATCCACCATGTGGCGTAAGTGGAGAACTTGTAACCACGACGGTATTCGAACTTGTCCACGGCCTTCATCAAACCGATGTTGCCCTCTTGAATCAAATCGAGGAATTGCAAACCGCGGTTGGTGTATTTCTTGGCAATCGAAATGACCAAACGCAAGTTGGCTTCAATCATTTCTTTCTTGGCGTGACGTGAGGCACGTTCACCTGCGTTCATGCGTTTGTTGATGTCTTTGAGTTCGTCCAAAGGCACCACCACGCGAGTTTGCAGATCCATCAACTTTTGTTGCAAGTCTTGCACAGGCGGAATGTTGCGGCCCATGACGGCGCTCCATGGCTTGCCTGCTGCCGCTTGCTTTTCGATCCATTTCAAATCGAGCAAGTGTGAAGTGATGCGTTGGTTGTTTTTGTCGCGACCACTGAAATCTGCAATGAACGAGTCTTGGGGGTAGCCACATTTGTCAACAATGATGCGACGCAGTTCGCGCTCTTTTTTGCGCACGTCGTCAACGTGTCCGCGCACCATGTCGCAGAGTTTTTCAATGGTTTTGGCCGTAAAGCGAATGGTCATCAACTCGTCTGACAAAGCCGATTGAGCTTTGTGATACGCGGGTGTGCCCCAGCCTTCTTTGTCGTAAATTTTGTGAACTTTGTCGAAGAGTTCGGTGATGCGATCGAAGCGTTCCAGAGCTTGGTTCTTCAGCTCTTCCAATTTCTTGGTGAGGGCTTTGGAGCCACCTTTGCCGTCGTCGTCGTCCGACTCGTCAAACTCGTCGAAGTCTTCTTCGGCCACATAGTCGTCGGCTTCATTGATGTTGGAGAAACCATCGACCACTGTGGAGATGACAATCTTGCCTTCGCGAATTTCTCCGGCCAGACGCAAGATTTCGGAGATGGTGGCAGGCGATGCACTGATCGCTGTCATCATGTCCATCAAGCCGCCTTCAATGCGCTTGGCAATTTCAATTTCGCCTTCGCGTGTCAGCAACTCCACGGTGCCCATCTCGCGCATGTACATGCGCACAGGGTCGGTGGTCCGGCCGAACTCACTGTCCACGGTGGACAGGGCCGCCTCAGCCGCTTCTTCAGCTTCTTCTTCGGTCGAGCCCGTGGGCGCGTTGTCCGTGATGATCAGTGTTTCGGCATCAGGTGTTTGCTCATAAACCGCCACACCCAAATCGTTCAAGGTGGCAATCACCACTTCGAGGGTTTCGGCATCGACCAGCTTGTCGGGCAAGTGGTCAGAAATTTCGCCATGCGTCAGATAGCCACGTGTTTTGCCCAATTTGATCAAGGCCTTCAGGCGCTGACGCCGTTTGGCCATGTCCTCTTCGGACAAGACGGTTTCGTCTAAGCCAAACTCTTTCATCAAGGCACGCTCTTTGGCCTTGCTGATCTTCATGCGAAGTGGTTTGACTTTTTCGGTTGACTCTGCAACGGGCTCACCTGCCAAGTCGTCTTCAATGTCGCTCAAGTCTTCGTCGACCGATGTCGCTGCGGCTGCTTTGGGTTTGCGGCCACGCTTTGCGCCCGCAGGTTTGTCTGCAGCTTCAGGGGCCGCGGTTTTGCCAGGCTTCACAGCGGGCGTTTTGACTTTGGTCGAAACGATCTCTTCGACGGCGGCGGCTTTTTTGCCAACACCTTGGGTCGTCGTTTTGGTTTTACTTTCAGCAGAAGCTTTGGCGTTTGTGGATGGGGCTACTGATTTTTTGGATGCGGGCACTGAACTGGCTTTCTTTGCCGGCGTGACCACTTTGGCAACTGGTTTGGCGATGGCTTTGGCGGGCGCTTTCACTGCGGTCTTGACGGCAGGTTTAGCGGGCGCTTTGGCCATGGCTTTGACGGGAGCTTTGGTCTTGACCGGACTTGATTTCAACGTTGCTTTGGAGGCTGGCTTGGCTGCTTTTGCGGCGGGTTGGGCCGCAGATTTTGCAGCAGGTTTAGCAGCAACTTTGGCAACGGGTTTGACAGATTTTTTCGAGCCAGACGTGGCTTGTGCTTTGACGGGCTTCTTCGGCTTTTGAGCGGGCATGATGGACCTCAATACTTCAACGGACTTGGAAACAAACGCTGCGCCACAAACTTCTGGCGCGAGAGAGTAGCCAATCAACGTCCTGAATACAGGGCGTGCAACTGGCTAAGGCTTAGAGGCAAGATGTCTGGGCGAACATTTGGAGTGCAGTCCTTGCGGTAGGTTGGCCGTCCCGTGGTGGGAGTTGCGCTGTGGCGTTGGCCGGGTCCGGAGGTGCTGCTGTCGCTCTTGCCTGAGCATCGGATTATACCCAAAGAGCGCTTGAAGGATCAATGAATTTCTGCACCAATGAGGGCTCTGCGGCGTTCGTGCAGCTCGCGCCAGCGCTTGAAAGCTTCGGGGTCTTGGGTGCTCTCAGCTGCTTTCAGTGCTTCAGTTTCAAGCGTTTTAAGGCGGTCAATGAGCATCAGGTTCAGGAGAAGGCGAAGCTCCCTGTAGGCCTCACCTGGCTCATTGTCGGTGTCAGCTTCTGGTTCGGTGGGCAGGTGAGAGCCCATGAGCTTGTCGGCAAGCGCTGCAAAAACATGGGGTTTGATCTCCGATTGCAGGGTGCCCCAAGCCAAAGGACCATGGTCATGGAATTGGCTCTCTAGCCAGCGCATCAACTCGCCATGATGACCCGGCAACTCGCAAAGCAAGGCATGGTCCTCTGCGGAGAGGCTGTCCCACAGGGCCATGTTGGTCAAAATCAGCCGGATGGCGTGGTCTGCGCGGCTGGCGGGTTGTGTTCTAGGACCGAGTGCTTCGGCATTGCCACGCTCCGAACCATCGGAGAGTCGCCATTTGCCGTTGGCATCTTTTAGCCATGTTTTGCCGTCTGGACGCGCGCGTCGAGCACCTGGCGTGAAAGCGTTGCTGCGTGCAGCCTGGAAAGGGGAAGCCGAGCCGTCGGGGTCCTCGCTGCCATCTGCGGCCATGTCGGCCCCAGAACGTGCGCCAGATGTTGTTTGATTGCCCTGGCCAGCGCTGGTTTGTCCTGTTCGTACTTGAGTTCGAGCCGCTTGGGCTTCGGCTTGTTGGAGCCAAAGCCCTGCCAGTTCACCCGGATCGAGTTGAATCAGTTGAGCCAATTCCGACAACAGTTGGCGTTTCAAGGCGCCATCGGGGAGGGCGCGCCACAAAGGACTGGCATTGCTAGACAGGTGCGCACGGCCCTCCGCCGATTGCAAGTCACAGCCATCGGAGGCCACCTCAATCAAAAACTTGGACAAAGGGGTGGCCTGCGCCACACAGGTTGAAAAAGCGTCAGAGCCCTGCTCTCGGATGTAGCTGTCAGGATCGTGCTCTTGCGGCAAGAATAAAAATTTGATACTGCGCACATCGGTGGCATAGCCTAGTGCGCCATCCAGGGCTTTTCTGGCTGCCCGGCGACCGGCATTGTCGCCATCGAAACTGAAGACCACCGAATCGGTGAATCTGAAAAGTTTTTGAACATGGTCAGGTGTGCATGCGGTGCCCAAGGTGGCCACTGCATTGGGAAAACCCCACTGCGCAAGTGCCACCACATCCATGTAACCCTCGGTCACCAAGACGTAGCCTGCGCTGTGAATGCTGTCGCGAGCCTCGAACAAACCGTAGAGCTCGCGGCCTTTGTGAAAGACAGGCGTTTCGGGCGAGTTCAGGTATTTGGGGGTGCCATCGCCCATGACGCGGCCGCCAAAGCCGATGCATTCTCCCTTGACATTGCGAATGGGAAACATGACGCGATCTCTGAAGCGGTCATAGCGCTTGCCATCCTCTTCATTCACAATGACCAGCCCGCTTTCGGCCAGCAAGGGGTCGTCGTAGTCTGGAAAAACACTGGCCAAACTGCGCCAACCTTCAGGGGCATAGCCAAGGCCAAAGCGTTTGGCAATTTGGCCGGACAAACCTCGTCCCTTAAGGTAAGCCACCGCTTTGGGGGCGTTTTTCAAATGCAGCTTGTAGGACTCGCCCGCCTTTTCAAGCATGTCGGTCAGGCTGCTTTGCTTTTGTTTTTGTTCGGCCGCTTTAACGCGGTCTTGTGGCGATAAATCGTCCTCTGGCACCGTCATGCCCGTTTGCTGCGCCAAGTCTTTGACAGCCTCAATGAAGGTCATGCCCGCATGGTCCATGAGAAAACCAATGGCATTGCCATTTTTGCCGCAACCGAAACAATGGAAAAATTGCTTGCTGGGGCTGACGGTGAAGCTGGGTGATTTTTCGCCATGGAACGGGCACA
>CANBWP010000048.1 GCA_947373185.1 Comamonadaceae bacterium | reverse complement strand
CTTGACCGTGTTGGTCAACGGCATCCGCGCCTTCTTGCCTGGTTCATTGATCGACACACGTCCGATCAAAGACTTGTCTCCTTACGAGAACAAGACCATGGAATTCAAGGTCATCAAGTTGGACCGCAAGCGCAACAACGTCGTGTTGTCACGCCGCGCTGTGGTGGAAGCTTCGATGGGCGAAGAGCGCGCCAAGTTGATGGAGACTTTGAAAGAAGGCTCTATCGTTCACGGTGTGGTCAAGAACATCACCGAATACGGTGCGTTCGTGGACTTGGGCGGTATCGACGGCCTGTTGCACATCACCGACATGGCATGGCGCCGCGTCCGTCACCCCTCTGAAGTGGTCACGGCTGGTCAAGAAATCACAGCCAAGATTCTCAAGTTTGACACCGAGAAAAACCGCGTGTCCTTGGGCCTCAAGCAAATGGGCGACGATCCTTGGATGGGCGTCAACCGCCGCTACCCACAAAGCACCCGCATGTTCGGCAAGATCACCAACATCGCCGACTACGGCGCGTTTGTGGAACTCGAGCCAGGCATCGAAGGCTTGGTGCACGTCTCTGAAATGGACTGGACCAACAAGAACGTGGCACCTTCCAAGATCGTGTCATTGGGCGACGAAGTCGAAGTCATGGTTTTGGAAATCGACGAAGACAAGCGCCGCATCAGCTTGGGCATGAAACAGTGCCGTGCTAACCCATGGCAAGAGTTCGCTCAAAACACCAAGCGTGGCGATCGCGTCAAAGGCCCGATCAAGTCCATCACCGACTTCGGTGTGTTCGTGGGCTTGGCCGCTGGCATCGACGGTTTGGTTCACTTGTCCGACTTGTCATGGAACGAAACCGGCGAAGCCGCTGTTCGTAACTACAAGAAGGGTCAAGACGTTGAAGCCATCGTGTTGGCAGTGGACGTTGAGCGCGAGCGCATCAGCTTGGGCATCAAACAACTCGACGGCGACCCATTCACGACCTTCGTGACAGTCAACGACAAGGGCCAAACAGTGACCGGTAAAGTCAAAACTGTTGACGCTCGCGGCGCTGAAATCGACTTGGGCGAAGACATCATTGGTTACTTGCGCGCCAGCGAAATTTCACGCGATCGCGTGGAAGACGCTCGCAGCTTGTTGAAAGAAGGCGACGAAGTCACTGCGGTGGTCGTCAACGTCGATCGCAAGACACGCAACATCCAGTTGTCTATCAAGGCCAAAGATGCTGCTGACCAAAATGAAGCCATGGCAACATTAAGCCAACAGTCTTCACGTGAAAACGCTGGCACCACCAGCTTGGGCGCTTTGTTGCGTGCCAAGTTGGACAACAACGATTCAGCGGAATGATCTGCTGAAGGCCTAAGCCTCTTGCCCTGCCCCTTTGGGGGTTGGGCAGAGGCTTTTTCTTTGCCGCTCGCCATCCCATCTTTCCAATGACCCGCTCCGACCTCGTTGAAGCTTTGGCTGCCCGTTTTGAGCAGCTGACCCACCGTGACGCCGAATTCGCCGTCAAAACGGTGCTGGACGCCATGAGCGAAGCATTGGTCAAAGGTCACCGCATTGAGATTCGCGGCTTTGGCAGCTTCACCATCAACCGTCGCCCCCCTCGCGTAGGTCGCAACCCCCGCTCTGGTGAAAGCGTGCAAATTCCAGAAAAGCGTGTCCCTCACTTCAAGCCCGGCAAAGCCTTGCGCGAAGCCGTCGACCAGGGCTCTCTGGACATCTTGCACGGCAAGAACGAATGACGCCGCATTGCTCGCACTTTGTTGCAAAAACACCGAGGCCCCATGAAGGGCCTTTTTTGTATCTTGACGTGTCATCGCTTTAGAATGGCATACGCTGCCAGAGGCTATTCATGAAACAATTTCTCAAGCTGCTTCAGTGGACGCTGAATGCTGCTGTCTTTTTTACTTTATTTGCCTTCGCGCTGAACAATCAGCATGAGGCCAAGGTTTTCTTTTTCTTTGGCACCCAATGGCGTTCGCCCATGGTGCTCATTGTGTTGATCGCTTTCGCTTTGGGCATGGTGGTAGGCGTGTTGGGCATGGTGCCGCGTTGGTGGCGCCAAAAACAAGCCGCCAAGGCCGTTTTGGCAGCCAATGCCGCAACGCCCCTGAACAACAATGGTGTCAGCCAGGGCATGGAGGCCAACCATGGAGCTTGATCTGATTTGGATCCTGATTGGCCTGCCTGCGGCCTTTGGTTTGGGATGGTTGGCATCACGCCTGGACTTGCGGCAACTTCGAATTGACAATCGCCAAGCCCCTCGCGCTTATTTCAAAGGCCTGAACTTTTTGCTGAATGAGCAACAAGACAAAGCCATTGACGCTTTCATTGAGGCCGTTCAAAACGATCCCGACACGTCGGAGTTGCACTTTGCATTGGGCAACTTATTTCGCCGCCGCGGCGAATATGAGCGTGCTGTGCGCGTGCATGAACATCTGCTGTCGCGTGGCGATTTGAGCCATGCCGATCGACAGCGTGCACAAAACGCACTGGCCAAAGACTACGTCAAAGCAGGCTTGCTCGATCGCGCTGAAGACGCTTTGCGAAAACTAGAGGGCACCGCCTTTGAGGGCCAAGCCCGTTTGGCCCGCTTGGCCATTTACGAACGCTCACGAGAGTGGCCCCAAGCCAGAGCCGTGGCAGAACAACTGGAGCTGTCGGGCGAGGTCAGCTTCTCGGTGCGCAAAGCCCACTATCTGTGCGAACAAGCCCGTGAACTCAATGCCCAGGGCGATGGCGCAGGCGCTGCCAAACTCTTGGACAGGGCCATGAACGAAGCCCCCGATGCACCGCGTCCCCGTTTGCTGCTGGGTCAACTGCAACTCAACATGGGACAGGCCGCACTGGCCTGCGACACGCTCGGACAATTGTTTGAATCGGGTTCTGTGGCAGCCCCACTGGCCGCCACCAGTTTGGTTCGTGCTGCGCAAGCGGCACAGCGCATTCCTCAGACACTCGCCTTGTTGATGTCTCACTACGCTGCGACGCCCTGCATCGATGTGATGGATGCCATTGTCAGTCTCGAAAAAGCCAATCACGTCAGCAACGAAAAGTCTCGCCAACGCTACATTGAGCATTTGCAGAAACAGCCTTCATTGTTGGCGGCATCCCGGTGGCTTGCGGGCGCCGACTTAGGCGACGAAGCCACACGTCAACCCGTTCAGAAAGCCCTGGAACAAGCGGCCAGACCGCTGGCACGATATCGCTGTGCAGCCTGTGGCTTTGAAGCCAAAGAACACTTCTGGCATTGCCCCGGTTGCCAAGCTTGGGACAGCTATCCTCCACGCCGCGTTGAAGAGCTCTGAGACTTTCACTGTGTTGCAAGTTCTGTCCTTGGCTGGCAAAACATCCACGCACAATCGCTTCTGCTGTTGAATCAGGTTTGCATCACCGCTGGGGTGATGCAAATTTTAGGAATTCAACATGTTGAAAAAAATCTTAGCACTCACAGCGCTGCTGTTTTCTTTGGCCAGCTTTGCCGCTGTCGATGTCAACAAAGCCACTGCGGCTGAACTCGATGACATCAAAGGCATTGGCCCGTCTCTGTCTGGCAAAATTTTGAAGGAACGCAACAAAGGCAACTTCAAAGACTGGCCCGACCTCATGCACCGCGTCAGTGGCATGGGCGAGAAAAGTTCGGTCAAATTTTCTGCACAAGGCCTGACCGTCAATGGCAGTGACTACAAAGGGGGCGGCAACAGCGAATCGGCCAAAGTCAAACCCGCCATCACTCCCAAAGCCACCAAACCTTAAGCAAGGCCATAGCCCCCGCCTCCAGGCGTGTGAATTTCAAACACATCGCCTGGGGCCATGTCGACTTGGCCAATGTGCTGCAAGTCTTCCACACGGCCATCTGCACGCTTGACGCGGTTGATGCCGGGTGCCCCAGCTTGCCCGCCATGGGCCCCAAACGCCGGATGCACACGGCCATTGGACAAAATACTGGCCGTCATGGGCTCAAGGAATCGCATTGCACGCACACCCCCCATGCCACCCGACCAACGACCTGCCCCGCCAGAGCCTTCACGCAGCGCGTAACTTTCCAAGCGCACCGGAAACCTGAACTCTAGAATTTCAGGATCGGTCAGGCGTGAATTGGTCATGTGGGTTTGTACAACCGAAGTGCCATTGAATCCTGCGCTGATCTGGCCCGACTCATCAAGGATCACACCTGCGCCACTGCCTCCTGAAATGGTTTCGTAGTACTGGTACTTGGCATTGCCAAAGGTGAAGTTGTTCATGGTGGGCTGACTGCCTGCCATCACGCCCAGTGCACCAAACAACGCATTGGTGATGCAACTGGACGTTTCCACATTGCCTGCCACCACCGAAGCTGGGAAATTCGGATTCAACATACACCCGGCCGGAATGATCACGTTCAGAGGTTTCAAACACCCCGCATTCAGTGGAATGTCATCGTTCACCAAACTGCGAAACACATACAGGACTGCTGCCATGCAAACCGCTGTGGGGGCATTGAAGTTGTTCGTTTGTTGTGCACTGGTGCCCGTGAAATCAATGTCTGCGCTGCGCGCTTGTGCATCCACTCTGATGGCCACTTGGATTTGCGCGCCATTGTCCAAAGGCAAAGTGAATTGACCATCTTTGAGTCGTGTGATCACGCGCCGCACCGATTCTTCTGCATTGTCTTGGACATGGCGCATGTAGGCCTGAACCACCTCCAAGCCAAACTCATCGACCATCTTGCGCAGCTCTTGTACGCCTTTCTCATTGGCCGCCAATTGCGCGCGCAAGTCAGCCATGTTTTGCACCGGATTGCGACTGGGATAAGGACCACTGGACAGCAGGTCCACCATGCTTTTCTCTTGCAACACACCTTGCGCCACCAGCTTGACGTTGTTGATCTGTACGCCTTCTTCTTGAATGGTGGTGGAGAACGGTGGCATGGAACCCGGCGTGGTACCGCCAATGTCGGCATGATGACCACGAGAGCCCACATAAAACTCTGGCCGAGAATTGCCCTCCAAGAAGACAGGCGTGATGACGGTCACATCGGGCAAATGGGTGCCGCCATGGTAGGGGTCGTTGAGCACATAGACGTCGCCTTGTTGCATCTCGCCTGCATTTTCACGAATGACGGTTTTGATGCTTTCGCCCATGCTGCCCAGGTGCACAGGCATGTGCGGTGCGTTGGCAATCAAATGGCCTTCTGCGTTGAACAAGGCACATGAAAAATCCAAGCGCTCTTTGATGTTGACCGAGTAAGCGGTGTTCTGAAGTTGCAGGCCCATTTGCTCTGCAATGTTCATGAACAAATTGTTAAAGACTTCAAGCAGCACAGGGTCAACGCTGGTGCCAGCTGCATGCTTGGCTTGGCGGGCAAGCACCCGTTTCAACAGCAAATGATTCAAAGCGGTGACCTGCGCTTGCCACCCTGGCTCGACCACGGTGGTGGCATTTTTTTCTGCAATGATGGCGGGACCTTCCAGCACATCACCGATGCGCAAATTTTCGCGAACATACAAACCAGCATCCCACCAACGCGATTCACCGTCAGATCCTGCCGTGAACATGCGTACAGCAGCCTGCATGGGTACCTCACGCAAGGCATTCAAAGCATGCGGCACTTCCACAGAGGCTTCGCCAGGTATCACGGCCTCCACAGACACGGCTTCTACCATCAGGGCTTTGCCTGTCATCAAAAAAGCAAAGCGTTGACGATAAGCTTCTTCGAACTGTTGCGAGATGTCGGCCAAGGAACCCATGCGAACCATCAGCGCTGAGTCACTGCCTTCATAGCGAACATGCACACGCTCATGAACGATCACCGCATTGCCAATGGCTTGGGTCGCCAGGGCTGTTCGCGCAGCCTCACTGAGTTGTGCCAATCGCGAGTGCAATTCAGGCATGAGGTCTGCCGTGAAGCGCGATTCCACCGCTTGTTCTCGAATCAAACTTTGATCGGCCAAACCCATGCCATAGGCGGACAAAACACCTGCCAAAGGATGGACATAGACTTGTTTCATGCCCAAAGCATCGGCCACCATGCAGGCATGTTGGCCGCCCGCCCCACCAAAACACTGCAAGGTGTAACGCGTCACGTCGTACCCCCTTGCGACTGAAATTTTCTTAATGGCATTGGCCATTTGCTGAACGGCAATGCGAAGGAACCCATCGGCGATGGACTCTGCAGGCCGGTTCATTTGGGCAGAAAGTTCAGCAAATTTCTGGGCCACTGCTTGGGCGTCTAAACACTGACGGCCGTCTTCGCCAAACACGGCGGGAAAGAATTCAGCTTGCACTTTGCCCACCATCAGATTGGCATCGGTCACGGCCAATGGACCCCCGCGGCGATAACTGGCAGGTCCCGGATTGGCGCCTGCACTTTGGGGACCCACGCGCAACCGAGCACCATCAAACTGCAGCAATGAACCGCCACCTGCGGCCACTGTGTGAATGCTCATCATCGGCGCACGCATGCGAACACCGGCCACCTGGGTTTCAAACTCACGCTCAAACTGACCCGCATAGTGCGACACATCCGTGGAAGTGCCGCCCATGTCAAAGCCAATCACTTTGTCATGGCCTGCAGCCGCCGCTGTTCGCGCCATGCCCACAATGCCGCCCGCCGGTCCACTCAGGATGGCATCTTTGCCCGCGAAGGCGTGTGCGTCCGTCAGGCCGCCTGACGACTGCATGAACATCAATTGAACGCCGGGCATTTCCTGTGCCACTTGATCGACATAGCGTTTCAAGATAGGAGACAAATACGCGTCAACCACCGTGGTGTCCCCCCGGCTGACAAATTTCATGAGCGGGCTGGTTTCATGTGAGGTGCTGATTTGCGTGAACCCGATGGACCGCGCCAATTGCGCAGCCAGGATCTCGTGTTGCGCGTAACGGTAGGCATGCATGAACACCACCGCGACGCTGCGGTAGCCCGCCGCAAATTGCGCTTGAAGTTGTTTGCGCAAAGCGGCCTCGTCCAAAGCCTCGATCACTTCGCCTTGGGCAGACATGCGCTCATGCGCCTCCACCACATCGCTGTACAGCAACTCCGGCAACACAATGTGCCTGTCAAACAAGCGAGGGCGATTTTGATACGCAATGCGCAGCGCATCTCTGTAGCCCCGCGTGGTCACCAACAACGTTTTCTCGCCTTTGCGTTCGAGCAATGCATTGGTGGCCACGGTGGTGCCCATCTTGACGCAACGCACGAGGGCTGGCGTGACCGGATCTTGGGCCGCCAGTCCCAACAAATGGCGCATGCCCGCCACAGCAGCATCCTTGTAATGCTCCGGATTCTCGGACAACAACTTGTGGGTGACCAATTGACCATCTGGCCGTTTGCCCACGATATCGGTGAAGGTCCCGCCGCGGTCAATCCAGAATTGCCAGGTTTTTTCGTCGGAAGGAGAAGCACTAGAAAGCATTTGCATTTTGTAACAGTGACGGCCGATAGAAACAAGGTTTCTACTATGATTGATCCATATTTGACCCCGAGTCAAACAACCCCTCAAGGATATACGTGTTTAAAAATGTGATGGCCTACAGAATTGGGCCCAATTGGCAAGCCACCGTGGCAGACATAGAAGCGGCTTTGGCGGGCAACCGCTTTGTGGAGTGCAGCCCTGGACAAGACAAATCGGTCGGCTGGACCGAGCCCCGCGGCATAGAGAATGGCCCTTTGCTCGAAAACATTGGCGGCCAATGGATTGCCAAGTTGCTGATCGAAACCAAAGCGGTCCCCTCATCGGTCGTCAAGCGCAAAGCCGAACTGCAAGCCCAAGAAATTGAAACCCAAACAGGCCGTAAGCCTGGCAAAAAAGAGCGCCGAGAAATGCGCGAAGACATCTTGCACAGCTTGCTGCCCCAAGCGTTTGCCAAGCAAGGCGCCGTCATGGTCTGGATCAACATCAAAGACCGCTTGCTGGCCATTGATGCGGCCAGCACGGGCAAGGCCGACGAGGTCATCACCCAACTGGTGCGCGCCTTGCCAGGCCTTGATTTGAACTTGCTGCAAACCGCCACATCGCCTCAAACTGCCATGGCCAGCTGGCTTTTGGCCACCGACACCGATGAGCTTCCCCGGGCTTTGAGCGTTGAAAAGGAATGCGTCCTGAAGTCGGGTGCAGAAGACCAGCCGATGGTGAAGTACACCCGTCACATTTTGAGCACCGAGGAGGTTCGCAAACATGTGCGCGCAGGCAAGCTGCCCACCCAATTGGCACTCAGTTGGGAGGGCAAGGCCAGCTTTGTGCTCACTGACGCCTTGCAGTTCAAAAAAGTGGCTTTCTTAGATGGCACCGAGTCGGAGGGCGCAAGCGCCGAAGGTGAAGACAAGTTCGATGCCGATGTCGTACTCAGCACAGGCATGTTGGGTCCCCTGCTCAAAGATGTGATCGAGGCGCTCGGGGGCGAGAACGTCTTTGCAGAAATGGCCACTGAGGCCGAAGGCCCGCCTTTTTAAACGACCAAGGAATTAAGGAAACGACCCCATGTTTTCAGTCCTTGCCATTTGCATCGGCGCCTGTGTCGGCGCTTTAAGCCGTTGGCAATTGGGCCTGTGGCTCAATCCCAGCAACCCCAACGACGGTCTGTTTCCTTGGGGCACCTTGGCGGCCAATCTGGCAGGCGGCTATCTCATTGGCGTTTGCGTCGGGGTGTTTCAAAATTTTCCGCAGCTCGACCCCGAGTGGCGCCTGTTGCTGGTCACCGGATTTTTAGGGGCGCTGACCACCTTCTCGACATTTTCGGCCGAAGTGGTGGGCATGCTGCAGCAAGGTCGCTTGGTCTTGGCTTTGGGTACAGCAGGCGTCCACCTTGTCGGTTCTCTGGCACTGACCTATTTAGGCTTGATGACGGTCAGAGTTCTGAACGCCAGCCCCATTTCCTAAAGAGCCTGTCCATTTTAGGTTTATGCTTGCATCTCCTTCATCATTGTTTTCTAGGAGATCCGCATGATTCGCAAAGCGCTCATTTGTCTTTTCAGCATGACTGCCTTGGGCAGTGTGATGGCCCAAACCAAATGGGATTTGCCTGCGGCTTACCCAGCTTCCAATTTCCACACAGAAAACCTGACGCAATTTGCGAGCGACATTGACAAAGCCACCAACGGCAAATTGAAAATCACAGTTCACGCCAACGCGTCGCTGTTCAAGGCCAATGAAATCAAACGCGCTGTGCAAGGTGGCCAGGCCCCTATTGGCGAAGTCTTGCTGGCCAATTTTGAAAATGAAAATCCACTGTACGGCGCAGACGGCATTCCCTTCTTGGCCACCAGCTACGCCGATTCCAAGCGTTTGGCCGATGCGCAAAAGCCCTACTTGGAAAAATTGCTCAACACACAAGGCATGAAATTGCTCTATGCGGTGGCTTGGCCCCCTCAAGGCATTTATGTGAAAAAAGAAATTGCCTCTGTGGCAGACATGCGCGGTCTGAAATGGCGCGCTTACAGCCCCGCCACTGGCAAAATTGCAGAACTGATTGGCGCTCAACCCGTCACCATTCAAGCCGCCGAACTGTCACAAGCCTTGGCCACGGGGGTGGTTGAAAGTTACATGAGCTCGGGCTCAACAGGCTACGACAGCAAAACCTACGAGAGCATCAAATACTTTTATGACACACAAGCTTGGCTGCCCAAGAACGCCGTGCTCGTGAACAAAAAAGCTTTCGATGCTTTGGACGCTGCCACCCAAACCGCTGTCATCAAAGCGGCCGCCGATGCCGAAGCGCGTGGCTGGAAAGTCAGCGAAGAGAAAAACGACTGGTACAAAAAAGCACTGGCCGACAAAGGCATGAAGATTTTGACCCCCTCCCCCAAATTGATGGCCGACTTGAAACAAGTGGGCGCCATCATGCTGACTGAATGGCAGAAAAAGGCCGGCCCAGATGGCGAAGCCATGGTGGCCGCCTACAACAAAGCTTCTGCTGCTGCCAAGCCTGCAGTTAAGAAATAAAGCAGCCTGTCATGCGGCGCTTTTTAGACCGACTGTATTTGTGGTCAGGGTACCTCGGTGCCCTTTTCATTGTGGCCATTTGCGTGGCCATGATTGGCCAAAGCATTTTGCGTGAATTGGGCGTTCGCACCGGCGCTGTCAACGACGTGGTGTCGTGGTTCTGCGCCGCTGCCGCCTTCTTCACCATGGCCCATGCGTTCAAGCACGGCGACTTCGTGCGCGTCACCTTGATGTTGGAATCTGCGTCTCCCGCTGGACGCCGACGCCTCGAGTTGACCTCCTTGGTCATTGGCAGCATTGCCACCGCCTACTTGGCTTGGTCTGCTTGTCTGTTCACCTACGAAAGTTGGGAGTTTCAAGACATGGCCCAAGGCTTGTTGGCCTTGCCGCTCTGGATTCCCCAATTGAGCTTTGCCTTCGGTGCCGTCTTGTTGTGGGTCGCAGTCGTTGATGAACTGCTGCTGGTCCTGCGCGGCGCAACCCCTACGTTTGTTCGCGCCGTGGAAGAACGCCACGCCAAGGGCGACTTTTCTTCGGACATCTAAATCGTGACCACACTTGCAATCGGCGGCTTGCTGCTGTTCATCATGCTGCTCTTGCTGAGCGGGGGCGTTTGGATTGCCATGACCTTGGCCATTTGCGGCTGGATTGGTCAGGCTTTTTTCACCAGCACTCAACCTGGCAAAAATTTGTTCTCTGCATTTTGGGAAAGCAATGCCTCTTGGGAACTGGCAGCCTTGCCTTTGTTTGTGTGGATGGGCGAAATTTTGTTTCGCACCAAGCTCAGCGAAGAAATGTTTGAAGGCCTGCGCCCCTGGCTCAATCGCATTCCTGGCAGACTGATGCACACCACGGTGTTGGGTTGCGGCATCTTTGGTTCTGTCTCTGGCTCCTCAGCCGCCACCTGCGCCACCATCAGCAAAGTGGCCCTGCCCGAGCTCATGAAGCGCGGCTATGACGAAAAAATTGCGCTGGGTTCTTTGGCCACCGCTGGCACCTTGGGCATCTTGATACCGCCTTCCATCACCATGGTGGTTTACGCCGTGGCGGCAGATGCCTCCATCATTCGCATATTCCTGGCAGGCTTTCTGCCCGGCTTTCTGCTCATGGCATTGTTCAGCGGCTACATCATCTGGTGGAGCCTGCGTCACCCCGACAAGGTGCCCGCTGCCGACCCGCCCTCCACTTTTTTAGAAAAAATCAAACAGTCCGGCAACCTCATTCCTTGCGGCGCACTGATCGTTTTTGTGTGCTGGGTTTTGATTGCAGGCTATGCCACAGCCACTGAATGTGCCGCTTACGGGGTTGCAGGCTCCTTGGCACTCGCTTTGTGGTCGCGCAGCCTCACTTGGGAAAATTTTTGGGAAGGCCTGATGGGCACCACCCGCACCAGTTGCATGATCATGTTCATCTTGGCAGGCGCTGCCTTTCTCACCAAAACAATGGCCTTCACGGGCATTCCCCGGGAACTGGCCGATTGGGTCAACAGCATGCAGTTGTCGCCCATGGCCCTCATTGCTGTGCTGACTGGCGTTTACCTGATCTTGGGAACTGCATTGGACGGCATCAGCATGATTGTGCTGACCAGCGCGGTGGTTCTGCCCATGATTCAAAAAGCCGGTTTTGACCTGATTTGGTTTGGTATCTTCATCGTTTTATTGGTTGAAATTGCCGAAGTCACCCCTCCGGTGGGTTTCAATTTATTTGTCTTGCAAAACATGACGGGCAAGGACAGCAACACCATTGCCAAGGCCGCCATTCCGTTCTTCTTGTGCTTGGTGGTGTGCATTGTCTTGATCACGGTTTTTCCGCAAATCGTGACTTATTTGCCCGATGTGGTAATGGGTGCTGAAAAATAAGGGAAAGTCCTTAAAAAAACCCATCTGCTGCGTGCTCTACTAGAGGGCTGAATTCAATCCGAGGAGTCACGCATGCAGGTCCCCATGAAGGTCAACGGCAAATCAGTGTCCGTTGACGCAGCCCCCAACACATTGCTCGTTCAAGCCTTGCGCGAGCACCTCAAACTCACTGGCACCCACGTGGGTTGCGATACCGCCCAATGCGGTGCTTGCACCGTCCACGTCAACGGCCGCGCCGTCAAATCTTGCAACATGTTGCTCGCCCAAGCACAAGGTGCTGACGTCACCACCATTGAAGGCATGGCCCAAGCCGACGGCACCATGCACCCCATGCAAGCGGCATTCAAAGAATGCCACGGCTTGCAGTGCGGCTTCTGCACGCCTGGCATGGTCATGAGCGCAGTCGACATCGCCAAGCGCCACCCCAACGCCAGCGAATCCGAAATTCGTGAATTGCTCGAAGGCAATCTGTGCCGTTGTACCGGTTACCAAAACATCGTCAAGGCCGTGCAGCAAGGTTCTGCTGCCATGAAAGCTTAAGGAGCTCGCCATGGGTGCATCAGATTTCTCCAAACTCCCCCACATCGGTGAAGCTTTGCGGCGCAAGGAAGACTATCGCTTCCTCACAGGCGCTGGCAATTACACCGACGACATTCGTCTGGACAATATGACGCACGCGGTGTTCGTGCGTTCACCCCACGCGCACGCCAACATCAAAAGCATCCACAAAGCGGCAGCTTTGGCCGCACCGGGTGTGGTGGCCGTTTTGGACGGCCCCGATGTGGTCGATGCCAAGATCAATGGCCTGCCTTGCGGTTGGCTGATCACCGACACCAGCGGCAAACCCATGAACGAGCCGCCTCACCCCATCCTTGCCAACGGCAAGGTGCGCTATGTGGGCGACCACGTGGCCATGGTGGTGGCCGAAACTTTAGAGCAGGCCAAAAACGCGGCCGAGTTGGTCGAAGTGGATTACGACGTGTTGCCCGCCGTGGTCGATGTGCGTCAAGCCAAAACGGCCACAGCCCTGCACGCTGAAGCGCCCGACAACCATTGCTACAACTGGGCCATTGGCGACAAGGCCGCTGTCGACGCAGCCTTTGCCAATGCAGCACACATCACCAAGCTTGATTTGATCAACAACCGCTTGGCGCCCAACCCCATGGAGCCACGCGCCGCCATTGGCAGCTACAACCGCGCCAACGACGAATACACACTGTATGTGTCCAACCAAAATCCGCACGTTGAGCGTTTGCTCATGACCGCGTTTGTGATGGGTTTGCCCGAACACAAAGTGCGCGTCATTGCCCCCGATGTAGGCGGTGGCTTTGGCGCCAAAATTTACTTGTACGCTGAAGATGTGTGTCTTACTTGGGCTTCTAAAAAGCTCAACCGCAACATCAAGTGGAACTGCGATCGCTCAGAAGCTTTCTTAAGCGATGCGCACGGCCGTGACCATTCCAGCCACGCCGAATTGGCCATCGACAAAGACGGCAAGTTCTTGGCTTTGCGCGTGCACAC
>CANBWP010000047.1 GCA_947373185.1 Comamonadaceae bacterium | reverse complement strand
ACACCAAGCGCAGCCAATCTGCCTGACTGTTGAACACCTCTTTCAGGTTTCGCAGCATCCGACTCAAGATATCCCGCGGGGGTGCTGGCTGCAAAAAAAGTCCCAGGGGGGTGTCCATGTCACCCGACTCACCCAGGTGCGGACGAAACAACGACAGTCTCTCCGCCAAGTCGTCCAAGCCCAATGACTGTCCTGTAAGCGGATCCATGACCACCAAGCCTTCGGGTAAAGTGACCTTGACCAAAAAATGGCCTGGAAATGAGACACCTTCGGCGTGAAGCCCCAAGGATTGGGCAAGTTCAAGCCAGATGACAGCGATGGAAATCGGAATGCCGCGTCGCGATCGCAGCACTTCATTCAAATAACTGTTTTCTGGGGCGTAAAAATCATTGGCATTGCCAGCAAACCCTAGCTCTGTATAAAAAAATTGATTCAGTGCCGACAACTTCTGAATGGCTTCGGCGCCCCCTTTGAATCGGCGCCGAAGCCGCACCAGCAAAGCGTCACACGTGGCCAACACTTCTTGCACATCCAAGGCTGGTTCTTCATCTTGCGCAATGCTGGCTGCTGCTTCTAACAAGGGGAAGTCTTCGTCTGACTGCACCAGGCTTTCGAAATAGCGCAAGGGCGTGACGGCATCAAAGTTGAGTTTCATCGGGTCTCATCGTCGAACAAATGTCTGCAATCTCAAACCCGACAAGCGGAGACTACCGAAATAAAGGATGGCGGAAGCAGCCAGCACGATGGCCATGGCGGCCAGCCGCCAGCCCACGTGTTGTCGCAAAGCCAACCAATCTAAATGGCCACTTGCAAAACTTAAGAACAGCGCCAACAACACACTGGCCAGTACCACGCGCAAACCAAACAAACCCCATCCAGGCAAGGGTTTGTAGCGGCCCTTTCGAATCAATCCGACCAACAGCCATGCAGCATTGAGCAAGGCCCCCAAACCGATGGACAAGGCCAAACCTGCATGGGCTAAATACGGCACAAGTACAAAGTTCAACAATTGCGTAAAGCACAACACCATGACCGCAATTTTGACCGGTGTTTTGATGTCTTGACTGGCGTAAAAACCAGGCGCCAACACCTTGATGGCCACCAATCCCAGCAAGCCCACACCATAGCCACTCAAAGCCAAAGTCGTCTGCTGCACATCTTTGTTCGTGAATGCGCCATAGTGGTACAGCACAGAAACAAGGGGTTGAGAAAAAGTCAGGAGCGCTGCAGCACAAGGCAGGGCCAGCAACACAACCAAACGAAGCCCCCAGTCCAACATGGCCGCATATTCAGCTTGATCGCCTTTGGCGCGCGCAGCGGCCAATTGCGGCATCAAGACTGCGCCCAAGGCCACCCCCAAGATGGCGGTCGGAAACTCCATCAAACGGTCGGCATAGGTCAGCCAACTGACGCTGCCTGGCGCCAAGTGCGAAGCAATTTGGGTGTTGATCAACAGAGAGATCTGGGCCACGCCAACACCCAACAGCGCAGGCAACATCAAGGCCGCAATTTGTCGTGAAGCAGGATCGCTGGCCGCTTGCCGAATGGCGCGCCAAGTCAGGCCAATCCGCGGCAGCAAACCCAATCGGGACAAGGCTGGAATTTGAATACCCAATTGCAACAAGCCCCCCAGCATCACACCGACCGGCAAAGCGTAAACAGCTTGAATGCCCTGCAAGGCGAGCCAAGGGGCCAACACCGCTGAGGCGCCAACCATGGCCAAGTTCAATAAAACAGGTGTGGCCGCAGGGATCGCAAATTGCTTCCATGTGTTGAGAATGCCTGCCGACAAAGCCACCATCGACATAAAGCCGATGTAGGGAAACATCCAACGCGTCATTTGCACTGCAGCGGCATAGGCCTCGACTTGTTGCTGCAAGCCACTGGCCATGGCCCAAACCAGGTAAGGTGCAGCCAAGACACCTAAGAGGCTGAGAAGCAGGAGGGCCCAAGCCAATAAGGTGGCCACATGGTTGATGACCGTTTGAGTGGCTGCCTCGCCATTTTCTGCTTTGCTCGCCGCCAACACCGGCACAAAGGCCTGACTGAAAGCCCCTTCTGCGAAGAGCCGTCTGAACAGATTAGGAATGCGAAAGGCTACATTAAAGGCGTCCGTCAAGGCACTGGCGCCGAATGCGGAGGCAATCAACAACTCCCGGACCAGTCCCGTGATGCGGGAGGCCAAGGTCCAAAGAGAAACAGTCGAAGCAGATTTAAGAAGGCTCACGGCGAGAGTGTAGCGACTCCTAGCGCTTGATGGCAGGCCCCTAGCCGAAGTCCATTTTTGGCTGTTACAATAGCCGGCTTTGCTGACAACATCCTCAGACAACTAGGATATATACAAAATGGCTTCTGGAAAACCCAAGAAAAAGAACCCCCGCCTGGCATCAGGCCGTAAACGCGCACGTCAAGACGTGAAACTGAACGCAGCGAACACATCACTGCGCTCCAAATACCGCACCGCCGTCAAGAACGTTGAAAAAGCTGTTCTGGCTGGTGACAAAACCAAAGCAACAGAACTGTTTGCCAAAATGCAAGCAGTTGTGGACACCATTGCCGACAAAGGCATCTTCCACAAGAACAAAGCTGCTCGTGATAAGAGTCGCTTGTCAACCAAGGTGAAAGCCTTGGCCCTCGCCTGATCAATTGATCATCAGCCCGGCACCCGAGAGGGTTGCCGCCGTTTGAAACGGGTGCGCTGTCAGCAAAGAAAAGCAAAAAGCCGTCTTAGGACGGCTTTTTTGTGTTCGCTTGTTGGTGCGTGCGTTTTATTTGGGAGGATCTGGTAAGAGGCACGCTTCTGACACTTGCAAATGATTGTCCTTGGCGAAGTTCATCAAGAAGTCCCAAGCCATGGGTTCGTAAGCTCTCAGATCGGTGTGCACCACCACGCACTTCACACCCCCTAGCGTTTGCGGAATGCACCATGGGGAATAACTCAAGTGGCTGCCTGGCGTGGCGCCACCGGGTCTGAACTGACCCATCACGCCAGCCAAACGCTCAGCCCAATCACTGGGTCTGAAGGTGCGGCCATCCAAGGTGATACCTTGAATCAAAACTTCTTTGGCGTTATTTGAAACCATCGATCAGAGGTTATAAAAATGAGTGGGCAGACAGAAGGGATCGCCTCGTTGCTGCATTGCAAAAGAATTGTATCTTATATAAGACTTGAAGCCTAAATTCTGGCTCTAAAATCTCTCCTCAGCGGCCCTTTCGTTGGGCCGATTTCTTTTGACAGGAGCACACTGCATGTCCACTTTCATTGAAGCCACTTCGCCGCACACCATGAACACTTACGGCCGATTGCCCATCGCCATGAGCCACGGTCAAGGTTGCCGCTTGTGGGATGTCAATGGCAAGGTGTATTTGGACGCGCTGGGTGGCATTGCGGTCAACACCTTGGGCCATAACCATCCCGAATTGGTGCCGGCTTTGCAAGACCAATTGAGCAAAATCATTCACAGTTGCAACTACTACCACGTGCCCAACCAAGAAAAGTTGGCTGCCAAATTGGTGGCGCTGTCTGGCATGACCAATGTCTTCTTTTGCAGCACGGGTTTGGAAGCCAACGAGGCGGCCCTCAAATTGGCACGTAAATTTGGTCACGACAAAGGCATCGACAAACCAGAAATTGTGGTCTACGAAAAAGCCTTTCATGGCCGCAGCATTGCCACTTTAAGTGCCACGGGCAACACCAAAATTCAAGAAGGCTTTGGCCCCTTGGTCGAAGGTTTTGTGCGCGTGCCCGTCAATGACATTGAAGCCCTGAAAAAAGCCACGGCCAACAACCCCAACGTAGTGGCCGTGTTCTTTGAAACCATTCAAGGTGAGGGTGGGGTCAACCCCATGCACATGGACTATTTGCGTGATGTTCGCGCCCTCTGCGATGAAAAAGACTGGCTCATGATGATTGACGAAGTTCAATGCGGCATGGGCAGAACAGGCAAATGGTTTGCCCACCAATGGGCAGGGATCAAAGCAGACGTCATGCCATTGGCAAAAGGCTTAGGCTCAGGCGTGCCGATTGCAGCGGTGGTGGCTGGCCCCAAAGCGGCCCACATTTTTCAACCGGGCAATCACGGCACCACCTTTGGCGGCAACCCTTTGGCCATGCGCGCAGGTGTCGAAACCATTCGCATCATGGAAAAAGACGGCTTGCTTGAAAACGCTGCGCACGTTGGCGCTCACTTGAAGGCACGCTTTGAAAAAGGTCTGGCAGGCCTGCAAGGCGTCAAAGAAGTTCGCGGCCAGGGCCTGATGCTGGGCATCGAGTTGAACCACGCCTGTGGCGCATTGACACTGAGAGCAGCACAAGCCGGCTTGTTGATCAGTGTGACTGCTGACAGCGTCATCCGGATGGTTCCGCCCCTCATCATGACGCAGGATGAGGCCGATGAAGTGGCAGATATTTTGTTGCCCTTGATTCACACATTTCTCTCGGAGCAATCCTAATGGCCTCGAACGCACCCGCTCTAAAGCTTCGGCATTACCTGCAATTCACCGATTTAACGGCGCAGGAATACGCACACATTTTCAAGCGTGCGGCCTTCATCAAAGCCAAGTTCAAAGCTTACGAAAAATACCAACCCCTGACAGACCGCACCTTGGCCATGATTTTCGAGAAGGCTTCTACGCGCACACGCGTGAGCTTTGAAGCAGGCATGTACCAACTTGGCGGTTCCGTGGTTCACCTCACAACGGGCGACAGCCAATTGGGTCGCGCCGAACCGATTGAAGACAGTGCTCGGGTGATCAGCCGCATGGTTGACTTGGTGATGATCCGCACTTATGGTCAAGACAAAATTGAAAAGTTTGCAGCGCACTCACGTGTCCCAGTGATCAATGGCCTGACCAACGAATTCCATCCCTGCCAAATTTTGGCGGACATCTTCACCTTCATTGAACAACGTGGCTCCATTCAGGGCAAAACTGTGGCGTGGGTTGGCGATGGCAACAACATGGCCAATACCTGGCTGCAAGCGGCCGACTTGCTGGGCTTCAAAGTCAACCTCAGCACACCCAGTGGCTACGAAGTAGACCCAGCCGTGGTGGGCGTCCGAAGTGCGGCCAGCACACAGTTTTTCAAAGATCCGATGCAAGCTTGTCAAGGCGTCGATTTGGTCACCACCGATGTGTGGACCAGCATGGGCTACGAAGCAGAAAACGAAGCGCGCAAGCAAGCGTTTGCCGACTGGTGCGTTGATGAAGACATGATGAAAGTGGCCAAGCCAGACGCCCTCTTCATGCACTGTTTACCCGCGCATCGCGGCGAAGAAGTGAGCGCCGAGGTGATAGATGGACCGCAGTCGGTCGTCTGGGACGAAGCTGAAAACCGCATGCACGTGCAAAAAGCCTTGATGGAGTTTTTGCTGCTCGGGCAGGTCTAAGGTCCCTTGTAAAGCCAGGGCACGTCCATCAAAGACTCGCCCAGGTTTTTCATGGCTAAATCACGCCCCCATCGCAGAGGGCCTTGCAGATGAAAAATTTGGCCATTGCGAATGGCCCGCTGCTGGACTTTGGCGTTGCGAGCCCAGCGTGCTTTGGCGTAAAGCTGCCAACGCACAGAGACCGGTAATTCGGCGCGCGCCCAGCACGCGCCCAACTCGGCGGCATCCTCGATGGCCATGCCAGCGCCTTGCGCCAAGAAGGGCCTCATGGGATGTGCGGCATCGCCCAGCAAAGCGATGCGTCCTTTGGCCATTTCATCGGGACCCTGCACCGGCGGACGATCGCACAAGGGCCAGAGACTCCAGGTCTTGACCGCCGCCAACACTTCTTTCAAATCAGCATGGGTCTGTCCCATGGCCAAATCCAAATCGCGTTTGTTGGCCGCATGGTCCCAATCTTCTAGCGATTCAGGTGGTCTGCCATGCACGATGGCCACCAAGTTCAAAAACTCGCCTCGTCTGACCGGATACATCACGGCATGCACGCGAGGGCCCACCCACACCGTGACATCTTGCGTGCGCAATTTTTGAGGCAAATCTTGGACAGGCAATAAGGCTCTGTAAGCCAACAGTCCTGTCACTCGAGGTTGCGTTTTAGGCACCACGTATTGACGCGTCGCACTCCAAAGACCATCCGCGCCGACCATGGCCTCAGTTTGCAGCGTTTCAAAAAAACCTTCTGGCAATCCTCGGCCATTGACCGTGATGCCCTCTTCACCATCCCTCAACAAATCGATTTCGCAATTCAGGCTTAACTCTGCTGCGCCAGTGCTGAGCACTTTATTCAAAAGGACTTGATGCAGATCGGCCCGGTGAATGGTGACATAAGGTGCGCCATAGCGCGCCAGACTTCGCTCGCCCAAGCGAAGTACGCCCAAGACGGCACCCGACTGCGTGTCTCTGACATTCAATTGTTGTGGGGTGAAAATCACTTCTTGCAATGGCTTTTCAAGCCCCCAACCGAACAATGTGCGCGTCACATTGGGTCCCATTTGAATGCCGGCACCCACCTCGCTGAACTCGGCTGCGCGCTCCATCACATGCGGCCGTGCACCTTGGGTTGCGCAAGCCAAAGCCGCCGCCAAGCCCCCAATGCCGCCGCCCACGATCAAGATTGAATTTTTCACGGCGTCCATTTTGCAACCAAGTGATTCCCCAAAACATGAGGGGCATCAAAAAAGCCCAAAAGACCGAAATCTTTTGGGCTTCGATGGCGCATTGAAACGTCAATCAGGCAGCGATGCCTTTGGCCACTTCTGCGTACTCTTCAATTTTGTCAAAGTTCATATACTTGTAAATTTGGCTTCCGTCTTTGTTGATTTCAGCCATGTTCTCTGCGTACTCTGCAGGTGATGGAATGCGACCCAACTTCGAACAGATGGCGGCCAACTCGGCAGAACCCAAGTACACGTTGGTGTTTTTACCCAAACGATTGGGGAAGTTGCGTGTGGAAGTGGAGACCACTGTGGCTCCTTCACGCACTTGCGCTTGGTTACCCATGCACAAAGAGCATCCTGGCATTTCTGTCCGTGCGCCCGCAGCACCGAACACGCCATAGTGACCTTCCTTGGTCAACTCGGCAGCGTCCATCTTGGTTGGCGGGGCAACCCACAACTTCACGGGGATGTCACGTCGACCTTCGAGCAACTTGGAAGCTGCGCGGAAGTGACCGATGTTGGTCATGCAAGAGCCAATGAAGACTTCATCAATCTTGGTGCCTGCAACTTCTGACAACAACTTGGCATCATCAGGATCGTTAGGGCAGCACATGACGGGTTCTTTGAGCTGGTCCATGTCGATTTCGAGCACATGTGCGTATTCAGCATCTGTATCGGCTTCGAGCAAGTTGGGGTTGGCCAACCATGCTTCAACCGCCTTGATGCGACGCTCCAAAGCACGCTTGTCGCTGTAGCCTTGCGCAATCATGTTCTTCATCAAAACAATGTTGGAATTCAAGTACTCTTTGACTGGCTCAGGGTTCAATTTCACGGTGCAACCTGCAGCTGAACGCTCGGCAGAAGCATCTGACAACTCAAAGGCTTGCTCAACTTTCAAGTCAGGCAGACCTTCGATTTCCAAAATACGGCCAGAGAATTCGTTGATCTTGCCGGACTTGGCAACAGTCAACAAACCCGCTTTGATGGCGTAGTATGGAATGGCATGCACCAAGTCACGCAATGTGATGCCAGGCTGCATTTTGCCTTTGAAGCGAACCAAGATCGACTCAGGCATGTCCAAAGGCATCACGCCCGTGGCTGCACCGAAAGCGACCAAGCCGGAACCGGCTGGGAAAGAAATGCCGATTGGGAAACGTGTGTGGGAATCGCCACCAGTGCCCACGGTATCAGGCAAGAGCAAGCGGTTCAACCAGCTGTGAATCACACCATCACCGGGGTGCAAGGACACACCGCCCCGGTTGCTGATAAAAGAAGGCAGTTCGTGGTGCATTTTCACGTCCACCTGCTTGGGGTAAGCAGCGGTGTGGCAGAAAGATTGCATCACCATGTCGGCAGAGAAGCCCAAGCAAGCCAAGTCTTTCAACTCGTCACGGGTCATCGGACCTGTGGTGTCTTGCGACCCCACTGTGGTCATTTTGGGTTCGCAATAAACGCCTGGGCGAACGCCCTGACCTTCTGGCAAACCGCAAGCACGACCCACCATTTTTTGCGCCAATGTGAAACCGGCTTTGGTGCTGGTTGGCACTTTGGGCAAACGGAACAATGTTGAAGTGGGCAAGCCCAAGAACTCACGTGCTTTGGCTGTCAAGGAACGGCCAATGATCAAGTTGATACGGCCACCCGCGCGGGCTTCGTCAAACAAGACTTCGCTTTTGAGTTCGAAGTTGGCAATGGTTTCACCGTTTTTCACAAGTTTGCCGTCATAAGGCAAGACGTCAATCACATCGCCCATTTCCAATTTGGAAACGTCCACTTCAATTGGCAAGGCACCAGAGTCTTCTTGGGTGTTGAAGAAAATAGGAGCAATTTTGCCGCCCAAAGTGACGCCACCGAAGCGTTTGTTTGGCACAAAAGGAATGTCTTCACCAAAGCCCCAGATGATGCTGTTGGTAGCTGATTTGCGTGAAGAACCGGTACCGACGACGTCGCCGACATAGGCCACCAAGTTGCCTTTTTTCTTCAGCTCTTCAATGAACGCCATCGGTCCGCGCTTGCCATCTTCTTCTGGTTTGAAAGCAGCATCAGGGCGGGTGTTTTTCAACATGGCCAAGTAATGCAAAGGAATGTCTGGACGACTCCATGCATCGGGGGCAGGCGACAGATCGTCGGTGTTGGTTTCACCTGGCACTTTGAAAACGGAGACCGTGATTTTCTTGGCCACTTCGGGACGTGCAGTGAACCACTCGGCATCGGCCCAGCTCTTGATCACAGCGCTGGCGTTGGCATTGCCTGCTTTGGCTTTTTCTGCGACATCATGGAAGAAGTCAAACATCAACAATGTTTTCTTCAAACCTTCGGCAGAAACAGTGCCAACTTCTTTGTCGTCAAGCAAGTCAATCAAGGGCTTGACGTTGTAACCACCCACCATGGTGCCCAACAACTCAGTGGCTTTGGCTTTGCTGACCAATGCCACTTTGACATCACCGTGTGCCACAGCGGACAAGAAAGAGGCCTTCACTTTGGCTGCATCGTCCACGCCGGGTGGCACGCGGTGTGTGAGCAAATCCAACAAGAAAGCGTCTTCTCCTTGGGGTGGATTTTTGATGAGTTCAATCAACTCAGCGGTTTGTTTGGCGTCCAGCGGCAGCGGCGGGATTCCCAGTGCTGCGCGTTCAGCGACATGTTCACGGTAGGCTTTCAACATCATTTTTCTCCTGTCTAACTAAATAAATTGATAACTCAAAAATTTTCAAACAACACCCATCAGCGTTGAACAGATGACGTCGTTGTATTGACATCGATCAGAGCGGGGGGGGGATTGATCTTCATGTCGTTGGCAACGGCCACCTGATCAGGGTGCGCACATTCATCGGCCAAACGACGGCCATTTTTTTGGTCCATCAGCATGGACTTGTTGGCCAATTGCAACCAGACAGCGCCGGCCTTTTCATCTTCCAATCGAATGGCGCCCGTGGTGGTTGAGACGGGGCGCATTCTGTATTTGTAGCCCTTGCCTTGCAAATTGAAATAGCCAGGATTTTGGGCGTCCGCTGTCATGCGCACTGATGCACCCAATTCGCAGGGCAAATTTCCCACATGCACGCGTTCTGCGATGCTCAGGGCTTGCGGTTCAAGAGGCACTTCCTGGACCGGCTTGCTGGCTTCTTGTTTGGCGGCAGATTTTGCAACAGGCTTGGTCGGCGACTTAGTGGCCGCCACGGTTTTTTGGGCATTTGGCGTTTGGGCATTCGCCGCAAAAGTCAGGAAGGCGCCCGCCCCCATCAGCAAACTGACGATGATTTTTTTCAAGCTGCGCATGCTGTCTCCTCAAAATAGGCTTGCATCGCTTCGGGCAGTGGTCGTCCCGTTTGATGGGCACGCTCTAACACTTGCCAAAAGAATCTGTAACTGGCCCTGTCGTGCAATTGGCCGCCAAAACTCACAGGGGCCCAATCGGCCTGGCGCGCTGCTTCGATCAATTTCGACGCTTGCTCAATTTCATCGGCAGTGGGCGCCAAGGCTTCCACCACCAGCCTGATTTGACTGGGATGGATGCTCCACATGCGCGTAAAACCAAGCTCCCGGGCTGCCTTGTTGGCTGCCCACTTGATGGCTTGATGGTCACTGAACTCAGTCACGACGCAATGCGAGGGCACCTTGCCGTGGGCATGACAGGCACTGGCAATTTCCATTTTGGCGCGCAGCACCAAGGGGTGAGTGAACTGACCTTGTAAGCCCATACCACTGGCAGGGATAGCGCCTGCGTGGGCAGAGACAAAGTCCATCAAACCAAAACTGAGAGATTGAACACGGGGGTGAGCTGCAATGTCGAAAGCGTGGTGCACAGCTGCAGGGGATTCAATCAACACATGAACAGGCAACGCATGCGCGCCCACTTCATCTAGATATTTCACCGCCATTTGAACGTCTTCCAGACATTCAACTTTGGGGACCATGACATGACGCAACTTGGCATGTCCGGGGCGCACAATCAAATCCACATCGCTTTCAAACGAAGTGTGATCGACGGGGTGAACGCGCACCGCGACCCGAGCCTCAGGGGCGGCACTCAAAATCATCTCTTTGACCAAATGGGCATGCTCGATTTCGCCACCCACAGGTGCGCCATCCTCGCAGTCCAGGGTCACATCGAAAACGCAGGCACCAAACTCCTGCGTCATCTCGGCTTGCAATTGCAAGCTTTTGCGCATCCGCACTTCGACACCACTGTAGTGATCACAGACAGGCAAGACTGCGCCTGCAGCCTGTGACCCCAACAGAATGTCGCGCGGATGCTTCACGAAAGTGTCTGTTGATTAGACCAAGTGCGCCACACCGGCTTGCTCGTCTGTCAACTCTTTCAATGTTTTGTCGATGCAAGATTGGCTGAAGGCATCAATTTCCAAACCTTCCACCACTTTGTATTCACCGTTTTCACATGTGACGGGGAAACCAAACATGACGTCTTTGGGAATGCCGTACCAGCCTTGTGAAGGGATGCCCATGGTGACCCACTGGCCGTTGGTGCCCAAGGCCCAATCGCGCATGTGGTCGATAGCGGCATTGGCCGCAGAAGCCGCAGAAGACAAACCACGTGCTTCAATGATGGCGGCGCCGCGTTTGCCCACGGTGGGCAAGAACACGTTGGCGTTCCACTCTTGGTCGTTGATCATGGTCTTCACAGATTCGCCGTTGATGGTGGCGAAGCGGTAGTCAGCGTACATGGTGGGCGAGTGGTTGCCCCAAACGCACAGCTTCTGAATGTCGGCGACTGCTTTGCCAGTTTTGGCAGCAATTTGCGACGCAGCGCGGTTGTGGTCCAAACGCAGCATGGCTGTGAAGTTACCTGGTTTGAGGTCGGGGGCGCTCTTCATGGCGATGTAGGCATTGGTGTTGGCAGGGTTGCCGACCACCAAAACTTTGACATTGCGCGAAGCCACGGCGTTCAAGGCCTTGCCTTGTGCCGTGAAGATGGCGCCATTGATGGCGAGCAACTCAGCGCGCTCCATGCCAGGGCCGCGAGGACGTGAACCGACCAACAAAGCATAGTCTGTCTCTTTGAAAGCAGTCATGGGGTCAGCGTGAGCTTCCATGCCAGCGAGCAATGGGAATGCGCAGTCTTCCAACTCCATCATCACACCCTTCAAAGCTTTTTGCGCTTTTTCGTCGGGGATTTCAAGCAATTGCAAGATCACGGGTTGATCTTTGCCCAACATTTCGCCGGAGGCGATGCGGAACAACAATGCGTATCCAATTTGACCAGCGGCTCCTGTGACGGCGACGCGAACGGGCTTTTTGCTCATGGTGTGAACTCCAGATAGTGATAAGAAAACGGACTTCGCCGACCACACCCCGACATTCACTGCCGACCGGGTCGCCTGGCACTTCCAGGCGGGTACGCAAACAAATCCGCGCACGGGCAAACAGCTTTCGAGTGTACTCGCGAAAACCCTGAAAAGTCAATTTGTCTTATGTCTTATATAAGATATCATTGCGCCACATTTGTGTCCGCCCTTGCCAGGGCCATTGTCATGACATCCCACGTATTTAATGCTGAATCAACTGGATTTGCAGAGGCCGCAACAGCCGCTCCGGCTTTCAGCCCTTTGTACCAACAAATCAAGGGCTTGATCCTGCAAGGTTTGCAATCGGGCGAGTGGAAGCCCGGCGAAGGCATTCCCAGCGAAATGGAACTGGCGGCCCGCTACCGCGTCAGCCAAGGCACCGTCCGAAAAGCCATTGACGAGTTGGCGAATGACAACCTTTTGGTTCGTCGTCAGGGCAAGGGTACGTTCGTAGCCACTCACGCCGAACAGCAAGTCCAGTATCGCTTTTTAAAACTCATGCCAGATTTGGGCGACCCTAAAAGCGAAGGCCCCGCCCAGAGAAAAATCATTGATTGCAAGAAACTGCGGGCCAATGCCGACATCGGCCGTGCCCTGGCGCTTCGCACAGGTGATGCCGTTCTGCAAGTCAGAAGGGTTCTGTCCTTTGCAGGTGCCCCCACGATTTTGGAAGACCTTTGGCTGCCTGGCGCGCCTTTTAAGGGTCTGACGGCCGAACGCCTGAGCGAATACGACGGTCCCATGTACGCCCTGTTTGAAACCGAATTTGGGGTTCGCATGGTCCGCGCAGAAGAACGCATCAAAGCGGTAGTGCCCGACGCGGCCCAATGCAAGTTGCTGGAAATAAAGTCACACACCCCTCTGCTCAGCGTGGAACGTGTCGCATACACCTACAACGATACGCCCATGGAGCTGCGCCGCGGCTTTTATGTGACGGATACGCACCATTACCACAACAACCTAAACTGACACTCAAGTGACATTTTGAGAGATTTCGACATTCACTTTGTGAATTTGTTCATGAAATTCTCATGTCAGTTTGTTGCGTTGCAATAGAATTCGCGAACACTGATTCAAAAATGACAGTGAAGTTACCTAAGAGGAATCAAAAATGACCGAAACCGCCCGCAAGAGGCCTGAATTTCGCAACATCAACGCTTTCAGCGATTTGCCCACCTACCGCCTGCCCGTTGCGGGCTGGGTGTCTATCCTGCACCGTGTCAGCGGCGCCTTGATGTTCTTGTTGATGCCCTTCATCATTTGGATGTTTGACAACTCTATTTCCTCTGAGTTGTCCTATGCCAGTTTTGCGGCAGCCTTCAATGTGGGCATTGGTTTTATCCCTGGCTGGTTCATGAAATTACTTGCTTTGGCCATCATTTGGGCGTACCTGCACCACTTCATTGCAGGCATTCGCCACTTGTACATGGACGCATGCCACGCCGTCACCAAAGAGTTTGGCAAGTCCTCCGCCATCGTCACCTTGGCCCTCAGCCTGTCACTCACCGTCGTCTTGGCTGCCAAATTGTTCGGCCTTTATTAATCAGGAACAACCCATGTCAGTCAATTACGGTTC
>CANBWP010000046.1 GCA_947373185.1 Comamonadaceae bacterium | reverse complement strand
GGGATCATGGCCAAAACAGCTGCGGCTGCGGTCAGCACAATGGGACGCAAACGCCTCACGGCAGACTCCACAATGGCTTCCCAGGCGGGAACACCGGCCGCGCGGTCTTGCTCAATTTGGTCGATCAAAATGACCGAATTGCGCTGAATCATGCCCATCAGGGCAATGACGCCTAACAAGGCCACAAAGCCAAAAGGGCGGTTCAAGGCCAACAAAGCACCGGCCACACCCGCCATGCCCAAGGGGCCGGTGAGGAAAACCAACAAGGCGCGGCTGAAGCTTTGCAATTGCAACATCAACAAGGTGAAGGTGACAAACAACATGAGCGGCATGCCCGCTGCAATGGAGGCCGACCCCTTAGAGCTTTCCTCCACAGCGCCAGCCACTTCAATGCGGTAATCGCCCTGCCCTGCGTCATGCCACTTGGCTTCCAATTGTTTGAGTTGCGGCAACAACTGATTGGTCACGGTGGCGCCTTGAATGCCTTCAATCACGTCAGCATTGACCGTGATGGCGTAGTAACGGCCTTCGCGCCACATCACACCTGGCTCCCAATTGAAGACAGGTTTGGCTATTTGCAGCAAAGGAATGGACTTGCCCGAAGCGGTCGGCACATAGGCGCCAGCCAAGTCGGTGATGGCATCGCGCTCGGACTGCGGCTGCCTCAGCACAATGTCCATCAATTTATCGCCATCGCGGTACTGCCCAATGGTCGAACCGGACGCAATGGTTCTTGATGCTTGCGCGATGGACTGGCTGGTGACGCCCAATGCGCGTGCTTTGGCTTGGTCCACTTCCAATCGAATCACTTTGACGGACTCATTCCAGTTGTCGTTGACACCACGCGTGTTGGCGTTGGCTCGCATCGCGGCTTTCACTTCGTCGGCCTTCAGGCGAAGCGCCAAGGGATCGACGCCAACCACGCGAAACTGCACCGGATAAGGCACAGGCGGTCCATTGGGCAGCAACTTGACGCGGCCACGGACTTCGGGAAACTCAGTGGCCAACAAGGCTGGCAACTTGACCCGCAAGCTCTCTCGAACTTTCAGATCTTTGGCCAACACAATGAGTTGCGACACATTGGACTGCGGAAAAACCTGATCCAGTGGCAGATAGAAGCGTGGCACACCAGAGCCCACCCAAGTGCTGACACTGGCGACACCCTGCTCATCCATCAAACGTTTTTCAATGCGCTGGGCCACCTCTTCGGAAGCAGCAAAACTGGCGCCCTCAGGCAACCAAACATCCACCATGATTTCTGGGCGGCTGGAATCGGGGAAGAACTGTTGTTGCACTTTGCCCATGCCCACAATGCCCAACATAAACAGGGCCAAGGTGATGGCGATGGTCTTCCATTTGTTGACCACGCACCAAGTGACGGCGCGCCTGAATGTTTGATAGAAAGGTGTGTCAAACATTTCATGCACCTGCGCACCCTCCGCGTGAGCGGCAGCCACATGCGGCGGCGCTTTCAAGAGCAAGGTGCCCAAGTAAGGCACAAAATAAACCGAGGCCACCCAACTGATCAACAGCGCAATCACAGTCACCGCAAAAATAGCGAAGGTGTATTCGCCGGTCATGGACTTGGCCAAGCCGATGGGCAAGAAACCAGCGGCCGTGATCAGTGTGCCGGTCAACATGGGCATGGCCGTGAGCTCGTAGGCAAAGGTGGCAGAGCGCACTTTGTCGTAGCCCTCTTCCATTTTGCGCACCATCATTTCAACCGCAATGATGGCGTCGTCCACCAACAAACCCAAAGCGATGATGAGAGAGCCCAAAGAAATTTTGTGCAGGCCAATGTTGAAATAGTCCATGGCCAAGAAGGTGACGGCCAAGACCAAGGGGATGGTGATGCCCACGACCAAACCGGGTCGGATGTCCAAGGTCCATCGGCGCCACAAAGGATGCACGCCCGGACGCTTGTGCAAACCCAAAGACAAGAAACTGACGGCCAACACAATGGCTACCGCTTCAACCAGGGTTTTCAAAAACTCATTGACAGAGGTGGATACCGCTTTGGGTTGGTCTTGCACTTGAATTAACTTGACACCCAGTGGCAACGATTTTTCAATGTCGGCGATGCTCACCTTGAGCGCCTTGCCCAGCTGAATGATGTCGCCACCTTTGGCCATGGACACCCCCAAACCAATGACGGACTCACCGTTGTGACGCACTTTGACTAGGGGTGGATCAATGTAGGCTTGCTGGATGCTGCCTAAGTCACCCAATTTGATTTGCTGACCCGATGCGCCGCGGATGGGCATTTGTCGCAATGATTCCAAATTGTTGAACTGACCGTTGACACGAAGTTGAATGGCATCTTGAGGGAGGTTCAAAGTGCCTGCAGATTCCACCGCATTTTGCTGGCCCAATTGCGCAATGACGGCGCCCATGTCCAGGCCCATCGAGGCCAATTTCTTTTGCGAAATTTCGACATAGACTTTTTCATCTTGCACGCCAAAGAGTTCGACCTTGGCGACGTCTTGAACGCGCAAGATTTTTTGACGCACATCGTCCGCAAACTTTTTCACTTCTGCCGGTGAAAACCCATCGGCTTGCAAGGCGTATATCACGCCATACACATCACCAAAATCGTCGATGAAGAAAGGCCCCAAGACCCCTGGCGGCAAGGTGCTGCGCATGTCGCCAATTTTCTTGCGAACGGTGTACCAAACATTGGCCACATCCGCAGGCTTGGAATAGTCTTTGATTTGGAAAATAATTTGAGCTTCACCGGGCTTGGAATAGCTGCGAATCTTGTCGGCATAGGGCACTTCTTGAAGCGTGCGCTCTAACTTATCGGTCACTTGCTCGGCCACCTGCTGGGCTGTGGCACCGGGCCAATACGCCCTGACCACCATCACCCTGAAGGTGAACGGGGGATCTTCGTCTTGACCGAGATTGAAAAAAGCAAAGACACCCAAGAGCATCAAGACCAACATCAAATAACGGGTCAGCGCAGGATGATCCAACGCCCATTTCGACAGATTGAAACCTGTTTTGGGTTCTGTGCGCATGATTTATTTAACCTGCGAAGTTGGCACGGGTGAGGCGTTGTAAACCGTCACTTTTTGGCCGGGTGACAAGACATGAACGCCTGCACTCACAATTTGTTGACCCGCTTTCAAACCTGCAGCAATGACCACATCATTGCCATCGGCTGTCGCCACTTGCACAATTTGCGAGGAAACCGTTGAGGTCTGTGGATCAAATACCCACACAGCGGTTTGTCCGCCCTCTTGGCGCAAGGCATTGGTGGGCACTTTGATGGCGTCGGTTTGACTGCCTGCCAATTGGGGCGCATGGATGCTCATCGTGATGCCAAGCGGCAATGCTTCGGCTTTTTCCAGAGCCAGTTTGACGCTGAATGTGCGCGTGACCGGATCGGCACTGGCACCAATTTCTCGCACTTGGCCTTGCACCGTTTGTCCGCTGTTGCCTACTGTGGCAGCCATTTTCTGACCCAACTTCAAACGTCCCACCACGTGCTCCGGCACAGCAAACACGGCATCGCGCGGACCATCTTGTGCAAAGCGAACCACCGGCTGACCGGCTGACACCACTTGACCCGGCTCGGCCTCAATGCCTGTGATCACGCCGGAGGTGCTGGCGACCAACTTGGCGTAGCCGGCTTGATTGCTGAGAGTTTGTGCCTGCGCCAGGGCTTGGTCCAATGCACCCTGCGCGCCCTTCAAGGCGGCTGAGCGTCGTTCCAATTCGGCAGCACTGATGAAGTTTTGGGCCAACAAGGACTCATAGCGTTTGAAGTCGGAGGCGGCCAAATCGCGCTGTGCGCGAGCGGCAATGACTTGTGCTTGAGCGGCTTGAGCAGCCAATGCGTAATCTTGCACATCGACTTCGGCCAAGACTTGGCCCGCTTGGACCCGCTGCCCTGCTTCTGCCTGTCGCACCACGATTTTGCCGCCCACTCTAAAACCCAAGCGACTCTCAATGCGCGCCCGCACTTCTGCGGCGTACTCACCTTGTACATTCAGATCGGATGCGCCAACCGTCATGAGTTTGACGGCTCGAACCGGCTCGGGCGATTCTTGTTTGGGCGAACAGGCCGCCAAGGCCAGCGACATGGCGGCGACGAACAGGGTGATTTGAGGAGGGCGCATCTGAAGATCCAAATTAATGACTGACTGGTTAGTAATCTAGGGTAATCCATGACCCTTGTCAAGCGAAAATACAAGACTTCATGACCCCCCATTCCGCCAAGCCATCGGCCGTTCAAGCACTGCCCGTCAACCATCCCGAAAATTTTCCGGTGGCGTCTTGGCTGTGCCCGCCTCATCTGCGGCCGGCCATTGCGGCCCTGTATGCCTTTGCCCGTGCGGCCGATGACATCGCCGACGAAGGCGATCTGTCGGCCCTTGAACGGCAGCGGCAACTTCAGGCATTTCGCGATGAACTCTTTCAAACAGACCAAGCCAGCGGCCTGCGACCGGACATCTTTGCGCCTTTGCAACACACGATTCAAAAGCATCGCTTGCCAGTTGAGCGTCTCAACGATTTGCTCTTGGCCTTTGAGCAAGATGTGGCAGCCAGCGCCAGCGCGGCCACCTTCGAGAACACCGAAGCTTTGCTCAGTTATTGCAAGCTGTCCGCCAACCCGGTGGGACGCTTGCTGTTGCACTTGTATGGCGTGCAAACGCCCGAAGCCTTGCAACAAAGCGATGCCATCTGCAGCGCCCTTCAGCTGATCAACTTTTGGCAAGATTTGAGCGAAGACATCCCCCGTGGCCGTTTTTATGTGCCGCAAGATTTGCAGCATCCGTGTGATGCAGCCGCTTTGATCGAGCGCCTTTGCCAGCAGGCACATGACCTGATGCGGCAAGGCGCGCCCTTGGTTCATTCGGTGCCCGGACGCGCCGGTTGGGAGCTGAGGCTGGTGGTGCAAGGCGGCTTGCGTGTTTTGGAAAAAGTGCGGCGTTTAGGCCCACGGGCTTTTCAAACAAGACCCACATTAGGACTGTGGGATGTCCCTCTGCTGTTTTGGCGAAGCCTCTGGATGTGACCCCAGAGCATGGGAGAATCACGCACCATGACACCTCAAGCGTACGTTCAGCAAAAAGCCGCTAATTCCGGCAGTAGTTTTTATTACGCCTTTTTGTTTTTACCGGCCCCCCAGCGAGCGGCCATCACGGCGTTTTATGCCTTCTGCCGCGAAGTGGACGATGTGGTGGACGAGATTTCAGACCCCAGTGTGGCGCAAAGCACCTTGGCTTGGTGGCAAAAAGAAGTGACCCAAGCCTTTGCGGGCCAAGCCACTCACCCTGTCATGAAAGCCCTCATGCCGCATGTCAGCGACTACGGCATTGAAGCGCATCACTTGATGGCCGTCATTGAAGGCTGCCAAATGGACCTGACGCAAACGCGCTACTTGGACTATGTCGGCCTGCAACGCTACTGTCATTTGGTAGCAGGTGTGGTGGGTGAAGTGGCCGCCAAAATATTTGGCCAGACAGACCCCGCCACCACCCAGTATGCACACACCTTGGGCTTGGCGTTTCAACTCACCAACATCTTGCGCGATGTGGGGGAAGACGCCATGCGCGGTCGGATTTATTTGCCCATCGACGAACTGAAACAGTTTGACGTGAAGGCCCAAGAATTGACGCAGCGACAGTATTCTGATCGCTTCACAGCCCTCATGAAATTCCAAGCAAAACGGGCGCACCAGCTGTATGAAGAGGCTTTTGCATTGCTCCCAGCCGCAGACAAACAGGCTCAAAAACCGGGCCTCATGATGGCCAGCATTTACCGCACCCTGCTGCGTGAAATTGAAGCCGACAACTTTCAAGTGCTGCACCAGCGCATCTCCCTCACACCTTTGCGCAAACTTTGGCTGGCTTGGAAAATGCAGGCACTGGGTCGAATGTGAGCCAGCACCGATGGCCTTGAAAACAGCCACTCGCGTCGCCATCATTGGCGGCGGTTGGGCCGGCCTCAGCGCCGCCGTCACAGCGCTTGAGCAAGGCCATCACGTCACCTTGTTTGAAGCCAGCCGACATTGGGGTGGCCGCGCGCGAAGCTTACAAGCACAGCACGCTTCGCAGCCCATCCTGGACAACGGCCAGCATATTTTGATTGGCGCCTACCACCACACCTTGGCGATGATGCAGACCGTGGGCGTGCCCTTGGACCGCGCCTTCAAGCGCTTGCCTTTGAATTTATGCGATGCAAAAGGTCAAGGCCTGTCACTGCCTGCACTTCCTTTTCCATGGAACCTGTTGGCAGGCATTGCCACAGCCAAAGGATGGCAAGGCTCCGACAAATGGCGCCTGCTTCGACAGGCATGGCAGTGGCAACGCCAATCGCATGAATGCGCGCCCGATCAAACCGTGGCCGACATTTGCCAAGGACTCTCACCCCGCGTGTGGCGCGACTTGGTTGAACCCTTGTGTGTCGCCGCCCTCAACACACCTGCGCATGAGGCCAGTGGCGCTGTCTTTTTGCGGGTCTTGAAAGACGCCGTGATGGGGCCTTCTGGCAGCTCTGATCTGTTGTTGCCCCAATTAGATTTGGGCGCCCTCTTTCCGCACGCCGCCGTTGAATGGTTGACTCAACACGGTGCTGAGTGCAAGTTGGGGTGGCGCATCGACCGCTTAGCTCAAGCCAATACACCTGCTGGCCGCTGGCAAATAGAAGGTGTCTTGTATGACCATGTCATTGTGGCCACACCGGCTTGGGACGCTTCGAAATTGTTGGAAAATTTCAGCCCCGATTGGGCCAACACAGCGCGCCAACTCAAACACAAAGCCATCGCCACGGTCTATGTGCAAGCGCCTGTCCATGTGAGATTGCCGCAGCCCCTGTTGGCCTTGTTGGATCAGCACGATGCCCCAGCGCAATTTGTGTTGGACCGCGGCCAAATTTGCACCGAAGCCCACTGCCCCGGTTTGCTGGCCTTTGTGGCCAGCGCAGCAAGCGGCGACAAAGCCAGCGTAGAACGCCAAGTCTTGCAACAAGCTCGGAACTTACTTCAAGCATTAGGCCATGAGACCCACAGCCCGAATGATCTGACGGTGGTGCTGACCGTGACTGAAAAACGCGCCACCTTTGCCTGCACCCCGCAACTGCGCAGACCCTCTGCCAGCCCCCTCAAAGGGCTGACGGTGTGCGGCGACTACGTGGCAGGACCCTATCCCGCCACCTTGGAAGGCGCCGTGATGTCAGGTGTGCAAGCGGCACACACTGCCATCGCGTGAACAGCAAAGGCCCCGCATCAACCCATCTTGCGGCATGCGCTGAAAGCTGGCCGATTGACACACAGATCCAACCAGGCTTTGACAGCAGGAAACTCGGACATCAACAGGTCCGAGCCTTTGGCCCACACCAAAACGCTGGCAACACACAGATCGGCGACCGTGAAACGCGATGCAGACAAGTAAGCGTGACCTGACTTCGCCTGTGCTTGTAAATGAGACTCGAGCACGCGGTAAGGCACACGCAATCTTTGCTCCGCCGCATCGGCCAATTCAGGCTTTCGCTGATCGGCGGGCATGGCCAAGCGGTGCATCAAAATGGTCAAGGCGTCTTTTTCAACTTCTGTGACCGTCCAAAAGCTCCAACGCAGGGCATCGGCGTCTTCTTGCGCAGTGGCGGGCGTGATCGTTTGGCCATCGGCTTTGCCATGGATTTTGGCCACATACAAAGTGCAAGCCATGCTTTCCCAGACCGTCACTTTGCCTTCAGGGCGCAGATCTTCCAGAACAGGAATGTGGCCGTTTGGATTGAGCGCCAAAAAAGCGGGTGCCCGTGTGGCGCCGCCTTGGTAATGCACGGGCACATGCTCAAACTGCAAACCCAATTCTGTGGCGGCCCACAAAGGTCTTACAGCGCGTGAAGCGCCAATGCCGTAAATTTTCAAAGTCATCTGTCAGTCTCCTAGTGAATGAGGGGCCATGCATCGCACAGTTGTTTCAAACTGGACACGGTGTAGGGCGCAGCTTGCGTATCGTGAGTCCACGCTTTGGCTTCGCGGTTGACCCACACCGCTTGCAAACCCGCGCGCTGTGCGGCCAGCACATCCAGGTGCGGATCATCGCCAATGTGAAGCACCTGTTCAGGCAAGACACCCAATGCTTGGGCGCCCGCATGAAACATTTTGGGATCAGGCTTGCCCACCCCTAAATTGAGCGGATTGAAGGCCGCCTGAAAGTACGCATCGATGCCGACTTTTTGAAGGTCCGCATTGCCATTGGACAAGGCCACCATGGGAAACTTGGCTTTTAAAAACTGCAAGGCCGGCAGGGCATCGTCAAAGAAGGTCACACGTTGCCGTGCTTCAAAGAAGACATCAAAGGCAGGTTCAGCCAATTGGGGGTCTTCGCCCGCGCGCTGGAGCAGCACGCGAATAGCCTCCCGCCTGAGCGCCGACAGGTCATTGCCTAAATCGGGACGAAGGGCCGGCATCTCTTCTCGGATTTGACGTTGGTAGCCTGGGATGGCGCACAAGGGCACGGTTTGGGGAGCCTTCTCGGCCAACCACAAGGCCAAGGTCTCTTCTGCTTTGCCAATGGTGGGCCAAACAGGCCACAAAGTGTCGTCCAAATCGAGCGAGATGGCCTTAATTTTTGAAAAGTCGATCATGGTGGGAGAGAATAACGCATGGCATTCCAAAAAGAACCCCCTTTCCAGCACGGCCAATCGGCCAAAACCGCAGTCCTGTATTGCAACTTGGGCACCCCCGATGAGCCCTCCGCCCCTGCGCTGCGCCGTTATTTGGCGCAATTTTTGGGCGACTCACGGGTGGTTGAAATTCCCAAAGCCATTTGGTGGCTGATCTTGCACGGCATCATTTTGCGCGTACGCCCTGCCAAATCGGCGGCCAAATACGCCAGCATTTGGTCGGCTGAAGGTTCGCCCCTGAGGGTTTGGACCGACAAACAAGCCCAGGGCTTGGCCGCGAGTTTGAAGCAACGCGGCCACGATGTCTTGGTGAAGTACGCCATGACCTACGGCAAGCCCAGCATTGCCAGTGAAATTGAAGCGCTGAGATTGGCGGGTGCCACGCGCATTTTGGTGTTGCCGGCTTATCCGCAATACAGTGGCACCACCACCGCACCCGTATTTGATGCGGTGTACCGATGGAGTTTGCAAACCCGCAATCTGCCCGAGTTTCGGTTTGTCAACCACTACCATGACAACGAGGCCTACATCCATGCCTTGGCCCAGCGCATTCAAACGAATTGGGACCACCATGGCCGCGCTGAAAAATTGGTCATGAGCTTTCATGGTGTGCCCGAGCGGACTTTGCAATTGGGCGATCCGTACCACTGCGAATGTTACAAAACAGGCCGCCTTTTGGCGGAAAAATTAGGCCTCCAAAAAGACCAGTACATGGTGACATTTCAGTCCCGCTTTGGCAAAGCCAAATGGCTGGAACCCTACACGGAACCCAGCCTCATTGCCCTGGCCCAAAGCGGCACGCAGAGCGTTGACGTGGTGTGTCCTGGTTTTACGGGTGACTGCTTAGAAACGCTGGAAGAAATTGGCATGGAGGCCCGAGAAGCCTTTGTGCATGCGGGTGGCAAGACCTTCAACTACATTCCCTGTCTGAATGACGAGCCCATTTGGATGGACGCATTGGCCGCGATTGCGGAACAGCATTTGCAAGGCTGGCCAACACGTGCGAGCGATGTGGCGCAACACAATGCGCAATTGCTGAGCAAGCGCGGGCTCGCTTTGGCACTTGGCGCCAAAGACTAATTTGACAGCAGGCCTTGCGCCTGCAAAATTTGTCGAATTTGTGCGGCATCTTCAAAGCAATAGCCTGCCCAACCCTGCGCCTTGGCGGCATTGATGTTGTGCGCCACATCGTCCAAGAAGATGCAGGGCACGCCTGACAAATTGAACTGACGTTCGGCCATGTCGAACATGCGCGGATGGGGTTTGATGCAGTTCACGCGCGCCGAAAAAATGCCGTCTGTGAAATGCTGAAAAAAGTCATGATGGCGCTCTAAATGATCGGCATAAGGCGCAGGCATGTTGGACAGGTAATACAAGGTATGACCCGCCTGCTTCAGATCGGCCATTAACTGAACCGTTTCCTGCACAGGGTTGAGGTGCTTGGGCACACTGGCGATCAGTTGGGTGATTTCGGCTTGGGGCCAGCCCACTCGCTTGGCAATTTTGGCAGCCAGGGGGGCGGGCTCAATCAAGCCCAAATCAAACTGCGCCCAATCGCTCTGAGGGTTGAAACTTTCAAAAATTTGGCCGATGGCATTTTGTGCGCTGTGCGCATCGGGCGCGCGGTGCGGCAAAACCTGTCGGATCAGCGCCAAGGGTTGCCAATTTAAAACCACCCCACCTAAATCGAACACAAACACCATGTCAGCCTTTCGTTGATCCAAAACAGCAAAAGCACTTTAAATGAATACCAAATAGCTCATAAAATTGATGCTTGCTTGTAGACTTTGCCTGTTCATTTTTTCTCATGTTAACAAGCAGTTACATCAAGGAATGAAGGCTGTCTTTGATCAATGCCATAATAAAGTTGATTACTTTTTTTATGTTTTTAAAAACAAACTTTTACAAAAATAAAAAAATACATAGAGTTTGTTTGCTGTGTGTTTTTGTGTTGGCAAGCCTTCATCCACCTTTTGCCAACGCAAAGGTTCCTGATGTTGGCTTGTCTGCACAGCAGCCCGTTTTTGCTCACTCGCCTGCCTTTTTGCGATTGCTTTGGCAGAAGGTCACGCTAGAGCATCCTCAAGCGCAAACACAACTTCAAACCCTCAAGAGCACGGGTTTTGAAGTGGCCATTTCCGAGCAAGCGTTCTACCCAACGCCCTCCATCACGCTCGAACGCGCGCAGTCAGCAGGCAGTTTTGATCCCTCTTACGCAGGGGACCCGCAAGTCATGACCTTCAGGCTGCAACAACCGCTTTGGACCGGCGGACGTTTGACAGCCCAAAGCACCAAGGCGCTGGCCAATCAAAAAATTGAAATGGCGCGCATGGTCGAAGTGCAACAGGGCTTGGCCTTGAAAACCCTGCAAACATGGCTAGAACTGGTGAGTGCACAGCGCCAACACAGCACGCTCATGCGCACGCAAGCGCAACAACAAGCCTTGCTGAGCAGCATCGAGCGTCGCGCCGCACAAGGTGTGTCCTCCGTCAGCGAAGCCAACTTTTCAAGGCTTCGCATGTTGCAAGTGGCGCAAGACATGGCACAGGCCAAGCTCATGGAAGAGCAAGCTTGGATCAAGCTGAAACAATGGGTCCCCCAAGCCGAATTGTTGGCAACTTCAACCAGCCACACGCAAGTCAGCCACGAGGCCGTTCATTTGGAACCGTTGGCCTTGCACAATTGGGACGCTTTGAGCTGGTCGCAGTCGCCCGCAGCGGCCCGTTTTGCTGGACTTCTAGAAGTTCAAGCAGCCGAACTTCAAGAGAAGAAAGCCATGCTGCAGCCGGAGGTGTACGTGCGCGCCGAACACCAGCGCGGTAACTTCACCTATGCCAATGCACCTTCTGTGAACCGCATCTTTGTGGGCCTCTCTGCCAGCACGGGTGCGGGCATGAGTTTGCAGCATCAACTGGCCGCATTGCAAACCAAACAAGACGCCACGCAACTGGACATGGAAGCGACTCAGCGGCAATTGTGGGAGTCCGTTCAGTCCGACCTGCTCACTGTGCGTGCAAGGCAAAGTAAGGTCCAAGCCCTGGCATTCAATTTACAGTCTTCCCAAGACATTCAAACGGCCTGGCAACGTCAATTTGAGAGCGGCCGAAAATCTTGGATCGAAGTCATGAACGCAGTCCGCGAAAGTTCTCAGGCCGAACTTGCCATCATTGAAAACGATGTGGCCCTTCAATTGAGTTTCTGGCGACTTCAGATCAACGCATTTGGGCTGACCCCATGGACATCGCCATGACAACACCCAAGCGCTACTTCAGCACCCTACGATGAACGCCTCCGATTCAACGCCTGCGCCCGCTTTTTGGCCACCGCTTCTTCGCTTGGCCATGCTTCAAAGGCAAAGCTTAGACCGCCATGCATTGCAAGCAGCACTGTCCAACATGTCCCCAACCGTGGGTGCAGGTCAAAGTGCCGCGCATGACGCATCGCCCCAATTGCTGGCCCATCTGAAAGACAGCTTGCGCTGGACCGCGGTGCGCTGGATCAGCCCACGCGAACTGGACCCGTCCTTTTTACCCTGCTTGGCTGTCCATGCCGACGGTCAATGGTACGTGCTCAAGAGCTTGAACAGCCAGGGCGAGTGGGTACTGGAAGGGCCGCAAGGCGAATCCACGCAGTCTCAAATGTCATCTTGGTCGATTGCCAAAATCGATTTTCGGGTGCCATTTGACGCCTCGCACAGTCCTGTTTGGCGACTCATCAAAACCGAAATTTTTCAACACAAACGCACACTCTTGGATGCCGGCTTAAGTGGTGTCATGTTGAACTTCATTGCATTGGCCATCTCGTTTTACAGCATGCAGGTGTATGACCGGGTGGTGCCTACTGGCGCCACGGCCACCCTGTGGGTCCTCAGTCTAGGTGTCCTGGGTGCGGTGGTATTTGAATGGATCACTCGGCTCGTGCGATCTGACATGAATGAAAAAGTGGTCGAAGCCATTGACAAGCGATTGGGGCGCGAAGTCTTCATGCGTTTTCTGCAAATACGCTTGGATAAATTGCCTAACAGTGTGGGAAGTTTGGCGGGTCAACTCAAATCGTATGAAACCGTGCGAAGTTTCTTAACCCACTCTGCCACCCAGGTCTTGATCGATGCCCCCTTTGCGCTGGTGTTTACATTCACAGTGGCCATCGTTGCGGGTTGGCTCGCGGTGGTGCCGGCGCTTTTCCTAGGCGTTTGCTTGTGGGTGGGTCTGCGCAGCATCCAGGAAATTGAAAGCCGCAGTCGCACGGTGGTCGCGGCAAACATGCGCAAAACGGGCTTGTTGGTGGAAGCCATTGAAGGCGCCGAAACCCTGAAGTCGGGGCAAGGCGGCTGGCGGCAACTCAGCCTTTGGCAAAACATCTCCGACAGTGCACGTTCAGAAGAGCTTCGTTTGAGACGCATCAGTGAATCAGCGCAGTACAGCATTCAAGCCTTTCAGCAACTGGCCTATGTGACCCTGATTGCCTTTGGCGCCCTCATGATCACGCGCGGCGAGCTCAGCATGGGCAGCCTGATTGCCTGCTCTATTTTGTCGGGGCGAATATTGCAGCCAATGGCAGCCTTGCCTTCGCAGTTGATCCAATGGGGCCATTGCAAATCAGCCTTGCAAGGGCTTGACCACATTTGGCAGTTGCCAGACGATCATCACGGCCAAGAACCTGTGGTGTTGCAATCTGTTCAAGGGCACTATGCCTTGCAAGAAGTGACCTACAGTTATCACACGCAACCGGCACTGAAGGTGCCTCAATTTCAAATTCGAAGTGGCGAAAAAATTGGCATCTTGGGCCCCATTGGGGCAGGCAAAACCACCCTCCTGCGCCTGCTGAGTGGCATGTACAAACCCCAATCAGGCGACATCACACTCGACGGTGTGGCCCTCAGTCGCATTGCCAAACCTTTGTTGGCCGAGCAGATGGGTTATCTGCAACAAGAAGGTCGATTGTTTGAAGGCACGCTGCGCGAGAACCTCTTGGTGGGCATGACCGACCCTGGCGACGACATGCTTCAGGCCATGGCCACCCAGACAGGTTTGTTTCACGCGGTGGTGGCCCACCACCCTTTGGGCTTTGACTTGCCCATCTTTGAAGGAGGGCAAGGGCTGTCGGGCGGACAAAGGCAACTGGTCAACCTCACGCGGGTGTTCCTGAGGCGTCCACGCATTTGGCTGATGGACGAGCCCACCGCCTCCATGGACCGGCAATTGGCCGAGCATGTCACCCTCGCCCTGAAGCAAGTCTTGCGCCCTCAAGACACCTTCATTTTGGTCACTCACAAACCGGAAATGTTGGTCTTGGTGGATCGACTGGTGGTCATTGCCAAGCATCAAATTGTGATGGATGGCCCTAAAGAACAAGTTTTGAAACAGCTCCAAGCATGAACCTTTCTCAATTGGGAGCGAAGGCTCTTCAACAATTCACGGCCACTCGTCTGATGCTGTTGGGCCTTCTGTCCTTGCTCAGTTGGGCCAGCGTGTTTGAAATGGATCAAACGGTTCGCAGCACAGGTCAAGTCATTGCCGTTGCCCGCAATCAAATTATTCAAGCGGCTGATGGCGGTGTTCTGACCCACATCTTGGTGACGGAAGGTCAACAAGTGACGGCAGGTCAAGCTGTCGCTTATCTTGAAACCACGCGCGCTGAAGCGGGTTATTTGGAAATCAACGCCAAACTCTTGTCATTGCAAGCGGCCCTGTTGCGTGCCCGTGCAGAGTCCAGTGGTCAGGCTTTGGTGTTTGATCCGACGCTCAAAATACCCACGCAGTTTCAAAAGGCACAACAACAGGCCTACGCGCAAAAGAAGCAAAGCTTGGAAGAAGAGCTGCAAATTTTGAAGGCGGGTTGGAAGCTCTCTGAAGAAGAGCTTCGCATCAGCCAAGCGCTTTTCAACACCGGCGACATCAGTCAATTGGAGTTGTTCAAAGCGCAACGCCAAGTGCACGACAGCATGGGTCGCTTGGCTGCGGTCAAAAACAAATACTTGCAAGAAGCCAAACAAGATGTGATTCGTTTGGAAGAAGACATCTCATCCAACCGCTTCAAACTCAATGAACGACAAAGTTTGCTAGATCACAGCGTGCTGACCACACCCGTGGCCGGTGTGGTCAAAGTGCTGCGCGTGAACACGGTGGGCGGCGTGTTGCGCGCGGGTGATGAATTGATGCACATCTCCCCCACAGAGAGTGGTCAGGTGATTGAAGCCAAAATCAATCCCATCGACATTGGCGAGTTGGCCATTGGCTTGCCCGTCACTTTGAAGTTTGATGCCTTTGACTACAGTGTCTATGGCATGTTGCAAGGCACGCTGCGTTACATCAGTCCCGACACCCTGACCGAGTCTGGCCCCTCCGGCGGTTCCCAAACGTATTACCGCGTTCAGGTTGAGCTGCCGTCACCAGAGAGCGTCAACGTGTCAACGCCTTTTGCCAACCGGCTCAAAGTCAGCGACCTCAAACCGGGCATGACTGCAACATTGGACATCCGAACGCGCCAACGATCGGTGCTGCATTACCTCATCAAACCAGTCCAAAAGGCTTTCTCAGGGGCGCTCCACGAGCGTTGAACACCATGAACCTGACCGACCTTCAACTGCACATCACCTTGGCCGATGGCAGCACCCAGAAATTACGCCTGGTCAATGCCTCGGTGGAGCGAGAAGGCGCCAACTTGTTGAACAGCCCCTTGGTGCTCAAGGCCGAGCCAGGCTTTCAATACCAATTGTTGAGCCTCGAAACAGGCGGAACTTTGAAGGGCCAGCGCTTGCTGCGTCAGCACAAAAATTTGAAGGTCATGGTGGATGAGACCGAACTGTTGGAATTGCGTGACTATTTTGTAGCCTCCAACACACCCATCGAAAAGCCCCCCGTATATCGTTTGGAAAACAATGCCTGCGAAGACGTGCAAGTGCAATCACACTACCCAGAAGCCACCTTTGAAGTGGCAGAAAGTTTAGTGTGGACAGAAAAAGATGAAGCGGTCGCTTGTGTTGTGGCACTCTTCAATCCCGGCACGGCCATGGCACTCATGCCCAGTGCGCCTGTCATTGCAAGCACAGGGTTGGGCCTTGGAGAGATTTCTGCAACCCTCATTGGTATCCCGGTCATCCTTGCGGGCGGAGGCTCATCGGCTCCAACGCCTGTCACACCTACGCCACCACTACCTCCTCCACCAGTCCCAGGTGACACCACGCCCCCAACGGTCGCGGTGACATGCAGTGCCACATCGCTCAAAGCGGGGGAAACGCTGGTCGTGACTTTCACTTTCAGTGAAAACATTGACAACAGTTTTTCATGGGACGGCACCACCGGCGACATCCTGGTCACAGGCGGAACATTGAGTGGATTGAGCGGTGAAGGGCTGACACGGACTGCCATTTTTACGCCCTTTCCCAACGTATCGGACGGTACCGCTCGCATTCGGGTCATTGACAACAGTTACCAGGACAGCGCCGGCAACACAGGCGCCGGCAGCGAATCACCCACCATCAACATCAACACCCATCAGCCGGGTGTTGTGTCGGTGGCCTTGAGCAGTGCCACGGGCGCCCTCAACCAAACGCTGAACGCCACCGACACCTTGAACGCCACTGTCAGTTTTGACGCCATCGTCACCGTGGACAGCAGTCACGGCACCCCCAGCTTGGCCTTGGTCATCGGCAGCAGCACCGTGCAGGCCACGTATGTGTCTGGTTCTGGCACGCGTGATTTGATTTTCAGCACCACCATTGTCAACGGTCAAAATGACAGCGACGGTGTGGCCATTGCCGCCAACGCGCTCAGTTTGAACGGTGCCATCATCACGGATGTCTTTGGCAATTCGGGGCGCTTGACAACTTCTGCTGTGGTCAGCAACGCCAACTATTTGGTGGACACCACGTCGCCCACAGTTACCGTCACGGCCGATGTTTCAGCCCTTGCAGCAGGTCACACCGCCAACATCACCTTCACTTTTTCTGAAGACCCAGGCAATACCTTCACCTGGGACGGCTTCTCTGGCGACCTGGTGGTTTCAGGCGGCACCTTGAGCGCCATCCGTGGCAGCGGTCTCACGCGCAGTGCCGTTTTGACGCCCACACCCCAAATCGCCAATGGCTCGGCATTCGTCAGCGTCACGGCCAACAGTTACCAAGATGCGGCAGGCAATGTGGGGGCCGAGGCATCTTCGCCGCCCATTGCCATTCACACCCTGTCAACAGGTGTGTCCTCGCTGGCCCTGACTGGCGCAACCGGCCGGGTCAACCAAACTTTGAATGCCGCTGACACGCTCAGTGCCACGGTCAGTTTTGACGATGTCGTCACCGTCAACGCCACGCTTGGCAGCCCCACCTTGGCCATGGTCATCGGCAGCAACACGGTGCTGGCGACGTATGTGTCTGGGTCTGGCACGCGTGACTTGGTCTTCACCACCACCATCGTGAATGGGCTGAACGACAGCGACGGTGTGGCCATCGCCGCCAATGCGCTGAACTTGAATGGCGCAACCATCACGGATGCGTCAGGTATCGCCAGCGTTCTTTCCACGACAGCTATCGCCAGCAACCCCAACTATTTGGTCGACACAACAGCCCCCACCGTCCTCATCACCTCGGATCTTTCTACCCTGGGTGTTGGCCAAACAGCCAACATCACGTTCACGTTTTCTGAAGATCCAGGCACCAGCTTTGTGTGGGATGGCACAGCGGGCGATGTCGTGCTCAGCGGTGGCACCTTGGGCGCCATCAATGGCACAGGACTCACGCGCACTGCCGTGTTCACCCCCACCGCCAA
>CANBWP010000045.1 GCA_947373185.1 Comamonadaceae bacterium | reverse complement strand
CGCGGATTTTCAATCCGCTGCTCTACCAACTGAGCTACCGGGCCTCACAGAAGCGGGATTATAGCATCAGAAAATGAGGCTTTTTAGGGGAAATTAGGGGGCACCCCCACAGGCGGGTGGTGATAAGGTCAGGCGGTGAATGCCATTTCAACCCATCCAGCCCATGCGGATCTGATCGATTCGTCCTACGCCGCCCGCCGCCTCTTCATCACTTTGCTGCTCATGACCCTGGGGGGGAGCAGCATGTACGTGGTGTCGGTGGTGTTGCCCGAAGTCCAAAAAGAGTTTGGCATTACCCGTGCCGATGCGTCTTTGCCCTACACCTTGATGATGCTGGGCTTTGGCGCAGGCGGCTTGGCCATGGGCAAGTTGGCCGACAAATGGGGTGTGCATGTGGCGCTTTGGATTGGCGCAGTGGGCGTGGGCAGTGGGTTTGTGTTGGCCGGTTTGTCGCCCAACATTTGGCTGTTTGCCTTAGCGCATGGGATGCTGATGGGGATGTTTGGCAGTTCGTCAACCTTTGCCCCTCTGTTGGCCGATACCTCCATGTGGTGGGACAAGCGGCGCGGCATTGCGGTGGCGGTGTGTGCCAGTGGCAACTATGTGGCGGGCAGCATTTGGCCATCTTTGGCGCAGCACGGAGTTGAAGCTTTGGGCTGGCGCGAAACCTATGTGTGGATTGGGGTGGTGTGCGGTCTGGGCATGTTGGCCCTGTCGTTTTTCATGCGTCAGCGTCCGCCACTGATGGCCACCTCCGCACCCGGCAGTGTGCAACAGTTGGCTTCAGAAAAACCGTTTGGTTTGTCGATCAACACGGCGCATGCTTTGTTGTGTGTGGCGGGCGTGGCGTGTTGTGTGGCCATGGCCATGCCGCAGGTTCACATCGTGGCGTATTGCACCGACCTTGGCTTTGGTGCGGCACGTGGTTCAGAAATGTTGTCGCTCATGTTGGCCTGCGGCATTGTGAGCCGCTTAGTCTCCGGTGTCATTTGCGATCGCATTGGCGGGCTGCGTACTTTGGTGTTGGGCTCGGTGCTGCAAGGCGTGGCGCTGCTGATGTTCTTGCCGTTGGATGGCATGGTGTCGCTGTATGTCATCTCGGCCTTGTTTGGTTTGTTTCAAGGCGGCATCGTGCCTTCTTACGCCATCATCGTGCGCGAGTATTTTCCTGCACAAAAGGCGGGCGTGTTGGTGGGTGCTGTCATCATGGCCACCATGATTGGCATGGCGCTAGGTGGGTGGATGTCGGGCAAGGTGTTTGACTTAACCGGTTCGTATCACGCGGCTTTCATCAATGGCGTGCTTTGGAATGCTTTGAACTTGAGCATTGCCGTGTTTTTATTGTGGCGAAGCAAGCGTCTGTTATCAATTGCAAATTCAAGATGAATCGCCTCAGGTTTCATTCGATGTCATCGCATTGACAGTCGTGAAATGGAGGCCTAAAGTGAGCAATCTAATTGATGCCAAGAAATGAGTCACCATGCAATCGACTTTGACCAGTAACGGGCAAGTCACTATTCCAAAAAAAATCAGAGATGCACTCAAATTACAGCCCGGTTGTAAATTGAATGTCACCATAGATTCTTCTGGATCTTTGATGTTGGAGAAAGCCCCAGTTGAGCCTCCAAAGGAATCACCACGTATCGCGGCTGCCAAACTTAAATCAGAAGATCGATTTGAGCAAGTACGCGGCAAGGCCAGTATTCATTGGCGTACGCAAGAGTTAATGAATTTGCTTAGAGGTGAAAATTGATGTTGGTTGATACCAACATTCTGATAGCTTTGTTTTTAGCGTCTAGGGCATTTCAAGTCTACAAAAAAAGGGGTGGTCTTAAGCTCAATATTTTGAGTGACTTTTTCATTGGCGCACATGCTGCGGCCAATCAAATTCCAATTTTGACGCGCGACACACAACGCTTCAAAACATACTTTCCAAAAGTTCCACTGGTTGCTCCCAAGGCCATGCATTGATCAAAAAAAAGGCGTAACTCCTTAGAGTTACGCCTTAATGGCAATCTCAAACCAAATCAGTTGGTGTAGATGGGCCTGCCATTGGCGGGCTGCACAGGCCTTGCATTGAGCTTGAAGGGGAAGTCGCTCACTTGCTCTTTGGCAATGTTGACTTGCGTCTTCAAAATAAAGAACTTCACTTTTTCGGTACAAGGCGGTGTGGTCAAAGAACCGTCGTAGTGGAAGAAGTCCATTTCTTTGGGCAACAAATTGGCGGGGTTGAACATCACGCCATCAGGCACCACTTCGGGGCCTTCAGCTTTGGGCGCATGCGTCCACAAAGTTTTGATGCCTGGGTTTTCATTGCCTTCGCGCAACATCACAGCCAGCACAGCCAATTCGCCTTCTGTGTTTTTGTGCACAAAGTGAACCACCATGGCAGAAGGTTTGCCGTCAATTTGTTCTTCGCTGGGGCGGTGGAAGTGGAATTGCAACAAGTCATAGGGCTTGCCATCAATGCGAATTTTGGAGCCGGCGGGCACATTCACTTGAATGGTGTGGCCATTGTTGACAATTTTGAGTTGTCCTTGTTTGTAGTCAGGTGCAACGCTGAAGCGCACTTTTTCAAACGGTCCCTTGATGTTCAACGGCGCTTGTGACTTGCCTCGTCCGCAGGTTGGAAATTCTTTGCCCCAGTTCTCTGGGCCCATGGCACCTTCGTAGTCCCAGTGCACGGCGTGCGCGTCAGCTGGGCCATGGGCGTCTTTTTTATCGTCTTTCTTGCCGCCTTTTTTATCGTCCTTGCCGTGTCCCTCTTTGGCATCGGCTTTTTCAGCATGCGCATCTTTGGTTTCAGCTTTGCTGGAACCCTTGGCTTCAGGTGCTTCAGCCGTACATTCGGACATCACCTTGACGGGCTGGCCGGCTGCAGCCAAAGCATTTTGAGCCGCGCAAATGACTTTTTGCTGGGCTTTCCAATCTGTCATTTCCAAAGCTTTTTGGAAGGCTTCAACGGTGGCGGGGTCTTTGGTGCCGTTGGTCAGCAAGCGAACGCCTGCCAAGCCCAATTGACGTTCAGGTGAAAGTCCTTTTTTCTCTTTGGCGTAAACGGCTTCCAAGTCTTTCAACACGGTACCCGTTGAGAAGGCGGCTTTGACGGCTTCCAGCTCTTGCGCTTTGGTCATCAATGGCGGCAGCATCTCTTTGTTGGCGGCCAATTCTTCTTCGGTGGCTTCGACCTTTTTGTCAGCTTCTTCGACCTTTTGAGTCAGTTCCGCAACCTGCTCTGTGACTGCTGAGTTGGACTTCTTTTGGGTCCAGCCAAAGTAGCCCGCACCCGCTGTAGAGAGAGTGAGCAAAATGATGGCAATGGTTCTTATCATGGTCTTTTCCAGAATTTAATTTCCGTGCTTAGTCAGATTCGTCAGCAAACAAAGAAACTTGAATTTATCGATCGGCTTTGAAGCTGATGCCTCGGCCGTCGGTGGTCACGCCTACCAAATAGAGGCGCTGCGTTTTTCCTGCAACAGGGCTGGGGCTGATGAAGGCCGAGCCCGTCAGGGTTTGGCCGCCAAAGGAGGTGCTGCACACTGTGGCAGCGGGGACGCTCAAGGTCCAAGTGAACAGGTTTGAGCCGTCATAGTTGGGGGCCAAGTTGCTTTGTGACAATTGGCAATCATTTTGAAACAGCATGCTGCTGGTGACAGCACCTTGCGCGGAAACATTGAGCGACATGTTGTCGGCAAAGCCAAGGCCATAAGACCAGCGACCCTGCCACGTGCCTTGAACCGAAGCCAAAGTGGCGGCCGTGTTGTAGGCATACCCCGTTGGGGCGCTGTGGTCGATGCTGATGTCTTTGCCGATTTCGGTGCCGGCTGCTGCAAAACTCAATGCGGCTCTCACTGCGCCATTGCCCAAACTGCTGAGCGTGCCAGTGCCGGTGCGCACAGGTTTGGAGTTGTCGGGGTAGAGGTAGACGCGTGACAGCGTTGCTGAATTGGTGCCCGTGATTTGCCCAGAACCGCTGTAGATGTCAGGGTCTGTGCCGTTGTAGTGAAGCGCGTAAAAATTGGTGGCAGTGGCAGAAGTGGGCAGCAAAATGCTGACCCATTCTTTGCCGCCGACGCTACCGATGTACGCGCCTGGTGCAATCAGGGCCGTCGAGGGCGTGACCCCAGGCGTGTCAGTGGAGCTGCCGCCACCACCACAAGCGGTGAGGCTGATCGTTATGGGCAAACCGATGCCGACCATGAAAGCTCTCAAGGCGCTTGAAATGGAGGATGCGAAGGGGAGGGTGTACAAGGTCATGCTGTGGCTCTTTTCAAGATCTGTGCACTACTTTATAGTAGGGCGCATGAATGCCCAAGTCCAAACTCAGAAATGTTCCGTGAAATTCTTGGTCGCACCTGCGGTCAGTGTGTTGATGCTGTTGGCCACGCATGCCGCACATGCCGAATGGCAAAAAGTCATCACCTACGATTCGGGCACCATCTACATTGACGATGGCACCATCAAAAAGGCCGGCTACAACCGCTCGTTTTGGAGTTTGCTCGATTACAAAACACCCCAGAAGGCGCAGCGCGGCGCATATTTTGTGTCCACTCGCACGCACATGGAAATGGATTGCCGCCAGCAGACGGTTCACATCTTGCAATTCTCGATGCACAGCGGCCCCATGCTCACCGGCGAGATTGTCGACTCGCAAGGCGTACTGCGCGAATGGCAAACCATTCCGCCCGACACACCCTTGGTGCCGCTCTTCAAATACGTTTGCAAATAAGTTGGCAAACCACGTTTTGAGACATTGAAACGCGCTCATGGCCGGACCCACCCGGCTTGCAGCCAATGTCGGTAGCGTGCAGAAAAATTCCACGCAAAGTCTTGCACGGCCACATGATTTGAATCTGCCTGTGTCTCACGGGTCGGCAACACACTGTGCGTCAAATGGTCCAACCAAGGACTTTGCGCATTCAATTGTGTCAACCATTGTTGGTCATTCCACGAAGCTTGGCGCAGGGGCAGGGGGTCGTTCAGGTTGATGGCATCGTTCACAGGGCCCGACATGCGATCGTGCACGCTGCCCCATTCACGGCCCTGAAGTTGCTTGCGAATCTGCAGAAGTTTCTTTTCAACCTGTTGCCACTGCGCCGCAGGACTTTGAAAACGCAATTGCCCCAGCACGTTGTCAAAAAAGACACACGCTTTTGGAAAGGCAGCCAACAGGTTGGGCAAATCTGCCAAAGCATCTTGTGTGTGGCAATGCACTTCAACGCCATGCGCTTTCAATGCTGCACCATGGCGCCACTTAAACAAGGTGGCGGCCAAGGGGTCAATGTCAAAGGTGTCAACGCGTGCAAATTGCTGCAACCAAGTGCTGGACATCATCCAGCCTGCGCTGGCGCCAATCAAGAGCAAACTGGGTTGACCCATCACACCTTCAGGCTTGAACACTTGGGCATGCGTGAGCAACCATTGCTCAATGGCTTGCGACGTAGGCGCCCAGCGCGCTTGTGAGCGCCAAGCCAAGCAATGCCAAGTGATGCCGCCTGTGAGGTTCATGGTTGCGGCTTCAGGTTGAACTGCATCACGCCCAAGGCGTCCATGCGGCGCTGGTCTTTTTTGCTTTCTGCCTTTTGCACCGCTTGCGCATTCTGATCGGCCAGCGTTTGCATTTTGATGCGCTCGCGCTCAGCGGCCAGCAAGCGCTCTTTGATGCCCATCAACGCATTTTCGGTGTACTGAATGTCGGTGCGAACGCGTTGCAGCAATGTCAGGAGCTGCGACATGAACTGTCGTTGGTTCATGGCTTCGCGCATGCCTACACTTTGCTTGTCCGTTTGGGTCAAGCCATCACGGTACTCTTCGTACATTGTTTGAACACGCGCTTCGCTGCTTTGCAAACCGGCCAAGTGCTTGCGCGTGAAAGCCAATTCATTTTGAATGGCCGCAATTTTGTCCTCGGCTTTTTGGGCCAAAACAGTCCAGCAGGGACGGGCTACCACGGTGTCGTTCATGCGGACACCGCCATCAAGTTGCGAATGTCTTCGCGGGTGCTGGCTTCGTCTTTGCCTTCGTGCATGTCTTGGCGCAGGTACTGCTCCATCGATTCACGCAAACGAATGGCTTCGTCCAATGTGGGGTTGCTGCCGGCTTCGTAGGCGCCCACTTGAATCAGGTCCATGTTTTGTTGGTACAAAGACCACAGGCGCCTGAACTTGTTGGCCAGTTTCAAATCATCGGGTGACAACAAACTTTGCATCACGCGCGAAATAGAGCCGTTCAAGTCAATGGCGGGGTAGTGTGCGGCATCGGCCAATTTGCGCGACAGCATCACCTGGCCATCAAGCGAGGCGCGTGCAATGTCCACAATGGGGTCGTTGGCGTCATCGCCTTCTGCCAGCACGGTGTAAATGGCGGTAATCGAGCCATGGCCATGGCGACCGACACCTGCGCGCTCAATCAAATTGGGCAAGAGCGCAAACACAGATGGGGGATAGCCTTTGGCTGTGGGCGGCTCGCCAATGGCCAAGCCAATTTCGCGCTGGGCATGTGCCACGCGTGTCAGGCTGTCAACCAACATCAAAACGTTGAGCCCTTGGTCTCTGAAATATTCGGCAATCACGTGTGTCATGTGCGCAGCTTTTAAGCGCAGCACTGGCGATACGTTGGCAGGCGCCGCCACCACCACCGATTTGGCCAAGCCTTCTTCACCCAATGATTCTTGAATGAAGGCTTGCACCTCGCGGCCACGTTCGCCCACCAAACCGATCACCACCACGTCGGCTTTGGTGAAGCGGGTCATCATGCCCAAGAGCACACTTTTGCCAACCCCAGAGCCAGCCACCAAACCAACACGTTGGCCACGGCCCAGTGTCAATAAGCCGTTGATGGCTTTCACGCCCACATCGAGCACGCTGTCAATGGGGCCACGTTCCATGGGGTTGATGGGCAAGCCCAACAAACTCAAACGTGCTTTGCAAGCAGGCTTGGGTTTGCCGTCTAACGGTTCACCACGGCCATCAATGACGCGGCCCAAAAGTTCAGGACCCAAGCTGGCCGTGCCCAAGTCGTACGCCATGCGCACCGAGGCACCCGGGCCAATGCCCACAGGCTCTGTGAGGGGCATGAGGTACAAGGTTTTGTCGTTAAAGCCGACCACTTCGGCTTCAATGGTGTGGCCATCTTGGCCAATCACTTCACAGCTGGAGCCCACAGGCGCCATGATGCCCCGCGCTTCCATGCGCAAGCCCACCAAGCGAACCAAGGTGCCGCAGCGCTCTGGGCTGGAGGCCCGGGCCAAGGACATGGTGCGGGCTACTTCGGCTGCGAAGTTAGTCATGCGACGCTCCTGGCGGTGTTTCGGAAGCCAAATCGGGCAAGTCTAAATCGGGCAAGTCCAATGAATCGAGATTCACAGCAGTGGTCTCGCGTGGCAATGCGTCTTCCACAGTATCTGCTTGACCGCGCCTGGCGGACAAACGTTCGGGTTGGAAGGCGGTTTGTGCTTGCCAAGGCTTGGTGTTTTTCAACAAGGCTTGCGCCAGTGTTTCAAGGCGATGCTCTATCAGGTCACTCACCACGGCATCGTCTGCACGCACGCGGACACTGCCTGGCAGCAAATGAGGGTCGGCGACCATGCGCCACGCATGCGTTGGCTCGCCTGGCACGGCCTTGTGGTTTTGCAGCAAAGCCATGTCGTTGGGGTTGAGTTCCACGACCAAGCTGGCGGCCACTTGCACGTCGAGTGTTTCAATGCATCGGTCAATCAGGCTTTGAATGCCGTTGCTAGAAATGCTGAGCTCGGTCAGGGTGAGTTGTTCCGCCAAATGCAAAGCCAAACGTTTTAAAGGTTCGTGCCATTCATCGGGTTTTTCTTGGAGTGCCAAAACACCTTGTTCAATGTTGACCAAAATCTGATTCGCCTTCTCGGCCAAGGCTGACAAAGATTGCGCTTGATCTGCCTCGGCTTTGGCGGCTGCTTCGGCTTGCGCCAAGCGTTTGCCTTCGTCAACGCCGCGCGCAAAGGCTTCTTCTTTGAGAATTTCCAGCGTCTGCGGGTCGATGCTTGAAAGCGGATCTGAGACGGATGATGGCTTGCCTTCAGGGTCGCTAGCATGCGAATCGTTGGCATTGTCATCGGACACATCGGCCATTTGCGCGGCTTCTGCTTGTGCGATCTTGCTTGCGGCTTGCTGCTCTTCAACCGTCCACAAGGCAAAGTGACTTTTTTGAGTACGCGCGAACGTCTCCTGCACAAAGCCTGCGTTTTGCAACTCGATGGGTTTCAAGGGCTGCAGGGGTTGCCACACGGGCGTGCCGCGTGGCGTGCCTTTGCTGCCCAATTTGCCAGTGGGCGTGGGGTTATACAAAGTCGCCTCCGCCTAAGACCAGCTCACCAGAGTCAGACAACTTGCGGGCTGAGCGCATGATTTGCTTCTGTGCTTCTTCCACATCCGACAAGCGCATGAGGCCTTTGGCATCCATCTCGTCTTTGAACATGCCGCGCGCACGCTCGGACATGTTGTCGAAGAAACGCGCCTTGACTTCTTCGCTGGCGCCCTTCATGGCAATCATCAGCTGGTTGTTGTCGACAGCACGCATCAGCACCTGAATGCCTTTGTTGTCGACGGCACTGAGGTTTTCGAAGGTGAACATATTGTCTTGAATGCGCATCATCAGGTCGGCGTCGATGCCTTCCAAACCCTTCATGATGGACGCTTCCAACGCAGTCTTGGTCGAGTTCATGATCTGCGCAGCTGCTTTGATGCCACCAAAGCTGGAAGACTTCGAGCTGGTGTTGTTAGAGAACTGCAACTTCATGATCGACTCGAGCTCTTGCATGGCCGATGGTTGAACGGTTTCCAGGCTGGCCACACGTTGAATGATTTCTGCACGCGTTTCGTCGGGCAAGAAATTCAAAACGTCGGCGGCTACTTGGTGGTCAAGCACAGACAAAATAATGGCTGTCACCTGAGGGTGTTCGGTCTTGATCATGTCGGCAATGGCACGTGCATCCATCCATTGCAAAATTTCCAGGCCCTTGGTGCTCTGGCCTGGCAAGATGCGGCCCAGCACCGAGGCGGCTTTGTCGTCACCCAAGGCGCGTTTGAAGACCTTCTCGACATAGTCGGTGGTGCCCAAGCCCAAGCTCGATTGTTTCTTGATGGTGGCCACAAAATCGTCCAAGATTTCGTTCACGGCTTCTTGCGAGACATCGGACACCGCCACCATGGCACCGCCCAAGGCTTGCACTTCGCCGGGGTTTAAAAACTTGATGATTTCGGAAGCTTGCTGTTCGCCCAACAAGAGCATCAGCACAGCAGCGCGCTGCGCGCCACTGATATTGGCCATTTCGTTGCGCAATTTTTCTGCGGCTTCGGCATCGGCGGCCGAGAGTTGAATTTCTTTTTCTGCCATGGTATTTCCTTAGGCTACTTTGATCATCTTCTTCAGCACACTGGCCACGCGTGACGTGTCTTCCGCCACAATCATGCGAACCAAAGCCACCTTGTCGTCGTATGTGTTGGCGGTGTCCAACATCTCCATGGAAATGCTGGATTTCTTCGGCTTGAGTTTGGCTTTGATCTCTTCCAATGTCTCGCCTTCACCCAGCTGAATTGCATTCATGTCCTCGGGTGACAACTCGCCATCGGCCATCGCCACCTTCTCGGCTGCCAACAAGGCGGCGGCAGCTTCGGCTTCCAACTCAGCAGGTGTCTTGAGCAAGCCCAACATGCGAAGCACAGCAGGGCGGATCACCATCATGATGAAGGCCAAGAACATCACACCCAATAGGCCACTCTTCAAATAAGTTTGCAGTGATTCGTCTTTGTACCAAGGAATGCTCAAGTCGTAAACGGCTTCAGGTTCAAACTTGGCTTGGACCACAGACACCACGTCACCGCGTTTTTCATCAAAGCCCACCACGCCGCGCACCAACTCTTGCATGCGGGTCATTTCTTCTTCGCTGTAGGGGTTGGGCTTGGAATCGGTCACTTCACCTTTGTCGTTTTTCGTGACAGTGGGTGCGCGCTCATTGATCAAGACAGCCACACTCAATCGGTCGACTGTGCCAGTGGCATTTTTCACGTGACGCACTGAACGGTCCAGTTCGTAGTTGCGTGTGCTACGTGCCGTGGTGCTGGAGGTACCAGCGCCTGCACCTGCAGTCGTTGATGCGGAGGAGTTGGTGGTGGCCGAAGGGGCGGGAGGCGGTGTGTTGGACAAGGTGCCTGGAATGCCTGCAGCTTCCATGGCGCCATTTTTGTCTTCACTCAAGGCTTCTGAGCGTGTCTTCGGACCTTTTTCACGGGTGTCAAAGTCTTCTGTGGTCACTTCGGTTTGCGTGAAATCGAGGGCCATGTTCACTTGCGAGCGAACATTGTTGTCACCCACGATGGGCGATAAGATTTGCATCACACGTTGGCGATACACATCTTCCATTTTTTGTTTGTGTTGGCTTTGCGCGGAAGTCAAACCCAATGCGGCTGCATTGCTTGAGTCGGTAATCAACTTGCCTTGATTGTCCACCACAGCCACGTTGTCGGGTGTCATCAGGGGCACGCTCGAGGCCACCAAGTGCACCAAGGCTTGAACCTGGTTGGGTGACACGGAGCGGCCGGCATAGGGTGTGATGATGACCGAGGCTTTGGGCGGTGTGCGGTCGCGCACAAACACCGATTGTTTGGGCATGGCCAAGTGCACGCGCGCTTGTTGAATCGAATCAATTTGCATGATGGTGCGAGCCAGCTCTTGTTCCATGGCGGCGGTGTAGCGCACTTGCTCCATGAATTGGCTGGTGGTCATGGCCGATTGGTCTTTCAAAGACTCAATGCCCATGTTGCCTGTTTTGGGCAAGCCCTTTGAGGCTAAGAAAATGCGTGCTTCGTGGTACTTGTTGGAGGGCACCGTAATTTGGCCTGAAGAAGGATCGAGCAAGGGTTTGAACTCGCTGGCCTTCAAAGCTTCCATGGCGGTTTGCTGATCGGCTTCGCTCATGTTGACCATGAGGGGCCGATAGCTGGGCATGTTAATCCAGACATACAGCACCGCAAACAACAAAACAGCCAAGCCCATCAAGATGAGGGGCATGGCTTTTTTGACGCTGGGTTGTTGCAGCATTTGTTGCACGGAGGCCAGAGGGCCACTGCCGCCTGCGCTACCGTTGTAGCTGTTGCCGTTGGAAGCGTGCACATCCATGCCGGGGGTGAATGTTGCCAAAGCGCCGCCTGCGTTAGAGCCCGCGCCACCTGTGGTGGCAAGTGCGGTGCTGTTCGAGCCACCCGTGGCCAAGGCCGGGGTGAATGAAGCTGTTGTAGTGGCCATGTTCAGAATCTCTCTGTCGTATCTTTGAATGCGTTACCTGGAATCAGCCTTAAACAGGCATGTTCAAAATGTCTTCGTAAGCTTTGAGCACTTTGTTGCGCACCTGCAAGGTGGCTTCAAAACTCAAGGATGATTTCTGCATGCTGAGCACCACATCGGTCAGCGGCACACCTTCCCCGCGTTCGTACGACGAGGCAATTTTGGTCGCTTCCATTTGTGCGGCATTGACCTTGTCGACGCTTTGACGGACCAAGTCACCAAAGCCAGAAGGGCCTTGGGTGCTTTGTGAGCCACTCAGGCCATTCAGACCGCCGACCTTGTTGCCGTCCTCGTCCATGCCGCCAGCGGCTTGCGATTGGTAAGAGCGAAGGGTTTGCAACATTGCTTGAATGTTGCCTTGTGAATTGATTTTTTCGATCATGTGAGTTCCCCTTAAGCGGCCCAAGCCATGGTGCCGTTCTCAGCTTTGAGTTTGGCGAGTTTGTAGCGCAGCGTGCGTGGGCTGATGCCCAACTTGGCAGCAGCTTCCATGCGGCTTTCTGTCGTTTGAATGGCCGCCAAAATCATTTGGTGTTCGCTGGACTTCACGGCCTCTTGCAAATTGGAGGCAATCACCGCGTTGTCTTCGGCATTGCTGGTGTCAGGAAATCGAAGTGCCTCAGTGGGCATGCCGAATTGATGGGCCGGTCTGACTGACTCGTGTTGGTTTGTCCGCGCGGCGTTGAAGTTTTGAAAGGTTTCTGGCACAGGCACGGGGGCTAAATCATGTGACATGCCCATGTGCAGATCGGCGGCATCGTCAAACATCAGGTGATGGGCTTCAATGTGTTGATCGGTGCAAAGCACCACGGCACGCTGCACCACGTTTTCTAATTCGCGCACATTGCCAGGCCATGGATAAGCCAGGAGTTGGGCTTGAGCTTCATCGCTCAAGCTGAAGGCTTGTGCGTTGGGCGCATGGCGCAACAACAAGCTGGCCACCAACGGCAGAATGTCGCCACGGCGCTCGCGCAGGGGTGGCACCCGCAACTTGAAGGTGCTGATGCGGAAATACAAATCTTCACGGAATTCGCGGTCGGCAATGGCGACGCGCAAGTCTTTGTTGGTCGCGGCAATGATGCGCACATCGATGGCCACTTGACGCTCAGAGCCCAGGCGTGTCAGCAAACGTTCTTGCAAGACACGCAACAATTTAGCCTGCAGGTGCAAAGGCATCTCGCCAATTTCATCCAAGAACAAGGTGCCGCCCTGGGCTTGTTCAAACAAACCCTTGAATTCTTTTTGCGCGCCAGTGAAAGCACCTTTTTCATGGCCGAACAACATGTCGTCAATCAGTTGCTCTGGCAAAGCCGCGCAGTTCAAACCGACAAACGGGCCACGCGCACGCTTGGAAGACTCGTGCAGCACACGCGCCAAAATTTCTTTACCGGCACCTGTCGGGCCTTCAATGAGGGCCGTCACGTTGGCTTGCGCCACGCGTTGTGCCAAGGCCAACAAGTGGCGGCTCACAGGATCGACATACACCAAACTTTTTTGTGGCGCGGCAGCTGCTACCACTTCGGTGGGCGGCGCCATGCGGGCCACCATCGAGGCGGCAGAAGAAGACAAACGCAATGCTTGAATGGCTTGATGCGCGATTTGCCAAGAAGCAGCAGACCAATCGTCAGTGGCCAACACATGAGCCGCACCTTGGCGCATGGCTTGCACGGCCAGCTCTAAGTGACGGCGGTCAACGCGGCATACCATGGGCACAGAAAAACCACCCCGCAGCATGAGTGCTTGGCAGCTTTGCAGCAAATCCAGGGTGGTGTCGTGGCGAATGACCAGTGCCAGAGTTTGTCCGTGGCTCAATGCGGATTGCAGTTCGTCCAGCGTGTTGATGCATCGAACAGACAAACCCGCCGCTGTGAGTTGCGCGTGCTCAGGCGCGTCGAGAGGCTGGATCGGGTCCAGCCACAGAACTTGTTGCGCGGTATGAATAGAGCTCATTGCTTTCTGGTGCCTCATGTGCATAGGAATGCATGAGTAGTAGCAATGGCCGTGCCATGTTAAATAGAGTACTTAAGATTTAAAAATAAAGCTTATTTCGTCAATTTACCGACAGTTTGAGGGGTGCAGACAGCCCTAAAGTCGCTGTTCAGCCGCGACTTCAGCCGCGAGAAAGGCCAGCGCTTGAAACCTAGACGGTGTCAGGCGCTAGCGTTTCCGCTGGATCAAGAGAGGCTAAAGAAGAACCTGGCCAGGAGCGCTTAGCCCTGCAACAGCTTGAGCACAGTCTGCTGCGAGGTATTGGCTTGTGCCAACACCGCAGTGGCGGCCTGCTGCATGATTTGCGTACGGGCCAACTCGGTAGAGGCCTGTGCGTAATCAGCGTCTTCAATCTGGCTACGTGACGCTTCAGAGTTCATGACCACGTTGGTCAAGTTGTCGATCACGTGTTCCAAACGGTTCATGACCGCACCCATGTTGGCGCGCACTTCAGAAATGCGGTCCAAAGACTTGTTCACATTCATGATCACATCGTTAGACGATTGAACGGTGCGAATGTTGGTCGGTGCTTTGTCGCTGGTGATGGGACCCGTGATGTCACCATTGGGGCCAAAGTCTGCCATGTCGATGGTGATCAACTGGTTTTCTGCAGGACCCACTTGAAAGCTCAAACGACCAATGTTTTTTGGATTGATGGTTTTGGCTTCGAAGCCTAAGGCTGTGAAGTTGGAATAGGTTGGATCAACTGCGGGCGTTTGGCCTTGGTTGTAAGCGTTGGCACCTGGCTTGACTGTGAAGGGCTCGTTTGAAGTGAGCGTGACAGTGCCGTAAACAGTAGACGCAGCAACAGTAATGCCGTTGGTTGTTGTGACTGTGGGGTAGTTGGGTTGTGAAACAACAATGTCAGTCACGTTTGCAGATGCAGTTGACGTAGCAGTCACGGTGTTGGTCGCACTTGAGCCTGTAGCAAAACCAAGCAGCTTGCCGCTGTAGGTACCCAGATTGGCTGAAGGACCCGTAGTTGCTCCGTCTGCAATGCTAGCGAATGCTGCAGCGACATCGGTATCTGCCATATCGGCCGTGGTCGTGAATGTCAAACCACCAACGCTGTAGGATTGGCCTGCACTGAGTGCTGGAAATGTGACAACAGAGGTTTCAGTGGCTGACGAACTGGACAATGTGCCCAATGCTGTTGGCGTTACGCCATTTGCATTTGCAGTCAATGAAACAGATGAGCCGGTGGCAGCACCAGATGCCCAGTTAGCTGACAACGTACCGCCCCATGTGCCTCCGGTTGCGGTCCCGACTGTCGATTTAGTGATGTTTGCAAACTTGCTTGCAACAGTGACTGCATCCATGGCTGCGGTTGCTGTGAATGTCAGTCCGTCAACAGTCACCGATTGACCAGCAGCCAAGTCAGAGAAGGTGACGTTTCTAATTTCTTTGCTGGATGTGGTTCCAGCAGTAGTGATGGCAGTTGTTGGTGTGGCTGCAGCGTATCCAGCGGTGGTCACAACAGTGGCTTTGGCCGTTCCGCCAACACTGATGTCACCAACATCACCTCTGCTAGTGGCCGTTGCCAACAGCGTGCCGTTTGTATTGACACCCGTTGTAAAACCTTCAGCAAATACGCCCGAGAAATTACCCAGGGCTGCGCTGGTTGGATTGGCAGCAGTAGCTGCAACCGCAGTCATGCCGGATGCTAAGTTACTGAATGCGGCGGCAACTTGAGTCGCAGTTGTTGAGCCGTTTGCTGTAAAGGTCAATCCGTTGACCGTTACATTCTCGCCGGCATTCAAACTTGTGAATGTTAAGTTGGAAGTTTCAACGGAACCGGCTGTCACGCCCGCATTACCCAAGATACCAGTAACACCCAATGGGTTAGATGCGGTCGCTGTGTCTAAGCCCAAACCAAAGTCTGATCCTTGAACTGATGTGGAGTCGTACCATACAGACAAGTTACGGCCATCGATGGTTTTCAACGACAGGCCACCAGCTCCGCCATCACCCGCTGTGACGCCATGGATTGTTGTACCTGCATTGATACTTTCCATGACGTACTGTCGACGCTCGCTGGGAGTTTGCCCTGCAGACAAACTCAATGAAACTTTTTCACCGTTGACATACAAGTCTGTTTGAACAGAGGTGGTGCCGACGGTTGTTTTGTTGGCAGAAATCACCGCACCATTGACCGTAGCGTTAACTCCCGTCACGCCTACTTGCGCATTGATGGCGGCAGCAATAGCAATGGCTGAACCAGCCTTGTTGCTAGAAAACGCTAGCGCGCTGCTCTTTGGATCACTTGAAGAAACAGATGCTGGAATCGCAAACGATCCATTTTTAGTTTGAATCTCAACATCACCGGCTAACAATGCTTTTCCTACTGAGGCCGCGGTAACGCCTGCTCGATCGACAGTATCAATCTTAGGTGCGCCGACCGGTGTACCGGCCTTGCCGTTCAAAATTGGGAAGCCATTCCACTCGTGTGTGTCAGAGATGCGAACAATCTCTTGCTTGAGCTGTTGGAATTCTGAGTCAAGGTATCCACGCTGCTCATCAGAGTAGGTGGAGTTGGAAGCCTGCACCGCCAATTCAGACATGCGTTGCAGCATGACCGTGATTTCTTGTGTGGCGCCCTCAGCCGTTTGAATCATGGAGATCGCATCACCTGCATTGCGAACCGCTTGCTTCAAGCCTTGGATGTTTTGAGTCATCCGCGCTGCAATGGCCAGGCCGGCGGCATCATCTTTGGACGAGTTGATGCGTTTGCCAGTGGACAGTTGTTGCATGGCAACTTGGCTGTCGCGGTTGGACACCTTCAGCGCTGCTTGTGTGTACAAGGCTTTGACGTTGGTATTAATGACGGTCATGAGAATCTCCTAAGGGGGCGAGTGGCAAGGTATTGCGATGTATTGCGAGGTGGCAACACGTTGCCGCTTTGATTGCCGTTAGTTCAATTGACGATTGAATCAGTTGGTTAAGGTGGAGGCAGGCATGGCATCCTGAACTGCAGCCATGGCATTGCGTTCTTGAATCAAAGTGGCATCGTTGGGCCACTTTTGGAGAGCAGCCTCCAGCACTTGGTGTGCTTCAGCCACATCGAGGTTGCATGCCAATGCGCGCGCCAACATTTGATATGTCATAGGCTGCACACGGCCGTCTTGCACAGAAACCAGGTCTTGCAGAATTTCAACGGCAAGAGGCCAGTCTTCACGGGTAATGGCCAAGAGGCCAGAAATTGCCAGAATGTCTTCGCTCAATGGATACAGTGCCAAACCTGCTTCTGCCAAGGCTTGTGCCAAGTCGGGTTGGTCTTGGGCGACGAGCCACTGAATGCCTAGGCGGAAGTCAACGGGGGTAAAGCGTGAAACTTCTTTGAGGTTCAAAGATTGCTCGCTGACCAAATGTTGCATGGCCTGTTGTAATTCAATGTGCATGTCTAGCTCCTTTAGTGAATGAACATCAGCAAATTGAATGGAATCAACGCTGCTGATGCGAATGCAGGGTATGGAGCAAGAGGTGTGCCAGCTTTTCTTTGCCGTTTTCGGCCAAAAGAAAGTAATTACAAGCGGCAAAACGACAAAATTTGCCGCTTTTTTGCAGTTTGTATCTACAAAAGAAATAACATTTGTGGATGCAATTCGACTATGATCCGGCAAAGCGGCAAATTAACCTAGAAAAACATGGTGTTGATTTCTTGGCACTCAGGTCGGTCTTTGAAGGAAACGAATGACTGAGAACAATAAAAGTACAGCGATTCAAACATCGGACGGACTAGAGCAAAGTCAGCCAGATCTATTGGCGAAAGAAAAGACGATTGATTACTCAGACATTCCTGAGTTGAGTGATGATTGGTTTTTGAGAGCTAAGCGAGCGGCGCATGTGCCTGGTAAAAAGCAGGTTAGCCTTCGTATTGATGAAGATATCCTTGAGTTTTTTAAACAGCAGGGTAGTCGGTATCAAACCAAGATGCATGCTGTACTACGGGCGTATGTTGATGGCGTGATGTCTGCTAAATGATCATTTACATACCGGTACAAGCGCAAGCTCGATGCCTAGAATGAAAAAGTTGTAACTTGAATTCCGCGCCTTCTGTTTGTAAATGGGTGCGGATGCAATGGACTGGCACAGACAAACCATCTCATGTTTGCGGGGTAGCAAAAAAGCAGAGCTTCAGATCATTGGAAACACTCAGTGTCAAAAGAAGAAAATTAAAGCAGATTTAAACAACATTACTGTTCATCACAAGAATTTTTAGACACGCAATGAAATCAAAAACCATATCAGAACAATATTTGGGACTGCAAACCGATCTCCACAAGAATCCAAATTATGGAATGGCATCGCTTTCCTTTGCCCCGATAGTTGCAGATTTAATTAGACTCTCAAAAGCACAAACTGTTTCAGACTACGGTGCTGGGAAGCAGAGGCTCCTCGAAGGTTTGCAGAAAGAGGGCATCAGCAATTTGACTTATCTACCCTATGACCCTGTGTTCCCTGAGTACGGCTTAGCAAAACCAGCAGACTTAGTTTGCTGCATAGACGTACTAGAACACATAGAGCCAGAAATGCTAGATGCTGTACTGAAAGAGCTTGCTGAAATTACTGTTAAGTTGGGATTTTTTTCTGTTCATATGGGCCCAGCAGAAAAAAAACTTGCAGATGGACGTAACGCACATTTAATACAACAACCAAGTTCTTGGTTGAGTTAGCCCCCTGAATGACAGTCCCATCGGTATTCCTTAAACTAACAACTAGGAATACGACTATGGATATGACTATGTCATCAATAAGACCTAACCGGGTGGAAGTGGTCACCAGTGTTCAGCGCCGCAGGCGCTGGACTCCGGAAC
>CANBWP010000044.1 GCA_947373185.1 Comamonadaceae bacterium | reverse complement strand
TTGTTTTGGCATCTTGCGCCACTTTGCTGTATGCCAACACCGCTTGTTCGGCCACCTTCAGTTGAACGGCTTGCTCGCCACCAGGTTTTTGGATGGCAGCCGCAATGCGCTCGATGGCTTGTGCTGTGGCATCGGCTACAGCCATGATGGAGGCCGCATCACCTTCGGCTTTGTTGATGACCGCTTGTTTTTCACCTTCTGAGCGCGCAATGAAGGCTTCGCGCTCGCCGGTGGCGATGTTGATTTGCTCTTGGCGACGGCCCTCAGAAGCTGCTATCAAGGCGCGCTTTTCACGCTCCGCCGTAATTTGAGATTGCATGGCATGCAAAATTTCGGCAGGGGGCGTGAGGTCTTTGATTTCGTAGCGAAGCACCTTAACGCCCCAGTTGAGGGCTGCTTCGTCAATGGCGGCCACCACTTGAGCGTTGATGATGTCGCGTTCTTCAAATGTTTTGTCGAGTTCTAGTTTGCCAATGACACTGCGCAAACTGGTTTGGGCCAATTGCGTGACGGCCACAATGTAGTTGGACGAACCGTAACTGGCCAGCTTGGGGTCGGTCACTTGGAAGTACAAAATGCCATCAACTTGCAGTTGGGTGTTGTCGCGCGTGATGCAAACCTGGCTGGGCACATCCAGCGGAATTTCTTTGAGGCTGTGCTTTTGAATGACCTGATCAATGAAGGGCACGACAAAGTTAAGGCCTGGTGTGAGGCTGCTGTGAAATTTACCCAGGCGCTCAACCACCCATGCATTTTGTTGAGGAACCACCTTGACGGTTTTGATGATGAACAAGACCGCAATGGCCAAGATGACGATGGCTATTTCCATGATTTTCCTTTTGAGTGTTTGGATGTGCGTTTTGAGTTACGTGGTGTGCGTTATTCAGTTTGCTGACCAATGTGACTCAATACCAAGGTGTTGCCTTGAATGTCTGCAATTTGGTAGGTGCCGATTTCTTGAGTTTGTCCCTCGGCGCAAATGGCGCGCCAAGCCGCGCCTCGGTGCTGAACTTGCGCAACCCCTTGATCGTTCCAAGCAGTGACTTGAACTTTTTCCCCAATGTCTAAGTGTTGACTTGCGTGTTCTTGGGGGTGTGATTTGGCCATTTGATTTTGGTAAAGACGCCAGAGTACGACGGCCAAGCCACCAACAACAGAGCCAACAACAATTTGCGAAGTCAGCGTGGCTTGCATGTGGGCCGTCAGAGCAGCAGCGCTAGCGCCAATGGCTAGCATCAATAAATAAAACGTACCCGTGGCCAACTCGGCGGCCACCAATGCGCCTGCCAGTAGCCACCAAATGGTGGATTCGTTCATTTCATTCCCTTGCGTGTAGAAGATGACATCGTGTCATTGTGTCGCAATTCGATCGATTTATCTATTTGCCCTTTTTCTTGCAGGTAATTGCAAGCCTGGGATTTTGATTCGTTGAACGAATCTTTGAATTGTTGGTGAAATGAGTAAGCATTAAATGGTTGTCGATTGACAACCAATTTTATTTCAACTATTCTGGAGACTCATTTGAAACGCGCAAAACATCCCACCAAAGAAATTGAAGCAGCTTTGCGATTTGCAGAGTCAGAAAAATGGCGGGTCGATGTGGGTGGATCACATGCATGGGGCAAGATGTTTTGTCCCTTTAACCAAGAGACTTGCCGTTGTGGCGAGTTTTGTATTACCTCCATTTGGAGTACGCCCCGAGATGCCGAAAACCATGCGCGGGCTTTGAAGCGAGTTGTCGAAAAGTGCGAGGTGCGTGTTTCAAACATGCGAAGGTTGATTCAACAGTTCATCAAGATTGAAAAGAAATAATCATGGAATACCACTTCACTTTAAAGTATCAAATCAGCCACGGAGATGATGGCGGAGACGATATTGCAGAACGTCTAGGAGGCGGGGGCTGCGATGATGCATTGTTAGGCTTAGGTCAGCCCGGTCGCATTGCACTGAACTTTTCTCGAAAATCAAAATCAGCAGAACTTGCACTTTTGAGTGCCTTGGCAGATGTTCGAAAGGCCTTGCCAGAAGCTGTGCTGATTGAGGCTGCGCCAGATTTTGTTGGCTTGTCTGACGTTGCCGATTCGGTTGGGGTCACCCGCCAAAACTTGCGCAAGCTGATGTTGCAGCACCACCCCTCATTTCCAGCTCCCGTCCATGAGGGCAAAGCTGTCATGTGGCATTTGGCCGACCTGCTGACCTGGTTGCGAGAAAAAATGGCTTATCAGGTCAATGAGCCCGAATTCCAAGTCGCTCAGCTGACCAAGCAACTTAATTTGGCCAAATCGCTGCCCGAGCTAGACAAGCAATTGCTGAAGGACATGAAGCCTTTCATTTATTAATTATGATTAGGCTGTGAATGATTCTTCCATACCCTCAATAAGTCCTTGGCGCCTGTCTGTTGCGCCCATGATGGACTGGACCGACCGCCATTGTCGGTTCTTTCATCGTTTGCTGTCGCAACACACCTTGCTTTACACCGAGATGGTCACCACCGGTGCATTGCGTCACGGCAGCGTAGACAGACACCTGCGCTTCAACGCAGAAGAACACCCCGTGGCTTTGCAACTCGGCGGCAGCGATGCCACCGACCTGGCCTTCGCTGCCAAGCTAGGCGAGCAATGGGGTTACAACGAAATCAACTTGAACTGTGGCTGCCCCAGCGACCGAGTTCAGCGCGGTGCATTTGGTGCGTGCCTCATGAATGAGCCGCAGTTGGTGGCCGATGGCGTCAAGGCCATGGTCGATGTGGTGTCTGTGCCTGTCACCGTGAAGCACCGCATTGGCATTGATCAAATTGAAAGCTACGACTTTGTTCGCGATTTTGTGGGCACAGTTAAAGAAGCAGGCTGCAGTGTTTTCATCGTTCATGCGCGCAATGCATGGTTGCAAGGTTTGTCGCCCAAAGAGAATCGCGAAATTCCGCCACTGCGTTATGAGTTGGCTTATCAGCTCAAAAAAGATTTTCCGGCGCTGACCATTGCCATCAATGGTGGTATCACGCGCAATGACCAAATTGCCGATCATTTAAAAGAAGTCGACGGCGTCATGATTGGCCGTGAGGCTTATTACAACCCTTGGTTGCTAACCACATGGGACGCACAGTTCTTCAATGCAAATGAATCAAGTATCACGCGCGAAGCGGTTGAAGAAGCCATGGTGACCTACATGGAGCGCGCCTATCAAGAAGACGGCTGTCCTTGGTATGCCATCGCAAGGCACATGTTGGGGCTTTACCATGGCCAACGAGGCGGGCGCTTGTGGCGTCAGGTTTGGAGCAATCACAAACTCAAACCCATGGCGCCGCGTGAGGTGTTGGCCATTGCGCGTGAGGCGCTTGCCAAAGGGGCTGAAGTACCTGTTTAAGCGCTTGTGCTAGCTGCCATCAGGCCATTGGCAAAGTGTTCGCGCATGCGTGCTGCTGTGGCCACTGGGTCTTTGGCATTGAGGGCCGCCATGATGGCCTGATGCTCTGCCAAGGACTCGGTAATGCGGCCCGTCTTAAACAGCGAGTTGTGCCTGTTGAGCTTCATCACTTTGCGCAAGTCGGCCACCATTTGGTCGCGCCATTTGTTTTGTGACAGTTCTAGCAGGCACATGTGAAATGCCTCGTTCACTTCAAAGAACTTGTCGTGTTTTTCTTTGCCAGGTTTACCCGCGGCTTCCAGTTCTGCATGGAGTGATTGCAGTTTTTTCAGGTCAGCAGGGGAGGCGGTTTGGGCCACCACCGCAGCCGCATCGCTCTCTAAAAGGCTGAGCAAGTGGTACACATCGCGCAGGTCTTTTTCTGAAACTTCTGTCACATAAGCACCGCGGCGCACCTTCATGGTGACCAAGCCTTCAGCGGCCAATACCTTCAAAGCTTCACGCAAAGGGGTGCGGCTGATGCCATAGGCTTTGGCAATTTGCAGCTCGTCAATCCAGCTGCCAGGCTCTAGCTCTCGGCTGAAGATGCGCTGCCGAATCAGTTCGGCAACTTCTTCATAGAGCGCTCGGGGCGCCAAGGACGGGGCAGCAGACAATGCAGGCATGGTGGATAAATCGTGAAATTTGACCTAAAGTGGGTCGTTTTTTCGGATTGTAAGGCAAGTACAATATTTTGCATCAATAATTATGAATCATATTGAGGACCCCGCGACATGACCCAGCCTAAGAACGAATTTAAGAATGCTCAACTAGAAGATTGGATGCGTGCCGCACAAAAGTCTGCGCCGGGCGGCAATGTCGAAGCCCTCAATTGGAAAACGCCCGATGGCATTTCGGTCAAGCCTTTGTACACGGCCGAAGACACAGCCGCTTTGCCGTATGCCAACACCTTGCCAGGTTTTGAGCCTTTCTTGCGTGGTCCTCAAGCCACCATGTATTCCGTGCGTCCTTGGACAATCCGTCAGTACGCTGGTTTTTCTACGGCAGAGGAGTCCAATGCTTTCTACCGCAAGGCTTTGGCAGCTGGCGGTCAAGGCGTGTCAGTGGCCTTCGACTTGGCCACACACCGCGGTTACGACTCCGACCATCCCCGCGTCACGGGTGACGTGGGCAAGGCCGGTGTGGCCATCGACTCTGTTGAAGACATGAAGATTTTGTTCGACCAGATTCCACTCGACAAGGTGTCTGTGTCCATGACCATGAACGGCGCTGTGTTGCCCGTGTTGGCCGGCTACGTCGTGGCCGCTGAAGAGCAGGGCGTGAGCCAAGACAAATTGTCGGGAACCATTCAGAACGACATTCTGAAAGAGTTCATGGTGCGCAACACCTACATCTACCCGCCCGAGCCGTCGATGAAAATCATTGGCGACATCATTGAGTACACGGCCAAGAACATGCCGAAGTTCAACTCAATTTCAATTTCGGGTTATCACATGCAAGAGGCCGGTGCCAACCAAGCCCTCGAGATGGCCTTCACATTGGCCGACGGCAAAGAGTATGTCAAAACCGCCATTGCCAAAGGCATGGATGTGGATGAATTTGCAGGCCGCTTGTCCTTCTTCTGGGCGGTGGGCATGAATTTCTATTTGGAAATTGCCAAGATGCGTGCAGCGCGTTTGCTCTGGTGTCGCATCATGAAGGGCTTCGAGGCCAAGAACCCCAAGAGCCTCATGCTGCGCACGCACAGTCAAACATCGGGCTGGTCGCTCACCGAGCAAGATCCCTACAACAACGTGGTGCGCACCACCATTGAGGCCATGGCCGCCGTGTTTGGTGGCACACAGTCACTGCACACCAACAGCTTTGACGAAGCCATTGCGTTGCCTACCGAATTTAGCTCGCGCATTGCGCGCAACACGCAGCTGATCATTCAGGAAGAAACGCACATCACCAACGTGATCGACCCCTGGGCTGGCAGCTACATGATGGAATCGCTGACGCAAGAGATGGCCGACAAAGCCTGGGCCATCATTGAAGAAGTTGAAGCCATGGGCGGCATGACCAAGGCGGTGGACAGCGGCTGGGCCAAGCTCAAAATTGAAGCGGCCGCGGCCGAGAAGCAAGCTCGCATTGACTCGGGCAAAGATGTCATTGTGGGTGTGAACAAATACAAGCTGGCCAAAGAAGACCCGATTGACATCTTGGCCATCGACAACGTCAAAGTGCGCGACGGTCAAATTGACCGACTCAAGAAAATTCGTGCATCGCGCGACACAGCCAAAGTACAAGCGGCATTGAACGCACTCACAGCCTCCGCCGAAAGCGGTCAAGGCAATTTGCTCGAACTCAGCATTCAAGCCATTCGCTTGCGCGCCACGGTGGGCGAAGTGTCCGATGCACTCGAGAAAGTTTTTGGGCGCCACCGCGCCGATACACAAAAGGTGACCGGTGTGTACGCTGCTGCTTACGACTCAGCCGAAGGTTGGGATCAACTGAAAAAAGAAATCAACGAATTTGCCGACGCCAAAGGCCGCCGTCCTCGCGTGATGATCAGCAAGTTGGGCCAAGACGGTCACGACCGCGGTGCCAAAGTGGTGGCCACCGCCTTTGCCGATCTGGGCTTTGACGTGGACATGGGCCCTTTGTTCCAAACGCCTGAAGAGTGCGCGCGCCAAGCCATCGAAAATGACGTGCACGCTGTAGGCGTATCAACCTTGGCAGCAGGTCATAAAACATTGGTGCCCGCCATCATTGCTGAACTGAAGAAGCAGGGCGCCGACGACATCATCGTCTTTGTGGGCGGCGTGATTCCTCGCCAAGATTACGACTTTTTGTACGAAGCCGGCGTGAAGGGCATCTACGGCCCCGGCACCCCCATTCCAGCCAGCGCCAAAGATGTTTTGGAGCAAATTAAAAAGGCCTTAGGTTGAGCCCTCAAGATCTCATGCAGGGTGTGTTGCAGGGCCAGAGTGCGGTTCAACGCCGCGCCATGGCCAAGTCCATTACCTTGCTCGAGTCCACGCTGCCTGCACACCGTGTGCAAGCGGATGAACTGCTCACGGGTTTGTTGCCGCATTCTGGCAAGTCCTTTCGCTTAGGTATTAGTGGTGTACCCGGCGTTGGCAAATCCACGTTCATTGAAGCGCTGGGCTTGTTCTTGATTGCGCAAGGGCACCGTGTGGCAGTGTTGGCCATTGATCCTTCGTCCACCGTTTCTGGCGGCTCTATCTTGGGCGACAAGACGCGCATGGAGCACCTGAGCGTTCACGAGAAAGCCTACATTCGCCCCAGCCCTTCGAGTGGCACCTTGGGCGGCGTGGCTGAGAAAACGCGCGAAGCCATGTTGATTTGTGAAGCCGCAGGTTATGACGTGGTCATTGTAGAAACCGTTGGCGTTGGCCAAAGCGAAACCGCTGTGGCCAATATGACCGACATGTTTGTGCTGATGCAACTACCCAATGCGGGTGATGATTTGCAAGCCATTAAAAAGGGCGTGATGGAGTTGGCCGATTTGGTGGTGATCAACAAAGCCGACATTGACACTTCAGCTGCAACGCGCGCCGAAGCGCAAATTACCAGTGCATTGCGTTTGCTGGGTTTGCACGGCAACCACGATCATGCGCACTACAACGAAGACATTTGGCATCCTGAAGTGTTGCAAATCAGTGCACTGCTCAATCAGGGCGTTGACAGTTTTTGGCATCGCGTACAAAAGTTCAAGCGCCTGCAACAAGCAAACCACAAATTTGAACATCGCAGACAACAACAAGCTCAAGCATGGATGTGGGAACGCATTGATGCTGGCTTGAAACAAAATTTCCGAAGTCAGGCGAGCGTACAAGCACTGTTGCCTGAGCTTTCGCAAAAAGTGATCTCAGGCCAAATGCCTGCGTCCACCGCTGCAAGACAACTGCTGGCTGCTTATCAAGCAACTGGTTTTCCGACGAATTGAAATATCCCGTATTGGAGTGAAGAAAGTAAATCATGCAAGACATCATTCAACAACTCGAAACCAAACGCGCCGCAGCCCGCATGGGTGGTGGCCAAAAGCGCATTGACGCACAACATGCCAAAGGCAAACTCACTGCGCGTGAACGCCTTGAAGTGCTGCTCGATGAAGGCACCTTCGAAGAATGGGATATGTTTGTGGAGCACCGCTGCACAGACTTTGGCATGCAAGACAACAAGATTCCAGGCGATGGTGTGGTTACAGGCTACGGCATGATCAATGGTCGTTTGGTGTTTGTTTACAGCCAAGACTTCACGGTGTTTGGTGGTGCCTTGTCTGAATCGCATGCCGAGAAGATTTGCAAAATCATGGACCAAGCCATGAAGGTCGGAGCCCCGGTCATTGGTTTGAACGATTCGGGCGGTGCGCGCATTCAAGAGGGCGTGGCCTCCTTGGGCGGCTATGCCGAAGTGTTCCAACGCAATGCCATGGCCAGCGGTGTCATTCCGCAAATCAGCATGATCATGGGCCCTTCAGCCGGTGGTGCCGTGTATTCACCCGCCATGACCGATTTCATCTTCATGGTGAAAGACAGCTCTTACATGTTTGTGACGGGCCCAGAAGTGGTCAAGACCGTGACGCACGAAGAAGTGACGGCCGAAGAATTGGGCGGCGCTTTAACGCACACCACCAAGAGCGGTGTGGCCGACATGGCGTTTGAAAACGACGTAGAAGCTTTGCTGATGCTGCGCCGCTTGTACAACTACCTGCCACTGAACAACCGCGAAAAAGCCCCTGTTCGCGCCAGTGGCGACCCGACCGACCGCCAAGACATGAGCTTGGACACCCTGGTGCCCCTGAACGCCAACCAAGCCTATGACATGAAAGAGCTCATCATGAAGACCGTCGACGACGGCGACTTCTTTGAACTCCAACCCGACTACGCCAAGAACATCCTCATCGGTTTTGCCCGAATGGCCGGTCAAACCGTGGGCATCGTGGCCAACCAGCCTTTAGTTTTGGCCGGTTGCTTGGACATCAAGAGCTCCATCAAAGCGGCTCGCTTCGTGCGCTTCTGCGATGCTTTCAGCATTCCCGTCATCACCTTTGTCGACGTGCCAGGTTTCATGCCCGGTACCTCACAAGAATACGGCGCCATCATCAAGCACGGTGCCAAATTGCTCTACGCTTATGCAGAGTGCACGGTGCCAAAGATTACCGTCATCACACGCAAAGCCTACGGCGGTGCCTACGACGTGATGGCGTCCAAGCACTTGCGCGGCGACGTTAACTTTGCATGGCCCAATGCTGAGATTGCCGTGATGGGGGCCAAGGGCGCCGTGGAAATTATTTTCCGCGAAGACAAAAACGATCCCGTCAAGTTGGCTGCGCGCGAAGCTGAATACAAAGACCGCTTTGCCAACCCCTTCGTGGCCGGCGCACGCGGCTTCATTGACGACGTGATTCAACCGCACGAAACACGCAAACGCATTTGCCGATCACTGGTGATGTTGAAAGACAAAAAAGTAGAAAACCCATGGCGCAAGCACGGCAACATTCCTCTTTAAGTTGAATGAACCGAATTGCTTGAACTGAATACGCCATTAGGAGAAAAATACATGTTTACCAAAATTTTGATTGCCAACCGCGGTGAAATTGCCTGCCGTGTCATTGCCACGGCCAAGAAAATGGGCATTGCCACGGTTGCCGTTTATTCCGAAGCCGACAAAGAAGCTCGCCACGTGATGCTGGCCGATGAGGCCGTTTTGTTGGGCCCAGCGCCATCGCGCGAGTCTTACTTGGTGGCCGACAAAATCATTGCTGCGGCCAAAGCCACTGGTGCGCAAGCCATTCACCCTGGCTACGGCTTCTTGTCTGAAAACGAAGCCTTTTCCAAGCGCTGTGAAGACGAGGGCATTGCCTTCATTGGCCCCCGTCACTTTTCCATTGCCGCCATGGGCGACAAGATTGCGTCCAAGAAATTGGCCAACGAAGCCAAAGTCAACACCATTCCTGGTTACAACGATGCCATTGAAACCGCGGAAGCCGCTGTTGACATTGCCAAGGGCATTGGTTATCCCGTCATGATCAAAGCCTCTGCGGGTGGTGGTGGTAAAGGTTTGCGCGTAGCCTTCAACGACAAGGAAGCCTTTGAAGGTTTCACTTCTTGCAAAAATGAAGCCCTGAATTCATTTGGCGACGACCGCGTATTCATCGAGAAGTTTGTGGAAGAGCCCCGTCACATCGAAATTCAAGTGCTGGGCGACAGCCACGGCAACGTGATTTACTTGAACGAGCGCGAGTGCTCTATTCAGCGCCGTCACCAAAAAGTGATTGAAGAAGCGCCATCGCCTTTCATCAGCGATGCCACACGCAAAGCCATGGGTGAGCAAGCAGTGGCCTTGGCCAAAGCTGTGAATTACCAATCTGCAGGTACGGTTGAATTTGTGGTCGGCAAAGACCAAAGCTTCTACTTCTTAGAGATGAATACGCGCTTGCAAGTGGAACACCCGGTCACCGAAGCCATCACGGGCGTCGACTTGGTAGAGATGATGATTCGCGTGGCGAATGGCGAGAAATTGCCAATGACACAAGACGATGTGAAGCGCAACGGCTGGGCCATGGAGTGCCGTATCAATGCCGAAGATCCCTTCCGTAATTTCTTGCCTTCGACTGGCCGCTTGGTGCGTTTCCAAACGCCTGTGCAAACCATGTTCCAGTCCAACACGCAAGACCTCTTGGGCGTGCGTGTCGACACCGGCGTGCAAGATGGTGGCGAGATCCCCATGTTCTACGACTCCATGATTGCCAAGTTGATCGTGCACGGCACTGACCGCAACGACGCCATTGCCAAAATGCGAGAAGCACTCAATGGATTTGTCATTCGTGGCATCAGTTCCAACATTCCTTTCCAAGCGGCTTTGTTGGCACACCCCAAATTTGTGGCGGGCGATTTCAACACGGGCTTCATTGCAGAAAACTATGCGCACGGTTTCCGCGCTGAAGATGTGCCGCACGACGACTCCGATTTCTTGGTGGCCTTGGCTGCGTTTGTTCGGCGTAAATCACGCGAGCGTGCCGCCAACATCAGCGGCCAATTGCCAGGCTATGACGTGCAAATTGGCCATGACTACAGCGTGATTGTGTTGGGCGCCAAAGGCGACAACCGCTATATCGGTGTGCACGTGGACGAGTTCCGCGGTCAGAGTGGCAAGGCCATCATCAAGGTGGGTGAGAACCACTACATCATTGAAAGCCATTCACGTTTGAACGATGTGCGCATCACGGGTACCGTGAACGGCAAACCCTTCACAGCCCAAGTGGAGCGCGGTACGCCCAAGAACCCCTTGGCGTTGCAAGTTCAGCACAACGGTACACGGATTGAAGCCTTGGTGGTGTCGCCTCGCATGGCTGAGTTGCACCAAATGATGCCTTTCAAAACACCGCCCGACATGAGTCGTTTTGTGCTGTCACCTATGCCTGGCTTGTTGGTCAATGTGGCTGTAACGCCAGGACAGAAAGTGCAAGCAGGCGAGCGCGTGGCTGTGATTGAAGCCATGAAGATGGAAAACATTTTGTTTGCTGCGCACGATGGCGTGGTGAAAAAGGTCTTGGCAGCTCAAGGTGAATCTCTCTCGGTGGACCAAGTGATTGTGGAGTTTGAAGCATGAGCGGCATCACGCGCCCCTTCAAAGTTCTGGGCATTCAACAAATCGCCATTGGCGGTCCTGACAAAGTCAAATTGCAAAAACTCTGGGTCGACATGTTCGGTCTGGAGATGACAGGCACCTACAAAAGCGATCGTGAAAATGTCGATGAAGACATCTGCGCCATGGGCGTTGGACCTTTCAAGGTGGAAGTCGATTTGATGCAACCCATGGACCCTGAGAAAAAACCGGCGGTGCACACCACGCCGCTCAACCATGTAGGGTTGTGGATCGACAATTTGCCAGTGGCTGTTGAATGGCTGACGCAGCAGGGCGTTCGCTTTGCACCAGGCGGTATTCGCAAGGGCGCCTCCGGATTTGACATCTGCTTCATTCACCCCAAAGGCAATGAAGAGTTGCCCATTGGCGGAGAGGGTGTGTTGATTGAGTTGGTGCAAGCACCTGAAGAAGTTATCAAAGCCTTCAGTGCTTTGGCTGCGCAGTACGCTTGAATCTCTAAACTTTTTGGCGCGCTTTGGCCTTGGCCATGGCCGCTTCGATGATGGCCCGCTTGCGGGCCATTTCTTTGTCTGCTGCTGTTAAGTCGCTTGACAGGCCTGAGGCATCTTCAAGTGGCCGTGTGTGCGCTTCTAAGTCGGCCAACTTCATTGCGGCCTTGGCTTGCATTCTTGCAGCCAATTCGCGTTCTTCTACGACCAAGCGCTTTTGACGTGCTTCGTAGCGTTGTCTGGCTTGCTTGGCCAGTATGGGCGACCAAGCGGCCCAACCCGTTTTGTTGCCAGACACTGGCACCATCTCAATGCAGTCGACGGGGCAAACAGGCAGGCAGAGATCACAGCCTGTGCAGGCCGATTCGATCACGGTGTGCATCACTTTGTTGCTGCCCAAAATGGCATCGGTGGGGCAGGCTTTGACGCACAGGGTGCAACCGATGCACCAAGCCTCGTCGATCACGGCTACCGTCATGGGGCCTTCTGCGCCATGTTCAGGATTGAGTGGCAATGGCGTTTGATTTGTCAGGCGCGCTAAAACGGCAACGCCCTCAATGCCCCCGGGAGGGCATTGGTTGATGGGCGCGTTTTCTTCTGCAATGGCCTGCGCGTAGGCCCTGCAATCCGGATAGCCGCATCGCGTGCACTGCGTTTGCGGCAGCGCATCGTTGATGCGGTCAGCCAGCGAACTCACTTTTTGCGAGCGACGGCTTTAGAAGTCACAGATTTGGCGGTGCGCTTCACCGCAGCTTTGGCTGTGGTTTTGGCAGCAGCTTTCACTGCTGGTTTTGCCGCTGCTTTGCTAGCAGGCTTCTTTTTAGCGCCTGCATCGTTGTGCGCCAAAATGAATTTGACCACTTCGGGGTACACCACATCGCGCCAACGGCGGCCGCTGAAAATGCCGTAGTGACCGGCGCCTGGCACTTCCAAGTGCTTGCGATTGTTGGGCTTGATGTTGCTGCACAAACCATGTGCCGCAGCCGTTTGGCCAGAACCCGAAATATCGTCCAACTCACCTTCAACGGTGAGCAATGCGGTGGTGCTGATGTCTTGAGGGCGCACCAGTTCGGCTTTGCCTTGAGGGTTCTTGACGTTCCAAGTACCGTGCACCAAGTTGTAATCTTGGAAAACCGTTTTGATGGTTTCCAAATAGTAGTCGGCGTCCATGTCGAGGACTGCGTTGTACTCGTCATAAAACTTGCGGTGCGCTTCAGTGCTAGCGTCGTCACCTTTGATCAAGTCTTTGAAATAATCGTAGTGGCTGGTGGCGTGGCGATCGGGGTTCATGGCCACAAAGCCTGTGTGCTGCAAGAAGCCAGGATAAACGCGGCGGCCAGCACCAGGGAAGTTGCTGGGCACTTTGTAAATCACATTGTTTTCAAACCACTCAAAGCTCTTGTTCATGGCCAAGTTGTTGACCGCAGTGGGCGACTTGCGCGCATCAATGGGGCCGCCCATCATGGTCATGGACAAAGGTGTTTTCTCGCCACGCGAGGCCATCAAGGAAACGGCTGCCAAAACAGGCACTGTGGGCTGACACACGCTGACCACGTGGCAGTTGCCATACACGCCTTGAACATGGCGAATGAACTCTTGCACATAGTTCACATAGTCGTCCAGATGGAACTCGCCGTCTGCCAAGGGCACGAGGCGGGCATTTTTCCAATCGGTGATGTAGACCTTGTGGTCTTTGAGCATGGTTTTGACGGTGTCGCGCAGCAAGGTGGCGTAGTGGCCAGACAAAGGTGCAACGATCAAAACAGCGGGTTGTTTTTTGAGTGCGTTCAGTGTGGGTGCATCGTCGGAGAAGCGTTTGAAGCGGCGCAACTCGCAAAAGGGTTTGTCAATTTCGACGCGCTCGTGGATGGCCACATCCACCTTGCCCACTTGAACCGTGCGCAGGCCAAACTCTGGTTTGACATAGTCCTTGCCCAACCGGTGCATCAACTCGTAGCTTGCTGAAACGCGCTGTGCCAAAGGCGAATTGCCCATGGGGTTCAGCGGGTTGCTGTACATCTTGGCGGCAGCCTGAGCCAAGTCTGCAAAAGGCTCCATGATGGAACGCTGAGTTTCGTAGATTTGGTAGAGCATGGCTAAATCACCTTAAATTGTTGCACTGCAGCAATATAGCAGTTGTGATGCATGGAAAGTGGAGTCGCGCATCTAAATTGAATTGAATGCGCGACATTCAGGTTCACAAAAAAGGACCTTTAGATCACCTTGGCAATGGCCTGGCAAACGTAGTCGATGTTTTTGCTGTTCAACGCGGCCACGCACATGCGGCCTGTGTCGGTGCCGTAAACGCCGAACTCAGAGCGCAAACGAACCATTTGGTCTTTGGTCAGGCCAGAGTAGCTGAACATGCCGATTTGGGTGGTGATGAAGCTCATGTCTTGCTTCACGCCAGCTGCTTTCAAGCCGTCCACCAATTTTTGGCGCATGGCTTTGATGCGAACGCGCATTTCAGCCAGTTCTTTTTCCCAAGTGGCACGCCACTCGGGGTTGGCCAACACAGCCGCCACCACCGCGCCACCGTGGATGGGTGGGTTGGAGTAGTTGGTGCGGATCACAATTTTCAATTGGCTCAGTACACGGCCGCATTCTTCTTTGTCAGCGCAGACCACAGACAAAGCACCGACGCGCTCGCCGTACAAGCTGAAGCTCTTAGAGAAAGAAGTGGACACAAAGAAGTTGAGGCCGGCGGCCACAAACTTGCCAATGACAGCGCCATCTTCGGCAATGCCGTGGCCAAAGCCTTGGTAGGCCATGTCCAAAAAGGCGGTGAGGTTTTTGGCTTTGACCGCTGCAATCACTTGATCCCACTGTGCGGCAGTGATGTCATAACCGGTGGGGTTGTGGCAGCAAGCGTGCAACACCACGATGGTGCCAGCCGCAGCTGCGTTGAGGCTGGCCAACATGCCGTCAAAGTTGACGCCGCGTTTTTCGGCATCATAGTAAGCGTAGGTGTCAACTTGGAAGCCCGCGTTGGCAAACAGCGCGCGGTGGTTTTCCCAGCTGGGGTCAGAAATCAAAACCTTGGCGTTGGGGCTGACTTTTTTCAGGAAGTCGGCGCCAATTTTGAGGCCGCCGGTACCGCCAATGCCTTGCACGGTGGCCACGCGACCGGACTTGACGGGTTCGCTGTCGGCGCCAAACACCAGGCTTTTCACAGCGGCGTCGTAGGCGGCAATGCCATCGATGGGCAAATAGCCCCGGGCTGTGGGCTTTTCCATCATGGCTTTTTCTGCCGCTTGCACGCATTGAAGGAGGGGGAGTTTGCCGTTGTCGTCGAAATAAACGCCCACACCCAAATTCACTTTGTTGGGGTTGGTGTCGGCAGCAAATTGTTCGTTCAAACCCAAGATGGGGTCGCGGGGGGCCATCTCGACGGCGGTAAACAGAGACATGAAGAAAGTCCTTGTGGGAGGTTGTGAAAACAGTTTCTGGCTGGCAGAAACCCGAAACCTAGGTTAGGCTTTAGGGTTGCCCCTAATTTTAACGGCTCTTTCTGGCTTTTTTGACCGTCCATTCGCCTAACTTTGCCCCGTTTGAGAACTCATTTTTTTCCTGATTGAAGCAGACCCATGGCCGTTCCTCCCAATGAAACTCACACGCCTTTAGAGGCGGTGCCATTTGTGGCCCCTGAGGGCAAGTTTGTGCATTACGAAGGTTCGCCCTTCGAGTTGTACCAACCCTATCCGCCTGCCGGCGACCAACCCACCGCCATTGAAGGGTTGGTGGAAGGTTTGCACGACGGCGAAGTGTTTCAAACCCTGCTGGGCGTGACGGGTTCGGGAAAAACCTTCACCATGGCCAACGTCATTGCTCAAATGGGCAAGCCCGCCATTGTGTTTGCGCCCAATAAAACCTTGGCAGCCCAACTCTATTCAGAGTTCAGAGAGTTTTTCCCTAAAAACGCGGTGGAGTATTTCGTCAGTTATTACGACTATTACCAACCCGAAGCCTACGTGCCTCAGAGAGATTTGTTCATTGAAAAAGATTCAGCCATCAATGAACACATTGAGCAAATGCGCTTGTCTTGCACCAAGAGTTTGATGGAACGGCGCGACGTGGTCATTGTCGCCACGGTGTCGGCCATTTACGGCATTGGTGAGCCCGAGAGTTATCACCGCATGATCATGACTTTGCGCACCGGCGACAAAGTGGGTCAACGCGATGTGATCTCGCAACTGATTCGCATGCAGTACCAACGCAATGACCAAGATTTCAGTCGCGGCAAGTTCCGCGTGCGCGGTGACACCATCGATGTGTTTCCAGCTGAACATTCCGAGTTGGCGGTGCGCATTGAGTTGTTTGACGACGAGGTGGAAAGCCTGCAGCTGTTCGACCCCTTGACGGGTCGCATCCGTCAAAAAATTCCGCGCTTCACGGTCTATCCTTCCAGCCACTACGTGACCCCCCGCGACAAAGTTTTGGCCGCTGTCGAAACCATCAAAGTGGAGTTGGCCGAACGCCTTAAAGAGTTGGTGGGCATGGGCAAGTTGGTCGAAGCCCAACGATTGGAGCAGCGAACCCGTTTTGATTTGGAAATGTTGAGCGAGGTGGGGCACTGCAAGGGCATTGAAAACTACACCCGTCATTTGTCCGGTGCAGAACCTGGCGCGGCGCCCAGCACCTTGACCGATTACATGCCGCCAGATGCCATCATGTTCTTGGACGAGAGCCATCAAATGATTGGTCAACTCAATGCCATGTACAACGGCGACCGTGCCCGCAAAACCACCTTGGTTGAATATGGCTTTCGCTTGCCCAGTGCCTTGGACAACAGACCGCTCAAGTTTGAAGAATTCGAAACCAAAATGCGGCAGTGCATCTTCGTGTCGGCCACCCCCGCCGATTACGAAAAAACACACGCAGGCAAGGTGGTCGAGCAGGTGGTCAGGCCCACTGGCTTGGTCGATCCCGAGGTGGAAGTGCGACCTGCCATTCACCAAGTGGACGATGTGTTGCAAGAGATTCGCATTCGGGTTGAAAAGCACGAACGTGTGCTCATCACCACGTTGACCAAACGCATGGCCGAACAGCTGACGGATTATTTGTCGGACAACGGCGTCAAGGTGCGCTATTTGCACTCTGACGTTGACACCGTGGAGCGCGTCGAAATTCTGCGTGATTTGCGCTTGGGTGCCTTCGATGTGCTGGTGGGCATTAACTTGTTGCGCGAAGGCTTGGACATTCCTGAGGTGTCTTTGGTGGCCATTTTGGATGCAGACAAAGAAGGCTTCTTGCGTTCAGAGCGCAGCCTGATACAAACCATTGGCCGTGCCGCGCGGAACTTGCATGGTCGCGCTATTCTTTATGCCGATCGCATGACTGAGTCCATGAAAAAAGCCATTGGCGAAACCGAGCGTCGTCGCACCAAGCAAGTAGCCCACAACTTGGCCATGGGCATCACGCCGAGAAGCATCGTCAAGCAAGTGCGTGATCTGATCGATGGCGTTTACAGCGAGAAGGCCGGCAAAGAAGCTGAGCGTTTGGAGCTGGCGGCTGTCCAGCGGGCAAAGGTGGAGGAGATGAGCGAGAAGGACATCGCCAAGGCCATCAAGCAGTTGGAAAAGCAAATGATGGCGCACGCCAAAAACCTCGATTTCGAAAAGGCGGCTCAGGTTCGTGACCAATTGCAGATGCTCAAGGCCCAGGCTTTTGGCGCCCCCGGTACCGACAATGTGGTCGTTTTGAAGGCTTGAAGTCGCTTGCCCTGTGGCTTGAAAGACCTTCAATTCGTATTCCTACTAATCCGGTCAAGTTCTGCTATAGTCGAGCGAATTAGTCAACATCCTAGGAACCCGCCATGCGCCTCACCACCAAAGGTCGATTTGCAGTGACTGCCATGATCGATTTGGCCTTGCGACAGCATTCTGGCCCCGTCACTTTGGCCGCCATCAGCCAGCGCCAAGAGATTTCCTTGTCCTACTTGGAACAGTTGTTTGGCAAATTGCGTCGCCACCAACTGGTGGAGTCCACCCGCGGCCCTGGCGGTGGTTACACCCTGGCCAAAAAGGCCGCTGACATCACCGTGGCTGACATCATTTTGTCGGTCGATGAGCCCATCGATGCCACGCACTGCGGCGGCAAAGAAAACTGCCAAGGCAGCACGGGTCGTTGCATGACCCACGATTTGTGGGCCGCGCTGAACTCCCGCATGGTTGAGTTTTTGGACTCTGTCAGCTTGCAAAAATTGGTTGAAGACCAATTGGCCGCTGGCCACACCGTTGAGGACAAACCCGCGATCAAGCGTGCCATTTCGGCCATGCCCGTGGTGCAGCCGATTCGCGTGAACGCCCCCAATTCCGTGTTTGCTTTGGGCAACACCCTTGTCAAATCTTGATGAAATCTTGAGAAGTTTTCAAGCATGAACAACACACCCCATTTCCCCATTTACCTCGACTACAGCGCGACCAATCCCTGCGATCCACGTGTGGTCGATGCCATGATTCCTTGGTTGCGCGAGCACTTTGGCAATCCCGCTTCACGCAGCCACGCTTGGGGCTGGGAAGCAGAAGAAGCCGTCGAGAAAGCCCGCAAAGATGTGGCCGACCTCATTGGTGCCGATCCCCGCGAAATTGTGTGGACCAGTGGTGCCACCGAGTCCAACAACTTGGCATTGAAGGGCGCAGCGCAGTTTTACAAATCTCGCGGCAAGCACCTGATTACCGTCAAGACCGAACACAAAGCTGTTCTCGACACCATGCGTGAACTAGA
>CANBWP010000043.1 GCA_947373185.1 Comamonadaceae bacterium | reverse complement strand
CCAGAAGGCAAAGAGATGGTGATGCCTGGTGACAACGTGTCGATCACTGTGAAGTTGATCAACCCGATCGCCATGGAAGAAGGTCTGCGTTTTGCGATCCGCGAAGGCGGCCGCACTGTGGGCGCTGGCGTTGTTGCCAAAATCATCGCTTAATTCATTAAGCCTAAGTTTGGAGCACATGCATGTCAGCTAAACAAAAAATCCGCATTCGCCTCAAAGCGTTTGACTACAAATTGATCGACCAGTCTGCTGCTGAGATCGTAGACACTGCCAAGCGCACCGGTGCGATTGTCAAGGGCCCCGTGCCTTTGCCAACACGCATGAAGCGTTTTGACATTCTGCGTTCACCGCACGTCAACAAGACCAGCCGTGACCAGTTCGAAATCCGTACGCACCAGCGTCTGATGGACATCGTTGACCCTACAGATAAAACTGTGGACGCATTGATGAAGTTGGACTTGCCTGCTGGCGTGGACGTCGAAATCAAATTGCAGTAATTTGCAATTGCAAAACAGTTGAGGTGTTGCTTGCCTGGGAAACTGGGCCTGCAGCGGCCTCTTCGGGGTCTGAAAAAGCCCCAAAAAGACTCGAATTAAAAAACCGCTTGCCATGTTCTGTGACGCGCGGCTATAATTCGAGGCTCAGCCCGTTTTGGGTTGAGATTTATTAACCTTCTTTCATATAAAACTCAGTGGCCAATTGAAGTCGCTGGGGTGGAAGTTTTGGAGAAAAAAACATGAGTCTTAGCAACTCCCTAGGGTTGCTGGGCCGCAAGGTGGGCATGATGCGTCTGTTCACTGATGATGGGGACGCAGTGCCTGTCACAGTGGTAGATGTTTCAAACAACCGTGTGACCCAGGTGAAAACCCAAGAGAACGATGGCTACGTTGCCCTTCAGGTAACGTTCGGCGCGCGCAAAGCATCGCGTGTGACCAAGCCAATTGCTGGCCACCTTGCGAAAGCAGGCGTTGAAGCCGGTGAAATCATTCAAGAATTCAAAGTGACTGCTGATACAGCAGCTCAGTACGCCGCTGGCGCTGCTGTGCCTGCGACGGTGTTTGCTGTGGGCCAAAAAGTGGACGTGCAAGGCACTTCCATTGGTAAAGGCTTCGCGGGCACCATCAAGCGTCACAACTTCAAGTCACAGCGCGCGTCGCACGGTAACAGCCGTTCGCACAACGTGCCTGGCTCAATCTCTATGGCGCAAGACCCAGGTCGCGTGTTCCCAGGTAAGCGCATGTCCGGTCACCTTGGTGATGTCACATGCACAACCCAGAACCTCGACGTCGTGCGCGTAGATGAAGTCCGTGGTTTGCTCCTGATCAAAGGTGCAATTCCTGGTTCCAAAGGCGGCTTCGTGACTGTGCGTCCCGCCGTTAAAGCTAAAGGAGCGAACTGATGCAGCTCGAACTCCTAAACGACCAAGGTCAAGCCGCTTCTAAATTCGAAGCGCCAGAAACCGTGTTCGGTCGCGCATACAACGAAGACCTGATTCACCAGATCGTGGTGGCTTATCAAGCCAATGCCCGTCAAGGCACCCGCGCTCAAAAAGACCGTGAACAAGTTCACCACTCAACCAAGAAGCCATTCAAGCAAAAAGGCACGGGTCGTGCACGTGCTGGTATGACTTCTTCGCCACTGTGGCGCGGCGGCGGTCGGATTTTCCCGAACATGCCCGACGAAAACTTCACACAGAAAATCAACAAGAAGATGTACCGTGCTGGTATGGCTTCGATTTTCTCTCAATTGGCACGCGAAGGCCGTTTGGCTGTGGTGGACTCCCTCAAGGTTGAGTCTCCCAAAACCAAGCAGTTGGCTGCTAAATTCAAAGCCATGAACCTCGACTCTGTCTTGGTCATTGCTGACGAAGTTGACGAAAACTTGTACTTGGCTTCCCGCAATCTGGTCAACATCCTGATTGTTGAGCCCCGTTACGCCGATCCAGTTTCTTTGGTGCACTTCAAGAAAGTGCTCGTCACCAAAGCTGCTGTCGACAAACTCAAGGAGATGTTCGCATGAGCACACAAAAGTTTGACGAAGGTCGTCTGATGGCTGTGTTGGTTGCCCCCATCGTGTCCGAGAAGGCCACCATGGTTGCAGAAAAATCAAACGCTGTCACATTCAAAGTGCTGCAGGACGCTACCAAGCCTGAAATCAAAGCTGCTGTGCAGTTGATGTTCAAGGTGGAAGTTAAGGGCGTGTCTGTGGTGAACACCAAAGGCAAGACCAAGCGTTTTGGCAAGACTGTGGGCCGTCGCGACAACGTTCGCAAGGCATACGTCACCTTGATGCCAGGTCAAGAGCTGAACCTCTCAGGGGAGGCCGCTTAATCATGGCAGTCATTAAACTCAAACCAACCTCACCAGGCCAACGTGGCGTGGTGAAGGTGACTCGCGATCACCTGTACAAAGGCGAGGCCTATGCGCCTTTGCTCGAAGCACAGCATCAAAAAGCGGGTCGCAACAACAACGGTCACATCACAACCCGTCACAAGGGTGGTGGTCACAAACATCACTACCGTGTTGTTGACTTCAAACGTAACAAAGATGCAATTCCAGCCAAAGTGGAACGCATTGAGTACGATCCAAACCGTACAGCGCACATTGCGTTGGTCTGCTATGCAGACGGTGAGCGTCGTTACATCATTGCACCCCGTGGTTTGGAAGTTGGCGCAACATTGTTGTCCGGTTCGGAAGCCCCGATCCGTGCAGGCAATACATTGCCCATCCGCAACATTCCAGTGGGTTCAACCATTCACTGCATCGAATTGAAACCAGGTGCCGGCGCTCAAATCGCTCGCTCTGCTGGTACTTCTGCCACATTGTTGGCCCGCGAAGGCATCTACGCTCAAGTGCGTATGCGTTCCGGTGAAGTTCGCAAGATTCACATCGAATGCCGTGCAACGATTGGTGAAGTCGCCAACGAAGAACACAGCTTGCGCCAGTTGGGCAAAGCCGGTGTCAAGCGTTGGATGGGTATTCGTCCTACCGTCCGCGGTGTGGCCATGAACCCTGTTGATCACCCACACGGTGGTGGCGAAGGTCGTACCGGTGAAGGCCGTCATGCAGTTGACCCATGGGGTAACCTGACTAAGGGCTACCGTACCCGTAACAACAAGCGCACGCAGGTCATGATCGTGTCGCGTCGCAAGAAGTAAAGGGTAGCCAATGACTCGCTCACTTAAAAAAGGTCCATTTGTTGACCATCACCTCGTTGCCAAGGTTGAAAAAGCCGTTGCAACGAAAGACAAGAAGCCCATCAAAACATGGTCACGTCGTTCTATGGTCTTGCCCGATTTCATCGGTTTGACCATTGCTGTGCACAACGGCAAACAACACGTGCCTGTTTATGTGACTGACCAAATGGTCGGCCACAAGCTGGGTGAATTCGCTCTGACCCGAACATTCAAGGGTCATCCAGCGGACAAAAAAGTCCAGAAGAAATAAGGAAAGACCATGGAAACACGTGCAGTCCTCAGGGGCGTCCGTTTGTCGGTCGATAAAGGCCGCCTGGTCGCCGATTTGATTCGCGGCAAAAAAGTGGATCAAGCTTTGAACATCCTCACATTCACGCAGAAAAAAGCTGCTGGCATTGTGAAGAAGGTTTTGGAGTCCGCCATCGCCAACGCTGAACACAACGACGGTGCTGACATCGACGAGTTGAAGGTGAAAACCATCTACGTCGAACAAGGCGCCACACTCAAGCGTTTCACCGCCCGCGCCAAAGGCCGTGGCAACCGTATCAGCAAGCCCACATGCCACGTGTATGTGACGGTTGGCAACTGAAAGGCCTAGGAAGAATATGGGACAAAAAATCCATCCTACCGGCTTCCGCCTCGCGGTCAGCCGCAATTGGGCAAGCCGTTGGTACGCAAGCAACCGTGATTTCGCCGGCATGTTGGCCGAAGACATCAAGGTTCGTGAATACCTCAAGGCCAAGTTGAAGAACGCTGCTGTGGCACGCGTCCTCATCGAGCGTCCTGCTAAAAATGCCCGCATCACAATTTTCTCGGCTCGTCCTGGTGTTGTGATCGGCAAAAAAGGCGAAGACATCGAGAGCTTGAAAAAAGAACTCTCAGCTCGTTTGGGCGTGCCAGTTGCAGTGAACATCGAAGAAGTGCGCAAGCCTGAAATTGATGCTCAACTGATTGCTGACAGCATCACACAACAGCTCGAGAAGCGGATCATGTTCCGCCGCGCCATGAAGCGCGCCATGCAAAACGCCATGCGTCTGGGTGCCCTTGGTATCAAGATCATGTCTGCTGGCCGTTTGAACGGTATCGAGATTGCACGTACTGAGTGGTACCGTGAAGGCCGCGTGCCTTTGCACACTCTGCGCGCTGACATTGACTACGGCACTTCTGAAGCCAAGACCACCTACGGTGTGATCGGTGTGAAGGTCTGGGTCTATAAGGGCGACAACCTCGGACGCAATGATGCACCCGCTTTGGCTGAACCCCGTCAAGAAGAAGAGCGTCGCCCCCGTGGCCCGCGTCGTGATGCTCGCCCGGGTGACCGTGCAGGCCGCGGTGCACCCCGTCGTGCTGGCGGTACCAACACAGCACCTGTTGACGGCAGCGACAAGCCCGCCGAAGCAGGTGGTGATGTCAAACCCACCGTTAAGCGCGTACGTAAAGTAGCCGCGCCAGCTGCAGCAGCTGACGGTGCCAAAGGAGAGTAAACATGCTGCAACCCGCTCGCAGAAAATTCCGTAAGGAACAAAAGGGCCGCAACACCGGCGTCGCAACCCGTGGCAACACGGTTGCGTTTGGTGATTTCGGTTTGAAGTCCACCGACCGTGGCCGTTTGACGGCCCGTCAGATCGAAGCTGCACGTCGTGCAATTTCACGTCACGTGAAGCGTGGCGGCCGTATCTGGATTCGTGTGTTCCCCGACAAGCCGATCTCTACAAAGCCTGCAGAGGTTCGTATGGGTAACGGTAAGGGCAACCCCGAGTACTACGTGGCTGAGATTCAGCCCGGTAAGGTGTTGTATGAAATCGTTGGCGTGCCAGAAGAATTGGCCCGTGAAGCGTTTAAATTGGCCGCAGCCAAACTGCCCTTGCGCACGACGTTTGTCGCACGCATGATTGGCCAGTAATTCAGGAGATATCACAATGAACACAACTGAACTGCGCACCAAAGACGATGCTGGCTTGGCGAAAGAAATCAAGGACTTGCAAAAGGCCCATTTCAATTTGCGCATGCAAAAAGCCACTCAGCAACTCGGCAACACGAACCAACTGCGCGAAACTCGCCGCAGCATCGCTCGTGCCAAAACCATCCTTGCTGAAAAGCAAGCCGCCAAATAAGGAGTGACCATGACGGAAGCTAAAACATCCCTCAAGCGCACCTTGATCGGCAAGGTGGTCAGCGACAAACGCGCTAAAACCGTGACGGTTTTGGTGGAGCGTCGCGTGAAACATGCTTTGTATGGCAAGATTGTTGCCAAATCAAGCAAGTACCACGCACATGACGAAACTGGACAATATGGCGTGGGTGACGTGATCGAAATCACTGAAAGCAAGCCAATTTCCAAAACCAAAAACTGGGTTGCAACCCGTTTGGTTGAAAAGGCTGTGACGGTTTAAGCTCAAAAAGCTGACGTTCAGCAAGCCTTCAAAAAACGACTCACAATAGTGGGTCGTTTTTTTTCGTCTGTGCAATTGTCTTGTATGACAAAAACATTTCTCACCCCCCTATTTTTAAAGGACACACCATGATCAAAGTTGGAGACACACTGCCCGCTGTCACATTGACAGAATTTGTTGAAGTGGAAGGCAATGGCTGTAGCCTCGGCCCCAATCCCGTTGAAGTTGGCAAAGCCACAGCAGGCAAAACCATTGCATTGTTTGCACTGCCTGGGGCATTCACCCCCACTTGTTCTGCCAAGCATGTGCCCGGCTATGTGGCGCAATTCGATGCCTTGCGTGCAGCTGGGGTGGATGAAATTTGGTGTGTCAGCGTGAACGATGCCTTTGTCATGGGCGCATGGGGCCGCGAGCTCAATTCAACAGGCAAAGTGCGCATGTTGGCCGATGGCAGCGCAGAATTCGCCAAAGCGACTGGCCTGACCTTGGACCTGACTTCACGCGGTATGGGACTTCGCAGCAACCGTTACTCGATGTTGGTCAAAGACGGCAAAGTCAGCACGCTGAACATTGAAGGCCCCGGCAAATTTGAAGTCAGCGATGCTGACACCATGTTGTCGCAAGCCAAGGCTTAACGCGCCCTGGTCTCGAAAGGCGCATCCAAAGAGAGCGGCGAGTTGTCTCCGCTTTAGCGCCTCAGCCATCCAACCCTGACGCCAAAACTTCAGAGCATCACGCGAAGATAGTGGGCGCCAGGAATGGGGTTGTGGTAGTAGGGTGGAACTTCCTCAAAGCCCAAGTCTTCGTACAAGGCGCGGGCCGTTTCCATTTCGTCGAGTGTGTCGAGCAAAATGCAGCTGTAGCCGTACTTTCTGGCCGAATCCAAAATGGCTTCTGCCAATAGCCGTCCCAGCCCTAGACGCCTAAAAGCAGGTCTGACATACAGTCGTTTCATCTCAGAGGCGTTGGGTGAGTCCGAAGAGTCCAACGGCCTTAGCGCACAACAACCAGCCAGCTCATTGTTGACCTTGGCCAACAGCAGGGCGCCTCGTGGCGGCGAATATTCGCCGGGCAGTTGGCGCAGCTCCTCTTCAAAGCCTTGAAAGCACAAGTCCACACCGAGTGAGCGTGCATATTCCAAGAAAATATCGCGAACCGCCTCGAATTCATCGTGCGATGTGGGTTCTACAAAAGTGATGAGAGGCGTGGTCAACTCGAACAAAGCCGTAAATTGGACAAACGAAAGTTTAGCGCTGAATGGGGTCGAACTTGGCGCGTCATTCACCAAAGCTGATCAGGGCATATACCAATGCAGCACTGACGAGGATGAACAAGATTGCGCGTAGCCAGTCTAAGGGCCTGTCGTGCGATGAAGGGATGTCTTCATGCGTGCTTGAAAATTTATCACCAGTCAACATGGGTTTGACCAGGTTTTCTTTGTGCTTGAAGAAGTACCAAGCAATGGCGAGGACATGGGTCAAAACCAGAATGATGATCAAGACCTTGCCGAAATGAGAATGCCATTGCGTGGCCAGACTGACAACGCGCTCAGAGACCAAACGGGTAAGAGGGCCAGCGTTCGCAATGTCATCGTCGCTGAACAGTCCTGTGCCAACTTGGACGATCAAGAGCGACAACATGGCCAGCACTGACAACGAACCGATGGGGTTGTGACCCCAGTAATGAGCCGGCCCCTTGCGGAGATAGTTTTGAACGGCTTGGAGTGACACGCTGAGTTGCTGCCAACGCGACCAGTAGCCACCCATGAAACCCCAAAGGATTCTGAAAATCAGTAAAGTGCCTACAGCGTAGCCTGCACGAAAATGCCAAATCATGGCATTGCCACCCATTTCACCGGTCACAACAAGGGCGACACACAGCAAAGCCAAGGCCCAGTGAAAAAAACGGGTGGGTAAATCCCAAACGCGAACTTGAATCATGCAATTGCTTTCAGAAGCGCAGTGACGGCCTGCAACAAATTTAAAAACATGAGAAACTGTAAAGCACTCTAACGTTTTGAGAAACCACCATGAAAAAACTTTTTGTCATTGCATCATCTCTTGTCGCCGTCATGCTGGCTTTGCCAGCCGCGGCGCAATTTGCAAAACCCGAAGACGCCATCAAGTACCGCAAAGCCAGCTTCACCGTGATGGGGGCGCACTTTGGCCGTGTTGGCGCCATGGCGACTGGCAAAGTGCCATTCGACGCCAAAGCTGCCGCTGAAAATGCAGACATTGCCGCGGCCATGTCAAAACTGCCTTGGGCTGCTTTCACTGAGGGATCTGACAAAGGTGAAACGCGCGCCAAGCCAGAAATTTGGAAAGACAACGCCAAATTCAAAGAAGCGTCAGACAAAATGCAAGCTGAATTAAGCAAGCTTGCGGTTGCGGCCAAAGCGGGCAATGTCGATGCACTGAAAACAGCCTTTGGCCCTGCCGCCGCCTCGTGCAAAACTTGTCACGACAACTTCCGCAAAGATTGAACTCAAACAAGCTGCTTGAAGGCAAGGCGTCATACCCCTTGCCTTCAAAATGCCCAACATCAAATGATGCCTTGGTGTTTGAGGGAATCGATTTGCAAATCGCTGTAACCCAACACTTCTTTCAACAACTCAGCGGTATGCTGGCCCAACTGTGGCGGCACATGGTCTTGCCGAACGGGTGTTGCGCTCAGTTTCAAGGGGCTTGAAACCAGCTTCAAGTCTTTTTGATGGGGGTGCTGCCAAGTGCTCACCATTTGGCGTGCGGCAACCTGTGGATCCGAAAAGACTTCGGCCAGATTGTTGATGGCACCGCAAGGCACTTTAGCTGCCTCAAGCGCTGACAGCCAGTCGGCCTTGTTGCGGGTGAGCATGACTTGTTCCAGCAACGGCACCAGCACACTGCGGTTTTTGACGCGGTCTACATTTCTCATAAACCGTGGATCCGTGGCAAGGTCGGGTCTTTCGGCGACATCGCAAAACTTGGCGTATTGGCCATCATTGCCGACCGCCAGGATCAAATGATCACGTGCACCCGCGCCCTCTTGCGCAAGAGCCTGTGGGCTGGCTTTGACTTCGAAAACTTGATAGGGCACGATGTTCTGATGGGCATTGCCGGCTCGCCCAGGCGTCTTGCCACTGACCAAATAATTGGCGCCCAAATTGGCCAACATCGCGACTTGTGTGTCGAGCAAGGCCATGTCGACATATTGGCCTTCGCCTGTTTTTTCGGCATGCCGCAGGGCCGCCAAAATACCGACTGTGGCGTACATGCCTGTGAACAAATCGGCGACTGCAACTCCTACCTTTTGGGGGCCACCGCCCAAGTCATCACGTTCACCCGTCACACTCATCAAGCCGCCAATGCCTTGGACGGCATAGTCATAACCAGCGCGATCGCTGTAAGGGCCTGTCTGTCCAAAACCTGTCACGCTGCAATAAACCAATCGGGGGTTGAGCGCCTTCAAGCTGGCGTAATCAAGGCCATAGCGTGCCATGTCACCCACCTTGAAGTTCTCAATGAAGACATCGCAGTGCCCTACCAATTCACGGATGAGCGCCTGGCCTTCTGATTTGGAAATGTCACATGTTAGTGAGCGCTTATTTCTATTGGTTCCCAAATAATAAGCAGCTTCAGGGGTGTCGTTGCCTTGGTCATCCTTGAGGAAAGGCGGCCCCCAACTGCGTGTGTCGTCGCCAGCACCAGGGCGTTCAATTTTAATGACATCGGCCCCTAAGTCGGCCAATGTTTGGGTACACCAAGGGCCCGCGAGTACGCGGGAAAGGTCGAGGATGCGAATGCCGTCTAATGAATTCATAACGCCATTGTCGCGAAAAACAAACGGCTTTGCGCGCGTTGATAATCATGCCATGCAGAAAAAATTGTTATGGGGACTTGCACTTTGCTCGGCACTTGCCCTGAGCGCTTGTCAGCCCAGTTTGAATTGGCGAGCCAGTCAGATAGATGGCACACAGTTGCGTTTTGAGTTGCCTTGCAAACCAGATCGAACGGTCAAAACTGTCAATATGGCGGGTCTTGATTTGGCGCTGTCAGTCGCCGGCTGTGAAGCCGATGATGCGGTGTGGGCCATGATGTCCACCCAAGTGCCCGCGGCAGTCGATCGTGAAGCGTTGCTCAAGGGGTGGCGTCAGGCGACGTTGCAAAACATGCGTGCTTCGCAAGCCACGGAAACCACGTGGACGCCCTTACGCTTGGCCGCCTTGCCGGGCGCTTTGCGTGTCAAAGCACAAGGCACAGGCGCAGACGGACGCGCTGTGACTGCACATGCTGTTTGGTTTGCACACCTCGAAGGGGATGTCGTGCGCCTGGTCCATGCCGTGGTTTACAACGCTGGCAAGCCGCGCCCTGACAACGATCAGAGTGCAGACCAATTTTTAGAAAGCATCCAATTGCCATGAGCGCAACACTGAGTCCTTTGCTTCAAAGGCGCCAAATGGTGGGGGTCTTTTTGGCCTTTGCGTTTGCGTATTTCCTGTCGACCCTGATGCGTGCAATCACTGCGACATTGTCCCCTGCATTGACGCAGGAGTTGGCCCTTTCCGCCCAAGACTTGGGCCTGCTGTCTGGGGGCTATTTCTTGGGCTTTTCCGCCACGCAACTGCCCTTGGGAAAGCTGCTTGATCTGCACGGCCCGAAAAAAGTGATCCTCGCTTTCTTGGTCTTTGCGGCATTGGGTTGCCTTTGTTTTGCGTCAGCAGAAAGTTTCTTAGGCCTTTGGATGGCGCGGTTTTTATGCGGCGTGGGTGTGAGTGCTTGTTTGATGTCCCCATTAACGGGTTTCAGGCGATGGATGGACACGGGCGCACAATTGCGAGCCAACTCTTGGATGCTCATGACGGGCTCATTGGGCATGCTTTCTTCCACCCTCCCGGTGCAATGGCTGATGCCCATCACAGGTTGGCGCGCTATTTTTGCGGGCCTGGCTGTGCTGGTGGTTTTGGCCATGTTGCTCATTTATTGGGTCGTTCCCATGTGGGAGAAACCGGCGACCGATGCGTCCAAACGACCTGATTCAGAGCTGGGTTATGGCCCCATTTGGCGCAACGCCTACTTCTGGCGCATGGCGCCCGTTGGCTTCTTTTGCTATGCCGGCATGTTGTCGGTGCAGACCCTGTGGGCAGGTCCTTGGATGACTGTTGTTGGGGGCTACAGCCCATTGGCTGCCGCGACAGGTTTGTTTGCGATCAATTTAAGCATGCTCTGCACCTTCTGGGTTTGGGGTCTGATTACACCGAAACTCGCCAAGCGAGGTGTGACGGCCAACCAATTGATCGCCTGGGGCCAACCCTTGAGCTTTGTGTGTTTGATACTTTTGATTTGGGTCGGTCCCGATTTGGGCGATGGCACAGCCGCCGCCTTGGCCGTGTTTTGTGTCAGCAGCACGTTTGTCTCTTTGGCACAGCCCGCTGTTGGCATGGCCTTTCCGCCACACCTTGCCGGTCGGGCACTGTCGGCCTATAACCTGGTCATTTTCGGGGGCGTCTTTGTGCTGCAGTGGGGCATAGGCTTGGGCATTGACCTGTTCAAGTCTTTCGGTTGGGCGCCTGTTTTGGCATTCCAATCGGCGTTTTCTGTCTTTGGGGTTTGTGCAGTTTTGTCCTATGTTTATTTTCATTGGGCAAACCGCGATAATTCAGCATGATTGGAATTCTCATCGTTGCGCATGCACCGCTCGCTTCGGCCTTGCGTGAGTGCGCCTTGCACGTCTTTCCCGACTGTGCATCCGGCGTACAGGCATTGGACATTGCGCCCCATGCCAGTCCCGAAGAAAGTTTGATCTTGGCCAAAGCGGCCATGGCCAAGCTCAACACCCACGAGGTGCTCTTGCTCAGCGATGTCTTTGGCGCAACGCCTTCCAATGTGGCCCAAAAGCTCAACGATGGCATAGACACTCGTTTGCTGGCAGGTGTGAATTTACCCATGCTGCTCAGAAGCGTTTGTTACAGACACGAAAGCTTAGATGCCTTGTCTGCCCGTGCTCAATCAGGTGGTTCCCAAGGCATCATGCCGGTGGGTTGCACTGCACCTCAAAATCAATCAGGACCTCGACATGCCCCAAACCACAACGACCATCAGCAATAAGCTCGGCTTGCACGCACGTGCCTCAGCCAAACTGACCAAGCTGGCTGGTAGTTTTCCTTGCGAAGTTTGGATTGCCAAAGGTGAGCGCCGTGTCAATGCCAAAAGCATCATGGGCGTCATGATGCTCGCGGCAGGCATTGGCAGTGAAGTTGTCATTGATACAGATGGTGAAAGAGCGCAAGAAGCCTTGGATGCTTTGCTCGCTTTGATTGCCGATAAATTTGGTGAGGGTGAATGACTTTCAGCATCCATGGCTTAGCCGTTGCAAGAGGGATCGCCATTGGCCGTGCGGTGCTGGTGGCGTCCAGCCGCGTGGATGTGGCGCACTATTTCATTCAGCCAGAACAAGTTCAAGTTGAAATAGATCGGCTCCGCCAAGCGCGAGACGCCGTGGTGGAAGAGCTGAAACGCTTGCAGCATGAACTCACTGCAGAAGCGCCACCAGAGCTGGGTGCCTTGCTCGATGTCCATTTGATGCTCTTGGAAGATGAAAGCTTGTCTTCTGGCGTCAAGCATTGGATTGAAAAACGGTACTACAACGCCGAGTGGGCCGTCAGCAGTCAGATGGAGGTGATTGGCCGCCAGTTTGACGAAATGGAAGATGCGTATTTGCGTGAGAGAAAATCCGACTTGGAGCAAGTCACTGAGCGCGTTTTGCATTTCCTCAAAGGCGGTCACTCCCCAGTGGTGCGAACCAAACCGCACGTGCGTCCGCAGCAAGAGCTGCAATTGGGCGACACCATGGATGTGCCACTGGTGTTGGTGGCGCACGACCTGTCGCCTGCCGACATGCTCCAATTCAAGCAAAGCGTGTTCACGGGCTTTGTGACCGATGTGGGCGGCAAAACCTCGCACACCGCCATCGTGGCGCGCAGTTTGGACATCCCTGCCGTTGTGGGCGCACGAAGCGCCAGCCAACTCATTCGTCAAGATGATTGGCTCATCATTGACGGCGACATGGGCGTTGTGATCGTTGACCCTTCGCCCATCATTTTGGCTGAGTATGGTTTCAAGCAACGTCAAGGCGATTTAGAGCGAGAGCGGTTAACACGGCTTAGGCTTACACCTGCTGTCACACTGGATGGCCAAAGGATTGAGTTGCTTGCCAACATTGAGATGCCTGAAGATGCGGATGCGGCCATGCTGGCAGGTGCTGTCGGCGTGGGACTTTTCCGCAGTGAATTTTTGTTCATGGGCCGGCAAGGCAATTTGCCCGAAGAAGACGAGCAGTTTGAGCAATACCGCCGCGCTGTGGAAGGCATGCAAGGGTTGCCTGTCACCATTCGCACGGTGGACGTGGGCGCCGACAAGCCGCTGGATGAAGCGCGTCATGATGCTGCGCATTTGAATCCTGCGTTGGGCCTGCGTGCCATCCGTTGGAGTTTGGCAGACCCCGAAATGTTCTTGACCCAATTGCGTGCCATTTTGCGTGCTGCAGCATTGGGCAAGGTCAATTTATTGGTGCCCATGTTGGCTCATGCCAGTGAGATTCATCAAACCCTGGCCTTGGTCAAACAGGCTCAGTTGGACTTGGATGTGCGGGGCGTCCCCTACGGCAATGTGCGCTTAGGCGCCATGATTGAAATTCCGGCTGCAGCTTTGTCTTTGAAACTTTTCTTGAAGCACTTCGACTTTTTGTCGATTGGCACCAACGATTTGATTCAATACACCTTGGCCATTGACCGCGCCGACGAAAGTGTGGCGCACCTCTACGACCCCTTGCATCCAGCCGTGCTGCGTTTGGTCGCCGACACCATTGCTGAAGGCGCAGCACAAGGCAAGAGCGTTTCTGTGTGTGGCGAGATGGCCGGCGATGTCAGCATGACGCGGCTTCTTTTGGGTATGGGTTTGAAAAGTTTTTCAATGCACCCTTCGCAAGTCTTGCTGGTCAAGCAACAAATATTGCGTGCTGATACGGTAAAACTGAAAGCCTTGGCGCAACAGGTGCTCGCTTCTGAAGACCCTGCCGGCCTGTTGGCCTCTTGAAATTATTCTCGACCCGTGTCAAACACGGGGTCGTTGGCGGCATTGCGTCCTTCAGACGAACGGCCAAACCACGCGCCGCCCACAATCAGCATGCCAGCCAGTGCCACCGTGGGAGTGAGTGCTTGTTGGCGGTCTATCAACAGCAAAACCGTAGAGCCCAAGGGGGTTAAAAAACTGAGCAAACCGATTTGCTGAGCGCGACCAATTTTGAGCGCTGCATCCCACACATAAAACGCCAAACCTAAGGGCCCCAATCCCATCCAAAGCAAGAGCGCGGCGTCATCTGCTGTGAAGGCCGCTGGGGCTTCTAAGGCAAAGTGGCAAGCCAATGCCAACAAGCCCGAGACCAGTCCAAAGCTGCCAATGGCAGCTGTGTGAAAGGTCGGTACACGTTGTGTCATGAGGGAATAGGTGGCCCAGATAAAGGCTGAGGCCAAAGCAGCAAGATAACCAAGGTTGAACTGCGTTGTGATGCTTTGTCCGTTGGTCATGACCAGTGCGACGCCACTGAAGCCTGCAACAGCGGCCACGACTTGGCGCCATTGAAGCTGGGTGCCTTTGTGAAAAATCGGTGCCAGCACCACGATCAAAAGTGGCCACAAGTAGTTCACCAAATTGGCCTCAACAGCGGGCGCCATTCTGAAGGCAACAAACAACAAAAAGTGATAACCAAACAAGCCGTAGATGCCCAAGGCCAGCGTGCGCCAAGGCACGATGGCCAAGCGCCACTGAAAGCGCGACCAAGGCAGTGCCACCAGGCTGCCAATCAGCAGCGCACAGCCCGCCGACAGAAACGGTGGCAGGTGCGATAGCCTGACACTGACGGGCGCCAAGGTGGCCCAAAGTGCAATGGCGCAAAGCGCCAGCCAAGCAGCTTTGAAGGCAGAGGTCAACGCGCCAAACTCGCCGCGTGTGCCTGTTGGTCGGCGTGGTAGCTTGAGCGCACCATGGCACCGACCGCGGCGTGCGTAAAGCCCATCTCATAGGCTTTTTCTTCAAACATTTTGAAGGTGTCGGGGTGCACATAACGCTTCACAGGCAAGTGGCTGTTGGAAGGCGCCAAGTATTGACCCAAGGTGAGCATTTCAATGTTGTGTTCGCGCATCTCGCGCATGACGGCCAAGATTTCTTCGTCGGTTTCACCCAAGCCGACCATCAAACCACTTTTGGTCGGAATGCTCGGGAAGAGGGCTTTGAATTTTTTCAAGAGCTGCAAGGAGAACTGATAGTCTGAACCAGGCCGCACCTCCTTGTACAAGCGTGGCACGGTTTCCAAATTGTGGTTCATCACATCCGGTGGTGCCGCTTTCAAAATGTCGAGGGCGCGATCGTCGCGACCGCGAAAGTCGGGCACCAGAACTTCAATTTGAGTTTTGGGCGAGTGGGCCCGCGTCTCGCGAATGCAATCGACAAAGTGACCTGCACCGCCGTCGCGCAAGTCATCGCGATCGACGCTGGTAATGACCACGTAGCTCAACTTGAGGTCGGCAATCGTCCGCGCCAAATTGCTGGGCTCGTTGACATCCAGCGGGTCGGGCCTGCCGTGGCCGACATCACAGAAGGGGCAGCGGCGTGTGCATTTGTCGCCCATGATCATGAACGTAGCGGTTCCTTTGCCAAAGCATTCGCCGATGTTGGGGCAGCTGGCTTCTTCGCAAACCGTGACCAATTTGTTTTTGCGCAGCACGTCTTTGATTTCGTAAAAACGTGTGGTGGGCGAACCGGCTTTGACGCGAATCCACTCGGGCTTTTTCAGAACCTCACCGGGTTCGACCTTGATCGGAATGCGTGACAACTTGGCAGCCGCTTTTTGTTTGGCGGTTGGGTCGTAGTTTTCTTGCGTTTGAGCCTCGCGCACAACATTGCGTGTGGCGTCGGTTTCTTTGGTCATTGCATTCTTTCAGTGTCAGGGGGCGAGCAAGGAAGTCAGGTGGTGCGCCAATACTTGTGCGGCTTCGTCCCACGAGGTGTTGACGCCTATTGTAAAAAGATCCACCGTTTGTAAACCAGCGTAGCCACAGGGGTTGATGCGTTGATAGGGTTCTAGGTCCATCTTCACGTTCAAGGCCAGTCCGTGATAAGTGCTTTGCCGGCTGACTTTGATGCCCAGGGCGCTGATTTTGCCCAGCCCTTTGAACGGGTCGTTGGGCGAGGCTGGGCCCGTTAAAGCCGTATGCGCAAAGGGGTCAGCCAAACGAACATAAATGCCTGGTGCGTTGGCCACCCTGTGGCCGGTGACACCAAAATGAGCCAAGCTGCGAATGACAGATTCTTCGAGCCGGTAGACATATTCTTTGACAAAGTAGCCTGCGCGCTGCAAGTTCAGCAGTGGGTAGGCCATGATTTGACCCGGTCCGTGGTAAGTCACTTGGCCACCCCGGTTGGTGGCAATGACGGGAATGTCGCCAGCGCTCAAGACATGGCCGGCAAGACCGGCCAAGCCCTGTGTGAAAACGGGGGGGTGCTCGCACAGCCACAGCTCATCTTGGGTTTCTGGCGTGCGCTGCGCCGTGAAATCCTGCATGGCTTGGTAGGTGTCCAGGTAACTGACCTGGCCTAAGTGCTTGACCAACATGACGAGCTTAAAAAATATGTGGGGCTCAACCAGCGGCTGACTTAGAGCGCCACCTTCACCATGGGGTGGGAGGTCAGTGCGCGGTACATGTTGTCGAGCTGTTCTCTGCTCGTGGCCTGAATGGTCAGGGTCACGCTCAAGTAGTTACCCGCTTTGCTGGGGCGCATTTCCAGGGTGGCAGGATCAAAACCGGGGTCAAATTGCTGGGCCAGTGCGGCCATTGCTTCGGCAAAGCCATCGACGCGCGCGCCCATCACCTTGATGGGAAATTGGCAGGGGTATTCGATCAGGGACTCTTTGCGAGGATCGACGGCAGTAGGTGGCGTTGTGGATGCGCTCATGGTGAAGACTTGAAGGAGATCGGCAGGTGCTTGGGAGAAAGGCTTAGCGCCAGACGACGACTGCGCCAACAGCCAACCAGCCAAGGCAGAAGTTTAAAAGCACCAAAGGATGGATTTTGGCCAAATGGAGGGCTGCGCTGGACAAATCATCTTGCGATAAAGCCCGTTTCATTTTGCGGAAGGGGCCGAAATAAAGATGCCCAAAAATGAGGCACATCAAAGTGCCCAGCCCAATCATGGTATGCCAGCCTTTGGGCGCTAACTTCATGTCGACGCCCATCAGCATGATGCCACCTGTGCCCAACAACAAAAGAACACAGACGCCCACCATTTTGAAAAAGCGCGTCAGGACGCTGCCAAGTAGAGGCAAGCGCTGGGCCGGCTCCAGTTGGGCAATTGCCACGGGTCGAATTGCAAAAATCATGAGCGCCATGCCGCCCAGCCACACGACGCCTGAAGCTAGGTGAATAAATTTAATCAATTCGTACATGTTATAGCCTTGTTTCAAGCGCAATTTCAATATTTCGGAACAGTTGCATTGTGGCCCCTTTTGGGGCCATGGGTTTTCACCTATAATCGTGGACTTTGCGGAACCAAGGGTATCTGTAACCTGGATGTAAACAAACATGGCCAGAATCCCGCCACAAGATTTTGAAGACAAAGACGGTGACAAGCATGATGCCAAGGGCGCTGAAGATTTCAGGCCTTTGACAGCAGAAGACGTACAAAAGCTACGACTTCAGCAGCCCCTTCTGTCTATCTGGCGTGTGGTTTTGGCGCAAGTATTGGTTGGATTGGCCGTTGCGGCTTTAACTTGGCTCTTCACGGGGCGGGTTTCGGCGGCATGGTCAGCAGCATACGGGGGTTTGGCGGTGGTGGTTCCAGCAGCGTTGTTCGCGCGGGGCTTAACCAGTAAAGCCACCACCGTGAATTCGGGAACTGCGGTTTTTGGATTTTTGTTGTGGGAAATGGTCAAGATTGGTCTCACGATTGCCATGCTTTATGCGGCAATCTGGCTGGTCAAAGATTTGAGCTGGCCTGCCATGTTGGTGGGCCTTGTGATCACGATGAAGGTGTATTGGGTGGTGTTTGCCTGGCGCAAAGTGTTCCATCCGGTGGCCTGAGTTGAAAAGTTAAATGTTATTTAAAAAGAGCCTAGAGAATGTCAGCTGCAAACGCTCCCAGCGCCGGTGAATACATCGGCCACCATCTGACCCATCTGCAAAACAAGCCGATGGCAGGTGTGATTGACTTTTCAGTCTTCAACCTCGACTCCATTTTCTGGGGCATTTTCTTGGGTATCGTGGGTAGCTTCTTGTTGTGGAAGGCTGCCAGCAAAGCCACTTCTGGCGTGCCGGGCCGTTTCCAAGCTGCCGTTGAAATCTTGTTCGAAATGGTGGACTCGCAAGCCAAGGGCATCATTCACAACGCGCAAAGCCGCAAGTTGGTGTCTCCTTTGGCCCTGACTGTTTTTGTCTGGATCTTCTTGCTCAACTCAATGGACTTCTTGCCCGTTGACTTGTTCCACAAACTGTTTGAGTGGACCGGCGTTGATCACAGCATCCACTATTTCCGCGTTGTGCCTACAGCCGACTTGTCCAGTACTTTGGGCATGTCCGTCTCCGTCTTGTTGATCTGTGTGTTTTACAACATCAAGATCAAGGGCATTGGCGGCTGGTTTCATGAGTTGACCACAGCGCCCTTCGGTGCGCACCCTATTTTGTGGCCCTTCAACTTTGTGTTCCAAATGATTGAATTCGTCGCCAAAACCGTGTCGCACGGCATGCGACTGTTCGGCAACATGTATGCCGGCGAACTGATTTTCATGTTGATCGCTTTGATGGGTGGCACGGCCGCCATGTCATTGACAGGCATTTTGCTGCCTTTGGGTCACGTGATCGCTGGCTCCATTTGGGCCATCTTCCATATCTTGATCGTGGCTTTGCAAGCCTTCATTTTCATGATGTTGACTTTGGTCTACATCGGTCAAGCGCACGACGCTCACTAAGCGTCACAATTTAGTTTAGTTTTTTCTCAACCTTTCCATCATCATCCATAGGAGCAATTAAATGGAACACGTTCTCGGTTACGTCGCTTTGG
>CANBWP010000042.1 GCA_947373185.1 Comamonadaceae bacterium | reverse complement strand
CTTGGCTCTCATTGGAGAATAGCATGGGAAACCTAGATTTTCCTGACACCCAGCTTCGCGGTCACTTAAGCCTTGAAAAGTGCCTGAACACGGGCCAAATCTTCAGGTGTGTCAACGCCCGGGCCAGGGGCATTGGGGGCCACATGGACTGCAATTTTGTGACCGTGCCACAGGGCGCGCAGTTGCTCCAGGGCTTCACCCATTTCAACCGGGGCGGGTGCAAGTGTCGGAAAACTTTGAAGAAATCCGACCCGATAACCGTAGATGCCAATGTGCCTCAGTGGGGCAGGGGTGGGCAAAGATTGAATGCCTTGGGCAAAACCATCACGCCACCAGGGAATCGGTGCCCGGCTGAAATACATGGCAATTTGGGCTTGGTCCAGTACCACTTTGACGACGTTGGGGTTGGTGAACTCTGCCACATCATGAATCTCGTGAGCCGCTGTGCTCATGCTTGCGTTGGGGTGTTGAGCCAACAAGGCAGCCACTTGGTTAATGAGTTCAGGGTCCATCAGGGGTTCATCCCCTTGGACATTGACCACCATGTCTTGCGCGCTCAGACCTAACAATGCACTGGCTTCTGCCAATCTGTCACTGCCACTTGGATGGTCAAGCTTGGTGAGCAGGGCTTTGATGCCATGGGCCTCACAAGCACTCACAATGGCTGGGCTGTCAGCCGCAACCACAACTTGAGCTGCATTGGACAATGCCGCACGTTGCGCGACGCGCACGACCATGGGCAAGCCGTGGATATCTGCCAAGGGCTTATTCGGGAGACGGGTGGACGCTAAACGTGCAGGGACAATGACGGTGAAGTCTTGGGTCATTTTCAAGGAGCCAAAGGGGCGCGTGGTTTGAGTTGGCTCAGCTCTTCATCGCTTAAAGTTCGGGCTTCGTTTTCTAGCAAGATAGGGATGCCATTGCGAATCGGATAGGCCAATCGCGCGCTGCGTGACCACAATTCATTTGCTTCCTGTTGCAAATCGAGGGGGCCCTTGGTGACGGGGCAAACGAGCAGTTCGAGTAATTTCGTGTCCATGCTTCAATGATAACGGTGAGTCGCTTGAAAACAGGCATCGAATGCATCCCAAAACGCCGTTTCAGGTTCAAAAATCAAGGGCACGGCCAACGCATGGCCATGTTTTGGCCAAATTTTGACGGCATCTTTCTCGGTGCATAAAAGCGCAAGGGAAGGATGGCGAGGCGTCCAGTTTTCAAAATTGTCGTGATCTGGCAATGCGGTTTTGGTTCGAATGTGAAGTCCACATTCGACAAGCATGTTGAAAAACGCATCTGGTTTGGCTATCCCTGTGACGACCTCAATGGGTGTCGATTGAAGGTCGTGCAAAGAAGTGGTACGGCCCGAGCTGGAAAGGGCCTTATCGCTCAATCGACGAGTGGATGCATAGCCAATTTCTAAACTGCGTTGGCTGGTGTGAAGTAACAGGTCTACGTGCCGAGGCCAAGGTTCTCGAAGAGGCCCTGCTGGCAACATGTGGCCATTGCCAATGCCCATGGCATCCATGACACAAATTTCCAAGTCACGGTGAAGAGCCCAATGCTGAAGACCGTCGTCAGAGACCAAGACGGTCGTTTCCGGAAACTTTTTCAGCAGTTCCTCAGCGGCTTCAACTCGATTTGAACTGACCACCACTGGCACTTGGCACTTCTGAAATATCAGCAGGGGTTCATCGCCCACATCGGCGGCCTTGCTGTGATCTTGGACGATCAACAAGCCAGCGCTTTGACGGCCATAGCCCCGAGAAATGACGCCCACTTTGTGACCCTGCTGGGTAAGTCGCTGAACCAAGGCCATGGTGAGTGGCGTTTTGCCACCACCGCCAGCCACAACATTGCCGACCACGATGACGGTTGCATGGACGCTGTGCTGTTTGAAGAATCCCATGTCATATAAGCGCTTTCGAAGAGCAAAGGCCATCCTGTACAAAACCTCAATGGGCCACAACAACCAGGTCAGGGTATTGTGCGTGAGCCAATACTGAGGGAGTTTGTGACGCCAAGAAGTCATTGGAGCAATCAAGGTTTTGAAGGTGTGATTTGCGCAGAATTTTGCGTGGCAAAAGTAATTTTCACAATGCCATTCATCCGCGCTGCTTCCAGCACATTGACGACTGATTGATGACTGGCAGACGCATCAGCTTTGATGAGCAAGGTGGCTTCCGCTTTGTCCATTGCGGCCAAAGCATCAAACAGGTCTTGTGCTTGTCGACCTTCAAGTCGTTGGCCATTGACTGCATAGTGACCTTGCGCATTAACGGAGACGATCCAGGTTTGAGCCATGTTGGCTGTCTGCGCTGAGGTGGCATTGGGCAAACTCAAATTCAATTCATTGAACTTGGACCAGGTGGTGGTCAACATCAGGAAGATGACGACAACCAACAAAACATCAATGAAAGGAATCAAATTGATGTCGGGCTCGGGGCTGTGATTTTTTTTAAATTTCACGGTGCTCTCAATGACAGTGAATCAATCGCGCATGGCAGCTAGGTGCCTTGCGAAGCGCTCTGAAGCCCATTCCATTTGCAAAATCAAACGGTCTACTTTGGCTTTAAAAAATCGCCAGGCCATCAGGCAAGGAATGGCCACCATCAAACCCATGGCGGTGTTGTACAAAGCCACTGAAATGCCGTGGGCCAATTCCACAGGTTGTTGTTGGCCTGGCGTTTGGACGCCAAATAATTCGATCATGCCAATGACGGTGCCCAACAAGCCGAGCAAGGGGGCTGCAGAAGCAAGGGTGGCCAGGGCTGAGAGATAACGCTCTAAGCCTTGAGCCGCCATTCGACCTTCCATTTCCATGCTTTCGCGAACATCTTGGTGGCTGGCGGATGGGTTGAGTGACAAGGTTTGCAAACCAGCGGCGAAAACGGGTCCGACGGCGCCCATTTTTGCAATCGTTTGAATCGCACTGTCAGATGGAAAGCCCATTCGGGTGCTGTCGACAGCTGATTCAAATGCCGTGGGCGGTAACACCTTGAGGGTACGCAGCGCAATCAGTCGCTCAATGATGATGGCCACAGCGAAAACTGAGCACGCGATCAAGGGCCAAATGGGCCAGCCTGCGGCTTGTATGATGCTTAACAAAATGTTTCTTTCAACGAATGGTTTCAGTTTTGATTATGGCCGATCGCATTGTTCTTAATTTCTGTGGATAACTTTGTGAAGAACCTTTCACATATGGGTTCGCAAGCCGCATGAATGTTGGCGATTGCTTCAGTGCTGATTTTTTACTCAACTATTTATTGAATGAAATCAACAGCTTACGATTGTGCATGCGCTTGCAAGTTGCACTGCTGGGGCTACAGCCCCGCCTGCGCTGACCTGTGGACTGTTTAAGCCAGAAAAGACAAGCATTGGCATTGAAAATGATCTCAAGAACCGCAATAAATAAGGCTAATTAATGGGACGACTAGATTCTGAGCCACGTGTTTGGACAGTTGGGGCCTTATGCCTTGCAATTGCTGACACTTTGAACGCACGCTTTAACCCAGTTGCCGTCAGGGGAGAGATTTCGGGCTTTTCCCGCGCAGCCAGTGGTCATTGTTATTTCAATCTCAAGGATGAAAGCGGTCAAATTCGGTGTGCCATGTTCAAACGGGCTGCCTTTGCTGTGGGATTCATGCCCAGAGATGGAGAGTTGGTAGAAGTTCGTGGCAAGGTAGGCGTTTATGAAGCCCGCGGCGATTTGCAATTGATCGTTGAAAGCATGCAAAAAGCAGGTCAGGGCGATCTGTTTGCACAGTTTTTGAAACTCAAAGCGTCCTTAGAAGCAGAAGGCTTGTTTGACGTATCGCGTAAACGGGACATCCCAGCTCGGCCGCGCGCCATTGGTTTGGTGACTTCTTTGGGCGCAGCGGCATTGCATGACGTCGTCTCGGCATTACAAAGGCGAGTACCCCACATCCCTGTCATTTTGGCGCCGGCAGCTGTGCAGGGAGCCAACGCACCGCGAGAGCTATGCAACAGCTTGAAGTCATTGGTGTCTTGGCAGGGCGCTGACCTTGAGCGTTGGTCGCCTCAAGGCCAAGGTCCCCTTGTGATCGACGTCATCTTGATGGTCAGAGGCGGTGGATCGATGGAAGATTTATGGGCCTTCAACGACGAAGCATTGGTTCGTGCTGTTGCAGCAAGTCCTGTTCCAATTATTTCCGGTGTCGGCCACGAGACCGATTTCACACTCACGGATTTCGCTGCTGACTTGAGGGCCCCTACGCCGACAGCCGCAGCTGAGTTGGTCGCGGCCGACCGGGCGCTCACATTGTCCGACTTAGGGGCCATCGACATGGGGCTTGTCAACGCACTGAATGCGACGCTTGACCGCCTGAGTCAACGTTTGGATTGGATTGCCAGCCGTTTGGGCCGGCCATCGGGTCGCTTGAGCGATCAAAAGGCCAAACTTGGACACTTTGAACAAGCCCTTCATTTCGGCATGAAAACGCAGGTGCAACTTCAGCAACAACGCTTGCGCAATGTCGCAGACAAATTACCCCGAAGCCTTCAGAAAATCCGAGAAGGCCAATCTCTGTATTTGGAACACATGGCGACGCGTTTGGGTTTGCTCGATCCACACCTGGTTCTAGAGCGAGGCTATGCGTGGCTCACAGATGAATCTGGAATGGCCCTGAATCAGGCCAAGGACTTTCAAGCGAAGCAACATGTCACGGCGACGCTTGCAGATGGGCAGGTCCAACTGGTGGTGAGATAAATTCTGACCCTCAGGGCTGGGCTCAACCCCAGTGTGGACGTGCTTATTGATTTTGATGCTCAGACAAATTTCGCTGATCATCCTACAATAGCCGATTAAATTGACTGCACTTTAACGAGGAACATATGGAACATACCCTGCCCGCACTGCCTTATGCCATCGATGCTTTGGCGCCGCACTACAGCCAAGAAACGTTGGAGTTTCACCATGGCAAGCACCACAATGCTTACGTTGTGAATTTGAACAATTTGCAAAAGGGCACTGAATTTGAATCAATGTCACTGGAAGAAATCATCAAAAAATCCAGCGGCGGTATTTACAACAATTCTGCCCAAATCTGGAATCACACGTTCTTCTGGAATTGCATGAAACCTAACGGCGGTGGTGAACCCACTGGCGCCTTGGCCGCAGCCATCAATGCCAAATTTGGCTCTTATGCTGCCTTTAAAGAAGCTTTCGTGAAAAGCGCAGTGGGTAATTTTGGTTCTGGCTGGACTTGGTTGGTCAAAAAGGCTGATGGCAGCGTTGACATTGTCAACATGGGCGCCGCTGGCACACCCCTGACCACCGCTGACAAAGCATTGTTGACGGTTGACGTTTGGGAACACGCTTACTACATCGACTACCGCAATATGCGTCCTAAGTTTGTTGAAACTTTCTTGGATAAATTGGTGAACTGGTCATTTGTTGAAGCCAATTTCGCTTAATTGCTCACGCAAACCCCCAAAAGCCCCTGGCATTTGCCAGGGGCTTTTTTGTTGTGTCATTCGATCCTTCAGCGAATCATCATGCCGCCATCGGCCACGATGGTTTGTCCCGTAATGTATTTGCCTGCAGCACTGGCCAACAAAACGGCGACGCCCCCAATGTCATCAGGCTCCCCGATTCGGCGCAATGGCGTTTCATTTTCGACCATGCCAGCTTTGACAGGATCATCTGTCAGTGCTTTCGCAAAATCTGTGCGAATGAGTCCGGGTGCAATGCAATTCACGCGAATGTTGTCAGGCCCCCATTCAACCGCCAGGTTGCGCGCCAATTGCATGTCTGCAGCTTTGGAGATGTTGTAAGCGCCAATGACAGAGGAGCCGTGCAAGCCGCCAACGGAGGACACCAACACGATGGCGCCATTTTTCTGGGCTTTCATGTCCGGATAGACCATGCTGCAAAGCCAATTGCTGGACAGGACATTGTTGTGCATGATTTTGTTGAACACCTCATCGCTCATGCCAGCCATGGGGCCGTAATACGGGTTACTGGCAGCGTTGCAAACCAAAATATCAATTGGCCCCCAGGTGTCACGGGTTTTTTGAACCATGGCTTCTAGTTGGTCTTTGATGGCAATGCTGGCGCTGATGGCCATGGCCGTACCGCCTTCACCTTGAATTTCCTTGACCACCACTTCGCACGCGTCTAGTTTTCGGCTGGACACCACGACTTTGGCGCCTGCTCGTGCCAGTTGAAATGCAATGGATCTGCCAATGCCGCGACTTGCCCCCGTCACGATGGCCACTTTGTTGGTCAGGTCAAATAGATTCATAGGTCTCCTTGAGTTGCTTGTGTGGTTGCTTGCAAATCTTGAGTGTGACAGTATTCAAAGTTGAGAACTGTCTTGCACGTGTCAGTGACAATCACCTTATATTTTCCTGAAGGGAATGGACAGATCATGGATCATATTCAAACGGTGGTCATCGGCGCAGGTGTGGTCGGATTGGCCGTTGCGCGTGAATTGGCATTGGCCGGACAAGAGGTGCTTGTGATGGAGTCGGGTGACGCGTTCGGTACCGGGACAAGCTCGCGCAACAGTGAGGTGATTCACGCCGGCATCTACTATCCTTTTGGATCGCTCAAAGCGCAGCTTTGTGTTCAAGGTCGCCAATTGCTGTATGCCTATTGCCAAGAGCGAGGCCTTGCGCACAAACGCTGCGGCAAACTGATCGTGGCCACATCGCCTGCTCAGGTGGCTCAACTCAAAGAGATTCAAGGCAAAGCCACGCGCAATGGTCTTGTTGGTGACGACGCGTTGCAATTCCTGAGCGCCGCGCAAGCCCGATATCTGGAGCCAGATCTGACGTGTGAGGCAGCACTTTGGTCACCCAGCACGGGCATCGTGGACAGTCATGCCCTGATGCTGAGTTATCTGGGGGATTTGGAGCGCGTCGGAGGCATTTTGGCCCTGCAGTCAAGCTTTGAATCTGCTGATGTGACGCAAGAATCAGGATCAATTCGATTTGTGGTTCGATCTGCCCAAGGTACCGAACTTTCAGTCGAACATCTCATCAACGCGGCTGGCATTGATGCCCCTCAAGTCGCAAGGCGCATTGAAGGCATGGACACCACGCATTTTCCGCAGTCTTATTACGCCAAGGGTAACTATTTCAGCCTTGCAGGTAGGTCGCCTTTTACAAGACTGATTTATCCCGTACCGGAAGCTGCTGGGTTAGGTGTTCATTTAACGTTGGATTTGGCGGGACAAGCCAAATTTGGACCGGATGTAGAGTGGGTGCCATCCCCAGAAAATTTAGAGGTTGACCCGCGTCGTGGCGACGCTTTTTATGCAGAAGTTCGCAAATATTGGCCAGGCCTTCAAGAGGGTGCTTTGATGCCTGCGTATGCAGGAATTCGCCCCAAAATCAGTGGCCCACACGAGGCTGCAGCTGACTTTTGTATCTTGGGACCAGAACAGCATGGTGTGCAGGGATTGGTTCACTTGTTGGGCATTGAGTCACCAGGACTGACCAGTGCTTTGGCGATTGCGCAAAGGGTGAGACGGGACTTGCTAGCTCATTGATCCGAAAGTTGTTTCAGGGCCTTGGCCACTTCGTGAACCAGGGCGGGGCCTTTGTAAATGAGCCCGGAGTAAATTTGAACCACGTCGGCACCTGCTTCTATTTTGCTCACGGCATCATAAGCGCTCATGATGCCACCCACGCCAATGATGGGAAATTGTGCGCCCAAATGTTGGCGCAGAAGTCGAATCACATGATTGCTGACTGCCAGCACTGGTGCACCTGAAAGGCCACCCGTTTCTTCGGCGTGTTCAAGGCCGTGGACGGCGTCTCTGGACAAGGTTGTGTTGGTGGCAATGACGCCGTCAATGTTGTGTTTTTTCAAGCTCGCTGCAATGATCGCAACTTGTTCATCGTCCAAGTCTGGCGCAATTTTTAAAAACACAGGAACTTTCTTTTGATGCTGCTCTGCCAGTTCTTGTTTGCGTTCGTTCAATGCTGATAAGAGATGGTCCAAGGCCTCATCGGTCTGCAATGAGCGCAGGTTTTTGGTGTTGGGGCTTGAGATATTGACCGTCACATAGTCAGCATGTGCATAAACGCCACTCAGGCCAATCAGGTAATCGTCGGTAGCGCGCTCGATCGGGGTGAGCGCATTTTTGCCGATGTTCAAACCGAGCAATCGGCCTTGCTGTCTGAAATTTGATTTTTTGACATTGCTTAGAAAGACTTCAAGGCCTTCGTTATTGAAACCCAGCCGGTTGATCAGGGCTTTGGCCTGAGGTAATCGGAACATACGGGGTTTGTCGTTGCCGGGCTGAGCCAAGGGGGTGACGGTGCCGACTTCGACAAACCCAAACCCCATGGCTCCCAAACCGTCAATGCAGCGGGCATTTTTGTCCAATCCGGCAGCCATGCCAACTCGATTCGGAAAAGTGAGACCAGCCAGTTTCACGGGATCGGCGACCCAAGCTTGCCGGTAGGCGCGGTCGAGCCGGGTGTTTTGCGTGCGTGCCAATTGGTTCAGTGTGAAATCGTGCGCCGCTTCAGGGTCGATGCTGAATAAAAATGGACGGGCGAGGGCATAAAGGTTCAGGGACATTGGATAATCTCTTTCAGTACAAGCATTGTCTCAAAATATTTTATGAATCAAGACGAACTCAAAGCATTGGTAGGCCAAGCGGCATTGCAATATGTGGTGCCGGGTCAAATTGTGGGCGTGGGCACAGGCTCCACTGTGAATAAGTTCATCGATGCTTTGGCATCTATGAAAGATCAAATCAAAGGGGCGGTGTCCAGCTCCGAAGCTTCAACACTTCGCTTGAAGGCCCTGGGCATTCCGGTTTTTGACAGCAACGAAGTGGACGAGTTATCGGTCTATATCGACGGCGCCGACGAAATCAACGGTCAAGGCCACATGGTCAAGGGGGGTGGCGCAGCCCTCACACGAGAAAAAATAGTAGCGGCTCAATCCAAAATGTTCGTTTGCATTGCCGACGACTCCAAGTTGGTGGATGTTTTGGGTGCGTTCCCGTTGCCTGTCGAAGTGATTCCGATGGCCAGCGCACGGATCATGGCGCAGTTTGCCAAGATGGGGGGGCAGGCTCAAGTTCGCATGAAGGACGGCGTGCCTCTCGTGACCGACAATGGTCAACACATCTTGGACGTCAAAGGACTGAGAATACAAGACCCTGTGGCATTTGAAGCCCAAGTGAGTCAATGGCCAGGCGTGGTCACGGTGGGGGTGTTTGCATACCAAAAAGCCCAGGTCTGTTTGCTGGGCACGTCGCAAGGCGTTAAAACGCTGAAGTTTTAAGTCTTCAGCGTTTTCGATCAGGAATGAGACATGCCTTGATGACGAAGCAAGGCGTTCAAAGAGGGCTCGCGGCCTCTGAATGCAATGAACGACTCCAAAGCGGGTCGGCTGCCGCCGGCCTCCAAAATAGCTTCTCTGTAACGCCGGCCAGTGTCCAAGTTGGGAGAACCATCTGGCAGTACCGTTTCTTCAAATGCGGCATAAGCGTCTGCTGATAAAACCTCCGCCCACTTGTAACTGTAATAGCCTGCGGCATAGCCACCCGCAAAAATGTGGCTGAAGGTGTGTGCCATTCGGTTAAATGAGGGGGCTTGAATCACTGCAAGCTCTGCACGCACTTTGTACAGCACAGGCATGAAATCTTCTTTGGGGTCGTGTTCGCTGTGAAGCAGCATGTCCAGCAAACCAAATTCAATTTGACGCAGTGTTTGTAAGCCGCTTTGAAAGTTCTTGGCCGCCACCATTTTGTCGAACAAGTCGCGGGGCAATGCCGAACCTGTTTGGACGTGGGACGTCATGTGCTTGAGAACTGACCATTCCCAGCAAAAATTTTCCATGAATTGGCTGGGCAATTCGACGGCGTCCCATTCAACACCGCTGATGCCAGAGACATCACGTTCATTCACTTGGGTCAGCATATGGTGTAAGCCATGACCAAATTCATGGAACAAGGTAATGACATCGTCGTGTGTCAGCAAAGGTGGCTTGCCATCTACGCCATCTGCAAAGTTGCAGACCAAATGTGCGACAGGCGTTTGCAACTCTCCGTTGTCAGGGCGGAGCCAACGGGCGCGCACATCGTCCATCCAGGCACCACCACGTTTGCCAGCACGTGCGGGTGGATCCAAGTAGAACTGACCGACCAGTTGGCCCTTGCGTTCGATGCGGTAAAAGGCCACAGCGGGGTTCCAAACAGGCGCATGGTCTGGGCTGATGTTGACTTCAAACAAGGTCTCAATGATCTTGAATAGACCTTGAAGTACTTTAGGCGCTGTGAAATACTGTTTGACTTCTTGTTCACTGAAACTGTAGCGAGCTTCTTTCAGTTTCTCGCCAATATAGGGCCAATCCCAAGCTTGCGGATTTTGCAGACCCAAATTGGCATCTGCAAATTGCCGCATGTCTTCTAAGTCCTTCTCGGCAAAAGGCCTGGCACGTTGTGCCAAATCTCGCAAAAATGCAATGACCTTGGTGGGGGAGTCCGCCATTTTCGTTGCCACCGAGACTTCGGCGAAGTTTTGAAAGCCCAGCAAGTGGGATTCTTCTTGACGGAGCTGCAAAATTTCTTGAATCAGGGCGCTGTTGTCGAGCGATGAAAATGCTGGATCACATTGATCGGATGCGCGGGTCACGTAAGCTTTGTACAACTGCTGGCGAAGTGAGCTGCTTTTCGCAAACTGCATCACAGGCAAATAGCAAGGCATTTTGAGTGACAGCTTGTAGCCGTCTTTGCCATCTTTTTCGGCTGCAGCCCGCGCTGTGGTTTTGACATCATCGGGCACGCCCTCAAGTTCTTCGATGCCCACATACAACTCAAATTTGTCGGTGGCATCGAGTGCATTTTCGCTGAACTTTTGACTCAGTTCAGCCATTCGTTCTTGAATGGCTGCGTAACGAATTTTGGCATCACCTTGCAATTCTGCGCCTCCCAATACGAAATTGCGAAGCGCATTTTTTAAAGCTTGCTTTTGCGCCGCATCGAGCCCTTGGGCGTCCACTTGCTTGTACTTGGCATACAGTTTTTCATCAGCACCCAGCCGAGTCCAAAACTCTGTGACTTCGGGCAGGGCATCGTTGTACGCAGCTCTGAGTTCAGGGGTGTCCGCCACGCTGTTCAAATGGCTCACTGCACCCCACGAAGCGCTGAGACGCTCGGTGCAAACATCCAATGTTTTGGCAATGGCATGCCAGTCCGCTGGAAAGTGAGCGTCCGTCACTGTTTCTAAGGCTGCAGATGCCTCTTTCAATAGGATGTCAATGGCGGGTTTCACATGTTCAGGTTTGATCTGGTCAAACAAGGGCAATTCGCCATGTTGCAGCAAGGGGTTGGTGTTTGTCATGTCGGTGTTTTGGATGTCAACTGTTCGTTAAACGCGTTCTGCAGCTTCTAAAGTGTTCACCAGCAACATGGTGATGGTCATGGGTCCCACGCCGCCGGGAACGGGAGTGATGTAGCTGGCCACTTGTTCAACGCCAACAAAGTCCACATCGCCGCAAAGTTTGCCTTCGTCATTTCGGTTCATGCCAACGTCCAGCACCACAGCGCCAGGTTTGACCATGTCGGCCGTCAGCACATTGCGTTTGCCCACAGCTGCAACGATCACATCCGCTTGCAGTGTCATGGCTTTGAGGTCTTGCGTTGCGCTGTGGCAGATGGTGACAGTGGCGTTCTTTTGTAAAAGCATCATGGCCATGGGTTTGCCGACAATGTTGCTGCGACCAATCACCACGGCGTGTTTGCCCTTGAGGTCATACCCAATGCTCTCTAGCATCTTTAAACAGCCGTAGGGGGTGCAAGGCCAAAAGCCTGGCATGCCTGTCATGAGGGCGCCTGCACTTGCGATGTGAAATCCGTCGACATCTTTGCTGGGTGAGATGGCTTCAATCACCTTTTGTGCATCGATGTGTGCAGGCAAGGGAAGTTGGACCAAGATGCCATGAATACTTGCATCAGCGTTGAGTGCGGAGATGCGAGCAAGCAGCTCAGTTTCTGTCATGTTTGCTGGGTATTTTTCGAGCACAGAATGCAAGCCGCTGTCCTGACAAGCCTTGACTTTGTTGCGGACATAAACTTGACTGGCCGGATTTTCACCCACCAAGACAACGGCCAAGCCTGGTGTGATGCCTTTTGCTTTGAGTGCGGCTGTTCTGCGCGTCACATCCGCTCGCAGTTGTTGGGAAAGTGCGTTGCCATCAATTCGTTGGGCGGTCATTTGGGGATTTCCAGCAATGAAAAAAGAAGTTGAAAGTAAAAACGCCCGCGAGTTCAAAGTTCACGGGCGTTGAAAGGGCTTGTGCGCCTTAGGCTTTGGGTGCGTTTTGTCCCAAAGCAATTTTGAGCAAATCAGCCACCGTGTTGGCATTGAGTTTTTCCATGATGTTGGCACGATGGGCTTCAACGGTTTTGATGCTGATGCCCAAGTCGTCTGCGATTTGTTTATTCAAACGACCCGCCACAATGCGTTCGAGCACTTGCGCTTCCCGGCCTGTCAGTTTGGACAAAAGTGCATCACGGTTGGCTGCGTTTTGGTGATCCGAAAATGAATCGCGTGCACTGTCCAGCATGCGCTCTACCAGGCCGACCAATTCATCTTCTTTGAACGGTTTTTGAATAAAGTCCATGGCGCCTTTTTTCATGGTGTTCACTGCCATCGGCACGTCGCCATGGCCCGTAATGAACACAATGGGCAGAGGGGAGCGACGCTCAACCAATTTGTCTTGCAATTCCAGCCCGGTCATGCCGCCCATGCGAATGTCCACAATGAGACAAGCCACTTCTCGGGAATCGTACCGACTGAGAAAAGATTCAGCCGAATCAAAACACCTGACACGATAGTCTTTACCCTCAAGCAACCACTGCAGAGAGTCACGAACGGCTTCGTCATCATCAACGACGTAAACTGTTCCTTTTTTAGGTATCAAACTCATGAGGTTTCCCGTTTTGCTGGTGTATCAAAGGGTTAAAGTGACCGGTGAGGGTATCCAAAAGGAAAAACAACATCCAGTGACTTCGTCGGCATTGTAGAGGTTCTCGGCCGTGATTCGGCCCTGATGGGATTCCACAATGCTTCGGCATAAATTCAAGCCAATGCCCATGCCCTCGACTTTGGTCGAGAAAAAGGCTTCATACAGGCGCTCCATCACCTCGGGCGGAAGGCCTCTGCCAGTGTCTGTGACCGAAAAATACACTGTTTCTTGGTGGTCGATCTGCTTGGGAACGACGCGCAACTCCACGTGCCGACGGCCAGCCGGGCGTTCAGCGTTGTCTATGGATTCTGCCGCGTTCTTCATCAGATTGACCAAGACTTGCTCAATCAAGATGGGATCAACGTTCAAGTTGGGCAAGCGAGCCGCCACGTAATGAGACAAGCGGACATTGCGCCTGCGAAGTTCAATTTCTGCCAATTCAACAGCCTCATTGACCATGCTGGTGACATCGGCCAAAGTTCGATTCGGTTCACTTCTTTTCACAAAGGAGCGAATTCGTTGAATGATTTGTCCGGCTCGCTGAGCTTGATGCGATGTTTTTTCGAGAGCCCAGACCAAATCGGCTTCTACAATTTGTTGGCCTTTGATGCGTGACAACATGCCGTTGCAGTAATTGGTAATGGCTGTCAGTGGTTGATTCAACTCATGCGCAACACTGGACGCCATTTCGCCCATGGTGATCAAACGGCTGGCGTTTTGAGCGCGCTCAGCTTGCTGTGCGGCCAACTCTTCGGCGTGCCTTCTGGCCGTGATGTCGGTGGCAATGACCAGCTGCGCTAAGCGACCGTCTGCCCAATGAATGTAGCGGGTGCGAATTTCAAGCCATTTATCAAGATGGTCTAGATAGATTTCTGCGCGTTCTGAGGGGGCAACAGTCAAGCTTTCTGTGGGCAATCCGGCCAATGCATCCACATCATCCAACTCGAGCTCTGAGGTTCGAATGTCCAGCATGCCGGCACGTTCAACCAAGCCAAGGTGGCCTTGGGTGTCAGTGCCAAACCATTGTCGGTAAAGCTTGTTGGCAAAAAGAAGCTCTGGGCTGCCTAGTGGGGCCACAGACACGGATGCATCCAGGGCTTCCAAAACGATGGTGAATCGTTCATAGGATGCGGCCAATTGCTCCCGTACTCGGTTGGGTTCGGTGATGTCCGTCATGGAAGTCATCCATCCGGTTTGCTGTCCCATGGCGTCAATGAGTGGGGAGACGTACAGGCGGGCATCAAAGATCGTACCGTTTTTGCGTTTCACCCGAACTTGGGAACCTGTCGCAGTATTTTTCCCTGTGAGCTCTTCTTCGAGCCTGGTCAGCAATAGTTCTCTGTCACTTTCGGGCCAATAAGGGAAGGGCGCGACAGCACCAACCAATTCTTCTTCACTCCAGCCAGTCATTTGAGAGAAGGCCAAATTCACATAAGTGATCTTTCCTTCCAAGTCCAGGGCTCGCATACCCGTCAGAATGGAATTTTCCATGGCGCGGCGAAAATTGGTTTCTGCAATCAACTCTTTTTGAGTTTGTTGTCTTTTTCTGGTGTGGCGCCAGTTGCCTATCAACATCCATGCCGTCATCAAGCTTAAGGTGCCAACCAACCAAAAAAGGCCATTCCCAACCAAGTCTTGTGATGTTCGCCAAGCTTGGGCTCTGAGAATCAAACCATTGCCCACGGGCGAAACGGGCACTTCAAACTCGTTGTTTTGTCCTCCAATTCCTGGCATGAAACTCCAAATGCTCATGCGCCTGGGGATGGACTGGCCGGCAATCAGGTTGCCTTCAGTGTCTAGCAAAGCCACCGCATATTTCGCCAAAATTTCCGTTGGAACCGAATAGCGCAAAAGGTTTTCAGCACTGTATTCAGCCATGACCACGCCGTTGAATCGACCTTGTGCATTCGTCAGCGGGGTATGCAGTTGAAGCACCATGTTGCGTGCATAATTTTCTTGTCCTACGCCTGCATTGGCAATGGCATGGACACCGTCATCTTCTTGAAAATAGACGGGTTGCATCAGGTCTCGGGCAAGACTGTAGCTGTTTTCTGTTTCTCCCCATTTCAAAACGTCACCGACACGCCATTTCATGCTTGGCAGGACACTTGGTGCTGTTCGACTGGCAATGATTTTTCGTTTTTCGTCTATCCAGGCCATGGTTTGTAACTCTGGATTTTTCAACACCATAGATTCAGCTCGGCGAGCAAATTCTTTGGTGTTCACATCTTGATTGGAGATATCACGTGCCAGGCGCATGACTTGCTCTTGGCGTTCTAACAGTCTCAGGCGTAATCGTTGTTGGCTGTATTCAACGTCACGTTTCACGGCTTCCTGTTCTCTGTCGTTTTCCTCGACCCGCAGGTACCAAAATGAAAAGACGATGGCACAGAAAAACAACAACACAGATGCAATGGGCGCTAAGGTCGCAAAACGATCTTGTTTGACTGGGTTTTGCCTTTTCCACCAACGACGCCACCATGCGACTGGTTTGATCGACATGATGGCTTTGGATACGATTTTCGTCTTCATGTTCTGAAGTTTAGGGTAATCCCTTCAATTCATATTTCACAATACAAAATCATAAAGCACCATTTGAAATTTACAAAAGTTTGTGAGAGAATTCGAAAAAATAGTTCAACCACGGCCTACAAAGGAGACAAACATGTCAGCCGTTCAGCCAAATAACGTCCTATTCGACTTAGACGCCATTGAAACCCGTGAATGGATGGACGCCCTGTCCGCCGTCATTGAAAAAGAAGGTGGTGAACGCGCCCACTTCTTATTAGAACAACTCCTTGAACATGCCCGCGAAAACAGCATCGACATGCCGTTTTCTGCCAACACGGGTTATGTGAACACCATCGAGCCTGATCAAGAAGCCCATTGCCCTGGCAACATTGAAATTGAAGAGCGCCTGCGTGCTTACATGCGCTGGAACGCCATGGCCATGGTGGTCAAGGCCAACCGCCACAACCCTGAAGATGGTGGTGATTTGGGCGGCCACATTGGCTCTTTTGCATCTTTGGCGCACATGTTTGGCGCAGGTTTCAATCACTTCTGGCACGCTGAAAGTGAAAATCACGGCGGCGATTGCTTGTACATCCAAGGCCACGTGTCTCCTGGCGTTTATGCCCGTGCTTATTTGGAAGGCCGCTTAACAGAAGAGCAGTTGCTCAACTTCCGCCAAGAAGTGGATGGCAAGGGTTTGTCGAGCTACCCACACCCCAAGTTGATGCCTGAGTTCTGGCAGTTCCCTACAGTGTCGATGGGCCTTGGCCCTTTGATGGCCATTTACCAAGCGCGCTTCTTGAAGTACTTGCACGCGCGCGGCATTGCCAACACCGAAAACCGAAAAGTGTGGGTGTTCTGCGGCGATGGCGAAATGGACGAAGTGGAATCCTTGGGCGCCATTGGTTTGGCTGCGCGTGAAAAGCTCGACAACTTGATCTTTGTGGTCAATTGCAACTTGCAACGTTTGGATGGTCCTGTGCGCGGCAACGGCAAGATTGTTCAAGAACTAGAAGGTGAATTCCGCGGTTCAGGCTGGAACGTCATCAAGCTCTTGTGGGGCAGTGAGTGGGACAAGCTCTTGGCGCGTGACAAAGACGGTGCACTGCGCAAGATCATGATGGACACCTTGGACGGCGACTTCCAAGCGTTCAAAGCCAACGATGGCGCTTATGTTCGCAAACATTTCTTCGGTCGCGATCCACGCACTTTAGAGATGGTGGCGCACATGAGTGACGACGAAATTTGGGCTTTGAAACGTGGCGGCCATGATCCACAGAAAGTGTATGCGGCCTACCATCAGGCTGTGAACCATGAAGGCCAGCCCACCGTCTTGTTGATCAAAACGGTGAAAGGTTTTGGCATGGGCAAAGCCGGTGAAGGCAAGAACAACGTTCACCAAACCAAGAAACTGACAGACGAAGACATCCGCTACATGCGCGATCGCTTCAACATTCCAGTGCCTGACAGTGAATTGTCCAAGGTGCCTTTCTACAAGCCTGCCGATGACACACCCGAAATGCAATATCTGCATGAGCGCCGCAAAGCCTTGGGTGGCTACTTGCCACACCGTCGTACCAAAGCGGATGAAAGCTTCACCGTGCCATCTTTGGATGTGTTCAAGTCGGTGATGGATCCCACTCCCGAAGGTCGTGAAATTTCCACCACACAAGCCTACGTTCGCTTCCTCACGCAACTCTTGCGCGACCAAGCATTGGGCCCACGTGTGGTGCCTATTTTGGTGGACGAAGCCCGTACCTTTGGTATGGAAGGTTTGTTCCGCCAAGTCGGTATTTACAACCCAGCAGGTCAGCAGTACACACCGGTCGACAAAGACCAAGTGATGTACTACAAAGAAGACAAAGCCGGTCAGATTTTGCAAGAGGGCATTAACGAAGCGGGCGGTATGTCCAGCTGGATTGCTGCGGCTACCAGCTACTCCACCAGCAACCGCATCATGGTGCCGTTCTATGTTTACTACTCGATGTTTGGCTTCCAGCGCATTGGCGATTTGGCTTGGGCGGCTGGCGACATGCAAGCGCGTGGTTTCTTGTTGGGCGGCACATCAGGCCGTACAACATTGAACGGCGAAGGTTTGCAACACGAAGACGGTCACAGTCACATCTTGGCGGGCACCATCCCCAATTGCATCAGCTACGACCCCACCTTCGCGCATGAAGTGGGCGTGATCTTGCACCATGGCTTGAAGCGCATGGTGGAAAAGCAAGACAACGTTTTCTATTACCTCACTTTGTTGAATGAAAACTACGCCATGCCAGGCCTCACGCCCGGCACGGAAGAGCAAATCATCAAGGGCATGTACTTGTGCAAAGCCGGCGGCAAGAACAAGACACGTGTTCAGTTGATGGGCTCAGGCACCATTTTGCGTGAGTCATTGGCGGCGCAAGAGTTGCTGGCCAAAGACTGGGGCATTGCGGCGGATGTGTGGAGTTGCCCAAGCTTCAACGAACTGACGCGCGATGGCCAAGATGCAGATCGATTCAACATGTTGCATCCTTTGGAAACACCGCGTGTGCCGTTTGTGGCGCAGCAGTTGGCCAAGCATGACGGTCCCGTCATTGCGTCCACGGACTACATGAAAAACTACGCCGAACAAATTCGCTCCTACATTCCCAAAGGCCGCACTTACAAAGTGTTGGGCACCGATGGTTTTGGCCGCAGCGATTTCCGTAGCAAATTGCGCGAGCACTTTGAAATCAATCGCCACTACATCGTTGTGGCTGCACTCAAAGCCTTGAGCGAAGAGGGCGCAGTGCCAGTTGCCAAAGTTGCAGAAGCTTTGAAGCAATATGGCATCAAGACCGACAAGGTCAATCCTTTGTACGCTTAATCACAAGACTTGGAGACACACATGGCATTGGTAGAAGTCAAAGTTCCAGACATCGGTGATTTCGATGAAGTGGCCGTCATTGAACTGTTGGTCAAGGTGGGTGACACCGTGAAGGCCGAACAGTCCTTGATCACCGTTGAATCCGACAAAGCGTCGATGGAAATTCCATCCTCAACGGCAGGCGTGGTGAAAGAACTGCGCGTGAAGTTGGGCGATAAGGTTAAACAAGGCTCGGTGGTATTGATGGTGGAGGCCAGCGGTGCATCCGCCGTTCCTGCAAGCGCAGTCGCTGCCGCACCTGTCGCCGCACCTGTCGCCGCTCCAGTGGCTCCGACGCCTGCAGCTGCGCCTGCCGCTGTTGCCGCTGCATCTGCAGTCAGTGGCCCCATCGAAGTTCACGTGCCTGATATCGGCGATTTCAAAGACGTCGCCGTCATTGAAATTTTCGTCAAGCCCGGTGATGCCATCAAGATGGAGCAATCGCTCATCACGGTGGAATCGGACAAAGCTGCGATGGAGATTCCATCCT
>CANBWP010000041.1 GCA_947373185.1 Comamonadaceae bacterium | reverse complement strand
CACGGTTTTCATGTTTTTGGGTTTGAAAGTGAAGTTGGCGTGACACGCCTGAATCAAGCGGGGAATTCATTCACAATGCCAGCATTCAAGGATTTCAATCGCCATGAGCATTCTTTCAACCGACACGATGCCTCCAGAATTGCTAAAGCCAATCTGGCATCGCATGACCGCGCAAGCGGACACCTTGGGTGAGTCCCCTTTTTGGCATCCGCAGGAAAATCGCTTGTATTGGGTGGACATTCCTGGCCAACGCTTGCGAAGAATGCGAGTGACCCAAGACTTGGTAGCCACTCAAACAGTTGAAGACTGGCCATTGGCCGAAGAGCCCGGTTGTTTTGCGCCTGCCGCGCAGGGCGGGTGTGTGATGGCTTTGCGTAGCGGTGTGTACCGTGCACAGACGTGGGGAGGTGATTTAAGCTTGATGGCGCCAGCGCCTTATGACACCACGAAGCTGCGCTTCAATGATGGCAAGTGTGATCCAGCCGGCAATTTTTGGATGGGTACGATGTACGAGCCGCGCGATCAGGCGGCTGGCATTTTGTATGCGCTGCAAGCGGACCATCGTTTGCAAGTCAAAGCCGAGCATGCCACCGTGGCCAATGGGTTGGCATGGTCGCCCGATGGCAAAACTGTTTACTGGTCAGACACCGCCGCACATTGCATTCGGGCTTGGGATTTCGAAGCCAGTTCGCAGGGCATGTCGAATGAGCGAGTTTTCGTGCAATTTCCCATGAAACCCAAAGCCTGGTCTTACGGTTCTGCCGATGCACCTGCGTACGCGGGGCGCCCCGATGGTGCAGCGGTAGATGCCGACGGTTTTTATTACGCTGCGATGTACGAAGGCCGCAGATTGGCCAAGTTCGCACCTGATGGTCGGTGCGTGGCGTTCATTGAAACACCCGTTCAATGTCCTACCATGCCTTGCTTTGGCGGCGAGGATTTGCGCACCCTGTTCATCACGACATCGGCACACGGCCGAAGTGATGCTGAGCTGAAAGCTTTGCCCGATTCGGGCTGCGTGTTTGCAACGCGGGTTGAAACGCCCGGCCTGCCTGTGCGTTTTTTCAACAACTGATTTGACTAAATTCTTAAGACGCCATCTGACAAAGTCGGCGCTGCCGTTTAACATTGCGACATGAACGTCAGCACCCCATCAAGCCAAAGCGCAGACACTGCATCCAAAGCATATCCAGATTTGGATGCGCTGCTGGACATCATCCGCCGTGCCGCCTCGCAGCCAGTTGGTCAAATGCAAAGCCTTCGGATCCACGGATCTGGCAGCCATGACTTTTATGGCGAGTGCTTAGAAGGCGAACTGTTGGAAACGCGAGGCCTTCGGGGCATTTCTCAGTACGAGCCCAGTGAGTTGGTCGTGACTGTTGCTGCAGGCACCTCATTGCAGGATTTAGAAACTGCATTGGCCGATCACGGCCAATGCTTGGCTTTCGAGCCACCGCACTTTGCCGCACAAAATACCGCCAGTCATACCACGGTAGGGGGCATGGTGGCTGCTGGTTTGAGCGGCCCAGCCCGCGCCAGTGTGGGTGCTGTGCGTGACTTTGTGTTGGGCATGCGCTTTGTCAACGGCCGAGGTGAGCATCTCACATTTGGCGGTCAAGTGATGAAGAATGTGGCGGGCTATGACGTCAGCAGGTTGCTTGCAGGCAGTTGGGGGACTTTGGGTTTGATCACTGAGGTTTCACTCAAAGTTCTGCCGGTGGCCCCAGCCGAGGCGTTCTTCATGTGCCAATTGCCACAAGACAAAGCCCTTCAGTTGTTGCACGCCTGGGGGGGGCAGCCTTTGCCCTTGAACGCCAGTTGTTGGGTTGAGGACAGCACGCAGGCCGGCGCGCCAGGCATGTTGTTCGTCAGACTTCGAGGTGCGCACGCTGCAGTGGATTCGGCCAAGCAGCGAATGTCGCAAGATGTGGCGGCTGCGCACAGCGAGCTGTTGCTGCAGACGTCTGAGCAAGCCGCCAAAGATTGGGCGGCCTGTGCAGACCAGCGCTTGCCCTTCTTCACTCAAAACGCAAGCCACGCCGAATTGGCGCTTTGGCGTTTGTCGGTGCCACAAACAGCGCCTGTTTTAGTCTTGCCCCAAAGCGTGGGATCACCATTGATTGAATGGCATGGCGGACAGCGCTGGGTGTGGGCACCTTTGAGCGATGCAGAGGCTTTGAGAGCAGTCGCTGCCAGCGTTGGCGGTCAGGCCACCCTGTTTAGACGGCCGCTTCACGCCTTGGCCAACGTGGCCGTGACCCCGCCTGTTTTTACCCCGCTGGACACTGTTCAGCAACGAATTCAACAAGCGCTGAAAAACGAGTTTGACCCTGCTGGCATCTTCGGTCCTCGAAGATTGAACGCGTATTTCTGAGGCTCATTATGCAAACCCAACTCGCACCTGAGTTTCAAAACACCGTACTCGGCCAAGAAGCCGAGGCCATCTTGCGTCAATGCGTGCATTGTGGATTTTGTACGGCCACATGCCCAACCTATCAGATCATGGGCGATGAGTTGGATGGACCTCGAGGCCGTATCTACCTGATGAAGCAGGTCTTCGAAGGCGCAGAGCCCACTCGGAAAACCCAATTGCACTTAGACCGTTGTCTCACCTGCCGCAACTGCGAAAGCACGTGTCCGTCTGGTGTTCAGTATGGCCATTTGGTGGACTTGGGTCGCAAGGTGGTGGATGCCAAAGTTCAGCGGCCCCTCAAAGAGCGGTGGGTCCGCTGGGCCTTGAAAGAGGGGCTGACATCGGCCTTGTTTGCGCCGGCCATGAAGTTGGGCCAAAGCGTGCGAGCCTTGATGCCCGCAGCCATCAAGGCCAAAGTGCCCGCACCCCAAAATGCGGGGACTTGGCCCAGCACCCGTCATGCACGTCAAGTGTTGATGTTGGTCGGCTGTGTTCAGCCCGCCATGATGCCCAATATCAACACCGCCACAGCGCGCGTGCTCAGTGCCTGTGGCATTGAAGTGGTGGTACCCCCAGCGGCGGGTTGTTGTGGTGCCGTCAAGTTCCATTTGAACGACCAGGTCGGAGGACTCGACCACATGCGGCAAAACATCGATGCTTGGTGGCCTTGGGTCGAACAAGGCATCGAAGCCATCGTGATGAACGCTTCGGGTTGTGGTGTGACAGTCAAAGAATATGGCCATCTGCTTCAACATGACGCGCAATACGCGGCCAAGGCCCAACGTATTTCAGAACTCACGCGCGACTTGAGTGAGTTGTTGCCCCTGTGTTTGCCAGAGCTGAAAAAACGTTTGAAGCCAGACGTGGTGGCTGCAACCGGTACGTTGGCTTATCACCCCCCATGCACGCTGCAACATGGACAGCAATTGAAGGGCGGCGTAGAAGCCCAATTGGGTCAATTGGGTTTTCAGTTGCGCGTTACAGAAGTAGAGTCCAACTTGTGTTGCGGTTCAGCGGGTACTTACTCTGTGTTGCAAGCCGACACGGCTTACAAGTTGCGCAATCGCAAACTGAATCACTTGAACAAGTTGCAAGCGCAGGCCATTTTGAGTGCCAACATCGGTTGCATCACGCACTTGCAAAGTGGCTCATCGCTGCCGGTTAAACATTGGGTGGAGTTGGTGGACGAGGCCTTAAGTCAAAGCCAAAGCGGCCTCAATGTCGCGGGCTAATTTTTCGGGTTTGTCCATGGGCGCATAGCGTTTGAGGACGCGGCCATCGCGGCCAATCAGAAACTTGGTGAAGTTCCATTTGATGGCCTTGCTGCCCAAAAGGCCAGGAGCTTCGGCGCACAGCCATTGGTAAAGGGGATGCGCTTCTGGCCCGTTCACCTTGATTTTTTCCATCATGGGGAAACTCACCCCGTAATTCATTTGGCAAAAACTGGCGATGCTGTCATTGCTCCCAGGGTCTTGGCTGCCAAATTGATTGCAAGGAAAACCCAACACGGCCAAGCCTTGGTCCTTGTAGGATTGATAAACCTTTTCGAGTCCGCCAAACTGTGGCGTGAAACCACAAGCGCTGGCTGTGTTCACCAGCAACACGACTTGGCCGCGAAACTGGTCCAGTGCCAAGGACTGACCATTGATTTGAAGGGCATCAAAGTCGTAGAAGGTTTTCACAGAATTTTTCGGTTGAGAAAGCAGGTGATGGCCTTAACCATGAAGTTGGTCATTTTTTGCAACGTCGATCAAATGCTTCATCACGGCACCGTGATCGCGCATGTTGCGTGCGTGCCAACGTTTGATCAGCCACATGAAGCTGGCCACTACAAAGCCGAAGGCCGTGATGGCGCCGAATGCCGACAAGCCCATGCCAGTTGAGAAACTGTAGAAGCCCCCTAACAACAAAATACACGCTTGCTCGTTGAAGTTTTGAACAGCGATGGAGCGGCCTGCCCCCATGAGGTTGTGGCCTCGGTGCTGCAGCAGGGCATTCATGGGCACGACCAAAAAGCCACCCAGTGCGCCCAGCAAAATGAGGAAGGGTGCGGCCACCCATACGTTGTCAATGAAGTTCATGCCCATGACCAAGATGCCCATGCCAATGCCAAGTGGCATGACGCGCGTGGCTTGATGCAGCTTCATGCGCACGGACGCCACCACAGCACCTACCGCAGTGCCAATGGCCACCACGCCGACCAAGCTGGAAGCTTGGGTGGTGGCATAGCCCAAAGCGGCAGCACTCCAGGCCAACACGATGTAACGCAAATTGCCAGAAACACCCCAAAACAAAGTGGTGGTGGCCAAAGAAATTTGACCGAGACGGTCTTTCCAAAGGCGTTTGTTGCAATCCCAGAAGTCTGGCAAAAGGGCCAGCAAATTCTGGGGCATGTCACGCATGACCACACCTGTTTTAGGGATGCGGGTGTTGAACCATGCTGCCAAACCGTAAAACGTGATGAGAAGCAAGATGGCAGCCTCTGGCGCTGTGTCAATGCCTGTATCGAGGATGGGAAAGTCAAAGCTCAGCAAGTACTCAGAGACGTGGGCGCCCACCAGTTGGCCGCCCACCAAGACACCCAAAATAATGGAAGCAATGGTCAGTCCTTCAATCCAGCCGTTGGCTTTCACAAGCTGTGAGGCTGGCAACAGTTCCGTCAAGATGCCGTATTTGGCCGGTGAATAAGCGGCTGCACCTAGACCCACAATGGCGTAGGACATCAAGGGATGGGTGCCAAACAGCATCATCAAGCAACCCACAACTTTGATGGCATTGCTGATGAACATGACCTCGCCTTTGGGCCGGGAGTCCGCAAAGGCGCCAACAAAGGGGGCCAGCACCACATAAAACAAGGCAAACATGGGCACCAGCGCAGCACGTTGCCACTCGGCACCACCGCTGGTGCGAATGAGCTCAACGGCCGCGACAAAGAGCGCGTTGTCGGCCAGTGAACTGAAAAACTGGGCCGCCATGATGGTGTAAAAACCGCGCTTCATGAAATCATGCAGTGATTCGATAGGGCATAGGGCCGAAGTCGAAGAGTAAAAAACGGATCAAAGCAACACAAGCTTTGCTTGAGTTGGCGTAAGTTTCGGTTATATCACGCTCCGTGGTGCCACAATCTAGTCTTCTTCCCGCGTACGATTGCCGTTTTTGTAACGATCAGACATGCCAAGACCGATTCAGGCCACCATCGATATCAATGCCTTGCGCCATAACCTGGCGCAAATCAAGACGGCTGCACCTGACGCATTGGTGTGGGCGGTGGTCAAGGCCAATGCATATGGCCATGGCCTTGAACGCGCGATGGACGGCTTGCGCGCTGCAGACGGCATTGCGCTCCTCGATTTGTCGGAAGCTGAGCGAGTTCGGCAGTGGGGTTGGCGTGGCCCCATTCTGTTGTTAGAAGGTGCGTTTGAAACGCGCGATCTAGAAATGTGCTCACGCTTGAACTTGTGGCATGTGGTGCATTGCGAGGCGCAGATCGACATGTTGGCGGTGCACAAAACCCATCAAGGGCATCGCGTCTTTCTCAAAATGAACTCTGGGATGAACCGACTGGGGTTTGCACCACAGGCCTTCAGGGCGGCTTGGACCCGTTTGAATGCATTGCCGCAGGTCGATGAAATTTCTCTCATGACGCATTTCAGTGATGCTGATGGCGTTAAAGGCATTGAAGCGGCCCTGACTGTCTTTGCCCTTCACACGCAAGACCTTTCCGGCGAACGCAGCTTGTGCAACAGTGCTGCCGCTTTGCGCCACGCGCAAGCCTTGAACGTGCGGGCAGATTGGATTCGCCCTGGCATTGCCCTGTATGGCAGTTCTCCCGACTTTCCTTTGCACACTTCTAACGATTGGCATCTGAAACCTGTGATGAGTTTGAATGCAGCCATCGTGGGTGTTCAACATTTGCAAGCCGGCGAGACAGTGGGCTATGGTTCGAGTTTTGTGGCCGATCGGCCGATGCGAATTGGGGTGGTGGCCTGCGGGTATGCAGACGGTTACCCGCGCAGCGCACCTACTGGCACGCCAGTGTGTGTGAATGGCATTCGCACCCGCACGGTGGGGCGCGTCAGCATGGACATGATCACCGTTGATTTAAGCGACTTGCCTCATGCAGGTTTGGGCAGCGAAGTGACCCTGTGGGGGGTGCCGCAACAAGCCGCTGGTTCGGCCATTCTGGGGGCCGGCGTTTCAATCGATGAAGTGGCGCTGTCTGCGGGCACAGTTGGCTACGAGTTGATGTGTGCTTTGTCTTCGCGTGTGCCGGTCCATACAAGTCCTTAAAGCGTGCGCACAAAACCGTCGTAGCCTGTTTTTAGAATCAAGACGCCCACCACAGCCAAAAACACATAGCGCACAAAACCCGCGCCATGCTTCAAAGCCAAGCGTGTGCCAATCAGGCTGCCAAGCACGTTGGCGATGGCCATGGGCAGTGCCAGGTGCCACCAGACATGCCCTTGTAAAGTGAATAACACCAAGGCGGACAAGTTGGTGGCCGAGTTCATCAGCTTGGCGCTGGCCGAGGCATTTAAAAAGTCATAGCCCAACAAGCGCACGTATGCAAAAACAAAAAAACTGCCTGTTCCAGGCCCAAAGAAGCCATCGTAAAAACCGATGAACAAGCCCATCAAGGCGGCCACCACGGCTTCTTGTTTGCCTTTGAACAATGGCGCGTGTGTTTGACCGAGGTCTTTTTTAACCAAGGTATAGGCCAACAAAGCGACCAGCAGAAAGGGAAGGACTTGGCGTAAAAAGCTGGGGTCAAGTTGCGTGACGGCCCAAGCGCCTGTCAGTGAACCGGCAACACCGGCTAGGGCTGCAGGAACCAGCGCCGTCCAACGCATGTCTACTTTTCGGCTGAATTGGTAGGTGGCAAAGGAGGTGCCCCAAATGGACGCGCTTTTGTTGCTGCCAAGCAAAGTGGCCGGAGGGGCTGTGGGGAAGGTGGCGAACAGAGCAGGAACGAGAATCAGGCCGCCACCGCCAACAATGGAATCGACCATGCCGGCAAACAGAGACGCCAGGGAGACGATCAGTATTTCCATGAAAAAAAAGCGCCGCTTGCGCGACGCTTGTAAAAAGTCACATCTCGTTTTGGATGTTTATGTTCGAGTAGTTTGGGTGTCTCCTCTGCCCTCAAAACGAACCCAAACTGCAGTTCATCGAGTGAGAGGAATGTAGCGGTGTTCATACAACAATGCCATCAGGGATTTCCCGTGGCATGCGCAGACTTTCAATGCGCTCAATTTTGTGCATCTTGTGCCATCCAGTGCGCTGCTTTTTCGGCAATCATGAGGGTGGGGCTGTTGGTGTTGCCGCTGGTGATGGTGGGCATGACGCCAGCATCGACAACTCGCAGGCCGCGCAGGCCGCGAATTTGAAGCCGACTGTTGACCACCGCCATCGGATCGTCGTCGCGACCCATTCGCGTCGTGCCGACGGGATGAAAAATGGTGCTGGCAATGTCGCCTGCCAATCGCGCCAATTCATCGTCTGACTGATACTGAACGCCTGGTTTGAATTCTTCAGGCTCGAACTTCGCCATGGCCGATTGCGACATGATGCGTCGGGTGACGCGCAAACTGTCGGCGGCCACTTTGCGATCTGCATCCGTGCTCAAGTAATTCGGCGCAATGGCAGGTGCTGCGCGGAAATCTGAACTTTTGAGCGACACCGTACCGCGGCTGGTTGGATTCAAATTGCACACGCTGGCCGTGATGGCGGGGAAGTTGTGCAAGGGTTCGCCAAAGGCATCCAGGCTCAAGGGCTGTACGTGGTATTGAATGTTGGCCCATTCTTGTTGAGGGTCACTCTTGGTGAAGGCGCCCAATTGGCTGGGTGCCATGCTCATGGGACCGCTGCGCGACATGGCGTATTCAAGGCCAATTTTTGCTTTGCCCCACCAGCTACTGGCCAACGTGTTCAGCGTTTTCGCATGCTTGACTTTGTAGACCGAGCGAATCTGCAAGTGATCTTGCAGATTGGCGCCAACACCTGGCAGATCATGGACGGGCTGCACACCCTGCGAATGCAAGTCCTCAGCCGAACCGATGCCAGAGAGCTGCAAAATATGCGCAGAGCCAATGCTGCCAGCGCTCAGAGCTACTTCGCGTGTGGCGGTGGCGGTGACCATTTGATGGCCATCCCAGACTTTCACCCCTGTGCATCGTTTTCCCCCATCGGCATCGGTTTCAATGACCAAGCTGGCCACTTGCGCTTGGGTCCACAGCTCGAAGTTGGGCCGTCCATAACAAGTGGGTCTGAGAAAAGCTTGCGCTGTGTTCCAGCGCCAACCATTTTTCTGATTGACTTCAAAGTAGCCCACGCCCTCGTTGTTGCCCTGGTTGAAATCGGTGATCTGGGGAATGCCTGCTTGCGCGGCCGCTTGGGAGAAGGCATCAAGCACATCCCAGCTGAGGCGTTGTTTTTCAATGCGCCATTCACCACCTGCTTGGCGTGCTTTCAATAGCTTGAAATAAGCAGATGAGGTGGCATCTTCATGGTCGCTCATCAATTCGGGCGCCACACCTTTGGCCCCATGAAGCGAGGCGGCGCCTTGGTGGTGATCTTCGTGAAATTTAAAGTAGGGCAGGCAGTTGTCCCAACGCCAATTTGAATCGCCAGTCAGCTGTGCCCACTGATCGTAATCGCGGGCCTGACCGCGCATGTAAATCATGCCGTTGATGCTGCTGCAGCCGCCCAATACTTTGCCTCGAGGATATCGGAGTGTCCGACCATTCAGCCCAGCTGCAGCCTCTGTCTCAAACAACCAATCGGTGCGCGGATTGCCGATGCAATACAAGTACCCCACTGGTATGTGAATCCAGTGGTAATCATCCCTTTTGCCTGCCTCGATCAACAGCACCCGTTTGCTGGCATCGGCCGACAAGCGATTGGCCAACAGGCAGCCTGCCGTCCCTGCGCCGACGATGATGTAGTCAAAGGTGCTGTCGTTCATGGCGATTTACTTGGCGGTGGGCATGGCAAATTCTGCGCCTTTGCCAATGCTTTCTGGCCAGCGTTGCATGATCGATTTTTGTTTGGTGTAAAAACGCACGCCTTCTTCGCCATAGGCATGCATGTCGCCAAACAAACTGCGCTTCCAGCCGCCAAAGCCATGCCATGCCATGGGCACGGGAATGGGCACATTGATACCGACCATGCCGACTTGAATGCGACGTGAAAATTCGCGCGCCACGTTGCCATCGCGTGTAAAACAACTCACGCCATTGCCGAACTCATGATCGTTGATGATTTTGACGGCTTCGCCAAAATCTTTCACATGGACACAGCACAGTACAGGGCCAAAGATTTCTTCTTTGTAAATCTTCATGTCAGTGCTCACCTTGTCAAACAAGGTGCCACCCAACCAAAAGCCATCGTCACAACCTTCGCCGGCCTTGGCGCCGTCAAACTGACGCCCATCCACCAACAATGTCGCGCCTTCGGCCACACCTGCATCGATGTAAGCAGTGATGCGCGCTTTGGCAGCGGCAGTCACGATGGGGCCCATTTCTGCAGCCAAGTTGGTGCCGTTCAAAACTTTGAGAGCCCGAGTTTTTTCAAGCAACAAAGGCATGAGGCGTTCGGCCACATCACCCACTAAGACGGCAACGCTGATGGCCATGCAGCGCTCGCCAGCAGAGCCGTAGGCTGCGCCCATCAAGGCGTCGACGGCTTGTTCAATGTCGGCATCGGGCATGACCACCATGTGGTTTTTAGCGCCGCCCAAGGCTTGAACGCGTTTGCCATGTCGTGCGCCGTTTTCGTACAAGCTGTTGGCAATGGGTGTCGAGCCCACAAAGCTGATGGCTTTCACATCGGGGTGTTCCACCAATGCGTCCACAGCCTCTTTGTCGCCCTGCACCACGTTGAAAACGCCGCTGGGCAAACCCGCTTGATGGAGCAACTCCGCCATCAACAAACTGGGGCTGGGGTCCAAAGGGCTGGGTTTCAAAACAAAGGTGTTGCCACAGGCAATGGCCACGGGAAACATCCACATAGGCACCATCACGGGAAAGTTAAAAGGCGTTACGCCAGCAACGACACCCAGTGGTTGACGCAAGGTCCAGTTGTCAATGCCTGTCGAAACTTGGTCTGTGAAATCGCCTTTGAGTAATTGAGGAATGCCACAGGCAAATTCAACAATGTCGATGCCACGTGTAACCTCGCCTTGGGCATCGGTAAACACTTTGCCGTGTTCTGCCGTGATCATGTGGGCAAGCTTGTCGCGGTTTTGATTCAGCAGTTCTAAAAACTTGAACATCACGCGTGCGCGGCGCAGCGGCGGCGTATCTGCCCAGGATGGAAAGGCCGCTTGGGCACACGCCACGGCCTGATCGACATCTTGTGTATTGGCCAAAGTGACCCGTCCTGTGACTTTGCCTGTCGCAGGGTTGAAAACATCTTGCGCTCGGTTTGAGTTGCCGGCAGATACTTGACCTGCAATGAAGTGTGCAATGGAAGTGACAGTCATCGTGTTCCTAGATTCTCGAAAAGTGTGAGGATGTTAATCGCTAATTTGAAGGGGCATCTGGCGCCAACATCAACGCCCGCCAGAGACGTCCAACATGCTCATGGTGGTGTAGCTGGCCTCATCTGAGAGCAGCCAGATGATGGCTTGCGCTACTTCCATGGCGGTGCCACCGCGTTTCACGGGCACCAAATGCTCTAAGTCTTTCACGCGGGTGGGCAAGCCGCCTGACGCATGAATCTCGGTGTCAATCAAGCCGGGGCGAATGCCATTGACCCGAATGCCCTCGGCGGCCACTTCTTTGGCCAACCCCAAGGTAAAGCTGTCGATGGCGCCCTTGGCCGCTGCGTAATCTAAATATTGACCTGGCGCGCCCAGCCTGGAGGCGGCGCTGGACAAATTCACAATGGCGCCGCCCTGGCCGCCATGTTGTGTGCTCATTTGCCGAATGGCTTCACGCGCGCAAAGCATCGACCCCAGCACATTGATGTCAAACATTCTGCGCCAGCGGGCCATGCTCATCTCGTCGAGCCGAGCGGACACATCCACCACGCCTGCGTTGTTGACCAAGCCCTGGAGGGGGCCGAGTTCTGAACGAACTTTGTCGAACATGGCCATGACCTCTGTTTCGTTGGACACGTCTGCTTGAACCGCCAATCCCTTGCCCCCTGCCGCTTCGATGTGGCGAACCACTTCTTCTGCAGCCTTTGAATTGGCGGTGTAATTGACCGCAACGTTCCAGCCCTTTTGGGCGGCCAAAACGCATGTGGCAGCCCCAATGCCGCGGCTGCCGCCGGTGACCAATAAAACTTTGCGCATGTTTGTCTCCTGCAGAATCGATGTCAAACTGTTAAAACACTGTCTTTACAGAGAAGATTATCTTCATTAGGAGCTTATTGTGAGTCACTCAGTCGACTATTACTTTGCACCCCAAAGCCCCTGGGCTTATTTGGGGCATCAGCGCTTCCAGCGCATCGCCAAACAGGCAGGCGCAACAGTCCGCGTCATGCCCATTGATTTGGGCGGCAAAGTCTTTCCAATTTCCGGTGGATTGCCATTGGGCCAACGAGCCCCCCAAAGGCAGGCCTACCGCTTGACGGAATTGGAACGATTTAGCAAATGGTTGGGCGCTCCTTTGAACCTGAAGCCCACTTATTTTCCAGTCAATGGCGACGACGCAGCCAAGTTGATCATTGCGGTTGACATGAGCGCTGGCGCCGATGCCGCCATGAACATCAGCGGCGCTGTGCTGTCTGCCGTGTGGTCACAGCAGCAGAACATTGCCGATGAGAAGACCCTGGCAGCATTACTCAAGGCGCACAATCTGCCCGCCAATTGTCTAGAGCAAGCGCACAGCCAGGCGGTTCAAGTTCGCTATGAGCAGTACACACAGTTGGCCATCGATGTCGGCGTTTTTGGTGCGCCCAGTTACGTGCTGAACGGCGAAATTTTTTGGGGCCAAGACCGACTCGATTTTGTTGAGCGTGCGCTCAAACTTTAATTCATTCATTAGGAGAATCTCATGGGAACTTTCATTCAACTTCAAGCGGCTGATGGCGTACACATCCCCGCCTATGTGGCCCAGCCTGCGACGCCTGCAAAAGCCGCTGTGGTGGTCATTCAAGAAATCTTCGGTGTCAATCTGCACATTCGTGAAGTGGCTGATGCTTATGCCCAAGAAGGCTATTTGGCCATTGCGCCTGCCATGTTCCACCGTGCGCAAGCCAATGTCGAGCTGGGATATGCCGAAGCCGACATGGGTGCCGGCATGGCGCTGAAGTCGGCTGTGGAGGCCTTGCCTGCGCCTGGTGCCTTGCAAGACATCCAAGCAGCCATCGACTATGCGCATCAAGCCTGTGGTGGCAAGGTGGGCATCGTTGGTTATTGCTGGGGTGGCTTACTCACGTGGCGTGCGGCCTGCATGCTGAACGGCCTGTCTGCAGCGGCGCCTTATTACGGCGGCGGTGTCACCACAGAAGCTGAAATGGCGCGTCAACCCAAGGTGCCCGTCATGGCGCACTTTGCAGAAGAAGACAAATGGATTTCAATGGACTCCGTCAAGGCTTTTCAAGCCGCGCACCCCACAAGTCAGGTGTTCACTTACGCTGCGCATCATGGTTTCAATTGCAATCACCGAGCAGCATGGCAAGCCGAAGCGGCGGCGCTGGCCAAGCAAAGAAGCTTGGGATTTTTCAAGACCCATTTGGCTTGAGTCCTCACCGGCCTGACTATCTGCCTGATCGCGCCAAATAACGCTTGCGCCAAAACAGCCAAGCCAAGATGAGCGCGATCAGCAGCATGCTGCCCAAGGTCCACCAAAATCCCGTATGCGTGTGCAGCAGGGGAATGACATCAAAGTTCATGCCGAATATGGCGGCAATCAAATTCAAGGGCAAGAAAATGGCGGTGATGGACGTGAGCGTTCGCATGGTTTCATTGGTGCGATTGCTTTGTGCGTTGAAGTGAATTTGCACAGCGGTTTCAATGCTTTGTTCTAAACGGCGTACATGATGCACCACACGGTCAATGTGCTCCAGCACATCGCGGCTGCGAACCCGAAGCACTTCGTGCTCCTTGATCAAGGCGCTGGCGCTTGGGGGGGTCCATGTGTTCAATGATTCCAGCCAATCTTGCATGGCGCTTCTTTGGTCTTCGCAAATTTCGTCGAGGTGGTGCAAAGACAAGCGGGCTTCCAGCAGGGCTGACCAATTGTTAAAACGCGTGTCAGGATTGATCAACTCAGCTTGCCAGTGATCTAGCTGGCGCGTGAGCTCTCGCCGTAAATCCAAATACACATCGACCACTTGACTGACCATGCGCAGCATCATGTCAGCCGGACTGACAGGAATGCCGCGAGCGCCTGTGGAGCGATCGTCCGCAAATTCAAGACCTGGAAAACCAGGGTTGTTGACAAGCTCTGTAGGGTGCACTTGTTTGCTGGCAGCCAACAATCTGGCAGCATAGGCCTCGCGAATGACGCAGTCGTCAGGATGAACCGTGATCAAGACTTTGTCAAAGATGGCAAAGCCAATGGGGCTGGTGTCGACTCTGCGCAAAGCCGGCGGGCCACTGAGCTTGCCCTTGATTTTGTTGATTCCTGGAACGTCAGCACTCGCTGCGTCTCGTGCTGCGCTGGCCAAGCGCCGAAAAACCAAAACGTCATAGTGCGAGGTCAAGTCAAAGCGCGAAGGAAGTTGACTGTTCAGCAGGTCTGAAATGTGAAGATCTAGCAGACTGTGACCCGTCAGCGCTTGAATGGTTTGTTGAATCTGAGCTTGTTCGGCCGCAAAGTAAGTACGAGAACAAGCGACCCACACATAGCCCTGTTCCGGCAAGGCACGTGGCAAAGCCAACGCGTCTTGCACGTGCTGACCAGAAACTGTGAAGACGCGCATGTTGCGTGTGACTTGGAAACCAGATTAGGCGTGCTTCAACAAACGCGCGGCATCTCGTGCAAAGTAAGTCAGGATGCCATCTGCACCAGCGCGCTTGAACGCCAACAAACTTTCCATCATCACACCGTCGTGATCGAGCCAACCATTTTGGGCCGCCGCCTTGAGCATGGCGTATTCACCAGACACTTGGTAAGCAAAGGTGGGCACACCAAATTCGTCTTTCACGCGGCGCACCACGTCCAAATAAGGCATGCCAGGTTTGACCATGACCATGTCTGCGCCTTCTGCAATGTCCAGGGCGACTTCGCGCAGGGCTTCGTTGGTGTTGCCCGGATCCATTTGATAAGTCTTCTTATTGCCTTTGCCCAAGTTGGCCGCAGAACCCACGGCGTCTCTGAAGGGGCCATAAAAAGAACTGGCATATTTGGCGCTGTATGCCATGATTTGGGTATGGACAAAACCTTTGGTTTCCAAAGTCTGCCGGATCGCGCCAATGCGGCCATCCATCATGTCGCTGGGGGCCACAATGTCGACACCTGCAGCAGCTTGGACAGTGGCCTGCTTGACCAGTTGGTCCAAGGTTAAGTCGTTCAAGATGTAGCCGTCTTCGTCCAACAAACCATCTTGGCCATGGCTTGTGAAAGGGTCTAAGGCCACGTCGGTCATCACACCCAACTGCGGAAAGTTTTTCTTGAGCGCGCGGACCACCGTGGGCACCAGGCCCTCAGGATTGAGCGCTTCATTGCCCTCTGGGTCTTTCAAGGCGCTGTCAATGACCGGAAACAAGGCCATGACAGGAATGCCCAATTTCACACAGTCTTCCGCCACTGGCAACAGCAAGTCCAAACTCAATCGTTCAACGCCTGGCATGGAGCCCACGGCCTGTCGTTGGTTCTTGCCGTCCAGTACAAAGACCGGATAGATCAAGTCATCGACGCTCAGTTGATGCTCACGCACCAATCGACGAGAAAATTCAGTGCGTCTCAAACGGCGAGGGCGACTCAGGGGAAAAGGGGTATTGATCAATGTCATCGGAAAATTGTGCCTTAACTTTTCTAAATTAGGGGGCGTCTCGTTGGAATGCAGGCTAGATTTCTTGATCGAAATCAATTTTTGGGTCTTGCGACACGCCGTTTGACAGGGCTACACTCTGTGCATGCTCTGGATTAAAGCCTTTCACATTGTTTTCGTGGCCAGCTGGTTTGCTGGCTTGTTTTACTTGCCCAGAATCTTTGTCAATTTGGCAATGGTTCCTCAGGACTCAGAAGCCGAGCGCGAGCGTTTGCTGCTGATGGCTCGCAAGCTGCTGCGTTTCACCACACTGTTGGCTGTGCCAGCCATTGCTCTGGGTGTGTGGCTTTGGTGGGGTGTCGGTATTGGTTGGGGGCCTGGCAATGCATGGATGCACGCCAAATTGACGGTCGTCCTATTGATCTTGGGTTACCACCATTCTTGCGGCCGGATTTTGAAAAAATTTGAAAGCGGCCAAAACATTCGCAGCCATGTCTGGTTTCGATGGTTCAATGAAGCACCGGTCCTCATGCTGGTCGCCGTTGTGATCTTGGTTGTGGTCAAGCCGATTTAAATCCCACGCACCATGCAAAAGACTGCGGCATGGCCATTGGCATGCATTTATGCCGCCCTCATCATTTACGCCAGCCTCTATCCGTTTGAGGGCTGGCGCTCCCAAGGCGTGGATTGGACGGCATTTTTATGGGCACCTTGGCCCCGCTACTGGACAGGGTTTGATGTGCTTTCCAATGTGCTGGGTTATGCGCCGATCGGCTTCATCGTTGCCCTTGCGCTTCGGCGCAGCGCCATTCACTCGCCCGCAGTTCCTTTGGCCTTGTTGATGAGTTCAATGCTTTCCCTGGGCATGGAATCTTTGCAGTTATTCCTGCCGGCCAGGGTGCCCTCCAATGTGGATTGGGGACTCAACACCTTCGGCGCGCTGATAGGCGCAAGTAGCGCTTGGACTTTGGAGCGTTTTGGATTTTTAGACCGATGGAGCCGATTTCGTGCCAATTGGTTTTGGCCTGATGCCAAAGGCTCATTGGTATTGCTGGCATTGTGGCCCGTAGCTTTGTTGTTTCCTGCTCCCGTGCCTTTAGGCTTGGGCCAAGTCTTGGAACGAGCGGAAGATGCCTTGGCATTGAGTTTGCAAGACACTCCGTGGTTGGATTGGTTGCCGGTTCGTGAAGTTGAATTGCAGCCCTTGCTACCGGTCTATGAAGCCTTGTGTGTCACTTTGGGGCTGTTGATGCCTTGCTTTTTGGCATTCAGTTTGATCCGCCATTTGCATCAAAAATGCATCGCATGGATTCTGATTTTGGGTTTGGGCGTCGGAGTGACCGGACTGTCCGCGGCGCTGACCTATGGGCCCTTGCATGCCTGGGATTGGATCAATGCACCCGTTCAGTTGGCTTTGGTCATGGCAGCCATGGTGTCGATCCCTTTGATGTGGATGAAAGAAAAAACATTGCAAGTCTTGGCCTTGGTTGGCTTGGTCTTACAACTAACCATGCTAAATAACGCCTCAGCGAGCGCTTACTTTTCACTGACTTTGCACAATTGGGAGCAGGGTCAATTCATCCGCTTTCATGGCTTGATTCAGTGGCTCGGCTGGCTTTGGCCCTTTGTCTTGGTGGCTTACTTGATGATTCGTTTGTCCTCGCCTATGCCAACTAAAATGAGCCGATGAGCGAAAAAAAATCCCCCCTTTCTGTGGCGCCTTTTCAGTCGTCTACTGAGTCTTCTTATTACGCCCGGCACATCTTTTTCTGTCTCAATGAGCGGAAAAGTGGCGAGGCCTGTTGCGCTCTCCAAGGCGCTCAAGCCGGCTTTGACCATTGCAAAAATCGCATCAAAGATTTGGGCTTGTCGGGCCCAGGCCAGGTCCGCGTGAACAAGGCGGGCTGCCTCGACCGCTGTGCAGGCGGTCCTGTGGCTGTGGTCTACCCTGAAGGCACGTGGTACACCTTTGTCGACAACAGTGACATTGATGAAATTGTGGAAAGCCATCTCAAAAATGGCCAAGTTGTGCAGCGTTTACTCACACCGCCTGATGTGGGCCGTTGATGAATTCAGCCACCCAAACCTGTCAATTTGAAGGCCCGGCCGGTCTGTTGGAGGGGCTGTGTGATGTGCCCACAGACATGCCCATCCAAGGGACGGCCGTCATTGCGCACCCACACCCTTTGTTCGGCGGCACCATGCAGAACAAAGTGGTTGGTGCGCCATCCGTTTCAACTTCAGAGGTGTCGGTGCCAGTGCCGGTATTTATGACGAAGGCCGCGGTGAACTGAATGACCTCATGGCCGTGATTGCACAAAGTCAGGCCATGTTTCCAGCAGCCCATGAGGGCCAGGGGTTGGCGTTGGCCGGTTTTTCCTTTGGCGCTTTTGTCACTAGCCATGCCGTTGCTCAATTGGCCGGCGCCGGACATTTGAAAAAGATCGTATTGGTTGGTACTGCAGCCTCTCGCTTTGACGTCGCACCGGTTCCTCAGGACCTACACGACAAAACCCTGGTGGTTCATGGCGAGGTTGACGACACAGTGCCTTTGAGCAGTGTGATGGACTGGGCTCGGCCCCAATCTTTGCCTGTAACCGTCATTCCTGGTGTTGAACATTTCTTTCACGGACAATTACCGCTGTTAAGGACCTTGGTGGGCCGTCACTTGCGCGCCTGAGTACCTGCCAAGGCATTCACATCACTGCTTGTTCGCTCTGTTCTTTGGACTTCACTTCTTACTCAAACGCAGCATGCACCTTCTTACTTTGAAGTCTCGGCGCTTGCCATGGCGCATGCTGATGTGCTTGGCCTTATCAGCCTTGATGATTGGCGCGACGCCTACCCTGGCTTGGGGGCAGGCGTCAGGACCAGAAGCGCCTGAGGTGGCTGCCAAAGCGTATTTGCTTTTAGATGTCACGGCCAATCAAATTTTGGCGTCTAGAGAATTGGACATGCCAGTAGAACCTGCGTCATTGACCAAACTCATGAGCGCCTATGTGGTCTTTGACGCACTGAAGTCGAAAAAAATCGACATGAAGCAAACCTTTGGCGTGAGCGAACGTGCTTGGAAAATGCCCGGTTCACGCATGTTCATTGATCCCAAAATGAAAGTGCCTGTGGAAGACTTGGTCAAAGGCATGATCGTGCAGTCGGGCAACGACGCCACCATGGCGCTTGCCGAGGGAGTGGGCGGAACCGCCGAGCGTTTTGTGCAAATGATGAACGATCAGGCCAAAGTCTTGGGCATGCAAAACACCAGCTACAAAAACCCAGATGGCTTGACGCAAGCGGGGCACACCACCACGGCCCGGGACTTGGGCACCTTGGCCGCGCGCTTGATGCACGACTTTCCCGACTATGTCGGTACCTATGCGATCAAAAAATACCGCTACCCCGGTACGCCCGCTGCCAATGACAGCAACAGAAACCTGTTGTTGTTCAAAGACCCCACTGTGGATGGGTTGAAGGCGGGTCATACCGATGCGGCCGGATATTGTTTGGTGGCAACTGCCAAACGCGACGTTCCCAATGTCGGCTCGCGCCGTTTGATGGCCATCGTGCTGGGCACCAGCAGCGAAACGGCGCGCGCCAATGAAGCGCAGAAATTACTCAACTGGGGCTATACCGCTTTTGATGCGGTGAAGTTATATGACGCAAGACAAGCGGTGTCCACCCCCGCCATTTGGAAGGGCAAGGCCTCAACACTGAAGCTGGGCCGCTCCGACGCTATGGTGGTGGCAGTGCCTGCTGGCGCGGCATCCCAAATCAAAACGCAATTGGTCAGACCCGACCCCTTGGTCGCACCGGTGACCAAAGGTCAAGCCATTGGCAGCCTCAAAGTTTTCAGGGGCGATCAGCTTTGGGTGGACTTGCCACTCCAAGCTTTAGACACAGTTGAGCAAGCCGGCGTGCTTGGCCGAGCTTGGGACGCTTTGCGTTTGTGGATCAAATAAGAAAAGTTGGTACTTGCAAACTTCATTACTTTCGATGCCTGTGTAGAAATTTTTGCACAGGCCCTGTTCAAACGCTATACTAGAAGGCTTTTCCGCATTTGGGGCGGGGAAGATTTTTTGTTCATTCCAAACGTTTAGGGACGTTTTTTTAAATGCCAACCATCAATCAATTGGTGCGTCAGGGGCGCGAGGTCGAAAAGACCAAGTCAAAAAGCCCTGCGATGCAAAACTCTCCGCAGCGCCGCGGTGTGTGCACACGTGTGTACACCACGACGCCTAAAAAACCTAACTCCGCTCTGCGTAAAGTTGCCAAAGTGCGCTTGACCAACGGCTTCGAGGTGATC
>CANBWP010000040.1 GCA_947373185.1 Comamonadaceae bacterium | reverse complement strand
CGCACCTTGCTCAATTACCATTGCGGTGTCGGCACTTTAAAGACCCGTCAAATGATGATCGACATTCAAAGCTTGTGAGCCCTTCATGACCCTTCATTCCAAAACGGCGCTGTCCGTCAACGTCAACAAAGTGGCCTTGCTTCGCAATTCGCGCCACTTGGGAATTCCCAGTGTCCTGAAAGCAGCGCAGATGTGCTTGGAGGCTGGCGCACAAGGCATCACCATTCACCCGCGACCCGACGAGCGCCACATCCGCGCAACAGACGTGGTGGAATTGGCTGAGTTGATGAAACGTTGGCCCGACAGAGAGTTCAACATCGAGGGCAATCCGTTTCATCAATTGATGGACTTTGTCAGAACGTATCGGCCTCACCAAGTGACCTTCGTGCCCGACAGCGAAGGCCAGTTCACCAGTGACCATGGGTGGTCTTTTCCGAAGGATGCAGCCCAGCTCAAACCTTTGATAGATGAATGCAAGTCCTTGGGTGTCCGCGTCAGTTTGTTCATGGACCCTGAGCCAGCGCAAATGCAAGCGGTGCAGCAAGTGGGTGCAGATCGCGTTGAGCTTTACACAGAACCCTATGCCGCAACCTTTGGCTCATCCGCCAATGCGGCTTGTTTGGAAACGTATGTGGCCACAGCCAAAGCTGCCATGGCGCTGGGTTTGGGTGTCAATGCCGGTCATGATTTGAACCAGGACAACTTGCCAGCATTTGCACAAGCAGTGCCAGGTCTGTTGGAAGTTTCCATTGGTCACGCTTTGATTGCAGATGCATTGGAGGTTGGCTATTCGGCCACTGTTCGCGGCTATTTGAAGGCCTTGGGCCGATAGCAGGAGCCTGGCCATGATTTACGGCATTGGAACCGACCTGTGTGATGTGCGACGCATCAGGGCCAGCTTGGAAAAGCATGGCGATCGTTTTGCTCAAAAAGTTTTGAGTGACGCCGAATTTGCCACCTACAAGGCACGAGGTGCAAGGTGGCCAGAACGTGGCGTGCGTTATGTGGCCACGCGGTTTTCTGCCAAAGAGGCTTTCAGCAAAGCCATTGGCATGGGCATGAGAATGCCCATGACCTGGCGCTCTTGCGAAATTGGCAAACTGTCATCTGGGCAGCCCGTGATTATTTTGCATGGTGCCTTGAAAACTTGGTTCGAGTCCCAACATTTAAAAGCACACATCAGCGTGACGGACGAGGCGGATTACGCCGGCAGTTATTGCGTGGTGGAAAGAACGGCATGAACATTCAAGCACCACTCATCATTGACATTGAAGGTCACGCCCTCACAGCGCAAGACAAAAAGCGCCTGAAAAATCCTTTAACAGGCGGCATCATTTTGTTTGGCCGCAATTGGCAAAGCCGGGCGCAGCTCACAGCTTTGTGTGCTGACATCAAATCGATTCGAAAAGATTTACTCATTTGCGTGGACCATGAGGGCGGCCGAGTGCAGCGCTTTAGAACCGATGGCTTGACGCATTTGCCAGCCATGCGCCGCCTGGGTGAGATGTGGGCGCAAGATGGCAAAGGGCTTGAAGGTGAGGGCGTCTTGAAAGCCTGTCAAGCAGCCGCTGCCGTGGGTTATGTATTGGCAGCAGAGTTGCGTGCCTGTGGTGTGGATTTCAGTTTCACGCCGGTGCTCGATTTAGATTACGGCGAAAGCAGTGTCATTGGCGACCGCGCGTTCCACCGCGACCCCAGACATGTGAGCTTGTTGGCCAATAGCCTGATGCATGGTTTGCGCCGTGCTGGCATGGGCAACTGTGGCAAACACTTTCCGGGTCACGGCCATGTCAAGGCGGACTCCCATGTGGACATGCCCATCGACAAGCGCAGCCTCAAGGCCATTTTGAAAGGCGATGCCAAGCCCTATGAGTGGCTGAACAATGAATTGACAGCCGTGATGCCAGCCCATGTGATTTATCCCAAAATAGATTCACGGCCTGCTGGTTTTTCTGCCACTTGGATTCAAGCTATTTTGCGTGAGCAGTTGGAATTTACAGGGGCTGTGTTCAGTGATGATTTGTCCATGGCTGGCGCGCGAGTTTTAGATGGTCAAGCCATCAGCTTCACGCAAGGTGCCTTGGCTGCACTTCAGGCGGGTTGTGACTTGGCGCTGTTGTGCAATCAATCTTTAAAGGGCAGCAAGGTCATCGATGAGGTTTTAGACGGCTTGGCTGAGGCTCAAGTCAAAGGTTGGTGGCAGCCCGACGAAATCAGTGAAGCACGTCGTTTGGCACTGTTGCCTTCATCTCCCGCGTTGGCTTGGGATGATTTGGTCCGCTCGGTCAATTACCAACAAGCCTTAGCCTGCTTGCCCTGATATGCAATTCATTGCTTGGATTTTTAAAATATTCTTCAGTCTGTTGGGCTTGGTGTTTGTGCTGGGCATGCTTTGCATTCTCTTGTTTTCTTTGCTGTTTGGCGCTCTGTGGTCATTGGTGCGCGGCCGCAAGCCTGAAGTGGCTGTGGTGTGGCAACGTTACCAAGACATGGCCCGCAGCAAAACGTCTTTTGGTGCTTGGGGCACGGGTGCAAAAAATGAGGCCGAGGTGGTAGACGTTGAGGCAAAGGAAGTGCCCGATGTGGCCAAGCCACAAGATCGCTTGCCGAAACAGTGATTGCCAGCCATTGTCCTCATGGCTGCATAGCATTTGAGCTTCAAAAAAATAGCGCCCTTAGGCGCTATTTTTATTCTTGTTCTCGCTTCAGCGCAGGGAACAAAATCACATCGCGAATGCTGGGGCTGTCGGTGAGCAACATCATCAAGCGGTCAATGCCGATGCCGCAACCACCAGCAGGTGGCATGCCGTATTCCAAGGCGCGCACAAAGTCGTGGTCAAAGTACATGGCCTCATCGTCGCCGCTGTCTTTGGCGTCCACTTGTGCTTGGAAGCGCGCCACTTGGTCTTCGGCATCGTTCAACTCAGAGAAGCCGTTGCCAAATTCACGGCCTGTGATGTAAAGCTCAAAACGCTCGGTCACTTCTGGGCGCTCGTCGTTGGCACGGGCCAAGGGCGAAATTTCGGTGGGGTGCTCCATGATGAACGTGGGCTCCCACAGTTTTTCTTCCACGGTTTCTTCGAAGTACAACACCTGCAAACCGGCCAAAGATTTTTTGGACAAGTTATTCTTGCCTTCGCTCATGCCCAGCTTTTGCAGGGCTTGAATGAGCCACGCGGCATCGTCTACTTTGTCGCCCGCTTCGGTGTGTTTCACAATGGCTTCACGAATGGTCAGGCGTGCAAATGGCTTGGCCAAGTCGACGGGTTTGCCGGCATAGCTGAGTTGCAAATGGCCCACAGCATTCATGGCGGCATCGCGAACCAGTTCTTCGGTAAAGCCCATCAAGTCTTGATAGTTCCAATAGGCCGCATAGAACTCCATCATGGTGAATTCGGGGTTGTGGCGAACGGAAATGCCTTCGTTGCGGAAGTTGCGGTTGATTTCGAACACGCGCTCAAAACCGCCCACCAACAAACGCTTCAAGTACAACTCTGGCGCAATGCGCAAGAACATCTCTTGGTCGAGTGCGTTGTGATGTGTGGCAAAGGGGCGTGCATTGGCACCGCCAGGAATGGGGTGCAGCATGGGCGTTTCAACTTCTAGGAAGTTGTGCTTGACCATGAAGTCGCGAATGCCACTCACGGCTTTGCTGCGCGCCGTAAAGCGTTTGCGCGCGTCTTCGTCCATCATCAAGTCAACATAACGTTGACGGTATTTGATTTCTTGATCGGCCACGCCATGGAACTTGTCGGGCATCGGGCGCAAGCTTTTGGTGAGCATGCGAACACTGGAGGCATGCAAGGACAGCTCGCCCATTTTGGTTTTGAACAAGTAGCCTTCAGCGGCCACGATGTCGCCCAAGTCCCAGTGTTTGAAATCGTTGTAGGCTTCTTCGCCAATGTCGTCGCGCGTGACATAAATTTGAAACCGACCCGTGGCATCTTGCAGTGTGGCAAAGCTGGCTTTGCCCATCACGCGTTTGAGCATCATGCGGCCAGCAATTTTGGCCTTCACAGGTGTGACGCCTTCACCCTTCAAGGCCTCGGCGGCTTTCTCGCCATGCGCCAGTGTGAGGGGCTCTGCGCGGTCTTCAGGCTTGAAGTCATTGGGGAACGCCACGCCTTTGCCTTGGGCTTGCGCTTCACGCAGGGCTTTGAGTTTGCTGCGGCGTTCTGCAATCAGCTGGTTCTCGTCAACGACGGGGGGGGTTTGATTTTCTGCTGGCGTGTCTGACATGAAGTGCAATTCGGTAGGGGGGTGTTCAAAACCCGTAAAACGCTGAAGGTCAGCGCGAATCCGTTATTTTACGATTCCTTGGGGCTACCGCTATCATGCACACACTTGGAGGACTGCTGTGTTTCTACAAATTGTCAATTTGATCCTGGATGTGGCCACTGGTTTGGTGGGCGGGGCTTGTTTAATGCGGCTGGTCATGCAATGGCAGCGTTTGCCTTTTCAGAACCCCATTGGGCGCTTTGTGTTTGCTGTGACGGATTGGCTGGTCATGCCTCTCAGACGTGTATTGCCTGCGATGGGCCGCTTGGACACCTCAAGCTTGGTAGCTGCTTGGTTGATGAAGCTGAGCCATGTGTTGGCCATGTGGGCCCTGAGCGGGGCACAGGCCGCCCTCATCGGTGTTCTGGTGGCCAGTTTGTTTGGCGTGTTGCACTGGCTGGTTTCTGGCTTGAGTGCCATCATTTTGTTGTACGCCATTTTGTCTTGGGTGCAACCCAACAGCGGCAGCATGATGCTGTTGTCTCGAATTGTGGCGCCTTGGCTGGCACCCATTCGAAATGCCATTCCTCAACCAGGCGGCATTGACCTCTCGCCAATGGTGTTGTTGGTCATTTTGCAAATTGCCGGCATGTTGCTGGCAGGTTTGCAATACGGCGGTCTTTAATGCCAGCGGACGCAGTCCGCTGTTTTTGAACAGGGTCAGCTAACGGCGTCGGCTGACTGGCGCGTCAACATGGCCAGGGTGTTGGCAATGGTCATCTTCAATTCGCGGCGATCGCAAATGAAGTCGATGGCGCCTTTTTCTTGCAAGAACTCAGCGCGTTGGAAGCCTTCTGGCAAGGTGACTCGCACCGTGCTTTCAATCACGCGGGGACCTGCAAAACCAATCAAGGCCTTGGGTTCAGCAATGACCACGTCGCCCATGAAGGCAAAGCCTGCTGACACGCCGCCCATGGTGGGGTCGGTCAAGACGCTGATGTAAGGCAAGCCTTTTTTGGCCAAGCGGGTGAGGGCGGCATTGGTTTTGGCCATTTGCATCAAGGACAACAAACCCTCTTGCATGCGCGCGCCACCTGTGGCGGTGAAGCAGATGAAGGGCACTTTTTGTTCGATGGCGCTTTCGACGCCGCGCACAAAACGTTCGCCCACCACAGAGCCCATGCTGCCGCCCATGAAGTCAAATTCAAAGCAAGCGGCCACCAAGTTGATGCTGTGGATGGCGCCGCCCATGACCACCAAGGCGTCGGTTTCGCCGGTGTTGCTCATGGCTTCTTTGATGCGCTCAGGATATTTGCGACTGTCTTTGAATTTCAAAGCATCAACGGGCACCACTTCTTGGCCAATTTCGTACCGGCCTTCGTTGTCCAAAAAGTTGTTCAAGCGAGCACGCGCGCCAATGCGGTGGTGATGACTGCAAGTGGGGCAAACGTTTTGGTTTTGCTCCAAGTCAGTTTTGTACAGCACGGATTCGCATTTGGGGCACTTGATCCACAAGCCTTCCGGCACACTTCGGCGGTCGGCCGGGTCGGTGTGCAGAATTTTGGGGGGAAGCAGTTTTTCGAGCCAACTCATGTCGATTTCCTTAAATGGGGATCAGGCGTCCATGGCCTGGCGAATGCCACGCAAAAAGTCGCCAGCCACAGCAGCGACTTTATCGCGGGGTTCATTTTCTATCAATTGGATGATTTTGCTGCCAATCACGACGGCGTCGGCCACTTTGGCAATGGTTTGGGCCGTTTGGGCATCGCGAATGCCAAAGCCTACACCCACTGGGATGCTGACTTTTTGGCGAATGCGGGGCAACATGGCTTCCACTTCGTCCGTATTCAGGGCGCCAGAGCCCGTGACGCCCTTGAGCGACACGTAATACACGTAGCCACTGGCCACATCGGCCACTTGCTGCATGCGCTGATCGGTGCTGGTAGGGGCCAGCAAGAAAATCAAGTCCATGCTGTGGGCACGCAGTTTGGCTGCAAATTCAACGCATTCTTCGGGCGGGTAATCCACCACCAAGACGCCATCGATGCCAGCCGCTGAGGCGTCGCGAATGAAGCCATCTTTGCCGTGCTTCAGGTCGTATCGTTCAATGGGGTTGGCATAACCCATCAGCACCACGGGCGTGGTGGTGTTGGTTTGTCTAAAGGCTTTCACCATGTCAATGACATGCGAGGTGCCGATGCCAAACGCCAAGGCCTTGTCGCCGGCTTTTTGAATGACGGGGCCGTCAGCTGATGGGTCGCTGAAAGGCACGCCCAATTCGATGACGTCGGCGCCTGCAGCCACCATGGCATGCATGAGTTCGGGGGTCACGTCTGCAAACGGAAAGCCTGCCGTGACGTAGGGAATGAGGGCCTTGCGACCTGTGGCCTTCAGTTGTTGGAAGGTGGCTTCAATGCGGCTCATTTGACAACTTTCACAATTTGCTCGCCCATGGGCAAACCACCTTTGACGCCTTGGCCTTGGCAGCTGGGGCGGCAGTAGAAATCGGCTTGGCTGAGGTCGGCCACGGTGCCAATGTCTTTGTCTCCACGACCCGACAAGTTGACCAAGATGGACTGATCAGGTCTCATTGTGGCGGCCAATTTCTTGGCGTAAGCGATGGCATGGCTAGATTCCAGTGCAGGAATGATGCCTTCGTTACGGCACAAGTAATGGAACGCATCCAAGGCCTCTTGGTCTGTGATGCCGACATATTCGGCACGACCAATGTCTTTGAGGAAGGCATGCTCAGGGCCAACGCCTGGGTAATCAAGGCCTGCGCTGATGCTGTGCGTTTCGGTAATTTGGCCGTTGTCGTCTTGCAAGATGTAAGTGCGGTTGCCATGCAACACACCGGGGCTGCCGCGTTGCAATGATGCAGAGTGTTTGCCGCTCTCTAAACCCTCGCCCGCAGCTTCAACGCCAATCAGGCGTGTGTTTTTGTGGTTGATGTAGGGGTAGAAAATACCCATGGCGTTTGACCCACCGCCCACACAAGCGATGACGGCATCGGGTTGTTGGCTGTGCAAACCTGTTTGCGCCAAGAGGGTTGGCATTTGTTCAAGGCATTCGTTGCCAATGACGCTTTGGAAGTCGCGAACCATCATGGGGTAGGGGTGTGGGCCGGCCACAGTACCAATGATGTAGAAGGTGTTGTCAACATTGGCCACCCAGTCGCGCATGGCTTCGTTCAAGGCGTCTTTGAGGGTTCTGCTGCCAGAGGTCACGGGCACCACGGTAGCGCCCAAGAGCTTCATGCGATACACATTGGGGCTTTGACGTTTGACGTCTTCGGCACCCATGTAAACCACGCATTCCAGGCCGTAGCGGGCACAGATGGTGGCCGTGGCCACACCGTGTTGGCCGGCGCCAGTTTCGGCAATGATGCGCGGCTTGCCCATGCGCTTGGCCAGCATGGCTTGGCCAATGGTGTTGTTGATTTTGTGCGCGCCGGTGTGGTTCAGGTCTTCGCGTTTCAAATAGATTTGTGCGCCACCCACTTCGCGGCTCATGCGGGCTGCGTGATAGATGGGGGAGGGACGACCCACAAAGTGCGCAAGTTCGTAGTTGAACTCGGCCAAAAACTCGGGGTCATGTTGGTACTTGGCGTAGGCCTCACGCAATTCCAAAATGGCGTGCGTCAAGGTTTCGCTGACAAAACTGCCGCCATAAATGCCAAAGTGGCCGGCAGCATCGGGTTGTTGGTAATTGGACATGGTGTTACTCAGTGGCATCGGCTGCTTTGACTGCAGCCACAAATTCATGGATTTTCCGGGCATCTTTGAGGCCTTTTTGGCCCTCTAGCTCGACGCCCGAGCTGACATCAACGGCCAAAGACAGGGCTTTGGGCCGAAGCTGGCGAATGCCATCGGTCACATTTGCAGGCGTCAATCCACCACTCAAAACGAGGTGAGCGTTGACGTTTGGAGGAAGCTGTGACCAATTGAATGTTTTCCCGCCACCGCCATATCCGTCAACATGTGCGTCGAGCAGGATGGCTTGGGCATTTGAGTAATCTTGGGCGAATTTTACCAAGTCAAACGAGGCGGCGTTGTCGGTGGGAATTCGGGCCGCGCGCCAGTAGGGGCGTTGCACGGCTTGGGCCAAACGGTCGCACTCAAAGGGGGATTCGTCGCCATGGAACTGCAGCAGGGCGTTGGGTACGGCTTGGCAGGCGGCCTGAACATCCTCTAGGCTGGCATTCACAAACAACAGGACGGGCTTGATCCCCGAGGGCAGGAGTTTGGCCAACTTGCAGACGCGTTCGAGGGAGACATACCGTGCACTTGGGGGATACATCACAAAGCCGATGGCATGGGCGCCAGCTTCGATGCAGTCCAAAACATCTGCTTCGCGTGTCAGGCCACAAATCTTGATGAATGTAGGTTGAGCAGACTTGTTCATGGCAGCCAGTGAAAAGGGGGGGTGCTGGTGGGCAGTCCCCAGTGCGGGGCATACACGGGGCCTTGAAAGTACAAACCATCGGGCGAGAAGGTGGGGGCGGCTGCATCACGTCGTTTGCTTTCGATCACTTGCGCCATCCACTCCGGGGTCTGAAAGCCTTGGCCAATGGACACCATGCAGCCCATGATGTTGCGAATCATGTGGTGCAGAAAAGCATTGCCTTCAAATTCAAATCGCCAGTAGGGGCCATGCTTTTGAACGTCAACGCGTAGCATGGTTTTGACAGGGGACAAGGCTTGGCAGCTACTGGCCCTGAAAGATGTGAAGTCATGCTCTCCCAGCAAATACTGCGCAGCTTGTCGCATGGCGGCTTCGTCCAATGAGCGGTAGACCCAGCCAGCACGTCCAAATTCCAAGCTGGGTCTGACGGCAGATTCCAACAGGATGTAAGCGTAGCGCCGGGACAGGGCGCTGCCACGTGCATGAAACTCAAGTGGCACTTCTTGGGCCCACTGCACAGAAATGTCGTCTGGCAAATAGCGATTGGTGCCTCGCACCCAAGACGCCATGTCCCTCTCAAGCGGGGTGTCAAAGTGAACGACTTGCATCAAGCCGTGGACCCCCGCATCGGTTCTGCCCGCGCACAAGGTGGTCACTTTTTGGGTGGTGAATTCTTTGAGCGCCTTTTCCAATTTGTCTTGGATGGTCAGGCCCGTGCTTTGGCTTTGCCAGCCTTGATAGGGCTGACCGTTGTAGGTAATGCCCAGTGCAATTCTCACTGTCGTGTCTCGGTAGGCGCAGGTGAATGCAGGCCATTGTGAGGGGCTGTGTGCTGTGGATTCAAATCGAGATTCAAAGCCGTGATGTCAGCAGGCAGTCCCAGGTGCGGGTGATGGTCCATGGGGTTGGCAGTTTCATGGGAAGCGTTGGGCTTCACAAGCGTGCTCAAAGAATGGGCGGTACTTCTGCTTTGAATTTTCAGACCCGCCCACACCGCTAACACGCCTAACAAGGTGAGAGCGGCCCACAAAAAAGAGTTGCGTTGCGGTGATGCCAACAGTTGGCTCACATTCAACCAGCCAGAACCGATGGCACTTGATTTGTCTTTTGCTGGCGAAGTTGCTTGGGTGACTGTCAGAGGTGCAGTCAGTTGGACCAATTGGTTCACATTGCTTTGCAAGGTGTCCAATTGCTTTTGTGCATCTTGCAACGCACGCTGTGCGGCCAAACGTGTTTCTGCGTTTTGTTTTTCAACTTTGGCTTGGGTGAGCTTGAGTTGATCGATGGTGGCTTCGGCAACTTTCAGCGCATTGTCTTCTTGGCCAACTTTGCCCGAAATTTGTCGGCTTGGATCTTGGCCTTTGACCTGGTGCGTATTTAAAGAAGCCGCTTGCGAGAATGCCAAGAACTCTTTTTGCTGCGTGACCAAAAACTGGCGTGCTTCGTCAGGGTCAATGGCTTTGACTGCGGTGGCCGTAGGCGCCTTGAGAACGGCACCGGCCCGCAGCAAATTGACGTTACCTTCGATGAAGGCATCGGGCTGGTTCTTCAAGAGTGCCACCAACATTTGCTGCGTGCTCATGTCTTGCGTCAACCACTTCTGAATGATTTGGCTGGCGCTTTCACCCCTTTGCACCACGTGTTCCGTGGCTGTGGGGGAGTCTGTTTTGTTCGGCATGGCCGCAGCTGTGGCCAGCTGCAAGGGGGCTTGCGTTTTGACAAGCGCCGGTTTTAGCATCAGGGTAAAAGCCTTGACCCATTTGCCTGAAGCTGTTTGCGCTTCAATGAGCAAATCGACAAAATTCTCGGAAAAATTTTGCGGGCCTGCAATCCGAATGCGCTTGCTGCCGTCTTGTGTTTCTAGAAGCTCCACTTGCAACTGTGCCAGTGCAGGCGTGTAGACCAAGCCCAGTTGAGTGAACCTTTCAGCGGGTGCAATTTTGACGACCAATTGTCCCCACTCTTGCGCAGTGGCGCTGTCCACACTCACTTCGGCGTGCAAAGGCTCACCTTTGTGAGATTGCACTTCGATACCTGCCAAGCTCAGGGCTTGCGCGCTGAAGCACAAGCCGATGCAGCTGAAAAGGCAAACGAAAAAGTGCAGTGAGCGGTTCATGCAGCGAGGTGGTGAGTGAGGCTGATCAAGCGTCCAACAAAATGCGCAGCATGCGACGCAGCGGCTCGGCAGCGCCCCACAGCAGTTGATCGCCAATGGTGAAGGCGCCAACATACTCTGGGCCCATGGCCAGTTTGCGAATGCGGCCCACCGGAATGGTCATGGTGCCTGTCACAGCCACAGGTGTGAGGTCTTTCAAGGTGGCTTCACGTGTATTGGGCACCACTTTGACCCACTGGTTGTCGGCAGCGATCATGGCTTCAATGTCGGCCACGGGCACGTCTTTTTTCAATTTGAAGGTGAGTGCCTGGCTGTGGCAGCGCATGGCGCCTACACGAACGCAGAAGCCATCGACAGGAATTGCTGGCGCATTGAAGCCTTCGCCTTGACCCAAAATTTTGTTGGTCTCGGCCATGCCTTTCCACTCTTCTTTGGACATGCCATTGCCCAGATCTTTGTCGATCCAAGGAATGAGCGAGCCGCCCAGAGGCACGCCAAAATTGGCGGTTTCGGCGCCAGTCAGAGCGCGTTGTTTGGCGATGACTTTGCGATCGATTTCCAAGATGGCGCTCTTGGGATCGTCGAGCAAAGCTTTGACTTCAGAATTCAAGGTGCCGTACTGCGTGAGCAACTCGCGCATGTGCTGCGCGCCGCCGCCAGAGGCTGCTTGGTAAGTTTGGGTGCTCATCCACTCCACCAAGCCGGCCTTGTACAAAGCGCCCACACCCATCAACATGCAACTGACGGTGCAATTGCCGCCCACCCAATTTTTGCCGCCGTTTTTCAGGGCAGATTGAATGACGGGCATGTTGACTGGATCCAAAATGATCACGGCGTCTTTTTCCATGCGCAGTGTGGAGGCTGCATCAATCCAGTGGCCGTTCCAGCCTGCTGCACGCAGCTTGGGGAACACTTCGGTGGTGTAGTCGCCACCTTGGGCAGTGATGATGATGTCGCAACGCTTTAACGCATCGATGTTGAATGCATCTTGCAGCGTTGTTTCATTTTTGGCCATGGCGGGCGCTTTGCCGCCAGAGTTGGAGGTGGAGAAGAACAAAGGTTCGATCAAACCAAAGTCGCCCTCGGCCTGCATGCGGTCCATCAAAACGGAACCGACCATGCCGCGCCAGCCTACAAGTCCTACCAATTTCATGTCATCACCCTTTCAATTTAATTTTGAGATTCCGACTCGTCGAGCCGGAAGGGCATGACGAGTTTTGAGCGTTCAGCTCTTTGTCGTTTTCGTGATGGCTTTCACAACGGCTTCACCCATTTCGCGGGTGCTGACCTTGTGTGTGCCTTCAGACCAAATGTCCACAGTGCGCAAACCGGAAGCCAAAACAGACTTCACCGCCGTCTCAATGCGATCGGCAGATTCGGCTTGGTTCAATGAAAAACGGAGCATCATGGCAGCAGACAGTATTGTAGCCAATGGGTTTGCAATACCCTGGCCAGCGATGTCTGGCGCGCTGCCATGGCTAGGCTCGTACAAGCCTTGGTTTTGGCTGTTCAGGCTGGCGGAGGGCAGCATGCCGATAGAACCGGTCAGCATGGAGGCTTCGTCGGACAAGATGTCGCCAAACATGTTGCCCGTGACCACCACGTCGAACTTCTTAGGTGCTTTGACCAATTGCATGGCGGCGTTGTCGACGTACATGTGTTCCAGCTCGACGTCAGGGTACTCTTTGTGCACGTCGGTGACGACATCTTTCCAGAACTGGAAGGTTTCAAGCACATTGGCTTTGTCGACGCTGGTGACCTTTTTGCTGCGCTTGCGGGCGGCTTGGAAGGCTACGTGGGCAATGCGCTCAATTTCGGGGCGTGAATAGCGCATGGTGTCGAAGGCTTCTTCGGCGCCGGGGAAGTGGCCGTCTGTGGCGATACGGCGGCCGCGAGGCTGGCCAAAATAGATGTCACCGGTCAGTTCGCGAATGATGAGAATGTCGAGACCCGAAATGAGTTCGGGCTTGAGGCTGGAGGCACTGACCAATTGCTCATAGCAAATGGCAGGGCGGAAGTTGGCAAACAGGCCCAAGTTTTTGCGCAAGCCCAAAATGGCTTGTTCGGGACGCAAAGGACGGTCGAGTTTGTCGTATTTCCAATCACCTACAGCGCCAAACAGCACAGCGTCTGATTCTTTGGCCAACTTCAAAGTGGACTCTGGCAGGGGGTGGCCATGCGCTTCGTAAGCGGCACCGCCCACCAAGGCTTCTTCCATTTCAAATTTCAAGTCGAGGACGTTCAAAACCTTGACGGCTTCTGCCACGATTTCGGTACCAATGCCGTCACCCGGCAGAACTGCAATTTTCATGATGTATCTTTTCTGAGTCGATAGGGATGCGACGTTTTCAGGCGACGTGGGCCAACCAAGGTTTGGTGGCCAATCGTTCGGCTTCGAAGGACTTGATTTTGTCTGAGTGGCGCAAGGTTAAGCCAATGTCGTCCAGGCCATTGAGCAAACAGTATTTGCGGAAGGCTTGAACGTCAAAGGGAATTTCTTCGCCTTGAGGGCGAACCACCACTTGGCGCTCTAAGTCGATGGTGAGTTGGTAGCCTGGAAAAGCCGCCACTTCGTCAAACAACTGAGCCACCACGTTTTCAGGCAGCACGATGGGCAACAAACCATTTTTGAAACAGTTGTTGAAAAAGATATCGGCGTAGCTGGGGGCAATGACCGCGCGGAAGCCGTATTGGTCAATGGCCCAAGGGGCATGCTCGCGTGAAGAGCCGCAGCCAAAGTTTTTGCGGGCCAACAAAATAGAAGCGCCCTGATAGCGTGCTTGGTTCAACACGAAATCGGGGTTGGGCTTGCGGCTGGCAGGATCTTGGCCAGGGTAGCCGGCATCCAAATAACGCCATTCGTCAAACAAGTTGGGACCGAAGCCGGTCTTGCGAATGGACTTGAGGAATTGCTTGGGGATGATGGCGTCGGTGTCGACGTTTTCACGGTCCATGGGGGCCACGAGGCCTTTGTGCACATTGAATTTTTGCATGTTGGTTCCTTGATCTTTCGTGAGATGTGTACTGAGTCAGTGGCCCTTAGGCGAACTGACGAACATCCACAAAGTGACCATGAATGGCCGCAGCTGCCGCCATGGCGGGGCTGACCAGGTGCGTGCGTCCGCCCGCGCCTTGACGGCCTTCAAAGTTGCGATTGCTGGTGCTGGCGCAACGCTCGCCTGGTTCAAGACGGTCGGCGTTCATGGCCAAGCACATGGAGCAACCTGGTTCGCGCCATTCAAAACCGGCTGCCTTGAAAATCTCGTGCAAACCTTCGCGCTCGGCTTGTTCTTTGACCAAGCCAGAACCAGGCACCACCATGGCGAGCTTCACAGTTTTTGAAACTTTTTGGCCCAGTTTTTTGACCACAGCTGCGGCTTCACGCATGTCTTCGATGCGGCTGTTGGTGCAAGAGCCAATGAACACCTTGTCAACAAAGATGTCGTTGAGTGCTTTGCCAGGCTGAAGGCCCATGTAGGTGAGGGCGCGCTCAATGGCGCCGCGCTTGTTGGCGTCTTTTTCTTTGTCGGGATCGGGCACGATGGCATCGATGCCCAGCACCATTTCGGGCGAGGTGCCCCAGGTGACTTGCGGCACGATGTCGGCGGCGTTGAGCTCGATCACGGCATCAAAATGCGCGCCCGCATCAGACTGCAGTGTTTTCCAGTATGCGACTGCTTGGTCCCATTCAACGCCCGTAGGAGACAACAAGCGGCCTTTGACATAGTCAATGGTTTTCTCGTCGACAGCTACCAAGCCAGCGCGCGCGCCTGCTTCAATGGCCATGTTGCAAACGGTCATTCGACCTTCCATGGACAGCGCACGAATGGCCGAACCCCCAAACTCAATGGTGTAGCCCGTGCCGCCCGCAGTGCCAATTTTGCCAATGATGGCCAACACAATGTCTTTGCCTGTGATGCCTTTGGCCACAGTGCCTTCGACTTTGATCAACATGTTTTTGGCTTTTTTGGCCAGCAAAGTTTGTGTGGCCATGACATGCTCGACTTCGCTGGTGCCAATGCCGTGTGCCAGTGCCCCAAAAGCGCCGTGGGTCGACGTGTGGGAGTCGCCGCACACCACGGTCATGCCGGGCAAGGTGGCACCATTTTCTGGGCCGATCACATGAACAATGCCTTGGCGCTTAGACATGAAAGGAAAGAAGGCAGCAGAGCCAAATTCGGCAATGTTGCTGTCTAAGGTGGTGATTTGTTCTTTGCTGATCGGATCGGTAATGCCGTCGTAGCCCAGCTCCCAGCCGGTGGTGGGCGTGTTGTGGTCCGCGGTGGCCACGATGGAGCTGACTCGCCAAACTTTGCGACCCGCCTGACGCAAGCCTTCGAAAGCTTGGGGGCTGGTGACTTCGTGCACCAAGTGACGGTCAATGTACAAAACGGCTGTGCCGTCTTCTTCGGTGTGGACGACGTGTTCGTCCCAGATTTTGTCGTAAAGCGTGCGTGCCATGGTGCTTCCTAGGGTCAAGCCTTGCATTTTAAGCTGAATGCATGAAAAAAGCCCGCGGATCACGCGGGCTTTTAAGGGGGGAGCGAAGCTTATTTCGCGCCGTTGACATCACGGCGGGGTGAGCCAGTGAACAGCTGACGTGGACGACCGATTTTGTACTCGGGGTCGCTGATCATTTCGTTGAGTTGGGCAATCCAGCCCACAGTGCGAGCCAAGGCGAACACGCCGGTGAACAGGTTCACTGGGATGCCAATGGCGCGTTGGACGATGCCAGAGTAGAAATCGACGTTGGGGTACAACTTGCGTGACACGAAATAGTCGTCTTCCAAAGCGATCTTTTCGACTTGTTTGGCCAACTTGAACAGAGGGTCGTTTTCCAGGCCCAATTCGGCCAACACTTCGTTGCAAGTCTCTTGCATCAATTTTGCGCGGGGGTCATAGTTTTTGTACACGCGGTGACCAAAGCCCATCAGCTTGACGCCAGAGTTTTTGTCTTTGACTTGCTCCATGAACTCGCCCACTTTGGAGATGCCACCCATTTTTTGGATGTCATCCAACATGTTCAAGCAAGCTTCGTTGGCGCCGCCATGGGCAGGACCCCAAAGGCAAGCCACGCCAGCCGCGATGGCTGCAAAGGGGTTGGTGCCAGAAGAGCCGCACAAACGCACAGTGGATGTGGAGGCGTTTTGCTCATGGTCTGCGTGCAAGATGAAGATGCGGTCCAAGGCGCGTTCCAGCACTGGGTTCACTTTGTATTCTTCACAAGGCACGCCAAACATCATGCGCAAGAAGTTGCCTGAATAAGACAAATTGTTTTGTGGGTACATGAAAGGTTGGCCCACACCATATTTGTATGCCATTGCCACCAAGGTGGGCATTTTGGCAATCAAACGGATGGCAGAAATTTCGCGGTGTTCTGGGTTGTTGATGTCCGTACTGTCGTGATAGAAAGCAGACAAAGCACCGACCAAACCAGTCAAAACAGCCATGGGGTGCGCATCACGGCGGAAGCCACGCAAGAAGAATTGCATCTGCTCATTGACCATGGTGTGGTTGTTCACCAGGCTGTGGAATTCAGTGCTTTGGTTGACGTTAGGCAGTTCGCCTTTCAACAGCAAATAGCAGGTGTCCAAATAGTCACCGTGGTTGGCCAGTTGTTCGATGGGGTAACCGCGGTACAGCAATTCACCCTTGTCGCCATCGATGTAAGTGATGCCAGATTGGCATGAAGCCGTTGACAAAAAACCTGGGTCATAGGTGAACATGCCGCTTTGGCCATACAGCTTGCGAATGTCGATCACATCGGGTCCGATGTTGCCGCTGTAAACGGGCATTTCAATGCTGGGGCTGCCGTTACTGAACGACAGGGTTGCTTTGTTGTCAGCAAGTTTCATGATTCAATTTCCTCAAGTAATCAGTCAATTCAAAATAAATGTGTTTGCATATCAAATCTTGCAAACTTCATACCAAAAGCATGGCCAGAACTTCGGTGGCGTCTTTCGTTGCCAGTGCGGAGTCGAGGGCCTGACGTTGCATCAGCAAGTCCATCAGGTCGTTGTCTGACAAGTCCATCAACTCGTACATGCCGCGGGCGTTGCCCACGGTCAGACTTGAAGCGTGGCGGTTGAAAAATCGCTCGATGAACAGATCGTTTTCCAGCAAACCTCGTCGGCAGCGCCAACGCAATTTGCTCAGAGCGCGCTCACCCAGAGGGCTGAGGCCATCCAATCCTTCAAGCAGTTCATCTCCCATGTGTTTGGACTCGTTTTCTAGGTCGGTTTCTTGGTCTGAAATTTCAAATTAGATGGTGCGTTGCAGCATCATCTCTTTGATCTTGCCAATCGCCTTTGTAGGGTTCAGGCTCTTAGGACAGACGTCCACGCAGTTCATGATGGTGTGGCATCGGAACAAGCGATAAGGATCTTCCAAATTGTCCAATCGTTCGGCGGTACCTTCGTCGCGGCTGTCGGCCAAGAAGCGGTAGGCTTGCAAGAGACCGGCTGGGCCTACGAACTTGTCGGGGTTCCACCAGAAGCTGGGGCAGCTGGTGGAGCAGCTGGCGCACAAAATGCATTCGTACAAGCCATTGAGTTCTTCACGCTCTTCAGGGCTCTGCAGACGCTCTTTTTCGGGCGGAATGGTGTCGTTGATCAAGTAGGGCTTGATCGAGTTGTATTGCTTGAAAAACTGCGTCATGTCGACGATCAAGTCGCGGACAACGGGCAGGCCTGGCAATGGCTTCAACACAATTTTGCCTGGCAGTGTCAGCATGTTGGTCAAGCAAGCCAAGCCGTTTTTGCCGTTGATGTTCATGGCATCGGAGCCGCATACGCCTTCGCGGCATGAACGGCGGAATGACAAAGTGGGGTCCACTTTTTTCAACTTCATCAAGGCGTCCAGCAACATGCGCTCGTTGCCGTCTAGTTCCACCTCAATGCTTTGCATGTAAGGCTTGGCATCCTTGTCTGGATCGTAACGATAAATTTCAAATGTACGTAGTGTCATGATTCAACCTTAAGGAATTTAGAAAGTCCGAACTTTGGGTGGCACGGAGTCCACTGTCAGAGGTTTCAAGTTGACGGGCTTGTAGGTCAGGCTGTTGGATTCGCTGTGCCACAGGGTGTGTTTCATCCAGTTGGCATCGTCGCGGCCCAAAGGTGCGATCGGGTCATCTGCAGGACGTTCGTAATCGCTCACCGTGTGGGCGCCGCGGCATTCTTTGCGAGCTGCAGCAGACACCATGGTGGCTTGTGCGCACTCGATCAAGTTGTCGACTTCCAGCGCTTCGATGCGCGCTGTGTTGAACACTTTGGAAGTGTCTGTCAAAGCAATGTTTTTGACGCGTTCGCGGATCTCGGCAATCTTCACAACGCCTTCGTCCATGGCAGCTTGCGTACGGAACACAGCGGCGTGTGTTTGCATGGCAGCGCGCATGTCGTTGGCCACGTCTTGTGAGTATTCACCTTTGCGACCTTCAAGGCGATTCAAGCGCGCCAATGTGAAGTCTGCTGCGTCTTTGGGCAGCTCTTTGTGTGATTTGGTTTTGCTAGCGAAATCCACAATGTGGTTGCCGGCAGCACGACCGAACACCAACAAGTCGAGCAAAGAGTTGGTGCCCAAGCGGTTGGCGCCGTGCACACTCACGCATGAGCATTCGCCCACAGCGTACAAACCATTGACCACGGCGTTGTGGCTGCTGGCGGTTTGCGTGACCACTTGGCCGTGAACGTTGGTGGGAATACCGCCCATCTGGTAATGGATGGTTGGCACCACGGGGATGGGTTCTTTGGTGATGTCGACGTTGGCGAAGTTGACGCCAATTTCGTACACGGAAGGCAAACGCTTGTGAATGGTTTCTGCACCCAAGTGGTCCAGTTTCAAGAGCACATAGTCTTTGTTGGGGCCGCAGCCACGGCCTTCTTTGATCTCTTGGTCCATGGAACGTGACACGAAGTCACGGGGTGCCAAATCTTTCAGGGTTGGCGCATAGCGTTCCATGAATCGTTCACCATTGCTGTTGAGCAAAATGGCGCCTTCACCGCGGCAGCCTTCTGTCAAGAGCACGCCAGCACCGGCCACGCCGGTGGGGTGGAATTGCCAGAACTCCATGTCTTCGAGCGGAATGCCTGCACGTGCGGCCATGCCCAAACCGTCGCCTGTGTTGATGAAGGCGTTGGTGGAAGCTGCAAAAATACGGCCTGCGCCGCCAGTGGCCAGCAAAACTGTTTTGGCGTGCATGACATGCAAGTCGCCTGTTTCCATTTCGAGGGCTGTGACACCCACAACATCGCCTTCTGCATCGCGAATCAGATCAAGTGCCATCCACTCCACAAAGAAGTTGGTTTTGGCTTTGACGTTTTGTTGGTACAGCGTGTGCAACATGGCGTGACCGGTGCGGTCGGCTGCTGCGCAAGCGCGTTGAACTGGCTTTTCGCCATAGTTGGCCGTGTGGCCGCCAAAGGGTCGTTGGTAAATGGTGCCATCTGGGTTGCGATCGAATGGCATGCCCATGTGCTCCAAGTCATAAACGACTTTGGGGGCTTCGCGGCACATGAATTCGATGGCGTCTTGGTCGCCCAGCCAGTCAGAACCTTTGATGGTGTCGTAGAAGTGGTAGTGCCAGTTGTCGTCGGACATGTTGCCCAATGAGGCGCCAATGCCACCCTGCGCAGCCACAGTGTGTGAGCGAGTAGGGAATACTTTGGAGAGAACAGCAACGTTCAAACCAGCGCGTGACAGCTGCAAGGCGGCGCGCATGCCGGAGCCACCGGCGCCGACGATCACAACGTCAAATTTGCGCGTGGCGATCTTGTCTTTGGTGTAAGTCATGGTGTGTGAGATCTTGTTGTATGGGAGGAGAGGTTCAGAGCTTGCGAAGCAGTGCTAGACAGTCTGAACAGAATCAAAGACGCCACAAGGCTTGAACTGCCCAACCGGCACAGCCGATCAACCAGACCAAAGAAGCAACGTGCAAGAAAAGTCGCAAACCAAAAGGTTTGATGTAGTCCATCCAAATGTCACGGATGCCGATCCATGCGTGATAAAGCAATGACAGGATGGTGACGAAGGTCAAGACTTTCATCCATTGGGCGGCAAAAATGCCGGCCCATTCTTCGTAGCCGATGGGACCACTGGTGAAAATCACTTGAATCAGGACCACCACGGTAAAGGCTGCCATGAGGGCCGCGGTGACACGTTGTGCCATCCAGTCGCGGATGCCATAGTGGGCGCCGGTGGTGATGCGTTTAGAACCG
>CANBWP010000039.1 GCA_947373185.1 Comamonadaceae bacterium | reverse complement strand
CTGTTGCAAGGCTCACCGGATTAAGCGGCGAGTGCGAAACGTTCGTCGTTTGCAGTTAGTTTTTTTTCTGCTGTTTTACGAGGATCAGAACCTCGACATGCCCTGCCACGCGTCCGAACCCATGTCGAAACCAGTGCAGCCCCAAGTCTCGTATTTTAGGCCGGTTCTGCAAATTGCAAGGGGTTTGGGTCCCACAAAGCCTGTCTTATTTGCGCAAAGTCTGAAAGATCTCACGCTCAACGGGGGTGGTGGCGTCGCTTTCAAGCAGCTGAGGGTGGGCCTCTAGAAAGTCGTCGCTCTGCACCAAGCTGCGCAATTGGCTGACTTGCTGCCGGTATTTTTCTAAAAGCTGCGTTGCATTCAAGTGGGCCGTCGCGTCATTGGCCTTGAATTTCATTTCGTGTTTGACTTTTTCCATGATGCGGCTGACGTCTTGCTCGCTCAGGTGCAGTCTTTCGGCTTCGGCATTCAAGGCATTTTTGTCGTTGTGAAAAATTTGACCTTTGGCCAGGGCATCGCGAAATTCATTTTCAAAAGTTTCTCGGTCAATGCGCAACTGGTCCGTGAATGCGGAGGCCATCAAGCCTGCAGGAATGGCGAAAATGCCAATGCCTATGAGGCTGATGACCACGGTCATGGCGCGGCCTAAGGGCGTGACAGGGGAAATATCACCATAGCCCACACTGGCCAACGTAATGACAGCCCAGTACATGGCTGAAGGAATGGTGTCGAACTTGTCGGGTTGGGCGTCGTGTTCCAGTTCATAGCCCAAGCTGGCGGTGAGCACCACGAGCAACAGCATCATGAATGCGGAGGCAAACAACACGCGCTTTTCTCGGCTGATGGCCTTGATCAGGGTGTTCAGGGTGCCGGTGTAACGTGTGACTTTGAGCAAACGCGTTAGCCTGAAAATTCGCAAGAAGCGTGTGTCAACGACATGATGCAGCAAGATGCCCAAGAAGTAAGGCAGGATGGACACCAAGTCAATCAGGGCAGGGATGCTCACCATGTAGCGCAGTCTGCCCTTGATGGGGTCGCTGTATTTGGCCACTTCGCAGGCGGCGTAAACCCGCGCCAGATATTCCACCGAGAACAAGATGATGGTGGTAATTTCTAAAAATTCAAATTCGGATTGAAACAGGGCATGAATGGCCGGCACTGTTTCTAAGACGATGCTCACGACCGAGATCAACACCGAAGCAATGATCAATCTGTCGATGTAACGGTGCAGAGGCCCCGAAGTCGGCGTGGCGTGCAAGAGTGAAAAAACCTTTTGTCGAAAGCTACGACCTTTGTTTTTGCGGACAAAAAATTGGACGGCCGTGATCAGTGCGCCAAGTGCATTGATTTTTTTGAAAAATAAGCGCATTGGCAATGTCTTTCAATCAATGGCCTGCCGGCTTGGCTTCTTTGGGCGCTTCACCGTGGCCCTCGGCTTTGCCATCACCTTTGGCGGCTGCAGCACCTTCTTTCACACGGACCACTTTGCATTTCTTTTGAGCGGGTGCGGATGAAGTGGCCGGAAGGTCTTCGCAAATTTTCTCAACCTTGTAGGCCCATGCCGTGGTACTGATTCCTAGACTCGCAAAGAGGCTGACTGTCAATGTGAAACGGGCTAATTTGAGAAATATGCGCAACATGATAAAAATAGTGTTCTTGGCCTTGAGGTCACACCATTGTCATGGCATAACATGGCTGAATTATCGGAAAGAAGATTCAATTGTCAAACTTGATCCGTTGGCCTTTGTCCGCGCTGGCCGTGTGGGGCGCTGCTTGGTTTTTGTATTTGTTCTTGCAAGAGCAGGGCAGCGTGCCCTCTTTGGCCATGCTGATGGCCACTTTGGCAGGCGTCATGGCGGCTTTGATGGCCTGGATGAAGGGCATTTCGCAGGCCAGGGCTGCAGCGCTGGCCATGGGCTTTCCGGTGTCTTTGTGGCTTTTGGGAACTGCCAGTTTCCCAGCATGGGTTTGGTTGTTGCCACTGGCGCTCATCGTGTGGGTTTATCCGATGCACGCTTGGCGCGATGCCCCGGTGTTTCCCACGCCTCTCCATGCCTTGCGAGATGTGCCGCGTTTCGCGATTTTGCCCGCTCAGGCCAAAATTTTGGACGCCGGTTGCGGTGCGGGAGACGGCCTGAAGGCTTTGCGTCTGGCTTACGTGAATGCGCAGTGGATTGGCATTGAATTTAGCCGGCCACTCAGTTGGGTGGCCAAATTCAGGTGTCCTTGGGCCGAGGTGCGATGTGGGGACATTTGGGAAGACCATTGGGGCGCTTATGACATGGTCTATTTGTTTCAAAGACCCGAGACCATGCCGCGCGCCGTCGCAAAAGCCAAGGCCGAGATGAAACCCGGTGCTTGGCTGGTGAGTTTAGAGTTTGAAGCCGCAGAACTTGCGCCCACGGCCCAAACACAAGCCAGCCCGGACAGGCCGGTCTGGTTGTATCAGGCGCCTTTTAAGGCGGCAACTCAGAAACGATGACTCAGAAACGATAACCCATGCCCACGCCAATGAGTGTGGGGTTGAGCTTCAAGACACCGCTGTTCACGCCAGCCACGAAGACGTCGGTTTTGATGTTGACTTTTTTAATGTCCAGGTTGAAGCTCAGGTTTTTGTCGATGGGAAAATCAACCCCCGCTTGAAGCGCCGTACCCCAGCTGTGATTTTCCAGCCCCGCACCGCCGCTCAATAAATTGACCTGAGTGATTCGGGTGTAGTTGATGCCAGCGCCCACATAGGGCTTCACATCGGCAGAGCCATCAAAGTGGTATTGCAGGGTGGCTGTTGGTGGCAAATGCTTGAAGGTGCCCAGATCGGTGGCCAGTGCGCTGGAATGAACGGTTTGTTTTTGCGGGACTGTCAAAATGACTTCAACGGCCACGTTTTGATTGAAGAAGTAGCTGATGTCCACTTCGGGAATGGTTTTGTTGTTCACACTCAAACCCAGGGAGGTACCGTCTTTGTTGGCCATGTCCAGGCCCACCGCGCGGGCACGAACCATCCAAGGACCTTCTTGGGCAAAAGCTGCACCCGACAAGAGGGCGCAAACGGCAGTGGTGACAATGAGTTTTTTCATGATTGATTTCCTTATAAAGAACGGTTTGGAGAACGTTCCTTAATTAGAAATCATTCATATTGACTGTGGCTTGCGTTGCATCAAGCCTGCTCAAAATGCAAGTTGATGCAAGCTGATACAAGTCATCAAAAAGACGCGTTTCAGTGCGCCAAAATCTTGGACAAGAAGTCTTGGGTGCGTTCGTTCTTCGGATTGGCAAAGAACTCGGTGGCGGTGTTTTGTTCCACAATTTGACCTTGGTCCATGAAGATGACGCGGTCGGCCACGGAGCGGGCAAAACCCATCTCGTGCGTGACGCAAATCATGGTGATGCCTTGGTTGGCCAACTCCACCATCACGTCCAACACTTCATTGATCATCTCGGGGTCGAGCGCCGAAGTGGGCTCATCAAACAACATGATTTTGGGTGTGAGGCACAAAGAGCGGGCAATGGCCACGCGCTGCTGCTGACCGCCCGACAACTGCAAGGGGTACTTGTGGGCTTGCTCGGCAATGCGAACGCGCTTGAGTTGCTGCATGGCGCGCTCCTCGGCTTCGGCCTTGGGCACATTGCCCACCCACATCGGGGCCAGCGTGAGGTTTTCCAGCACGGTGAGGTGGGGGAACAAATTGAACTGCTGGAACACCATGCCCACTTGGCGGCGCACTGTTTCAATGGACTTGACGTCGTCTGTCAACTCGGTGCCGTCCACAGTGAGCGTGCCCGATTGATGCACTTCCAAACGGTTGATGCAGCGGATCAAGGTACTTTTGCCAGAGCCTGAAGGGCCGCACACCACAATGCGCTCGCCTTTGGCCACCGACAAGTCGATGTCGCGCAACACGTGGAACTCGCCGTACCACTTGTTGACTTTAGAAAATTCGATGATGGGACTTGAGGTACTCACTTCACTGTCTCCGTGTTCCAGTATTCAGATGGGATTCCAGCCATTGGCTGTAGCGTGACATCGCAAAGCATGCGATGAAGTAAATGGCGGCCACAAACATTTGGCCTTCAATGAAAAACTTGCGCCAATCGGCATCGCCCAGCGCCAATTGCACGGCACCGGTCAGGTCGTACAAGCTCACAATGGTCACCAAGGACGTGTCCTTGAAAGCACCAATGAAGGTGTTCACGATGGCGGGCACCACCAAGCGCAGGGCTTGGGGCAACACAATCATGCGTTGAATTTGCCAGTAGTTCAAACCCAAAGAGTGGGCCGCTTCGACCTGGCCTTTGGGCAATGCCTGCAAACCACCCCGAATGACTTCTGCCAAATAGGCGGCCGTGAACAGCGTCATGCCCACCAAGACCCGAACCAGGACATCAATCTTGGTGCCCTGCGGCATGAACAATGGCAAGATGAACGAAGCCATGAAGAGCACGGAGATGAGCGGCACGCCGCGGACAAACTCCACAAAGATCACACACAGCGTGCGAATGGCTGGCAAGTCTGATTGACGACCCAAGGCCAACAAAATGGCCAAGGGAAAAGCCACCACCAAACTGACACTGGCCAGCAGCAAGGTCAGGGGCAGGCCACCCCATTGGTCTGTATCTACCTGCGAGAGGCCGGCAAAGCCACCATGCATGAGGCCAAAGAAGAGGGCATAGACCAACACCCAGGCCATGACCAAAGCGGGCCGCCAGAAACTGCGCAGGCAAGAGACAATGAGCAATGCGACCAGCGCAGTGCTGGCCACCAAGGGCCGCCATTGCGCTTCAAACGGATAACGGCCAAACAAGATGAGGCGACCTTTTTCGGCCACCACACCCCAGCAAGCGCCAAGGCCATGCGCGATGCGGCAAGCCTCGTTGTCAGCATTGGGCACCGCATACCAAATGGCCCATTTGAAAACAGGGGGAATGGCCCCATAGAGCAGCGCCAAAAACAGCACCGTTAAGAAGCTGTTGAACGGACCGTCAAAAAAGTTGCGTTGCAACCAAGCCATCGCGCCCGTTTCGTGGGTGGGCGGGCGACGTGCCGGGATAGGCTCGAAATGTTGTTGGTAACCGGTGTTGTTCATCATCGGTCCTTGATTCGCACTCGGCGGTTGTAAACGTTCATGGCTGCAGAGGTGAGCAAACTCAAGCTCAGATAAATCAGCATGACCAACGCAATGCACTCAATGGCGCGGCCGGTTTGGTTCAAGGCGGTGGAGCTGATGGACACCAAATCGGGGTAACCCACGGCCACGGCCAAGGACGAGTTTTTAATCAGGTTCAAATACTGGCTGGTGAGTGGCGGAATGATGACCCGCATCGCTTGCGGCAGTTGAATCAGACGCAAGGCTTGTGAGCGTTTGAGGCCCAAAGCCACGGCTGCTTCGTGCTGTCCAAACGACACGGATTGAATGCCTGCGCGCACCACTTCGGCAATGTAGCCCGAGGTGTACACGGTCAGGCCAATGAGGAGGGTGAGGTATTCTGGCGTGACGGAGCCGCCGCCCACCACGCTGATCTCGGTGATTTCTGGAACGTCCAATTCGCTGGGTGCGCCGCCAGCCAACCAACCTGCAACACCGCACACAAGGAACCATCCCAAGCCAGGCAAGAAGCTGGGTTTGGCAATGCCTGTGGCCTCAAATTGACGATGCACACGCACCGACCATGCTTTCCAAGCGAGCACACCCAAACACAAACCCAACAGGGTGCCCCAATGACCGGGCTCCCACACAGGCAGGGGGTATTGCAAACCGTTTTTGCTGAAGAACACGCCCGCCATGGGTCTGAGCGGTGCTTCAATGGCTGGCAGCAACTCCGTCATGGCGAAGTACCACATGAACAATTGCAAGAGCAATGGAATGTTGCGAGTTATTTCGACAAAGCTGCCGCACAATGTTCTCACGAGCGTGTTGTTGGTGAGGCGGCCAATGGCGACCAAGGTCCCCAGCACGGTGGCCAGCACCAGGCCCACCACAGCGACGCGCAAGGTGTTGGACAAACCCACCAAATACGCCACCAAATAATTCTGCGACGAGTCAAACTCGATCAGGCTCTCGCCAATGCCAAAACCGGCCGGCTGTAAGAAAAAATCAAAGCCACTTTGGATGCCACGCGCACGCATGTTGGCAAACGTGTTGGACATCAAGTAAGCCACAGCCAGCACCAAGCCTAGGATGGCCAGGATTTGGTAGACCAGTCCGCGAAAAGCTTGGCTGCGCCAAGACCACGGGCGTTTAGAAGGAGGAGGGGTGCTCATGAGAATGGATCGGCCCGCACGAGGCGGGCCGTAAGTCTTTGGTTAAAGCGTCAAAATGAACGCAAGGTTTAGCGCACGGGTGGTGCGTACATCAAACCACCTTTGTTCCACTGGTTGTTCAAACCGCGTGGCAATTTCAAAGTGGATTTGGGACCCACGTTGCGCTCAAACATTTCGCCGTAGTTGCCGACCGCCTTGATGGCGCGGTAAGCCCATTCACGGTCCAAACCGAGCAATTTGCCGGTGTCTTCTGATGTGCCCAAGATGCGTTGCACCACGGGGTCGGTGCTGCTCTTCATTTGCTCCACATTGGCTTGTGTGATGCCATATTCTTCAGCTTCGATCAGGGCGTAGGCCACCCATTTGACGATGGCAAAGAACTCGTCATCACCACGGCGCACACTGGGGCCAAGGGGTTCTTTGGAGATCAGTTCGGGCAAGATGAGGTGATCATCTGGGTTGGCCGATTCTTTGTTGCGGATAGAGGCCAAACCAGACGCGTCAGTGGTGTAAGCCTGGCAACGGCCCGCAAAGTACGCCTTATTGGCTGCTTCCAAGGTGTCAAACACCACGGGTTTCAAGTTCAGCTTCATGACACGAGAGTAGTCGTTCATGTTTTTTTCTGTGGTAGTGCCAGATTGCACGCACACAGTGGCGCCCTTCAGCTTGGTGGCGCTGGTGATTTTGGATTTCTTGGGCACCATGAAGCCTTGGCCGTCATAGTAGGTCACGCCGGTGAAGTGCATGCCCAAAGACGCGTCGCGGTTGAGGGTCCAAGTGGTGTTGCGAGACAAGATGTCAATCTCGCCAGCTTGCAACACCGCAAAACGTTGTGCGGCGTTCAGGGGTGTGAATTTGACTTTGTTGGGGTCGCTGAGCAGGGTGGCTGCCACAGCTTTGCAAACGTCCACGTCCAAACCGGCCCACACGCCTTGGCTGTCGGCTGCAGAAAAACCGGGCAGGCTGGTGTTCACGCCGCAGTTCAAGGTGCCGCGAGCTTTGATGGCGTCAATGGTTTTGCCAGCAAATGCTGGGGTGGCCAAAGTGCCGAGCAAGGCCAAAGCCGCAGTGGCCAGCAATGGGCGTTGGATCAATTTCCGAATGGATTTCATGGACGGGCTCCGAAAGTGACAAAAGCACATTTTGCATGAAAAAAAGCGCTTCAAACCGCGGGTAAGTGCGGACATCTTGAAGCGAAAATCTTCGAAAGCCCCAAGACTGGGCAACCTGACATGTGTCGCCCCATCAAAGTGCTGGCCTTTTGGACGGAAGCGCTCAAACGCCCCAAGAAGTGGCATAAAGCATTGGCAAAACACCTTTCAGAAACCCCAGCGACACAGTGCTTGTCGCAAGCAGAAAAAAAAGACCTCAAAGTAGGATCAGCCACCCGTCTTCACGTAATCCCAAATGGCTTGGATGTCCTCGGCATTGAGCTGGCTGCGCCAAGCGGGCATGCCGGGTGGTTTGCCGTTCATCACGGCGTTTTGAAAGCGGTCAAATTCGTTCAGGGGAAATTTGCGCAGATCAAAGGCCAGACCCGGGCTGACCATGTCGCGGCCATGGCAAGCCGCACAGGTGTCTTGGTAGATTTCTTTGCCCAGGGCGGCGTCGTTGGCTTTGACCACCGACCAGGGCAACACGGACAAGGTGAGGGCGCCGCCCAAAGCCAGCGTTTTCAAAACAAAGGAACGCATCTGAGCGCCTGCCTTCAAACTTTTTTGGTTCGCATGGCCGACCCTTTGATGGGTGGAATCCATGGCGTGTCTGTCCAGCCAATGCCGCGCCGCGCCACTTGCACATCGATCAAGTAGGGACGGCCCTCGATGGTGGAGGCTTTGGCCCGCGCCAAGGCGGCTTTGAATTGCAAGGGGTTTTGCACCACTTCGCCGCGCACACCAAAGCCGGCCGCAATCGAGGCCATGTTCATGTCGGGGTTGCCCAAATAACTGCCAAGGTAATGGCCGGTCTCCACCATTCGACCCGAAGGCGCGTTGGCGATGGTGCGCGTGTGCGGACCTGCATACGCGTGGTTGTTGTAAACGATGGTGATCACGGGCAATTCAAGGCGGGCCATGTTCCACAGTGCGTGAGGACCAAACAGGAAGGAGCCGTCACCGACCAAACAAATGACTTGCTGGTTGGGTCGCGCCAATTTCACCCCTGCGGCTGTGCCAACGCCCGAGCCCAAGTGACCGCCGTAGTAGTAAAAGAATTCTCGGCCACCCACAGGATTAAAGCCAAACGAATGCATGGCCACAGAGCCTGCTTCGTGCACGATGATGGCGTCGGGATCGGCAAATTGCGCAACCTCCCACGTCACCCGGTCGGCAATCATGGGCGAGTTGTTCCACTCGGGGTTGTTGATGATGCCGGCACGAATGGCCCTTGATTGTTCGGTGTACTTGCGAACTTCAGCGGCACGTTCTGCGGCCACCAACTTCAGGCGTTCATTGACCAAGGGCTCGAGCGCCGCAATGAGGTCGTCCATGCCCAAGCCCACATCGCCCACCAAGGGCACATCGGTGGACATCACTTTGCCCATGTTGTTGTAGTCAATGCGCATGTCAATGAATTTGACGCCGCGCGACACAATGGGGTTGATGCCGTTGTGTTGCATCTTGTTGCCAATGTTGATGACCACGTCGTAATTTTTGGGCCAGGTGATGGACGCCAAGGTGCCCGAGGGCGCATTGCCTACCCACAGCGGGTGGGCCTCTGGAAAGTTGACCCACATCTGGCGCATTTGCGTGACGGGCATCCCTAAGAGTTCGGCCAAGCGCACTGCTTTGGCCACCGCTTTGGCCTTGTAGATCTCGTCCCCCACGATCAGGATGGGCATCTTGGCATCGAGCAGCATCTTGGCGGCACGCTCAATTTCAGTGGGGTTGGGTCGAACCCGCATGCGGGTGTCGAAGTGGCTTTGCTGAATGATCTCAGTGCGCGTGCGCTCGTCGGTGTAGTCCGAGTGCCAAGTCAAGTACGCGGGGCCATGCGGTGGTGTCCAGGCCGACTTGAAAGCGTGCCGAACGGTTTCAGGAATCATGGAGGCGCCACGTGCCATCCACGAATATTTGGTGAGGGGTTGAACCACTTGGTCTTGGTTCGGAATTTCTTCAAAGGTGTCACGACCCGCCATGCGCGATTTGTCCGTGCGGTAGGAGTACACCACCAAAGGGGTTTGTTCTTTGAAGGCGTTGAAGATTTGGCCCATGGCATTCATCAAGCCCACCGAGCCCGCTTGCATCACGATGGCCGGTTCTTGTGAGGCCTTGATGTAGCCTGCAGCCATGGCCGCGCCCGGACCTTCGTGGGGTGTCAAAATGTATTTCAGTTGTGGCCGGTCAACCAGCGCCTCGTAAAACTGCGCATCTTCACTGGCGGAGTTGCCGAACACGTACTTCACGCCGCAAGCCATCAACTGTTCCGCAAAACAGGCGCCGCCGGTGCCCGTGAATTGCTTCACAGGGTTCGTGCCAGCCGCAGCGCTGGCAGGGGCTGGCGCCGTTTGCGCCGTTTGCGCATAGGCGGCGTTGTTGAGCGACGACAGCACCATCTCGGCTGCGCCGGCCGTCATGCCCACAGAGGTCATGTTGTTCAGAAAACCGCGACGGGAAATGTCTTTTGACAAATACTTTTGAACCAAATCACGCATGGATGTCCCCAATGTTATTTTTTTGAATGGTGGTGAATCAGCGCGCAGCTGTGGCAACTTTGGGGGCGTTGGGGCCAAAGTCAGTGGCCAAATAACTGGCCATGGTTTTGATGTCTTCGCCGGTCCAAACGGCGCCCCGCGCCATCATTCGGTACAGCGTGGCCTCCCAAGCTCTGGCGTCCTGGCGCTGATCGCGCCAAATGGCATCGGAGTGGCACTGCAAACATTTGCTGACCACCAAGTCGCGCGCAGGATTGGCTGGCGCGTTCGGGGCTTTGGTGACGGCGTCTTGGGCGTTGGCCAAGCCAGCACTGAGCAGGCCAAGCCAACAGGCAAAGCGCAATGTCTGGGTCATTTTGTGAAAAAAGCGGTTGCGGATGTGCATCGAATTTCTTTCAACGTGAGATCAATTGGCTTTGATGCCAGCGGTCTGAACCAGTTTGGCAATGCTTTCAGTTTCTGATTTCACGAAAGCATTGAAGGCGGGAATGCTCATGGGCATAGGCGTGGCGCCAATGTTGTCCAACTTGGTTTTGAAATCGGGTGCGCTCAAAATCTTGACCACTTCACTGTTCAAGCGATCCAAGATGGGCTTGGGTGTTTTGCTGGGCGCCAGCATGCCAACCCAAAAGGTGTATTCCGAACCTGGCACACCGGCTTCGACGGTGGTGGGCACATTGGGCAAATCGTCTGAACGCTTGGGCGTACCAACAGCCAGGGCTTGCAATTTGCCGTCCCTGATCAAGGGCAGGGCAGACACGATGGGCGCAAAGTACCAGTCAATGCGGCCGCCAATGGTTTCCGTGATGGCTTCTGGCGTGCCCTTGAAAGGAATGTGCGTGGGGTTGATACCAGCCGCAACGCGAAATTTTTCTGAATTGATGTGGGTGGCAGAGCCCATGCCTGCAGAGCCAAAGTTGAAGGCATCGGGTTTGGCTTTGACTTTCGCGACCAAATCTTTCACATCCTTGAAGCCTTTGCTGGGTGACACCACCAGCACATTGGGCAAGCTGGCCAGAGAGGTCACGCCGATCAAGTCGTTCAAGGTGTCGTAGGGTAAATTGGGATAGATGGCGGGGTTCACCACATGGCCCGATGAGTGCACCAAGAGCGTGTAGCCATCCGGATTGGCTTTGGCCACTTGGTTGGCGGCAATGGTGCCACCGGCGCCAGGTTTGTTCTCAATCACAACGGGCTGGCCAAGGGCTGCCGTCAATCTTTCGGCCACTGCGCGGGCCACAATGTCAGTGCCGCTGCCAGCTGTAAAGGGCACCACAAACTTGATGCTTTGTTTGGGCCATTCTTGGGCCTGCGCGGCCAAGCTGAAGCTGCTCAATGCGAGTGCGGCCAAGGCCAATTTGAAAATACCTTGTGCCACGGACTTCCCTCGGAATGTGGCCTGCTTGTGTGCGTTCATGTTGTCTCCTGATTTGATTTATGTGCGAGCGGGGGGATAAGGCATGGCCAACAAAATGCTGGCCTGTTGTTGGGTTTTGTTGACCAGTTGACGCTTCTCGCCAGGCGCAAAACACGCCGAGTCGTGAACCTTCAAAACAGCTTCTGTGATGACACCGTTGAGCTCAGACACCAAGGTGACCTCGCCTTCAAGCACCACATAATGTTTCTCAACTGGCGAGCCATCTAAACCGGTGTGGCCGCCGGGTTGGATTTGCGAAACGCCCATCCACAATGCCTGTGTAGCGCCCGCTTCATGGCCCTGCAGGCGAAGGCACTTCATGTCAAAGTGGTTGGGCGCTTTGTACTCGGGCGCTGCTTCAAAGCGGGTGATGTTCATGGCTTGAGCACCATCCTGTTTTTGGCGCCGGCCAACACAGCCTTGTAGGCTTGCATGGCATCGGGCAAAGCCACCATGTCGGCGGCATCGACTGGGAAAGGCTTCAGGGTGCCGTCTTCAAAACCAGGCTTCAATTCGGCCAACAGTTCGCAAGAGCGAACGGCGTCCAAGGCCAAAGTGTCGATGCCGACAAAGTTGTGCATGCCGCGGTAAAACTTGAACAAATCAAAGGGCACGGTATGGCCTTTGGTGGCAATGATGAAAATCTGTGTGGCGCCATGCGCCATGACGGCGTGACCCACTTCCCAATAGACTTTGTCCACCGTGTTGAAGACCAAGTCGGCGCCTTTGCCGCCCGTCAGGTCCATGATGCGGGTGGCCGGTTCCATGTGGGTGCTGTTGATCACCTCCACATTGGCGCAGGCAAAACCTTCGAGCACGTCTTGACGTTGCACGGCAATGACTTTGGCCCCTGCACGCGCAGCGATTTGAACCGCGGCCTGACCCACTTTGCCATTGGCGCCCAGCACCACCACGGTTTGGCCAGCATGCACGCCACCTGCACGGCTAAAGCCTTCGCAGGCTGTGACGAAGGGCACGCCCACAGCGCCCGCTTCTTCCATGCTGATGCCTTTGGGAATTTCTTGAACCGCGGCCACGGGCAACACCATGTAGCGTGCATGGCTGCCATTGCGCGTGATGCCCACATCGCCACCAGAGCCCCAAACTTGGAGGCCCTTCAAATGGGCGGGACCGTCCACCACCATGCCGGCAAAGTCGCGGCCAGGCGTGCGGGGAAACACTGCGTGCGGCATGATGCCCAAGGTGGCTTTGACATCACTGGGGTTGACCGCAGCGGCCAACACTTGAATGACCACTTCGCCCTCTTGAGCTTGCGGTTGAGTTTGCGCGATGCATGCCAATTGCAAGGCATCAATGCCTGCGGCTTTGCTGGCGACGTGCAGCGCGTAGGCGGGAGAATTCAATGTCATGTTCAAACTTTCTTCAGGTTCAGCATCTCGCGCGTTTGGGTGGCTGTGGCCACTTGTCCGCCCAACTGCTTGATGATGTCGGCTGCTTTGGCAACCAGCTGCGCATTGCTTTCGGCCAGCACGCCTTTTTCAAGATAGATGTTGTCTTCCATGCCAACGCGCACATGGCCGCCATACAGCCAGCTTTGCGCCACGATGGGAAACTCGGCCCGGCCCAATCCAAAGGCAGACCAAATGGCGCCTTGGGGCAATAAATTGCGTGCGTACATCAAGGTTTCGGGCGTGGCCGCAAAGCCGTATTTGACGCCCAGCACAAAGGTCCACATGCCGGGGCCGTCAAGCGTGCCATCGGCAATCAGGTCGCGCGCTAAGTGCAAATCGCCCGAGTCAAAAATTTCCAACTCGGGTTTGACGCCGCTGTCGCGAATCACTTTGGCCATGAGGCGCACATTGCGCGGCGTGTTGATGACGACATCGGCGCCGCTGTTCATGGTGTTCAAGTCCAGCGAGCAAATGTCGGGCTTGATGATGGCAATGTGCTCGACGCGCTTTTCGGGCGGAACCAAGGTGGTGCCAGCGGCATATTGCTTGGGGTCGTTGGCATCGGGCACAAAGCGCCCGCCAGGGCCTGTGGTGAGGTTGATGACCAATGCTTTGTTGCGCTTGCGAATGCGGTCCACCACATCGCGGTAGTGTTCGAGTTCCATCGAGGGGCGGCCCGTTGCGGGGTCGCGCACGTGAATGTGCACAGCGCCTGCGCCAGCTTCGGCAGAAGCCAAACACTCGTTGGCAATTTGCTCTGGCGTGACGGGCAAGTGTGGTGTTTGCTCAGGCTTGGTGATGTTGCCCGTGACGGCGCAGGTGATGAGGGTGGGGCGATCTAACATTTACAAACTCCTTCCGCCGTCGACAACAAATCGAGAACCCGTTGCAAAGCGCATGGTGGTGGCGCAAGCTTCAATGGCAGAGGCGGTGTCTTCGACATGGCCAATGCGTTGCAAGGGAATGGTGGCAGCGGCTTTGTCGTTGAAGTCAGCGCCGCGGCCAGGCACAAAGCTGGAATCGACCACGCCTGGAGAGACGGCCAACAAGCGAATTTGGGGGGCGAGGGCTTTGGCCAAACCTTTGGTCAACACGTCTACGCCCGCTTTGGCCGCGGCATAGGCCAAATTGCTGCCAGCGCCCGTGAAGCCCGCAATGGAAGACACATTGACAATGAGGCCGTCGCCCGACGCTTTGAGCAAGGGTGTGAAGGCCCGGATGGTGGCAAACACCCCGCGTAAGTTGGTTTGCACCACATCGTCAAACAATTCATCGGTCAGGCCTTCGAGATCGTGGGATGCAACGGGTTTGGTAAAGCCTGCGCTATTGACCAAAATGTCGCAGCGGCCAGCGCGCTCTTGAACGGCTTTGGCGGCCGCATTCAAGGCCGCAGAGTCTGTGATGGAGGCTGTTAAAGCAAAGTGAGCGCCAGATGCAACGGGGGGCAGCGTGTCAAGCAAAGCTTGCACACCAGCGAGGTCCGAGCGGTCAATGGACACAATGCGTGCGCCCAATGCAGCCAGGCGTTTGGCCGTGGCCAGTCCGATGGCGCCTTTGCCGCCAGTGATGACGGCCACATGGCCGTCCAATCGTGAGCGAGGTTCAAAACTCATGCAGTGCTTTCAAGATTTAAGGAATGGGGGGGGTGGGAAATTGCATCTCGCCAGGCTGCAAGACGAAGTCGTAGGTCAAGGCATAGCCGGTCTCGCCGGGGCCTGTTCTTTTTTGAAATTTGCCAACCAGGCTTTCAACAACGGAGAAGGTGACGTCTGTGTGCAAGCGCTCGTCGTCGTCCGCAAAGACCTGCGTGATCAACACCTGGTAGCCCGGTTTGGACACCATGAAATGCACGTGAGCAGGCCGAAAGGGGTCACGCCTTTGTTTGCGCAGCAAGTCGCCACAGGGGCCATCGACAGGCACGGGGTAGCCCGCAGGGCGAACGGATGTCAAGCTGAAATGGCCATTGGCATCGGTTTTGAATTGGCCGCGCAAATTCATGTTGGGTTGCGCCTCGTCTTGGTTCTCGTAAAAACCCAGCGGCGATGCATGCCACACGTCCACATCAGCACCTTCAATGGGCTGGCCATTGGCATCGCACACTCGGCCTGACACGTCAAACCGTTGATCGGCTGCTTTGGATTCTGGACCGTGAGAGATGTTGCTGCCGTCGGGGTAGTGCGGCGCATTTTTGCGCCAGAAGGGACCGAGCAAAGCCGACTCTGTTTTGAGTGGGCCAGCCGTATCGGCACGCTTGATGTTGTTGATCAGGGTGATGAGGGTGGAGGCACCCAAAATGTCAGAAGCCAAAATGACTTCGTTCTTTTTTTCGCTGGACGATTGCCCCAAGCTCACGAGAAACTCACAGCCCCTTTCAAACTCGGGGTCGGTCGGTTCAACTTCGCGAATGAACGCGTGAAGGTGTTTGATGAGGGAACGCATGACCTCGCGCAGGCGCGGGTCGGGGGTTTTTTCGAAGACTTCGAGGACCTTCTCGGTGATGTTGTCGCGTGAAACAAAGGCCATCAAAAACTCCAGTGCAGCGTGAGCAAAATTTCGGGATGAGGATTATTATGCGGTCTGAGCTTGCGGGGGTGTACCGTACAAATACTCATAGGGCAAGCATGAAAACGCACAACAACAGGAGACACGAATGAACTTTGACAAACGCAAGGTCTTGCACCTGCTGGCCTGCCTGCCTGGCTTGGCTTTGGGCCTGGCCCAAGCCCAAACGGCCCCTGCGCAGTCACCGGCCCCCAACCCCAACGCCATCCAAGTCATCAGTTTTGGGGGTGGTTTCAATTTGCCTTTGTGGGCGGCCAAAGACCAAGGCTTTTTCAAGCAGCACGGCATTGAGGTGCAACACACCGTGACAGCCGACTCCAAGCAAGTGTTTTCTGGCCTGATGCAAGGCCAATACCACGTGGCCATTACCGCCCTTGACAACATTCTGGCTTACCAAGAGGGCCAGGGCGAAGTGAAGTTTGACCCGCCCAGCGACTTCTTTGGTTTCATGGGTTCAGACGATGGCTTTTTGAGTTTGGTGGCATCACCCGAGGTCAAAACCTTTGCAGATTTGAAAGGCAAAACCATTTCGGTGGATGCCATGAGCAATGGCTTTTCGTTTGCCCTGCGCGACATGCTGGCGCGCAATGGTGTTCAAGAATCCGATGTGCAGTGGGCCCGCGCCGGCGGCACAGACCGCCGCTTTGCAGCCCTGATGGAAGGCCAACACGCCGCCACCATGTTGCGTGCACCTTTTGACTTGCAAGCCAAAAACAAAGGCTTCAACCAATTGGCCACCACCCGCTCCACCATTGGCAACTACATGGGCATTGTGGGCGCTGCCAGACGCAGCTGGGCGCAAAGCCATGAAACCCAAGTGGTCAGTTTTATCCGTGCTTACCGCGATGCCATTCGCTGGCTCAAAGCCCCAGAAAATCGGCCGCAAGCGCAAGCACTTTTGATGAAGTATGTGCCCAGCATGAACACCCAAATTGCGGCCCAGTCATGCGACTTGTTGCTCGATCCCAAGTCTGGCTTTTTCTCTGACGTGCAGTTGGATGAAAAAGGCATTCAAGCCGTGATGGACTTGCGCAGCAAACTGGGTGAGAACAAACAAGCCCTGACGGACCAAGGCAAATACATCGACAGACGCTATTGGCAAAAAGCCATGCAGCCCTGAGCACAAGGGCGGCATGCTTGAAGTCCCTTAATCTTCTTTCATGCCCGATGCCCGAACGATGGCAGCCAGTTTGATTCGTTCGGCATTGACAAAGTCATTGAAGCTGGCGCGGGTGCCGCCCACAGGCTCGATGCCCATGCCTTTCAGGCGCTCTGCAATGGCAGGGTTCTTCATGGCGGCGTCGACAGCGGCGGCCATTTTGTCCATGATCTCTGGGGGGACGCCCACTGGCGCATGCACGCCCGCCCAGTGGGCGATTTGCACTTCGGGGTAACCCAACTCTGCCGTGGTGGGTAAATCGGGGGCGGCTGACATGCGCTTGGTCCATGTGGTGGCCAGAGCCTTGAACTTGCCGCCGGGCTGAATGTGCGGCAAGGACACAATGCTGGCCTCGGATGTGCCCTCCACTTGACCGCCCATGACGGCCGTTGAACTTTCAGAGCCACTCTTGTAGGGCACAGGAATGAACTTGGTGCCGTACTTCATGTTCATCATTTCAGCCACAAAGTGTGGCGTGCTGCCTGTGCCTGCAGTGGCAAAGTGTGCGCCTTGGCCTTGCTTGGCATTCTCAATGAAGTCCTTTAAATTTTGGTGCTTTGATTTGGCAGATGTCACGATGATGGATGGCGCCAAGCCAATCATGACCACAGGCACCAACTCGTTGTCTTTGTAGGGGGATGATTTTTTGATGATGGTGTTGGAGATGACACCCGCGGCGCTGATCAAAAACGTATAGCCATCGGGCGCACTTTTGATGCCCAACATGGTGCCCAAGGTGCCGCCTGCGCCGGGTTTGTTGTCAATGACCACCGGCTGGCCCAAGGCCTTGGTGGCACCTTCAGCCGCGGCTCTGGCCAACAAGTCGTTGGCGCCTCCCGAAGCAAAAGGCACGATGAATCGAATGGGCTTGTTTGGCCATGTGCTGACAGCGTTGTTGGCGGGCGAGGTCTGCGCCCAAGCACTGGCGCCCACCATGCTGAGCGCGGCCAGTGTGAAGCCCGCAGCCGACTGAGCAATGGCTGATCTGCGTTTGGAATTGAAACGTTGCACTTGAGGCTCCTTGTAAACAAAGCTGAGATGGACCATTCGATGCAATTTTGCATCAATCACTTGGGCATTTTGGAACGTTCGGCGCGCAAAATCATGAGGCCCGACATGACCAACAGCAGGATGCCCAGCCATGCCAGCATATTGGGAATCTCGCCCCATGCCAAATAGCCAATCAGAAGGGCAAACATCAGGCCGCTGTAACGAAAAGGCGCGACCAAACTCATTTCGCCAGACCGCATGGCCACAATCAAGAGGTAATAGGCCATCGACAAGAACAGCGATGCGCCCAGCAACATGAAGAAGTGCGTGGGCGCCACGGGCACCCAAGTTTGCGTCAAGGTCACAAGGCCAGAAGCCATGGCGACCGACAAGGCCGTCGTCAAGGTAATGAGCAAGGAGGGGATGTGTAGACCAATGGCGCGGGTGAGTGTGTCTCGCGTGGCGTGAAAGAGTGTGGCCAAGACGCAAATCCATGCGTAGACATTGAACCCATCAGACGCTGGCTGCACCACCATCAAGACCCCAGCAAAGCCCACCAAGATCAAGGCGACGCGCTGCAAGCTGACGCGCTCCTTGAAGAAGTAAATGGCAAACACCGTGATGAACAAGGGCGACGCCAAATTGATGGCCGTGGCATTGCCCAAGGGCAAATGAAACAAGGCAGTGAGGTAGGTGAGGGAGGCTGCGGCATCGACTGCACCCCGAATCCAAAGTCGGCGGTTGGCCATCAAGCGCCAGTTTTTCAAATGGCCCATGGCCTGCGCCATGATGGCAATCAAGGTGGTGGCCATCAGGCCGCGAATGAAAATGAGTTGGGGCCCGGGCAAGTCGGCGCTGACTTGTTTGACCAACGCATCGTTGGCGATGAATAAGGCCATGCCCAGGCTCATGGCCAAAATACCGCGGCGATTGTCAGCGTGCATGCAGCGTGCCTGTGAGGTTGCATGGGGTCCAGGTTTGGACCATGAAAAAAGCCCCCAGTGCGGACACGGGGGGCTCTAAGTTTGGTGGCTCTTCACGGATTCGAACCGCGGACCTGTGGATTATGATTCCATCGCTCTAACCGACTGAGCTAAAGAGCCTGAGCCAAAGATTGTAGCAAATGAAATGGGGTGATTGTTAGAACTTTTGAATAAAGTTTGTGACCTTGTCTATTTGATTGAGGCTCGCTCTTCTCGCGGCTACGCAAAAACCTTTGTTCTAAGTTGCTTTCAGCTTGGAGACCGTGCTTGTGGGGTGATGTGACTCTTTAGTGTTGTTCACGACAGTTGGTGTGTGATTACAGAACAAACTTTGTTCTATAAAAACTGGAGCATTTTTAGAATTGCTTACACATTTGGTTTTTCGGACCTCACCTATTTTTTGAGGGTATTCACCAGGGATGCTGGCATATCGCCTAAGGTCTTTCGATCGTAAATTTAATTTGGTAACCCAAAAGAATCTCAGTTCGCTCCCGTGGTGGCAAATGACACAGATAATTAAAAAAACCCCTGTTAATTTTTACATGCACACATCTCTTCTTTTGCGCATTACAGCAGTTTTGCTCGCGGCTAACAGCATGGCAAGCCAAGCCGCCCCCGTCATTCCAGACGCAAAAGTTTTTGAAGCACGCGAGAAAGACTGGCGCAACGGTGCAATCGTCTATCAAATTCTGGTCGATCGTTTTGTGCCCTCTGCAAATTTAGCCGCCAAGAAACACCTCTACCCCGCGCCCAAAATCTTGCGCGAATGGCATGAATTGCCCAAACGTGGCTTGGAACTCGAAGACCAAAAACTCAATAGCCAAGAACTTGAATTCTGGGGTGGTGATATCCAGAGCGCGCAAACCAAACTGGACCATGTGAAGCAATTGGGCGCAACCGCCATCTATCTGAATCCTATCCACTTGGCATGGACCAATCACAAATACGACGCTTTTGATTACAAAGCCATCTCGCCAGAATTTGGGACCCGAGAAGACTTCAAACGATTCGCATCACAAGCACATCAACTGGGTCTGCGGGTGGTACTCGATGGCGTGTTCAATCACATGGGTCGTAACTCACCGCAGTTCAAAGATGCAATGGCCAACCCCCAAAGTCCTTGGCGCAATTGGTTTGCCATTGGCTCGCAATACAAAGGAGGCGCCCGTGTTTGGACGGGGTTTCAAAATTTACCTGAGTTGAATTTAGAAAACCCAGCCGTGCGTCAATACCTTTACGAAGCGCCTGATTCAGTAGTTAGAGGTTATTTGCGCGATGGCGCAGATGGCTGGCGTTTGGACACGGCTTACGAACTTGGCCTGCCCTATATGCGCGCCCTGACGCAAGCTGCCCGCAAAGAAAAGAAAGATGCTGTCGTCATTGGCGAGATTGTCAATTACCCTGATCAATGGCTAAAAGCCATGGATGGTGTGATGAACTTTGCGTTGCGGCAAATTATTCTGAGTTCCGCACAAGGCGAATTGAACCCAGCCGTTGCAGCACGCATGACAGAGCGCATGATTCAAGATGCTGGTATCGAGCCCATGCTGAAATCTTGGAACGTCATCGACAACCATGACATTCCCAGAATTGCCACCCAAGTCCCTGAAGAAAAACAACGTCGACTGGTTCAAGTTTTGCAATTCACCTTGCCAGGCTCTCCTAATGTTTATTACGGCAGTGAAATCGGAATGACTGGCGGTGGTGACCCTGAAAATCGAAACACCATGAGATGGGATTGGGTCAATGCGCAAAACCCAGAAATGATCTGGATGAAGAAACTCATCGGCATCCACCAGCAAAATCGCGCATTGCGGATTGGTAACTATCGCCGCATTGAAAGTGATCGCCTGTTTGCATTTGAGCGCTTCACGGACAAAACCCTTGAGACACGTTTGGTGCTTGCAAATCCAGGACGAACTGACATCACAGAAAGAATCATGGTCGCCAATGCGGGCCTGATGGATGACACGCCCATGGTAGACCTTTTGGGTGTAGACCCTCAAAAGCATGTGACCACCATGGGGCCAGGCCTGATCAGCATCACAGTACCGGCTCAAACCGTGATGATTCTTAAACCTGTCGAACGCGATTTAGGTGGCTATAGCCGGTACAAAAGATACCCTTGAAGTGAATATGCTGGCTAAATCAATCGAAGCACAAAAAATAAAGGCTGTAGCCAAATATTGGCGCCAATTGCTTTGATCTTCCAAATTGGATTCAGTCTGAAGAATCTTTGTATTCTGGCATTCCCCCAATTTTGTAGACACTCTTCATAGCGCAATTTGACGTCTCTCGAACTCAAGGGGGCTGAGTTGGTCAAGATGTTTGTGACGCCGAACTGGATTGTAGAAGCCTTCAATGTACTCAAAGACTTCAGACCTGGCCTCCTGCCTTGTTTTGTAAATCCTCTTTTTGATTTTTTCACTCTTCAAGTTACTGAAGAACGATTCGGCCACCGCGTTGTCCCAGCAGTTGCCTCTTCGGCTCATGCTGGGGCTCAATCGGTTTTCCTTGCACCAGCGGCTGAACTCGTCACTTCCAAACTGTGAGCCCTGGTCAGAGTGAATGATCACCGAACCCTTAGGTCGGCGGCGCCACACAGCCATCGTCAACGCATCCAGCACCAGCGTGGTCTCCATGCTGCCTCGCATGCTCCAGCCCACCACCGCCCTTGAGTGCAAGTCCAGCACCACCGCCAAGTACAGCCACCCTTCATACGTGCGGATGTACGTGAT
>CANBWP010000038.1 GCA_947373185.1 Comamonadaceae bacterium | reverse complement strand
GTGTCTTCCCTCATTGCCTCAGCCATGCAAATGGTCAACACAGGCAAAAACGTCGGCCATTAATTCTTTCACAACACCCGCCAACAAAAAACCCGCCTAGGCGGGTTTTTTGTTGAGGTATTTTCATCTGGCAGATGATTAACCCATGTGCAAACCACCGTTCACAGAGAAGTCAGCACCCGTGGCATAGCCACCTTCTTCAGATGCCAACCACGCAATGATGGACGCAATTTCGCTGGGCTCGCCCAAACGCTTGACGGGCACCGTGGCCACAATTTTCTCCAGCACATCGGGACGGATGGCTTTCACCATGTCGGTACCAATGTAACCAGGGCTCACCGTGTTCACGGTCACGCCTTTGGTGGCCAGCTCTTGCGCCAAGGCCATCGAGAAACCGTGCATACCGGCTTTGGCTGCAGAGTAATTGGTTTGACCCGCTTGACCCTTTTCACCATTGACCGATGAAATGTTGACAATGCGACCCCAGCCTTTTTCCACCATGTCGGCCACCACTTGCTTGGTGACGTTGAACATGGAGTTGAGGTTGGTTTCAATCACAGCGTCCCAATCTTCCCGTGTCATTTTCAAGAACATGCGGTCTTTGGTAATGCCAGCGTTATTGACCAATACGTCGATGGTGCCGTGTTCAGCTTTGGCTTTGGTGAAAGCTTCAACCGTGGAGTTCCAGTCACCCACGTTACCCACCGAGGCGTAGAAAGTGAAGCCTAATGCTTTTTGCTCATCCAACCATTTGGTGAAATCACGTGTCGGTCCGCAACCTGCGATGACCTTGAAACCTTCTTTGTGAAGGCGCTGACAAATGGCGGTACCAATGCCGCCCATGCCACCTGTGACGTAAGCTACTTTTTGACTCATGGTGTGTCTCCTATGATGATGAGTTTTAGTTTTGAAAAAATTAACGTTCGAGTGCCAATGAGACGCCCATGCCGCCGCCAATGCACAAAGCGGCCAAGCCTTTTTTGGCATCACGACGCTGCATTTCGTGGAGCAGGGTCACCAAAATGCGGCATCCAGATGCACCAATAGGGTGACCGATGGCGATGGCGCCGCCGTTCACATTCACGCGAGCAGGATCAATGTCAAGCGCTTTGTTGACGGCACAGGCTTGGGCTGCAAAGGCTTCATTCAATTCAAACAAATCGACATCGCTGGCTTTCCAACCTGCACGTTGCAAGGCTTTTTGGGATGCAGGCACAGGGCCCATGCCCATGATGGCGGGATCGAGTCCGCTGGTACCAAATGCAGCGATGCGCGCCAAGGGCTTCAAACCCAAAGCGGCTGCTTTCTTGGCAGACATGACCACGACTGCAGCTGCACCATCGTTGATGCCCGAGGCATTGCCGGCAGTCACAGAACCTGCCTTGTCAAATGCAGGACGCAAGCCAGCCAACGCTTCGGCATTGGTTTTCTTGTTGATGAATTCGTCAGTGTTGAAAACAAGTGCATCGCCTTTGCGCTGTGGAATGAGCACATCCACAATCTCGTCCTTGAACTTGCCGGCGTCTTGCGCGGCACTGGCTTTTTGCTGGCTACCCAAGGCCAAGGCGTCTTGCATGTCACGGGTGATGCCATTGGCTTTGGCCACGTTTTCGGCGGTAATGCCCATGTGGTACTGGTTGTAAACGTCCCACAAGCCGTCCACAATCATGGAGTCGACCATGTTCCAGTTGCCCATGCGTTGACCGTCGCGGGAACCCATCAACACGTGCGGCGATGCACTCATGTTTTCTTGGCCGCCGGCCACCACAATGTCGCTGTCCCCCCAGGCTACAGCTTGGGCTGCCAACATGACCGCTTTCAAACCAGACCCGCAAACTGCGTTGATGGTCAGTGCAGGCGTTTCCATGGCCACACCCGCTTTCATCATGGCTTGGCGGGCTGGATTTTGACCCGCGCCTGCTGCCAAGACTTGGCCCATGATGACTTCACCAATTTGATCGGCGCTGAGGCCTGCGCGCGCGATGGCTTCGCGGATGGCAATGCTGCCCAATTCAGGTGCGGCGACTTTGGCCAATGAGCCACCAAACTTGCCCACGGCTGTACGTGCGGCTGAAACGATAACGATGTCTTCCATGGTGTTTTCCTTTTTGATCAATCTGTCATGTCAATGAATATCAAGCCCGCGCTTTGACGTACCGTCCTGGTGCAGGTTCAATGGTTTTGGACTTGGCATCCTTGCCATAGTGCTTGGGCGCAGCAATTTGCTTGCCAGCATGGGTTTTGAGCCAATCGGACCAGTCGGTCCACCAGCTACCGGGCAACTCGGTTGCGCCTGCAATCCACTCTTGCGCTGTGGCTGGGAACTTGCCGTCTTCGCGCAACCAGTGGCTGCGCTTCTTAGCGGCGGGTGGGTTGATCACACCCGCAATGTGGCCTGATGCCCCCATCACAAAACGTTTTTTCCCTGGCAAGTGCTGGGTGGACGCATATGCACCACCGATGGGCACAATGTGATCTTCACGGGATCCGTAGATGTAAACCGGCAAGTCCACTTTGCCCAAGTCAATTTTTTCGCCACAGACCGTGACCGCGCCGGGTCTGACAAAGTTGTTTTCCAAGTAGGTGTTGCGCAAGTACCAAGCGTAAAAAGGACCTGGCAAGTTGGTGGAGTCGCTGTTCCAGTAAAGCAAGTCAAAGGGCGGGGGGGACTCCCCTTTCAAATAATTGCCCACCACATAGTTCCAAACCAAATCGTTGGGGCGCAAGAAGCTGAAAGTCGAGGCCAGATCTTGCCCCTTCAACAGGCCGCCTTGACCCATTTGCATTTCGCGGAACTTGACAAAATTCTCGTCAATGAACACATCCAGAACGCCAGTGTCCGTGAAGTCAATGAGGGTGGTGAGGAAGGTGGCGCTGGCCACCGGTTTTTGACCTCGTGCAGCCAACACCGCCAGCGCATTGCTCAAAATGGTGCCGCCCACACAGAAGCCCAATGCATTGATTTGTTTGGCGCCCGTGATGCCTTGAACTTGCTGGATGGCTTCAATGGCCGCGTGCTCAATGTAGTCGTCCCATGACTTTTGCGCCATGGACTCGTCTGGATTGCGCCAACTCACCACAAAGGTGCGGTGACCTTGACTGACGGCATAGCGAATGAGGGAGTTATTGGGTTGCAAATCCAGGATGTAAAACTTGTTGATGCAAGGCGGTACCAACAAGAACGGTTTTTCATAAATCTTGGTGGTGAGCGGCTTGTATTCGATCAGCTGAAAATAGTCATTTTCATAAACCACTGCACCTTCGGTGGTGGCCACGTTTTCGCCCACCACAAATTGACTTTCATCGGTCATGGACACATGACCTTGCTGCATGTCGTGCATGAGGTTTTGAATGCCCTTGGCCAAACTCTCACCTTTGGTTTCAATGGCTTTCCTTTGGGCCTCGACATTGAAGGCCAAAAAGTTACTGGGTGCGGAGGCCGCAACCCACTGCTCGACCGCAAAGCGAATTTTGTTCTGTGTGTGTTCGTCGGCTTCAACGGCATCGGCCAGTCCCATCATGGTTTTGGCATTGAGCAAATACGCGCCAGCCGTGAAGGACGCCATGGGATTGCCTGTCCAAGCATCGCTTGAAAAACGGCGGTCCTTGATGTCGTGTTGAGCGTCCAAGCCGTGGTTCCACAAAGCGGTGGCCTCTTCTAAATAGGCGGTTTGCAAATCCTTTAACTTTTGCTGAGAAAAAGTAAGCTGAGGCACAGCGCTCTGCGTCGCAGGCACAATACCGCCAAGGTCCATGGTTTGAAAAGTTTGCATGGCTTGACCCCAGCTCTTGGCGAGGTTTTGTTGAAACTCTTCACCCGCGCGTGACCAAAATTCATTGGCAGAATTTGTCATGTGAACTTCTCCTGTCTTTTCCAATTAGAAAACCATGTACATCGTTGCAATTGCTTGGATTTACGTTGCGCTCATGATGAGCGTGGCAGAAGCCACCAACACAAATGGAAGCGTTCTTGGAGGCATTGTGACCTTCATTCTTTACGGTATCCTTCCAACTGCAATCATTATTTACATCATGCGTACGCCCCAGCGCAAAAGAGCCAGGTTGGCACAGGAACAAGCCTCAACAGTCGAAAATCAGTTACAAAATAACAACGAAACTGATCTCAAGCAGCCCCCACCCAACCTGACGAAGCTGTAATCCAAATGTAAGCCGCCATGCGGCCTGCACCGCCCTTGGCAATGGCATCGCGGCGATGCGAGTGATAAAGCGCCTCTTGGCCGTAGGTACACCAAGACGACGTGCTGTCGTTGCCGTAGATGCGAAGAAAACCAGCAAGCTGAAGCCGCAAGCGCGCCAACCCGGCCAAGTCGGCTAAAAATTGAGTACCAGACGGTTTGATCCAGTTGCCAAGATCTTGATCCGGTGTGGCCTGCTGAAATGCCGTCACAACATCTTGCCCCACTTCAAACGCTGAAGCGCCAATACAAGGCCCGAGCCACACCAAGCAATCTTGTAGCCTAAGTCCTTGCGCCTTTGCAGCAGAGGCCAAGGTTTCCATCACCCCAAGCCCCTGTGCGCCCGCCAAACCACGCCACCCAGCATGCGCCGCCGCCACCCATCGAGCCTGCGGATGACAGACCAAGACCGGCAAGCAATCGGCCACCATCATGGCGCAGGCAATGTCCGGGTGCGTGGTCCAAACCACATCGGCCTGCGTTGATGACGGCGTGAAGGCATCAATGGCAAGGCCATGTGTGCCATGAACCTGTTTGACGTAGACCGGTTGCGCTTGCAAAGACTGGGCCACGAAGTGTCGATTGGCCTTGACGCAGGCCGGATCGTCGGCCACATGATCGCCCACATTCAAGGACGACCAAGGCTGCGCCGACACGCCACCTTGACGGGTTGTCATGCGGGCCCGCACAAAAGGCGGGGCGGGCCACTCTGGTTCAAATCCTATCAACTGATTACGCTGCGTCGGGGCAGGCAGAAGGTTGTGCTTTTTGGAAGGCTTCTAATTTCATGCAAGCCTCAAAGGCAGACATGGTGCGTGGCAGACCATCAAAGTTCACCTCAAAGCGTTTGCCATTGAAAATTTGAGGCACCAAACAGCAATCGGCCAACGTAGGGGTGTGGCCAAAACAGAAGGTCGATTCAGGGCCTTGTGCCAATTGCCGCTCAAAGGCTTCTAAGCCATCACGGACCCAGTGGCGGTACCAAGTGTTCTTTTGATCTTCACTCAAGCCCAAGGTGCCGCTGAGGTACTTCAAAACACGCAAGTTATTGATGGGGTGAATTTCGCAGGCAATGGACTGCGCAAGCGCCCTCACACGCGCCCGAGCCAAGGCATCTTTGGGCAACAAGGCGGGTTCTGGGTGAGTTTCGTCCAAATACTCAATGATGGCCATGGACTGGCTCAGGTGTTCACCGTCGATTACCAAATTGGGGACCAAATTGTCGGCGGCAACGGCACTGTAGGCCGATTCCTTGTGCTCACCCTTGGCAATATGAACTGGGATATATTCGTACGGCAAGCCCTTCAAGTGAAGCGCAATGCGAACGCGAAATGAAGCGGAAGAACGGAAGTAGTTGTAAAGTTTCATAGGCGTTAGCATAAACTGGAATCATGCCGAACGACACCTTTCAAGCGCATCTACCATGGGTAGAAAGTCAGTCTCCCCTGCCCTGCGTAGACAGCGCATGGGGCGCCGACTCAGAGGCGCCCGGCTTGTTGGCGGCAGGGGCTGACCTAGGGGTCGACCGCCTCCTGGAGGCTTATGCCAATGGCATCTTTCCGTGGTTCAACCCAGAGCAACCTGTGTTGTGGTGGAGCCCCGATCCCCGCATGGTGCTGAAAATTGCAGATTTCAAACTGCACCGCTCCTTGCGCAAAACACTTGCACGCTATTCGTCGCATCCATTCTTTGAACTGTGTTTTGATCGCAACTTCGATTTAGTCATTGAGTCTTGTGCGCAAAGCCCTAGAGAGGGACAGAGCGGCACGTGGATCGTTCCGCAAATGGTCGATGCCTACAAAGCTTTGCACCGCGCAGGCTATGCGCACAGCGCCGAAACATGGCTGGATGGCAAGCTGGTGGCCGGTCTTTATTTTGTGTGCATAGGTCAAGCCGTGTTTGGTGAGTCGATGTTCAGCAGCCTCAGGGATGGCTCCAAAATGGCCCTCGCAGCATTGGTCAATGTGTGCAAGAACCACCACATCCAGGCCATTGACTGCCAACAAAATACAGCCCATTTGGCTTCAATGGGCGCGCAAGAAATGTCCAGGGACGCTTTTCTCAAATGGGTCAAGCCTGCCCTTCACCTGCCCAGTCCTGATTGGCGCAACATCCAAGTGGATTGGGATGTTTGGCGTACAGCCCCAAACACATGACCCATCTGCACGACCTGCCCTTTAGCACCTTGCAGTTTTATGCCACTGCGGCTTATCCGTGCAGTTATTTGGAGGGGCGAGAAGCCAGATCGCAAGTGGCCACGCCCAGCCATTTGATACAGAACGACGTCTATTCCGATCTGGTGTCACGAGGTTTCAGACGCAGCGGTTTGTTCACCTACCGCCCCTATTGCGATGGGTGTCAAGCTTGTGTGCCCATGCGGGTATTGAGTCAAGAATTCAAACCCGATCGAAGTCAAAAACGCGCCGCCAAACAACATCAAAACCTGATCACACGTGTTTCACGATTGGGTTTTGAAAGCGAGCATTACGAGCTGTATTTGCGTTACCAAACCAGCCGCCATGCTGGGGGCGGCATGGACCAAGACAGCGTCGAGCAATACAAACAATTTTTGTTGCAAAGCCGAGTCAACTCGAGGTTGGTGGAATTTCGTCTTCCCGACAGCCAAGGCATGCCTGGTGAACTCAAGATGGTCAGCATTGTGGACGTTCTGAACGACGGCCTTTCTGCCGTTTACACCTTTTATGAACCTGAAGCCCAATGCAGTTACGGCACCTACGGCGTGCTCTGGCAAATCAAGCAGGCGCAAGAGCTGGGTTTGCCGTTTGTATATCTGGGCTATTGGATTGGTGCCAGCCCCAAAATGCAATACAAAGAACGCTTCATCCCTTGCGAAACCCTGCAAAATGGTGCTTGGACGCGACACCTGTGAGGCATTGAATCTGTTCAAAGGCAATTTCATCTTGTAAAATTCTGCCATGCGAGACCTTCCTTTGGAAGACCCCTTTCGCTTTCCCTAAGACCGAGGTTAAGTCACATGAGAAAAGCTGAAGCACCAGCGAATGCGATTCCCACTATTCAAGTGATCGAGCGATTGTTTTCGCTCATGGATGTCCTAGCATCCCGCGAAGAGGCCATTTCCCTGAAAGAAATCAGCGAGCGAACGGGCCTTCATCCCTCCACCGCACATCGAATTTTGAACGACCTCACCATTGGCCGATTTGTCGATCGACCTGAGCCTGGCAGCTACCGCCTTGGCATGCGTCTGCTCGAGTTGGGCAACATGGTGAAAGCACGCCTGAATGTGCGTGATGCAGCGCTTACACCCATGCGCGAGTTGCACAAACTCATCCAACAACCCGTCAATTTGAGCATGCGTCAAGGCGACGAAATTGTCTACATTGAACGCGCCTACAGCGAGCGCTCAGGCATGCAGGTGGTTCGCGCCATTGGCGGCCGTGCCCCCTTGCACTTGACCTCTGTCGGTAAATTGTTTTTGTCAGTCGACGAGCCCATGAAAGTGCGCAACTATGCAACGCGCACGGGCTTAAGTGGCCACACCAAAAACAGCATCACGCAATTGCCTGTTCTTGAGCGAGAGTTGTCTAAAGTTCGCCAATACGGGATCGCGCGTGACAACGAAGAATTGGAATTGGGCGTTCGATGCATTGCCGCGGGCATCTATGACGATCAAGGCAAACTGCTTGCGGGTCTTTCTATTTCGGCCCCTGCAGACAGACTGGATGAAGCTTGGTTGGGCAAACTGCAAACCACGGCTGAAGACATCTCACGCGCCCTGGGTTACAAGGCATAAAAAAGGCCGTGAGTTCACGGCCTTTTTGTGAAGCGCGAAGGCCTCTACAAGGCCCTCATACTGCTTGAATCAAGTTGCTTGAATCAACCTGCAGAATTGGCAGATACCACCGTATTGCGCGCATTGTGGGTTTCAACCCAACGACGGACGCGCTCGGCATCGGCAATGCGGCTGAGCTTGCCGGCTGAATCCAAAAACACCATGATCAATTTGCGGCCGGCAACTTTGGTTTGCATGACCAAACACTGCCCCGCTTCGGAGATGTAGCCCGTTTTTTGCAGGCCAATGTCCCAGTTAGGGCTTTTCACCAAACGGTTGGTTGTGTTGTATTGCAAGGTGCGGCGACCGACAGCCACTTCACGACCCGGCGATGTCGACAACTCCCGTAACAATGGGACGTTGTAGGCAGCCCCCACCAGCACAGCCAAATCGATGGCGCTAGACTGATTGCGACTTGAGAGACCTGTGGGTTCCACATAATGGGTTGAGCCCATGCCAAGACCTTGTGCACGGTCGTTCATGGCCTTCACAAAGACAGACAAACCGCCTGGGTATGTGCGGCCCAAAGCGTGGGCGGCACGATTTTCGCTGGACATCAAGGCCAAGTGCAACAAATCACCGCGGCTTAAGACAGACCCCACAGCCAAGCGTGAAGAGCTGCCCTTTTCGGTGTCCACATCTTCTTGGGTGATGGCGATCATTTCGCTGTGCGGCAGATTGGCATCGCTGATGACCAGGCCCGTCATGAGCTTGGTGAGAGACGCGATCGGCAAAACCGCTTGGTCATTCTTTCTCAACAAAACTTCATGTGTGTCTTGATCAATCACCAAAGCAACGCTGGAACGCAAATCAAGCGCGTCACCCGATTGATGCAAACCGGCTACCCGGCCAAAGGAAGGGCGTGTATCGACGGGCTTGACCTTGGCGACCTTGCGGACCTTGGAAACTGGTTTTTTGTCGATTTGGCTTGCCGCCGTTGCCTTGCGAGGGGTATCGCCCTCTGCGGCATGACTTGTCATTGAAACCAGGCCTAGGATGCAAAAATGCAAACAGGACACTAGCAGGCGGCGAGAAAACAGGCGATTCATTGGCGTCAAAGCTGGACTTTCAAGGCACAAATTCAAGCAGAATTCGGCGAGTGTAATTGAAACTGTGGCTAGTGTACATAAATAAAAAAAATCGCGCAAGATCAACACCTTGCGCGATCTTCTTGAAGACCTTTTTAAACCTTCAGTTAGGCGCCTTTAGCCTTGGGCAGCCACACGATCGGCTTTGCTTTGCAGTTTGTTCAAGGCCGACAAATAAGCCTTGGCAGACGCCACAATGATGTCTGGATCGGCCCCAACCCCATTCACCACCCGGCCGCTGTTTTGCAGCCGAACGGTGACTTCGCCTTGGCTTTCTGTCGATCCGCTGATGGCATTGACCGAATAAAGAACCATCTCGGCACCACTTTCAACGATGGATTCAATGGCTTTCAAGGACGCATCGACAGGCCCATTGCCATCAGACTTGCCCTGAACTTCTTTGCCATCCACAGTAAAGACGATGGTGGCTTGTGGTTTTTCGCCTGTTTCGCTGTGTTGGGCCAAAGACACAAAAGCATACTGTTCTTTGTCTTGGGTCACACTTTCTTCGCTGACCAAGGCCAAGATGTCTTCGTCAAAGATTTCACTCTTGCGATCTGCCAACTCCTTGAAGCGAGCAAAGGCGGCGTTCAATTCTGATTCACTTTCCAAGACAACACCCAGCTCTTGCATGCGCTGTTTGAACGCATTGCGACCACTCAATTTGCCCAGCACAATTTTATTGGCCGACCAGCCCACATCTTCTGCGCGCATGATTTCGTAGGTGTCGCGTGCTTTCAACACGCCATCTTGGTGAATACCAGATGCGTGGGCAAAGGCGTTTGCCCCCACAACAGCCTTGTTGGGCTGCACGACAAATCCAGTGGTTTGGCTGACCATGCGACTGGCTGCCACAATGTGAATCGGATCGATGTTCATTTCCAAGCCGAAATAGTCCTTGCGTGTTTTCACCGCCATGACAATTTCTTCCAAGGAGCAATTGCCTGCGCGTTCGCCCAAGCCATTGATGGTGCACTCGACTTGACGTGCGCCACCCAACTTCACACCCGCCAAACTGTTGGCCACGGCCATGCCCAAATCATTGTGGCAGTGAACCGACCAAATGGCCTTGTCAGAGTTGGGGATGCGTTCACGCAAGGTCTTGATGAATTGACCATACAACTCAGGCACGGCATAGCCCACGGTATCAGGCACATTGATGGTGGTCGCGCCTTCAGCAATGACCACTTCAAGCACTTGGCACAAGAAGTCCATGTCGCTTCGATAGCCGTCCTCTGGGCTGAACTCCACATCAGCCACCAAGTTGCGCGCAAAGCGGACAGACTGTTTAGCTTGCTCCAACACCTGGTCGGGCGTCATTCGCAACTTCTTTTCCATGTGCAAAGGTGAGGTTGCAATGAAGGTGTGAATGCGTCCGTTGTTGGCGCCTTTCAAGGCTTCGGCCGCGCGCGAAATGTCGCGATCATTGGCACGTGACAAGGAGCAGATGGTGGAGTCTTTGATGGCATTGGCGATGGCCTGCACCGCTTCAAAGTCGCCATTCGAGCTGGCCGCAAAACCGGCTTCGATCACGTCCACGCGCAATCGCTCTAATTGACGCGCAATGCGCAGCTTTTCGTCACGGGTCATGGAGGCACCGGGAGACTGCTCACCGTCGCGCAATGTCGTGTCAAAAATAATCAATTTATCAGCCATGTTTCACTCCTGGTTTGAAATTTTCAAAAAAGCAAATTCAAAATAAAAAAAGCCCGCTGCTGTTGGCATACGGGCTTGTTGGGAAATAGAACAGCGTGCGCTACATATCCCGCCCGAGGGGCGTCAGCAGTAGGGCTAGCAAATTCGATTTCATGAAAAGACTGTATCACAAGTTTTTGAAAACTGGTTACTGGTGTAAACCCCGTTCGTCGGGGTCTTCTGTGGAAGTGCTGATCATGCTGGTTTGTTCACCCTTGAATCGGCGCCATGCGTACAACGCATAACCACTGAGCCCGTACAAAACAAACAAACCAAAAAGCGCCATGGGCGGGTGAATGTTCACAGCCGCAATGCCCAAAGCGATGAGCACGATGACCACAAACGGGACACTTTGCTTCATGCTGACGTCTTTGAAGCTGTAAAACGGTACATTGGTGACCATGGTCAGGCCTGAGAACAGGGCCACCACAAACATCGGCCAAGCCATGCTGGCTGCAGGAACCTCTGCATCGGTCATGATGGAGATAAAGCCCATGACCAAAGCTGCGGCTGCCGGCGAAGGCAAGCCTTGAAAAAATCGCTTGTCAACAACTGCTGTGTTGACATTGAAGCGTGCCAAGCGCAATGCAGCGCAAGCACAATAAACAAATGCGGCAATCCAGCCCCAACGGCCAAGGCCCTTGAGTGACCACTCATAAGCAATGAGTGCTGGCGCAGCGCCAAAGGAGACCATGTCGGACAATGAGTCCATCTGCTCTCCAAAGGCGCTTTGCGTGTTGGTCATGCGTGCCACTCGGCCATCCAGACTGTCGAGCACCATGGCACAAAAAACCCCGATCGCAGCCATGTCGAAGCGGCCATTCATGGCCATCACGATGGCGTAAAAGCCACCGAACAGGGCTGCCAACGTGAACAAATTGGGCAGCACATAAATGCCTTTGCGGGGCTTACGCACTTGACCACCCATTTCGGCGTCGTCAGAAGTTTCTATGCCATCGTGCATGCGACAGTTCTTTCTTGGTAAGTGGCGAACAAAATCAGTTGCGTGACTTGTCGACCAATTTGTTTTTAGCAATCCAAGGCATCATAGAGCGCAATTGTGCGCCTACAACTTCAATGGAGTGCTCGGCTGTCAAGCGACGACGTGCTGTCATGCTTGGGTAGTTGGTGCGGCCTTCCAAGATGAACATCTTGGCGTATTCACCGGTTTGAATGCGCTTCAAAGCGTTGCGCATGGCTTCGCGTGATTGTGCGTTGATCACTTCGGGGCCAGTGACGTACTCGCCATACTCTGCGTTGTTAGAGATGGAGTAGTTCATGTTGCCAATGCCGCCTTCATAGATCAGGTCGACAATGAGCTTCAACTCGTGCAAGCACTCGAAGTATGCCATTTCGGGGGCGTAGCCCGCTTCGACCAAAGTCTCGTAACCCATCTTGATGAGTTCGACGGCGCCGCCGCACAAAACAGCTTGTTCACCGAACAAGTCGGTTTCTGTTTCTTCTTTGAAGTTGGTTTCAATGATGCCGGCTTTGCCGCCACCGTTGGCCATGGCATAGCTCAATGCCAAAGCAATGGCTTTGCCGCTCTTGTCTTGGTGCACAGCCACCAGGTGGGGCACGCCGCCGCCTTGTGTGTAGGTGTTGCGAACCGTGTGGCCGGGGGCCTTAGGCGCCACCATCCAAACGTCGAGGTCTTCACGGGGCACCACTTGGTTGTAGTGCACGTTGAAGCCGTGCGCAAATGCCAAAGAAGCACCTTTTTTGATGTTGGGTTCAACATCGTTGCGGTACACGTCGGCGATTTGTTCGTCGGGCAACAAGATCATGACGACGTCGGCAGCTTTCACTGCATCAGCAACTTCCATGACGGTGAGGCCAGCTTTTTCAACTTTAGGCCAGCTGGCGCCGTTTTTGCGCAAACCCACCACCACTTTCACGCCACTGTCGTTCAAGTTTTGTGCGTGTGCATGGCCTTGTGAGCCGTAGCCAATGATGGCCACTGTTTTGCCTTTGATGACACTCAGGTCACAGTCTTTGTCGTAAAACACTTTCATGGGTTCTCTCCTTCAAAAATTGATCAAAAAATAAATGAGTCAAACGCGGGATGACGCGCTGAGTTAGACGCGCAAAATGCGCTCACCCCGACCGATGCCACAGGCACCGGTGCGGACTGTTTCGAGAATGGCGCTGCGGTCGATGGCTTCCAAAAACGCATCGTTTTTGGATTGATCGCCCGTCAGTTCCACGGTGTAGCTTTTGTCGGTGACATCAATCACACGACCACGGAAGATATCGGCCATGCGCTTCATCTCTTCACGTTCCTTGCCCACAGCGCGAACTTTTACCAGCATGAGTTCGCGTTCGGTGTAGGCACCTTCTGTTAAGTCAACCACTTTGACCACTTCAATGAGGCGGTTCAGGTGCTTGGTGATTTGTTCAATGACGTCATCCGAACCAGCGGTTTGAATGGTCATGCGGGACAGGCTGGGGTCTTCGGTTGGTGCAACGCTGAGGGACTCAATGTTGTAACCACGAGCGGAGAACAAGCCGACGACCCGCGACAATGCGCCGGGTTCGTTTTCTAGCAAAACTGCGATGATGTGTTTCATGTGCGATTCCTCTTTTCGCCGCCCTCCCCTGCACACGGTAATGTGCAGGCTTGGCGGTCAATAGATTCTTCTAAAGTTAATTCAAATGATGGCCGTGGTTCAAAGGTCTTCGGGGCTGAGCAACATTTCTGTAATGCCCTTGCCTGCTTGAACCATGGGGAACACGTTTTCTGTGGGGTCGGTGCGGAAGTCCATGAACACCGTGCGGTCCTTCAATTTGCGAGCTTCGCGCAAGGCTGGCTCAACATCTTCTGGACGCTCAATGAGCATGCCCACATGGCCATAGGCTTCGGCCAACTTCACAAAGTCGGGCAAGGCGTCCATGTAGCTGTGGCTGTAACGACCCGAATATTCAATTTGTTGCCACTGACGAACCATGCCCAAATAGCGGTTGTTCAATGACAAGATTTTGATGGGCGTGTTGTACTGCAAGCAGGTTGAGAGTTCTTGAATGCACATCTGCACAGAACCTTCACCCGTGACGCAGAACACTTCTGAATCAGGCTTGGCCAATTTGATGCCCATGGCGTAGGGAATGCCCACGCCCATGGTGCCCAAACCACCCGAGTTGATCCAGCGACGTGGCTCGTCAAATTTGTAGTACTGCGCAGCCCACATTTGGTGTTGGCCCACGTCGGACGTGATGTAGGCATCAGCGTCTTTGGTCATGCCATACAAAGTCTCAATGACTTTTTGCGGCTTGATGACTTGCGTGTTCTCGCTGTCGTACTTCATGCAATTGCGTTGGCGCCAGACATCAATGGTGGACCACCAGGCACCCAGTGCATGGTTGTCTGGCTTAAGGCCAGACTCTTTGATCATGGCAATGAGTTCGGTCAACACATCTTTGACGTCGCCCACAATCGGCACATCCACCTTCACACGCTTGGAAATGCTGGAGGGGTCGATGTCGATGTGAATGATCTTGCGCTCGTTTTGCGCAAAGTGTTTGGGGTTGCCAATGACGCGGTCGTCAAAACGTGCGCCAACGGCCAACAACACGTCGCAATGTTGCATGGCGTTGTTGGCTTCCCAGGTGCCGTGCATGCCCAGCATGCCCAAGAATTTGGGGTTGGTGGCGGGGAATGCACCCAAGCCCATGAGGGTGTTGGTGACGGGGTAGCCCAACATTTCGACCAATTGGCGCAATTCTGCCGATGCATTGCTGAGCAACACACCACCACCGGTGTAAATGTAGGGACGCTTGGCCGCCATCAACAGCTGAAGCGCTTTGCGAATCTGTCCGCTGTGGCCTTTTCGCACTGGGTTGTACGAGCGCATCTCAACAGTTTCAGGATAGCCGTTGTAAGGCACCTTGTTGAAAGAAACGTCTTTAGGAATGTCGACCACCACTGGGCCTGGACGGCCACTGCGAGCGATGTGGAATGCCTTCTTCATGATCTCGGCCATGTCGCGGGCATCTTTGACCAGGAAGTTGTGTTTGACGATGGGGCGTGTGATGCCCACGGTGTCGCATTCTTGGAAAGCATCTAGACCGATGGCGGCAGTGGGCACCTGGCCACTGATGATGACCATCGGAATGCTGTCCATGTAGGCAGTGGCAATACCGGTCACCGCATTGGTCAGGCCTGGGCCGGAAGTGACCAACGCAACACCGACGTCGCCTGTGGCACGCGCATAGCCATCGGCCGCATGAACTGCGGCTTGTTCGTGGCGAACCAACACGTGCTGAATGGTGTCTTGTTTGAAGAAGGCGTCGTAAATGTGCAGAACTGCACCACCAGGGTAACCCCAGATGTATTTGACGTTTTCGGCTTGGAGCGACTTAACGAGGATTTCAGCGCCACGCAAATCAGTTGCGCAAGCGCTGGAAGCTGCAGCGGCAGCAACATTGGCCGCATTGGCCATTTCAGCTTTGGAGATTTCCATATTCAACCTTTGTGAATTTCTCTAACGAAAAACCTTGGGTGCTCTTTTGCGGGACTCTTGTGAAGTCGCATCAGGACTTAAGACCACCAACATGAGCCTGCGCATGTAAGCACCTTGGCCGGATGGTGATCCGTTTGCGTTTTTTCAATTGCAACTCAGCATTATAGGGCCCAGAATGCCATAATCGCACTCGCACAAAATGGGTGCAAGACTGTGGCCACCGAACAAGAACTTTCAGATTTCCTCAAAAACACGGAGAAGCGCGCCTTCAAACGCACGCTTTATCACGTGCGCAATGAGGAGTCCGCACTGGACATCTTGCAAGACAGCATGATCAAGCTGGCCACCCACTACGGTGATAAACCGGCCGCTGAACTGCCCATGCTTTTCCAGCGCATTTTGTCCAATTCCACCCTTGATTGGTTCCGCCGGCAAAAAACCCGTAACGCCTTGTTTTCCAACATGAGCGACTTTGGCACCGATGCCGAGGGGGAAGATTTCGACTTTCTTGAGAACTTAGGTGGCCTTGCTGAACCCGGAATGGGTGAAAGCGCAGAGGACCAAACTCACCGAAAACAGGTTTTTCACCAAATTGAGGCTGAAATTCAAGGTCTCCCCCCGCGTCAACGCGAAGCCTTCCTGCTGCGTTATTGGGAGGAGATGAACCTTTCTGAGACGGCAGTGGCCATGGGCTGCACGGAAGGCAGTGTCAAAACTCACTGCTCTCGGGCTGTTCAAGCGCTGAGCAAAGCACTACGCGCCAAAGGATTTAACACATGAAAACGCCAGCCAATTTCGACATGACAAGCGTTGACCAACTGGGTCAGGCACTCGCTCGCCGATTGAACGAGCACGCCACCGACTTACCCCATGACATTTCCGAGCGCCTGCGTGCAGCGCGCATGCAAGCCCTTGCGCAACGCAAACGTGAGCCGGTATTGATTCTTGCGCCACAGTTGGCCAGTGTTGGCGGCCCCGGATTTGGCAGCCAGGACGAAGGCTTGAACCTTTGGAGTCGATTGGCCGCTGTCCTACCGCTGATTGTTTTGATGTTGGGTTTGGCCAGCATTCACATGTTCCAAAACGATCTGCGCTCCAATGAAATTGCTTCTTTGGACGCAGAACTCCTCACAGATGACCTGCCGCCAGACGCCTACACTGACCCCGGCTTTTTGGTCTTCCTTAAGTCCACCCCCCTTCAAAACAAGGCCACGGATTGAAACAAAGGGTGATCAATGCGGCATGGTTGAGCGCTGTACTGTGTACAGGGCTTGCTGCTGCTTGGGCGCAAACAACGCCACCCGCCACCCCCAGGCTCCAAAATGAAAGCAGCCTAACCCCCATCCCTGATGCGGCTTGGTTAAGTCTCAAAGAACCCCAAAGAAAAGCCTTGGCCCCCTTGGCGCCCCATTGGTCACAACTGAGCGCCGGTCAAAAAAACAAATGGCTAGCCCTCTCGAACAACTTTTCGAATTTATCGGACAAAGAGCAATCAACACTCCATGAGCGCATGGTCAACTGGGCCGCTTTGAGCCCTCAACAACGCGCGCAAGCACGTCTGACTTTCAATGAAACCAAAGACTTGGGGCTAGATCAGAAGAAAACACAATGGGAAGCTTATCAAGCCCTCAGCAGTGAAGACAAAAAGAAATTAGCAGCGCAACAACCCACTGGCATTCAAGGTGCTGCAACAGCATCCAAAGCGCCCTCACCCAACAAAGTGATTCGCTTGCAAGGAAAATCGACGCCCCCAATCGACATGAACAAATCGACACCAGGCCTTGTGATTGACAAAAAAACTTTGTTACCTACGCGGGTTTCCATTCCTGAAGGCGCCTAAGTTGAGCCAAGCGCCATTGAAGAATGAACGGGACATCGACCTTGCTGCATCAGATGCAGACTTGTGGCTGACACCCACTTTGGGCAGGCGCATGGCTTGCTGGCTGTATGAAGGGCTTTTGCTGTTTGGCGTGGTGTTCATCTCGGGCTACTTGTTCAGCACACTCACCCAAACCCGCAACGCCCTCGACAACCGACATGGCCTGCAAGCCTTCTTATTCTTGGTCTTTGCCATTTACTTCACTTGGTTTTGGTCCAAGGGTCAAACCTTGGCCATGAAAACTTGGCACATTCGCATTGTGGACCTTGCCGGCAACCCTGTCTCTCAAGCGCGCGCTTTGAAACGATATGTCCTGAGTTGGGTCTGGATTCTTCCGCCCTTGCTCCTTACCTACCCTCTTCAGCTGCCAGCATCAAAAGTTGGCGCATTGACTTTAGCTTGGGTCATGATTTGGACCCTCTTAACTCGCTTCCAATCCCGAGGACAATACTGGCATGACGTCTGGGCAGGAACACAGTTGGTTGATGTTCAAAAGAAATCTTGATGTTTGAACTTGGTTTGAACTTGGTTTGAACAAAGACACAAAAGCCACAATCGAAACACGCAATGAACGAAGAAGTCGTTAACCCTCAAAAAGCCCGCAAGGGTTTGTCTCGCATCTTTCATGCGGGCGGCTACTCCCTTGCAGGCCTTAAAGCGGGTTGGGGTGAGACTGCATTTAGACAAGAAGCCATCTTCGCTATTTTCTTAATTCCAGCAGCCTTTTGGTTAGGCCAAACTTGGGTGGAAGTAACATTGTTGTGCGGTTCCGTGATTTTTGTCATGGTTGTGGAGTTGCTCAACACGGGCATCGAAACCGCCATTGACCGCATCGGTACCGAATGGCACGCCCTTTCAAAACGGGCCAAGGACATGGGAAGCGCCGCCGTATTGCTCAGCCTGTTGTTGTGCTTGGGCATTTGGCTGACAGCCATCTGGAAAGCATTGCATGGCTGAGCCTGCATTTTCGCTGTGCGTATATTGCGGCTCTAAGCCGGGTGACGATGCTGGTTTTACACAACTGGCGGTTGAAGTCGGCACATGGATTGGCCAACACGGTGGACAGTTGGTCTACGGCGGCGGACGAAACGGCCTCATGGGCACGGTGGCAGACGCCACTTTGGCAGCCGGCGGCAAGGTCATCGGCATCATTCCTCGGGCACTGGTTGAAAAAGAATGGGCCCACACGGGTTGCACAGAACTTCACATCGTTGAGACCATGCATGAGCGCAAGCAAATGATGGCCGAAAGAGCCGATGCCTTTGTGGCCTTGCCAGGCGGCATTGGCACCTTTGAAGAGTTCTACGAAGTCTGGACCTGGCGCCAGCTGGGTTATCACAACAAACCCATTGGCCTGCTCAATTTCAATGGCTATTACGATGCCATGTTGGCTTTTTTAAAGTCGGTCGTCGCCCATCAATTCATGGGCCATTGGCAAATGGATTTGATTCAAAGCGAGTCTTTGCACTCAGTGCTGCTGCCCAACCTGATTCAGGCTGCGGGTTTGCCTGTCCATTTTCAAAGTCAGTCTATCTGACGAAAACGCCGCATCAAGCGGCGATTTCAGGTGCCCTATTGGGCATCGGTGATTGATTAGACAGCGTCGTCGTCTAACTCGCCTGTTCGAATGCGAACCACGCGCTCGACAGAGGTGATGAAAATCTTGCCGTCGCCAATTTTGCCAGTGCGAGCGGCTTTCACAATGGCATCAACACATCGTTCCACATCGCCATCTTTCACTGCCACTTCGACTTTCACCTTGGGCAAAAAGTCGACCACGTATTCTGCGCCGCGATACAGCTCCGTGTGGCCTTTTTGACGACCAAAGCCCTTGACTTCAGTGACCGTGAGGCCGGTCACGCCGCATTCAGCCAAGCTTTCACGAACTTCTTCGAGTTTGAAGGGCTTGATGATGGCAGTGATTTGTTTCATTGGTTAAGTCCAGTCAAAAAAATTAGGCTCGAAAACGATTGGTAATAGGATAACGCCAATCTTTGCCAAAACTGCGGTGGGTCACACGAATTCCCACAGGAGATTGTCGCCGTTTGTACTCATTGAGTTTGATCAAGCGGGTGACCTTCTCGACATCTGCTCTGTCAAAACCGTCGGCCACCAAAGCGTTGATGCCCTCGTCGTTCTCCATGTAGCGCTGAACAATGGCATCCAACACTTCGTAGGGCGGCAGACTGTCTTGGTCTTTTTGGTCAGCACGCAGCTCAGCGCTCGGAGGACGGGTGATGATGCGCTCGGGAATCGGATTGCTGCCAGTGCCGTAAGGGTCGTTTTGGTTACGCCATTCAGAGAGCTTGAAGACTTGCGTTTTCACCACATCCTTGATCACCGCAAAACCACCCGCCATGTCGCCATACAGGGTGCAATACCCAGTGGCCATCTCACTCTTGTTGCCTGTGGTCAAAACGATGGCGCCCGTTTTGTTGGACATGGCCATGAGCAAGGTGCCCCGCACGCGCGCCTGAATGTTCTCCTCAGTGGTGTCTTCTGCCAAACCTTTGAATTGGTCAGACAAGGCCGTCTTGAAGCCTTCAAACAATGGCGCAATGGAAATTTCGTCGTATCGCACGCCCAAACGTTTGACCATCTCTCTGGCGTCCAGCCAGCTGATGTCTGCGGTGTACGGCGAAGGCATCATGACAGCGTGAATTTTGTCGGCCCCCAAAGCATCGACAGCCAGCGCCAAGACCAAGGCAGAGTCAATGCCACCCGACAGGCCCAAGATGGCCCCTGGAAAGCCGTTTTTACCGAGGTAATCACGAATACCCAGGACCAAGGCGTGCCAAAGGTCCTCCTGCCAAGAGTGGCTGGGCACGATTTCAGTACCGCTCAAACTTAAACCACCCGGCTTTCGTTCAACAAGAATGCTTGGGAGGCAGGTTTTGAAAGCGGGCGCGCGGGCCACCACCGCTCCTTGCGCATTGAGGGCAAAAGACCTGCCTTCGAAAATCACTTCATCTTGTCCGCCCACCAAATGCGCATAGACCAAGGGCAAGCCACAGTCCTGCACACGTTGACTCATTTGAACTTCACGCTCCAGGCCTTTGCCCACGTGGAAAGGCGATGCATTGAGCACCAACAACAATTCCGCGCCTCCTACCTTGGCCTTCTGAGCGGGTTTTTCAAACCAAGCATCCTCACAAATCAGCAGGCCTATTTTGACGCCAGCCACCTCAAAGACGCAGGCTTCATGGCCCGGCGTGAAATAGCGCCGCTCATCAAACACTTGGTAATTGGGCAACTCCTGTTTGGCGTAGGACGCCACAATTCGCCCCTCACACACCACACTGGCGCGATTGAATCGCTTGGTGACGGACACACTGCGGCTTTGAATGCCTCCGCCATCAGGATGCCCTACCACCACATGCATGCCCTTTAACCCAAGTAACTCACGGGCTACCGTTTTCAGGGCATCATCGCAGGCGTCGATGAACGCGGGGCGAAGCAACAGATCTTCTGCAGCATACCCACACAGGGCCAGTTCGGGGGTCACAAGCACCCTTGCGCCCTGGTCATAGGCCGTGTGAGCTGCGTCGATGATTTTGCGAGCATTGCCCGCCATGTCACCCACGACAAAGTTGAGTTGGGCTATACAAAGTTGAAGGGTCATACAAGTGAAGGAATGCAATTCCAACAATTATGTCATTGAGGTGCTGGGTTCGATGAACGAACTTGCTGCGCAAGCTTGGGACGAACTGCTAGACCAACAAAGCGCCCCCACCCCTTTCATGCGCCACGCTTATCTGAGTGCCCTGCTTGAAAGCGGATCGGCATCCCCAGAAACGGGCTGGAAATTGCGGCTGCTGACCCTCAAGCGCACAGCGCAGCAAGCCGAAGGTACGCTGGCTGCTGCAGCCGTTTTGTACGTTAAACCTCATTCTTATGGGGAATATGTGTTTGACTGGGCTTGGGCAGACGCTTACCAACGACATGGTTTGGCTTATTTTCCCAAGGCCATCACGGCTGTACCCTTTACACCCGTGCCCGGCGCACGTTTATTGGCCCAAGACGAAGCCAGCCGCGAGGCCCTCCTGGCGGCCATGGTCACGATGGCCCAGCAGGAACAATGGTCTTCCTTGCACCTTTTGTTTTTA
>CANBWP010000037.1 GCA_947373185.1 Comamonadaceae bacterium | reverse complement strand
GAAGGTGTGGCCTTGGGTCAGGTGAAAGACTTGATGTCCACTGGGCCACAAACTGTGCTGGTCTTGTCGCAAGCTTCTGCAGAAGCAGACAAGCCGCCCGTGGAGCGCATGATTCCCTTTGTCGCAGCCTTCGTCGACAACGTGGACCTGCCTGGCCGCAAGATCACGGTTGATTGGCAGCTTGACTATTGAGCGGGTGAAAGTAAGCCATGCACTTTGATGTCATCACGCTGTTTCCCGAACTCTTCGCCCCTTTTTTAAGTTCTGGCATCAACCGCCGTGCGTTTGAGTCTGGCGCTGTGGCCTTGAAGCTTTGGCAATTGCGTGATTTCACTGAAGGAACTTACCGCCGTGTCGACGATCGACCCTTTGGCGGTGGGCCCGGCATGGTGATGATGGCTGAACCTTTGGAAAAGTGTTTGTTGGCCATTCGCCAAGACCGCATCGCCCAAAGTCCCAAAGAAGCCAAAGTACCTGTCGTCCTTTTTTCGCCCATTGGGCAGACCTTGACCCACGCCGGTGTTGAATCATGGTCTCAGAGTGATGGCGCCATTTTGATTTGCGGTCGCTATGAGGGCCTTGACCAGCGCTTCATTGATGCCCATGTCGATGTCCAGATCAGTTTGGGTGACTTTGTTTTATCGGGCGGCGAAATCGCTGCCATTGCGCTCTTGGATGCTATTGCGCGTTTGCAGCCTGGCGTTTTGAACGATGAGGGCAGTCATCAAATGGACAGCTTCAATCCAGCGTTGGATGGCTTGTTGGATTGTGGACACTACACGCGTCCTGAAACTTGGCATGGCGAAACCGTTCCGCCTATTTTGATGTCTGGCCACCATGCCGATATTGCCAAATGGCGACGTCAGCAAAGTTTGACCTTGACCCAAAAGCATCGGCCAGACCTGATTGAATTGGCCCGGAAGATGGGACGGCTGAGTGTTAAGGATGAACACTTTTTGGCTCATTTTGAGTTGCCTGGTCCTGATCAGACTTAAGCCAAAACGCCGTGGTCAGCGCATTGGCCTGATTCCAGCCTCAGCCAGGCTTTCATTCAGCCATAAAACAAATATATAATCGTGGGCTGTCGATCCTCTGCCCGCCGCGGCTGTTGCGCTTGTTCTCGTCTTCATGGTTGAGAGCTCGCAGCATAGAAGCCGCCTTTAGCGTAGCGCTGTGCACGATCGATCGTTGAAAGAGCTCAAAATGAATTTGATTCAAACTCTCGAGCAGGAAGAAATTGCCCGTTTGGGTAAAACAATTCCTGACTTCATGCCTGGTGACACCGTTATCGTTAGCGTTAACGTCGTTGAAGGTACACGCAAGCGTGTGCAGGCTTATGAAGGTGTTGTGATTGCCAAGCGCAATCGCGGCTTGAACAGTGGTTTCACCGTTCGCAAAATTTCAAGTGGTGAAGGCGTGGAGCGTACGTTCCAAACTTACAGCCCCTTGATTGCCAGCATTGAAGTCAAACGTCGTGGTGATGTTCGCCGCGCCAAGTTGTACTATTTGCGCGATCGTAGCGGCAAGTCTGCACGTATCAAAGAAAAGTTGCCACAACGCGCTGTTAAAACCACAGCTGCTGCGTAAAGCAATCTTGAAGGTCCTTTGGGACCCTCATGAAAAAACCGCCAAGGCTTTCGCCAAGGCGGTTTTTTTACGCCCCTGTTTAGCAGGGGCGTGGGGTGGGGGAATTAACCGCGTGTGACTTTCAACACTTTAGCGCCAGTGCGCTTGGGTGCTGCGTGTCCGCCGGCATTGTGGGGCTTGAAGTTGCCTGCACCGATGACCTTGGGGCCACGGGGTGCAAAGCGATCGCCTGCGCCGCCGCGGGCATTGTCACGGCCGCCAGGTGCGCCTGAACTGCGAGGGGCACGGCTGTCGCGGTTGTCACGCGCTTCGAAGCGGTCACCGCCACGGTTGTCTGGGCGCTGATCGCCACGGGGCTCAAAGCGACCTTCGCCACCGCGAGGTGCGAAGCTGCGCTGTTCGCCGCGGAAATCACCGCGGGGTTCGAAGCGGCCTTCTGGGCGGAAATCGCCGCGACCTTCAGGACGACCTTCAAAACGCGGTGCAGGTGCACCACGGTTCTCGAAGCGATCGCCACGACCTTCGAAACGGTCGCCACCACGGTTGCCCTCAAAGCGAGGCGCGCCGCGTGATTCAAAACGGTCACCACCGCGGTTGCCACCGAAGCCACCACCGCCACCACCGAATGGACGACCACGACCGCCGCGGTCATTGCCACCACGGCCTGAGCGGGTTTCAGGGAAATTGAGTTTGGGCTCCATGCCTGGAATCACTTCAGCTTTGAAGGGCTGACGGCTGTAAGCCTCGATGTCCATGATTTTGCGACGATCGCGAATTTCAGCGAAGGTGATGGCCAAGCCATCGCGACCCGCACGGCCTGTGCGGCCAATGCGGTGGGTGTAGTCTTCGGCTTTCATGGGCAAGCCAAAGTTGAACACGTGTGTGATAGTGGGCACGTCAATGCCGCGCGCCGCCACATCGGTGGCCACCAAGATTTGAACTTGGCCATTGCGCAAAGCCATCAAGCGGCGATTGCGCAAACCTTGGCTCAAAGCGCCGTGCAATGCAACGGCATCAAAGCCATCTTGCTGCAAGTCTGCGGCCAAACCATCGCACTCAATTTGCGTGCTGGCAAACACGATGGCTTGATTGATGGAGGCATCGCGCAACCAATGGTCGAGCAATTTGCGTTTGTGCTGTGCGTTGTCGGCCCAGAACAAAACTTGCTTGATGTTGCTGTGCTTTTCTTGAGGCGAATCGATTTGAATTTTTTGAACCGAAGAACCACCGTCGTGCATCACACGCATGGCCAACTGTTGAATGCGCGGCGCAAACGTGGCGCTGAACATCATGGTTTGTTGGCGCTGGCTGGTCATCTGGTTGATGTCGGCCAAGTCGTCAGAGAAGCCCAAGTCCAACATGCGGTCGGCTTCGTCAACCACCAAGAATTTAACTTTGTCGAGCTTGATTTGCATAGAGCGCTGCAAGTCGAGCAAACGGCCAGGCGTGGCCACCACCAAGTTGGCATTTTGCAATTTGGCAATTTGCAACTGGTAAGGCATGCCGCCCACAATGTTGGCAACGCGCAAACCGCGGCAATGTTTGACCAAATCGATGGCATCGTGTGCAACCTGTTGGGCCAGTTCACGTGTTGGGCAAACAATCAAGGCGCCAGGTGAGGGGGCTTTGAAATTGCGCGCGTTGGTCGGGTCTTTGCGTTTGGGACGCTTGGGTGCTGGCTCGCCATTGGCGGCAGCGTCTGCGCATGCTTGCGCAAATGCAGCGCGTTCGGCTTCTTCTTCTGCCGCCAATTCTTGCAACAAGGTGTGCAACACGGGCAACAAGAATGCGGCTGTTTTACCGCTGCCTGTTTGACTTGACACCATCAGGTCGATGTAACGGTGGGCTTCGCCCAAGGTTTCTTTGGGCAATGCCAAAGGAATGGCTTTGAGCTGCACAGAAGTGGGTTGTGTGTAGCCCAGGTCGGCAACAGCTTGAACCAATTCAGGTGCCAAGCCCAGCAGCACGAAGCCGTTGGGTTGCTCGGGTGTGATTTCAGTTTCTGTGGTTTCGTTCACATCGGCAGCATCAAGCGCCAAAGTTTCGGTCACGAAAGTTTCGTTCGTAGAGGATTGCACAGGCGACAAGTCGGCCTGCACTTCAAAAGCGTCAGTCATATTTTTTTCTCGCACGGACGTCCGCAAGATTTGCGGTGGCGCCGTTCATGGTTAAAAAACATCAACCATCAAACGGAGCTCGGTGCTGTTTGAAGAGAGTGGATCTGGCTGAAAGCCAAATGCCATCTTTTCCAGTCGAGTGACTCTTATCAGTGAGTCAAAGGCGTGAAGGGTGATGAACAAGTACTGCGGCACAAGGCCTGTTTGCAGCACAGCCGGCGATTATGGCACAGTTTTTTGGACTTGTGCGGGTTTTCCCTGAAATCAATCCCACGAGCAGTGATTAAGACTGAATGAAATACGTTCTGTAGTGCGCCAATTCTTCAATGGACTCGTGCACATCTGCGAGCGCGGTGTGTTTTTGTTGCTTCTTGAAGCTGTTGAAGACATCGGGCTTCCAGCGCTTGGAGAGTTCCTTCAGGGTACTCACATCCAAGTTGCGGTAGTGCAAATAGGCTTCCAATTTGGGCATGAACTTGACCAAGAAACGACGGTCTTGGCTGATGGTGTTGCCACAAAGAGGGGATGCATTTTTAGAGACGTACTTTTTGATGAAAGCCAAAATCTGCTCTTCTGCATCTTGCTCCGAAGTGGTGGATGCCTTGACTTTGTCAATCAAGCCGCTGCGGCCGTGAGTGCCTTTGTTCCAAGCGTCCATTTTGTTGAGCAACTCATCGCTTTGGTGAATGACGCAGACAGGACCTTCTATGCGGGGCGTGAGGTGCGGGCCTGTCACCACGACGGCTATTTCTAAAAGACGTTCTTTTTCAGGGTCAAGGCCCGTCATTTCACAATCGATCCAGACCAAGTTGTCGTCTGACTTGGTCAATGTGGGTTCGGTCGGTGGTGTGCCAGCAGGAGAGGATGCGTTCTCAGTCATTTCTTAGGGTCTTTTCGCGAATACCTCCATTGTCGCTGAAGTCGGCTGATCTACACTTGCATGTATGAATCCGACCTTGACCTTGACCTATTTGTTGGTGGCTGCCTTGTTCACCAACGTTTTATTGAAACTGTGGCTCAATGCCCGGCAAGTTCGCCATGTGGCGCAGCACCGCCCCGAAGTGCCTGAAGCATTTGCAACTCAAATCTCTCTTGCGGACCACCAGAAAGCCGCCGACTACACCTTGGCCAAAGCCAAGGTGTCGCAGTTGGCTATTTTGATGGAGGCTGCCGTGCTGATTGGATGGACTTTAATGGGCGGACTGAGTGCCCTGAACGCCTTGATTTTGACGTACATGACCCCTGGTTTATGGCAGCAAGTTGTGCTGGTTCTGGCGTTCAGTTTGGTGGGCGGGCTGATTGACTTGCCGATGTCGCTGTATCAAACCTTTGTCTTGGAGCAAAAATTTGGCTTCAATAAAATGACTTGGAAGTTGTGGCTGAGCGATGCCATCAAGGGGCTGGCATTGGGCTTGGTGATGGGGGTTCCATTCATCGCTTTGGTCTTATGGTTGATGCAAGCGGGGGGTGTTCATTGGTGGTTGTGGGCTTGGTGCGCGCTATTGGCTTGGCAATTGTTCTTGATGGCCATCGCACCCAATGTGATCATGCCGATGTTCAATCAATTTACGCCTTTGGAAGACGAAAGTTTGAAAGTCCGAGTGAATGGCTTGATGCAACGTGCAGGCTTTAAGGCCAAAGGATTTTTTGTGATGGATGGCAGCAAGCGGTCTGCGCATTCCAATGCGTTTTTCACTGGCTTTGGCGCCAGCAAACGCGTGGTGTTTTTTGACACCTTGCTGAAGCAGCTCACACCTTCTGAGATGGAAGCTGTGTTGGCGCATGAATTGGGTCATTTCAAACACCGTCATATTTTTAAAATGATGGCGACCAGTTTTGTCATGAGTTTGTTGGGCTTGGCATTGTTAGGTTTTGCTTCACAGCAAATTTGGTTTTACACAGGTTTGGGTGTGGTGCCCAGCCTGACCAGTGGCAATGAGGCTGTAGCCCTGTTGTTGTTCCTGTTGGTGGTGCCTGTATTCACTTTTTTGTTGGCGCCACTGTCATCTTGGCGTTCACGCGTTCAGGAGTACGAGGCCGATGCCTACGCTGTGTCTCAAACGCCTGCAGCAGACTTGAGTTCTGCCTTGCTCAAGTTGTACCAAGACAATGCGTCCACATTGACCCCTGACCCTTGGTATGTGAAGTTTTATTACTCTCATCCGCCAGCCAGTTTGCGACTCGCACGCATGCAGCATGCGCAAGCTTAATCAACGCACACACACCAAAACCAAGGCTGCGCAAGCTTTGGTGGTGTCATCTCAAGATGCCATGAAAACGGGCCTGGTGGTGGCCACTCACGGCCGCCATTGTGTGGTGGAACAAGACGATGGCACGCGCATCATTTGCCATCCCCGCGGCAAAAAGAGTCAATCAGTTGTGGGTGATCGGGTGAAGTGGCAGGCCGCGGCCGATGAGGGCACGATTGAAAGTGTGCTGGACAGAAAAAATCTTTTTTACCGACGCGATGAAGTGCGGACCAAATCTTTTGCCGCCAATTTGGATCAAGTCTTGATCTTGATCGCTGCAGAGCCTGAGTTCTCAGAAACACAATTGTCACGGGCCTTGATAGCGGCTGAAGCCGAGCACATCAAACCGCTGATCGTGTTGAATAAAAGCGATTTGGGGGAAGCCTTTGCGCAAGCTTGGCGCCGTTTGACGGCCTACCGAAACATGGGCTATGTGGTCTTGCCGCTGGCTTTAAAAAGTGATGAGCCCGTTAACTTCTCTTTGCAAACCCTGCAAGCAGAAATGCTGGGCAAGACCACCCTGATTTTGGGCCCCTCCGGCGCTGGCAAAAGTACCTTGGTCAATGCCTTGGTGCCCAACGCACGTGCGTTGACGGGCGAAATTTCTCAAGCCCTTAATTCCGGCAAGCACACCACCACCTGCACGTCCCTTTATTGGGTGGGCGAGCGGCCACTGAGTGTGGCGGTGGGCGCTTTAGGTACGGCCATCATTGACTCACCTGGCTTTCAAGAATTTGGCTTGCAACACATTCCGCAAAATCAGCTGGCATCTTGCATGCCTGATTTGAAACAGCATGTGCAAGACTGTAAGTTTTACAACTGCACGCATTTGCATGAACCTGGCTGTGGTGTCTTGAATTCGCTGCCGTCAGACGACGGGGCCGAGCTGCTGTCGACGCAGGTGAGTCAACGTCGCCACAGAATTTATGCCCAGCTTTTTGAAGAGCTAGGACAGCAACGTTGGTGAGTTGCTGTTAGCCTAACAAGTTGGCCAGTGACAGAAGGGCCACCAGCACCAGCCACATGACCACCGTGCGCCAGACCAAGCCAACGACTTGCGCAAAGTGAGCCAGCTCCGGCGGCCTGCCAGGTGTACTGGAGCTGCCCGGTACATCGGCTTGCAATGCGGCACCGCCCAGTTGCACATTGATGGCCCCAGCGGTTGCAGCCAAGATGACGCCGTCGTTGTCATCTGGGAATTTTTCGGCATGGTGCCGCCAGCCATCCATGGCATCTTCAAAACTGCCCATGATGGCAAAGCCCATGGCGGTGGCCCTGGCGGGTAGCCAGTCAATGGCGTGCCAGGTTTCGTTGGCCAATCCCTTCAGGGCATCGCTGATCCATGGCTGCGGCGAGACCTTGGACTTGCTGCTGATCACCTCGTTTGTGGTGGCCGCACGCCAGTAACGATTGGCAAATTCAGCCACGCGGTACACCACGGCGCCAACTGGCCCCAGCCCAATGACGGACAACAAGGCGTAGCTGAAAAAGACGCCAAAGACATGGCGGTGCGCTGACAAAATCGAGTGCTCAATGACGTGCCGCACAATTTCATTGCGAGGTAAATCATTCACTTCGACTTGTTGCCACTCCGCCAAAAGTTGTCTGGCGAGCGGCTCATCACCGTCGTTGAGCGCATCGCGTATGCCCGTGAAGTGGTGACTGAATTGACGAAACCCCAAAGTGACATAGAGCAGTGCGACATGCCAAGCTACCGCAAAAAACCAACCCAAGAAATACGCCAAAAACCAATGGATGAGAACGGCCAACGCTGCGGGCAAGCCAATGAGCAAACTCCATGCGAGCCAAGCTTGTGAACGCGAGCCGCCATCGACATGGGACGACACCCAATCGGCCCATCGACGCAGCCATTGGTGCAAAAAGTGGGACGAGCTCATGGGGCGAGCTTGCTCAATCACGAGCGCCAAAAAGAGAGAGAAGAAACTCATGCGTGCATCATAAAGAATTTGCGGCCAATAGGAAGCGGTAAAGGTTTCGAATCATGCCGGCCGTTGCGCCCCAAATGAAGCGTTCTTTGAAATCTGAATGACCAGCGCATGGGGGCTCGTTGTAGGGCATGGAGTACCAGTGACGCAGCGCCCCGTCGCGTTCAAATTCGTGGTACCTGTGGTTGCTGGGGTCCATTAAAAAAGACAGCGGCACTTCAAACACATCGGCCACTTCATGTGGATTGGCGTTGATGTTGAGTTGGGGGGAGACCAGGCCAACGACAGGCGTAATGTGAAATGCTGTGCCGGTGACGTAGTGAGGCAATGTGCCCAACACGTCCACCCAATGAGGTTCAAGCCCAACCTCTTCATGGGCTTCTCGCAGTGCAGCATGTTCGGCCGATGGGTCTTGCGCATCGACCTTGCCACCTGGAAAGGCTATTTGTCCAGCGTGGGTCGACAGGTGTTGCGTTCTTTGGGTCAGCAGTACATGCGGCTCAGAACCCTCTGGGCCCCTTAACACGATGGGAATCAAAACGGCCGCCGCGAGGGGCGTGCGCTGTCCAAAGTTGGGTTCGCGCTTGATTTCGGGTGTCCAGACGGGTGGATTCTGGAAGACTTTTTTCAAGGCGTTGGCTTGCAATGTCGCTTGGGACAATTGCGGCCAATGGCCTGCTTGCAAGGTCCATGGCACTGCACGGGGGTCAAAACCCAAGTTACTTTTCATTGGTGACAACCCATGCTGTGTGGCCTTGCGCATTCAAAAAGGATTTTGGTACGTTGGGCATTTGATCTCAATGCGGCGCGGCACATCATGGACATGATCGCGCTGCAGGGCGGTCAGGCAACCACCCCAAACACACCCGGTGTCCAGTGCCCATACATCTTCTCGTTGAACGGCGCCCAGGGTGGACCAGTGGCCAAAGGCGATGGTCATGTTTGCAGTTTGTCGGTGAGGCACTTCAAACCAGGGTTGAAACCCAGGGGGTGATTGGGCTGACCCTTCTTTGGTGTCAAATTCCATCAATCCCGAGTTTGAGCAAAAGCGCAGTCGTGTGAAGGCATTCAGTGCACAACGCCAACGGGCCATACCTTGCAACTCGGATGTCCATTGCGCGGGTTCGTTGCCATACATCTGCATGAAAAACGCTTGTGAATCTGGGCCTTGCAAAATACTTTCTAATTCACGGGCCAGATTCAAGCTGTCGGTCAGTGTCCATTGCGGTAGCACGCCTGCATGAACCATGAGCACCTCTTGCTCAAAGAGTGCGATGGCTTGATGGCGAAGCCAGTTCAGCAAGGGCCCTTTGTCAGGCGCATTCAAGACGCTGCTCAGGGTGTCTGCGCGACCAGGTTGCCGTGCACCAGCCGCGATGGCCAGCAAATGCAAGTCGTGATTGCCCAGGACGCATTTCACACTGGTGCCCATGGCGTGCAGGCGTTGGAGGACTTCTAAGGAGGACGGCCCCCGATTGACCAAATCGCCTAAGACATAAAGCTGGTCTCGGCTTGCAGAAAAAGCAACTTGGTCCAGGAATTGGCCCAAGGGAGCGTCACAGCCCTGAATATCGCCCACCCAATAAGTTGCCATGCTTGCTCAAAGTCAATTTCAAAACCACATTGTCAATGCTTTTGGGGCAGATTTGAGTCACTCAAGGTCGCCGCTGTTTCTTTGGGAGGCTTGGCTTGGCACAATGGGGGCATGGATTTTTTATTAATTGCACTCTTAACCTTCATCAATGGCATTTTTGCCATGTCCGAGTTGGCACTGGCGGGCAGCCGCAAAGCCCGATTGGCGGCAATGGAAGAGGCCGGCGACAAGGGCGCGGCGATGGCCCTGAAGTTGTTGGAGAATCCCACCCAGTTTTTGTCGACAGTTCAGGTGGGCATCACCTCGATTGGCGTTTTGAACGGCATTGTGGGAGAAGCCGCTTTCAGTGGCGATGTGGCCACGTGGCTGATCAGTTTGGGCGTTTCAGAGTCTGCTTCAGCTTATACCGCCACTGGGTTGGTGGTGACCCTCATCACCTTCACCACCATCATTTTTGGTGAGTTGGTGCCCAAACGAATTGGTCAGCTGTATCCCGAACCCGTGGCCCGTGTGGTCTCGCGGCCCATGGCTTGGTTGGCAGGCGCTGCCAAGCCTTTTGTGGGCTTGCTTTCGCTGACGACGCATGGCGTGCTTCGTGTCTTGCGCATTGACACCCGTGGCAACCGAGCCGTGACGGAAGAGGAAATCACCGCCAGTTTAGAGGAGGGCGTCGATGCTGGCTTGATCGAAGCGCATGAACACCAAATGGTGCGAAATGTGTTTCATTTGGATGACCGGCCCTTGACCTCGCTCATGGTGCCTCGAGTGGAGATTCAATGGTTTGAGGCTGCCATGACGCCGCAGGAATGCTTGAGACAAGTCGGTGCTGACAATGGCATGCATGGCCACTCTTGGTATCCGGTGTGTCGGGGTAATTTGGACGATGTATTGGGCGTGGTCAATGTGGCCCGCCTGGTGGCACTGCCCAACTTGGACGAAAGTTCCGTCGAACAATATGCGCAGCCGGCCACCTTTGTGCCAGAAACTTTGAGTGGCATGACTTTGCTGGAGCAATTCCGAGGCAAATCAGGTCGAATGGTGTTTGTGGTCGACGAATATGGCGTTGTGCAGGGATTATTGACGCCGCGCGATTTACTCGAGGCCATAACTGGCGAGTTGCAACCATTGCGTGTGGCTGATGCATGGGCGACCGAACAAACCGATGGCACCTGGGTGTTAGACGGTTTGATGCCAGTCAATGAACTCAAAGCCAGGCTTGAATTGAAATCGCTTCAGGGCGAGGAAAAGGGTTTGTTTAATACCTTGGGTGGATTTATTTTGGCGGAATTGGGCTATTTACCCAAAGTCGGGGATATTTTAATCAGTGAGGGCTGGCATTTTGAAGTGGTTTCTCTTGAAGGACGTCGAATCGACAAAGTAATTGCCAAAATCGGCGAGTAAATAATTTACTTTATAAAATTGATAAATTAAATTAATATTAATCTGACATAGAATATGCAGGTTCTTCGGAATCAATTAATATTTCAGATCTATTATCTATTAAAAGGAAAATCATGACTAACTCCTATAAAGAATTATTGAAGCAACGTGAAGCTTTGGAGCAAGCGATTGCGACGGCCCGTGCACAAGAATTGGCCGAAGCCATTGGCAAGGCCCGTGAATTGGTGGCTGAGTTTGGCTTGACAGTTCAGGATGTTTTCCCTGCAGGCCGTAGCGCTGCCAAATCAGCCGGAAAATCAAGTGCAGGTGGCAAAGTTGCCCCCAAGTACCGAGATCCAGCCACCGGTCAAACATGGACAGGTCGCGGTAAAGCCCCTAAATGGATTGACGGTAAAGAACGCGCTCAGTATTTAATTGCTTAATTGAGCCCTATCGAATCAAACAAAGGTCGCCTTGTGCGGCCTTTTTTGTTGGCGCAGTGAAGTTGTAGAATTCACACGAACTTTTATAAGTGATTCAGTTTGACTTTAACGACTCTGCCAAAACACGTCGGCATCATCATGGATGGCAATCGCCGATGGGCCAAAAAGCGCTTGATGCCGGCGGCCTTGGGTCATGCTGCGGGTGCCAAACGAGTTCGTGCCGTCGTGGAAGCATGCATCAGGTCCCAAATTTCTCACTTGAGCATCTTTGCCTTCAGCACTGAAAATTGGCGGCGTCCCGAAGAGGAAGTCTCCATGCTGATGAGCCTTTTTGCCAGCTATCTGCAAAAAGAAGTTGATCAAATGGAAGAAAACGGCGTGCGTTTGCAGGTCGTGGGCGACAAGCAAAAGTTCAGCCCAGAGTTGCAAACATTGATCAGCCGCGCTGAAGTTCAGACAGCGCACAACACCAAAATCACCCTGCGTGTGGCTGCCAACTATGGCGGGCGTTGGGACATGGTGAACGCTGCAAAAGCATGGCAAAAAGCCCATCCAGGGGCTGACATCGAATCACTCACTGAGGACGCGCTGTCTGCTCATTTGTGCACGGCTGATGCGCCTGAAATGGATTTGCTCATTCGCACAGGTGGCGAATCGCGTGTGAGCAACTTCATGCTGTGGCAGGCCGCCTACGCAGAGATGTATTTCATTGACACCCTGTGGCCTGACTTCAGCATCAAGCAATTCAACGATGCCCTTGCGTGGTTCGCCAAACGCGACCGGCGATTTGGCTCGGCAGCACCTTTTTAAGTCTGCTGCTGGGCGGCAGCCAGTTGCCTCAGTTTGTCCTTTTTGCTGGGACGCTTGCCTTTGATGCCACCATTGCTCTGGAGTGGTTCTGGGGCTTGTGTGGTGGCTTCAAAACCCGGAATCGATTCTTTGTCCAATTTGACGGCCTGACGCTTTTCGATCAAGCCCCAATGTTGCAGCGACTCAGGGCAAACAAAACTGATGGCCAAACCGGATTCACCGGCGCGGCCGGTGCGGCCAATGCGGTGCGTATAGTCCACAGCCGAGCGTGGCAAATCGTAATTGATCACGGCTGGTAACTTTTCAATGTCCAGGCCGCGTGACGCCAAATCCGTGGCCAGCACCACCTTGACCCTGTGGGCCTTGAAGTCTGCCAAAACCTGTTGGCGTTTGCCTTGACTCAACTGACCATGAAAAGGTTCGGCCGCAATGCCCGCCACGCGCAGCTTGGCGGCCACAATTTCACTGCTGTGTTGGGTCGCAACAAACACCAACACTTGCTTCAGGTGTTGTTCTTTGATGAGGTGCTTGAGCAGCTGCGTTCGTTTGGCGGCTTCGGTGTAGATGGCGCGTTGTTCAATGACCACAGGTTGAGGTGTTTGCGCTTCAATGTGAATCTCGTGGGGCTCCTGCAACAGACTTCGCGCCAAACGCTCAATGCTTTGAGGTCGTGTGGCCGATAAAAAGAGATTTTGTCGTTTGGCGGGCAGCAGGCTCAAGATGTGTTGCAACTCTTCTTGAAAACCCAGTTCGAGCAGTTTGTCCGCCTCATCCAAGACCAGGGTTTGAACGTGACTCAGTTTCAGCGCGTTGTGCTCTATCAGATCAATCAAGCGACCGGGCGTGGCAATCAGAATGTCGGTGCCGCCCCTAAGGCCCATCATTTGGGGGTTGATGGAGACACCGCCAAACACCACGGTGGTTTTGTATGAAGTTCCCCATTGTGCAGTCAGGCCCATGAAGGTTTGACTGACTTGAATGGCCAATTCACGGGTCGGCACCAGCACCAAAGTTTGGATGGTGCGAGTGGTGCGGGTCAGGCTGGCGCGCGCGGTGACATTCGAGCTGCCATTTTGAACAGCGGGTGGACTGGCTTGGTGCAGTTTCTCGATCAGGGGCAGGGCATAGGCCAAGGTCTTGCCAGAGCCTGTGGGCGCAGTAACCCACACATCGCGCCCACTCATTGCCTTGGGAATGAATTCGCTTTGAACAGGCGTGGGGGCAGGGTAGGTTTTGGGTTTGAGTGCGCGCAGCAGCTCGGGCGATAAGCCCAGATCATTGAAAGGCATAGTGCTTAAGCATAAGTGCATATGCCTTGTTCTGCCAGCCAAGCATGGCAAAATCTGTTGCATGAATACACGCAAAGGCATTATTTTGGCGGGCGGGTCGGGCACCCGCCTGTACCCGGTCACACAAGCGGTGTCCAAACAACTGATGCCGGTGTATGACAAACCGATGGTTTACTACCCATTGACCACGCTCATGCTGGCGGGCATTCGGGATGTGCTGCTCATCAGCACGCCCCAAGACACGCCGCGTTTTACCGAGTTGCTGGGAGATGGCAGTCAGTGGGGCATGAACATTCAGTATGCGGTGCAACCCAGCCCGGATGGCTTGGCGCAGGCATTCATCATTGGCAAAGCGTTTGTGGGTCAACATCCCAGCGCGCTGATTTTAGGTGACAACATTTTTTATGGGCACGACCTGGTCAAGCTGATGCAGGGTGCCAATGCCCAAACCAAAGGTGCCAGTGTGTTTGCTTACCATGTGCAAGATCCTGAGCGGTATGGTGTGGTGGCCTTTGACGCCCACCAACGCGCCCTGAGCATTGAAGAAAAACCCAAACAACCCAAAAGCAACTTTGCCGTGACGGGTTTGTATTTTTACGATCAACAAGTGTGTGACATGGCCGCTGACATCAAGCCTTCTGCGCGCGGCGAGCTGGAGATCACAGACATCAATCGCATTTATCTCGAACAACAGCAGTTGAACGTCGAAATCATGGGCCGGGGTTACGCATGGCTGGACACGGGCACGCACGACAGCCTGCACGAAGCCGCAGCCTTCATTGCCACCTTGCAAAAGCGACAAGGCTTGATGGTGGCCTGTCCTGAGGAAATTGCGTTTGCGCAAGACTGGATCGATGCCCAAGCTGTGGCGCGCATGGCTGCCCCTTTGGCTAAAAATGGGTATGGCCAGTACCTGTTGAATTTGCTCAAGGCTGTTTGATGGCCTACACCGTCACCTCCACCAAACTGCCAGGTGTCTTGGTTTTGAAGCCGCAAGTGTTTGGCGATGCGCGGGGCTTTTTTTACGAGAGCTTCAATGCGCGTGATTTTGCCAAGCTCACTGGCTTGGATGTTGAGTTTGTGCAAGACAACCACAGCCAATCTGCCCGTGGCGTCTTGCGAGGTTTGCATTATCAAATTCAGCATGCACAAGGCAAATTGTTGCGTGTGGTGCGGGGCGAAGTGTTTGATGTGGCGGTTGATTTGAGAAAAACTTCAGCCACGTTTGGACAGTGGACGGGGACTCGATTGAGCGCTGACAACGCACTTCAAATGTGGGTGCCGGCTGGCTTTGCGCATGGCTTTATGGTTCTGAGTGAAACGGCGGAGTTCTTGTACAAAACCACGGACTACTGGTATCCCGAACACGAGCGAAGCTTGTTGTGGAACGATCCAGCGTTGGGCATTGAGTGGCCCTTGCCCGCCGGTTTGATGGCGCCTGTCTTGGCTGCCAAAGACGCAGCAGCTGTGCCACTGGCTTTGGCCGAAACGTATTGATTATTTCAAGGCGGGCAGGGCGTAGGCTTTGATGGTGCTCAGTTGACCCAAACTCAGTCGATTGCCGTGCTGACTGACCACGGCCGCTGCCGTGTGATTGCCCAGCGTCGCAGCTTGCTCGGGGGTGTAACCCCGGGCAATGGCATATAAGAATGAGCCCGCAAACATGTCGCCCGCGCCATTGGTGTCAATGGCTTTGACTTTTTCGGCAGGGACATGCCAAGTGTGTTCTGCTGTGATGATGTCTGAGCCTTCGGGGCCACGCGTGAGGCATACCATTTTGGCCAGCTGTCGTAGTTTTTGTCGAACTTCTTCGAGGTCTTGTGTGCCGCACCAGACCTGAGCTTCTTCTTGGTTGCAAAACAAATAATCGACGCCGTCACCCAACATGGCATCGAGGCCTGCTTTGCAGAACTGAATCATGCTGACATCGCTCAAGGTCAGGGCCAATGCCACGCCGGCATCTTTGGCCAGTTGACGACCTTGGAGGGCCGCACTCAAACCTGTTGGGGAAGCGGCCAAGTAGCCTTCCATGTAATAAATTTTGGATTTGGCAATGTCTTGCGGGTGCAAGGCGCCATCGTCCAATTCGGCAGACACCCCTAAGAACGTGCACATGCTGCGTTCGGCGTCGGGTGTGACCAAGACCATGCAGCTGCCAGTTTGCCCATTGGCAGCCCGTGTGTGTGTGAGGTTGGTGTCAACGCCCCGTGCTTGCAGGTCTTTGACATAGAAGTCGCCCAAGTCGTCGTGTGCCACTTTGCAAGAGTAAAAAGCCTTGCCACCCAATTGGGCCAATGCCACGACCGTGTTGCCCGCAGAGCCGCCGCCGGTCTGGCGCGGCGTGAGGTTCTTCACGTGCGAGAGCAATTCAGCGCGGCGAGGCGTGTCGATCAAGGTCATGTGTCGTTTGTCGACGCCCATGGCATGAAGGAGTGCGTCACTGACTTCAAATTCAGAGTCGACGAGGGCGTTGCCAATGGCGTAGAGGTCGTAATGGGACATGAAAAAGGGCTCAAGCAAAGATGGGTCAAGTTTAAGGCTATTGCGAACCGAGATTCGCTAAAATGTCTGCAGGGTTCGCAGACCCGTTACATGGCTTTTGCAAGACGCAAGGCCGCATTATTTTTATCATAAGACTCAAAGGCTGCGATGAAACGCGAATATTTTTCCCATGTGTCCAAGGGCGCTTCCCGTCAACAAGTTGACGCTCAATCTGGCCAATGCATTGCGTTGGTCGATGCCCGATTTTTGGTGTGGCTGGCGCAACACACCCAAACGGGCCCCAAGCAAGACGCACTGAACCGTTTGGGCCTGGCCCCATTTTTGGGCGATGCACTGAGCCATGCTGGTTTGGATCTGGACGTCAAGCGCATCTATTGGTACACCGAAGAACATGAGAGCTTGGATGTGGACGGTCAAATTGTGCGTCAAGTGCTGTCGCACGATTTGGATGGTGGCGTCTCCCTGCTCAAAAGTTTGGGGCAAGATTTGCGTCAATTGGCGCTCAACAAAGCCTGCGAACATGTGTTGCTGGCCACCGACGACGAACGCTTTTTGTCTGTCATTGACGATGCCCAACTGACGGGCATGTCAGTTCACATTTTGGCGGACGAAGCCGCTCGCCAGATGGCCAAGTTGCATCAGACCGATCCGGGTTGGGGTCGCTTGTTGTCACACGCCGACCGGCGCATTGTGGTGCAGCCCAAAGCTTTGGCCGACTTGCTCCAGGGCGCTACAGGCAAGGAAGCGCAAATTCATGAAGATCCCGAAGCGGTGCGTGAGTCCATCACCGAGGTCATTGTGTCTTGGTGGGACGATGAGCCTGAAGACCGACGTGAAGAGCTGCGTGATGCGCTTCACATCAGTCGGGGTATTCCGCAAGAAGTCGATCGTCAGTTGTTGCTTCGCATGCGCCATCGCTTGACGCGAGCCTTGAGCTTGAACGAGAAAAAAATGTTGCGTGAAATTTTCAGGGCGGTGGCCTTGGGCACGCATGTGCCAGACTTGCCGCACAGCCGTGTTCATGGCGCAGACCCTTTGGGCGCCACCCCTTTGATCGAAGAGCCGATCTGACAGCCAGTTCGAATTGAACAAGATGACCGATCTCAGTGCTTTGTCAGGCCTCAAGGTTCTTGAACTGGGGCAGCTCATTGCCGGTCCGTTTGCTGCCAAGACGCTGGCTGACTTTGGTGCTGACGTGATCAAAATCGAGCCACCTGGACCGGGTGACCCGCTGCGACAGTGGCGGCTTCTGAAGGACGGTACGTCCGTGTGGTGGCAAGTACAGTCGCGCAACAAGCGATCGCTGGCGCTCGATTTGCGGCAAGCGGCTGCACAAGACATCGTGCGCCAACTGACGGCTGAAGTGGATGTGCTGATTGAAAATTTTCGACCAGGAGCCATGGAATCTTGGGGGCTTGGTCCTGAAGTCTTGATGGCACTGAACCCAGGCTTGATCATGTTGCGTATCAGTGGCTATGGTCAAACGGGTCCCTACAAAGACAAACCTGGTTTTGGCGTCGTGGCCGAGGCCATGGGCGGCTTGCGTTACTTGAGTGGTGAGCCGGGTCGTTTGCCCGTCAGGGTAGGGGTCAGCATCGGAGACACCTTGGCGTCTTTGCATGGCGTCATTGGCATTTTGATGGCCTTGCATGAAAAACAAAAAAGCGGTTTGGGTCAAGTGATCGATGTGGCCTTGTATGAGGCGGTGTTCAATTGCATGGAAAGCCTGCTGCCGGAGTACAGCGCGTTTGGTGCCGTGCGGGGGCCTTCAGGAAGTGCCTTGCCTGGCATCGCCCCCACCAATGCCTATGTTTGCCAAGACGGCAGTGCCTTGATTGCAGGCAATGGCGACAGCATTTTCAAACGTTTGATGCGCACCATTGAGCGAGAGGATTTAGGCGCCGATCCCAGCTTGGCCAACAATGCCGGCCGTGTGGCGCGCGTCGAAGAACTGGATGCGGCCATCGGGGCTTGGACGGCCCAGCGCACAGTGGCCGAGGTCTTGGCGGCATTGGATGCGGCCGCTGTGCCTGCAGGTCGCATTTACACCGTGCAAGACATTGCCCATGATCCCCATTACCTGGCACGTGGCATGTTGACAGAAGTTCAGCTGAACGATGGCAGCCGATTGACGCTGCCAGGCATGGTGCCCAAATTGTCCCGAACCCCGGGCCTGCATCGCCGCAATGCGCCGGACGTGGGTCAAGACACCGATGCCGTGCTGACCGAGCTGGGCATTTCGCCAGAGCAGATCCAGGCGCTGCGCGAACGCGGTATCGTGGCTTGATGTACATCAAGACTTGATGGAGAGAGGGCTTGCCTCGACGCCATGCCCTGGTTAGGATTGAGCCATGCAAAAATCTTGTTTGAGATGGGCTTCTTTGTTGTTCTGTTTGTGCAGCTTTCATGTGGCCGCGGAAGAACACAAACACATTGCGGCTGAGTTGCTGCCCATGTCACTGCAAGTGAGTTGGCAATCCAACAAACCTCAGTTGGGCAAGTTCGGTCATTGTGCTGCGGCCTTTGACAGCCGAACTGACGATGGAAAGATGGCTTTTGCGTGCTCCATTTATGTGAAGTTGTCAGCCGTCGCAGAGCGCAAAGCTGTTGAACACTGCGATGAACAAAGGCAAACTCGCCACATCAAAGCACCCTGTCAACTGATTGACTGATTGACTGATTCACAAAGCGCCCATCCAGCTTGAGGCGGGGTGCTTTGCCTTATTTTTTAGGCAGTGAGCCGCCACTTTTCACGCATTCTTCCACTGTTTTGAAGGCCGTGAACTTTTGGGTTTTCTCAAAGCTGGCGCTGTTCTTGTCGTGGCAAATGCCACTGTCTGATTTTTTCACCAAGACTTCTGGTGCTGCATTGGCGGGCGCACGGCCTCCGCTTTTCAAACACGCTTCCATGTTGGCGAAGGTTTCAAATTTCTTGGTGGCGCCATAGCTGGTGCTGGTTTTGTCGTGGCAAATGCCAGACTCCGACTTTTTCACCGCAGGGTCGGCGGCTTGTGCCAGCACCAGGCTGGGCGTGCCGAACAAAACGCAGGAAGTCAGCAGGGCGGATGTCAAACGAAGCTTCATGGAAATCTCCTGAAAGAAATTGTGTGCCCCATGCTAGCGCATTTGCCGGTCAGTTTCAGGGCTGCTTGGTTTTTTCCAATTGGCCAATGTCAAAACCCATGGCCGACAATTTTAAAAGCAGTGCATCGTAGGTGGCTGCTGAAACAGTTGGGCTTCTGGACAAGATCCACAGGTATTTGAGGGAGGGGTCGCCCACTGCCGCCAATTGGTAGTCTGCGTCTAAATCGAGCACCCAGTAATTGCCCCAAACAGCGGGTAACCAAGCCATCCATGCGGGTGCGAATCGAACTTCCAATTGAGCGGGCAAGCCGCTGGCATGGGGCCTCGCCAAGCCAATGGCTTGCAATTTTTCGCCAGAAGCCGTGACGCATTGATGGGTGACTTCAATCTGCTGAATCCCGCCCAGCTCATTTTTCGAGGTGGTAACGGGTGATGCGCTCAACTTCGTTCTTGGAGCCTAAAACCACGCTGACGCGCTCGTGCAATTGGCTGGGCTGAATGTCCAAGATGCGTTGACGGCCGTTGGTGGCGGCGCCGCCAGCTTGTTCTATCAGCCAGCTCATGGGATTTGCTTCATACATCAGGCGGAGCTTGCCAGCTTTGTGTGGCTCGCGTTTGTCCCAGGGGTACATGAAGACACCACCGCGCGTCAGAATGCGGTGCACATCGGCCACCATGCTGGCAATCCAGCGCATGTTGAAGTCTTTGCCGCGCACGCCTTCTTTGCCGGCCAAACATTCGTCGACATAGCGCTTGACGGGGGCATCCCAGTGGCGCATGTTGCTCATGTTGATGGCAAATTCTTTGGTGTCTTCTGGCACTTTGATGTTCTCTTGCGTGAGCACAAAAGAGCCTTGTTCGCGGTCGAGTGTGAACATGGCGACGCCATCGCCCACAGTGAGCACCAAGGTGGTTTGCGGGCCGTAGACACAATAGCCTGCAGCCACTTGTTGATGGCCAGCTTGGAGGAAATCTTTCTCGCTGATCGAGTCATTGTCTTCAGGCTTTTTCAGCACACTGAAGATGGTGCCAATGCTGACATTGACATCGATGTTGCTGGAGCCATCCAAAGGATCAAACATCAGGAGGTATTCACCTTGGGGGTAACGATTGGGCACCAAATGGATGGTTTCCATTTCTTCGGAGGCCATGGCCGCCAAGTGGCCGCCCCACTCATTGGCTTCAATCAGCACTTCATTGGCAATGATGTCCAATTTTTTCTGAATTTCACCTTGCACGTTTTCAATGTCGGCACTGCCCAAGACGCCGCCCAAGGCCCCCTTGTTAACGGCATGGCTGATGCCTTTGCAGGCGCGAGCCACCACTTCCAGCAACAAGCGAAGTTGCGAAGGGATGTGGCCTTTGCTGCGTTGCTGTTCAACCAAATAGCGTGACAGTGAAATTTTCTGTGTCATGGTGTTTCCTCAAAGATTTATTCAGCCAAGGCGCGGGTGACAACCTCACGCACGTCATTGCTCAAGTCTTGCTTGGCGGCCACGCGTTCAATGGCGGCTTTGGCCGCTTGGCGGTAAGGCTCGGCGAGCTTTTTCCAGCGGTCGAGTGCGCGGGCCAGACGCGCAGCGACTTGCGGGTTGATGGCATCCAACTCAATAACGCGCTCGCTCCAGAAAACATAGCCGGCCGCATCGGCACGGTGGAAGCCACCTGAGTTGCCGCTGCAGTAACTGAAAATCAAGCTGCGCGCACGGTTAGGATTGCGCAAAGTGAAGTCAGGGTGCTGCATCAGTTGACGCACCAACGGTAACACGTGGCCGCCTTGATCGGGTGCGCTGGCTTGGAGGGCAAACCATTTGTCGATGACCAAGGCTTCGTTTTTGAACAATGCATGGAACAAGCCCAAGGCAGGTTGCGCCAATGCATGACCGCTTCCCACCAAGGCTGACAAAGCGCCAAAGCGATCGGTCATGTTGTGTGCGTCTTTGAAGGCCTGCAACGCTTTACCGGGCCACACCGGTGTACCGTCTCTTTGGGCCGCCAAGCACAGCATGTGCAAAGCCATGTTGGACAAAGCGCGCTTGCCGCTCGACACGGCGTCGGGTGAATAGGCGCCCAACACACGATTGTCTTCGTAGCAGGTTTGCCATTCTGTTTGCAAGGCTGTGGCCAATTGCAAGCGCATGGCTTCTCGAACGGCGTGCACATGCTGAGGGTCAACCGACTCAAGTTGCTCTGAAATGTAGGTTTCGGAAGGCAAGGTGAGCACCAGCTCTTTGAAGGCAGCGTCGAGCTCGGGGTTGACCAACACGGCGCGCATGGCGTTCAAGTAGTCAGTGTCCAACACCGAATCGGTGAGGGGGTTGCGCGCAGCGCGAATGAATCGCAGGGCAGCCTGAACGGCCAAGCGTTGGCCGGCTTCCCAACGATTGAAGGCGTCGGTGTCGTTGGCCAGCAAGGTGAGCCACTGCGTGTCTGTCAGTTCGCAGTCCAAATTGACCGGTGCACTGAAGTTTCTGAGCAGAGAAGGGGTGGGTTCACTGTCAATGTTCTCAAACACAAAGCTTTGGCTGGCGTCACTCAGCACCAAGGTTTTGCTCTGTTGGGCAAAGGCTTGGCCTTGTTGATTGAGC
>CANBWP010000036.1 GCA_947373185.1 Comamonadaceae bacterium | reverse complement strand
CTCAGTCATGGCTTAGGCTTGATTGCGCTTTTTGATCGACTTTTGTTTGACCTTGGCGCGTTTGACTTGACCGCCGGATGTGAGTCGTTGATTGCCCAGGACGCGCAATGTTTTGACTTCAGGGCGTTGGCCGCCGCGGCTGCTGTACTTCAAGACCTTAAAATCGCGGGGTCCGGCCATGCGGTCTTCTGAAACGGTTTTTTCCTTTTCAGGCATGGGGCGCCAGAGCACCAGCAATTTGCCAATGTGTTGAATAGGCGCTGCGCTGAGGTCTTCAGCCAGTTGGTTGAACATCGCTTCGCGAGCGACACGGTCGTCGCCCAGGACACGAATTTTGATCAAGCCATGCGCCTTGAGCGCCGCGTCAGTTTCTTTGACAACGGCAGGCGTGAGGCCATCGTTGCCAATCATGACAACGGGATCGAGGTGGTGCGCTTCGGCTCTGTGAACCTTGCGTTGGGCGGGAGTCAATTGAATTTGAGGCATGGCGCTATTATCCCTGCTTGAACGGAAGAACATGAAAGTAAAAACCAAAAGTAAAAAAGTCAATAAGTCGTGGTTGAACGACCACGTCAATGACCCCTACGTCAAATTGGCCAAAAAAGAGGGCTACAGGGCGAGGGCAGCCTACAAATTGAAGGAAATTGATGAGACCTTTGGACTCATCAAGCCGGGCAACTTGGTCGTCGATTTAGGCTCCGCCCCTGGTGCGTGGAGCCAGTATGTCCGTCGACGGCTCTCGCCGCAGGGCGCTGCTGTGGGCGATTTGAATGGCACCATTTTGGCCGTTGACCTGCTGGCCATGGAGCCCGTAGAGGGGGTGCACTTTATTCAGGGCGACTTCACAGAGGCTGATGTGCTTGCTCAGTTGCAGGCCATTGTGGGCGATCGCCCAGTGGATGTGGTGGTCTCAGACATGGCGCCCAATCTGTCCGGCATTGACGCTGTCGATGCGGCCCGGATCTCGCATCTCATTGAGTTGGCCGTCGAATTCGCCCAAATGCACCTGAAACCTCAAGGCGCTTTGGTCGTCAAAGTGTTTCACGGCAGCGGCTACAGCCAATTGGTCAAACTCTTCAAAGACTCCTTCAAGGTGGTCAAACCCATTAAACCGAAGGCTTCCCGCGACAAGTCGTCTGAGCAGTTTTTGGTTGGCATCGAACCCAAAAATCGCCCGATTTCCCCTTGAAGGGTGGGCGCTTAGCGCCATAGATCAAATTTCCTTGGACTTTTAAGGCTAAGTCAAGGGAAATTCAAGGTTCTGTACTTTCAAAAGCCTAGAATGATCGTCAATTCGACGTTAAATGGGAGCTCTTCTTGAACAACCCCTGGTTTTCCAAGATTGCCGTATGGCTGGTGATTGGCATGGTCCTTTTCACCGTATTCAAACAGTTCGACAACCGCACGGGTGCGGGCTCGGGTTATCTGGGGTATTCCGACTTCTTGGAAGAAGTTAGGAGCAACCGCATCAAAACGGCAACCATCCAAGAAGGTCAGGGCGGTACCGAGATTGTGGCCACCACCACGGACGATCGCCGCATCAAAACAACCGCAACCTACTTGGACCGCGGCTTGGTTGGCGACTTGATTGCCAACGGTGTGAAATTTGATGTCAAACCTCGCGAAGAAGGCTCCATCCTCATGAGCTTGCTGGTCAGCTGGGGTCCGATGCTGTTGCTCATCGGCGTCTGGATTTATTTCATGCGCCAAATGCAGGGTGGCGGCAAAGGCGGCGCTTTCAGCTTCGGCAAAAGCAAAGCCCGAATGCTGGACGAGAACGCCAACCAAGTCACCTTTGCAGACGTGGCCGGTTGCGACGAAGCCAAAGAAGAAGTGAAAGAAGTGGTCGACTTTTTGAAAGACCCACAGCGCTTTCAAAAGCTAGGTGGCCGCATCCCTCGCGGTTTGTTGTTGGTGGGCCCTCCCGGTACCGGCAAAACCTTGCTGGCCAAGAGCATTGCCGGCGAAGCCAAAGTCCCTTTCTTCAGTATCTCGGGCTCTGACTTCGTTGAAATGTTTGTGGGCGTGGGCGCTGCCCGTGTTCGCGACATGTTCGAGAACGCCAAGAAAAATGCCCCGTGCATTATTTTTGTTGACGAAATTGATGCAGTCGGGCGTCAACGTGGTGCAGGCTTAGGCGGCGGCAATGATGAGCGCGAGCAAACACTCAATCAAATGTTGGTTGAGATGGATGGTTTCGAAACCAACTTGGGTGTGATTGTGGTGGCTGCCACCAACCGCCCCGATATTTTGGATGCCGCATTGTTGCGTCCTGGTCGTTTTGACCGTCAGGTCTATGTCACTTTGCCCGATATTCGGGGCCGTGAACAAATTTTGGCCGTGCACATGCGCAAAATCCCCATCGGCCAAGACATGAACCCTGGCGTCATTGCCCGTGGAACACCTGGCATGAGCGGTGCCGATTTGGCCAACCTCTGCAATGAAGCGGCCCTGATGGCTGCTCGCCGCAACGCCCGCGTTGTGGAGATGCAAGACTTTGAGAAAGCCAAAGACAAAATTCTGATGGGCCCTGAGCGCAAGAGCATGGTCATGCCTGAAGAAGAGCGTCGCAACACGGCCTATCACGAGTCGGGTCACGCCCTCATTGGCAAGCTGTTGCCCAAGTGCGATCCTGTGCACAAGGTCACCATCATTCCCCGCGGCCGTGCTTTGGGCGTCACCATGAGCCTGCCCGAAAAAGACCGTTACAGCTATGACAGTGAATACATGTTGAACCAAATCAGCATGTTGTTCGGTGGTCGCATTGCGGAGGAAGTCTTCATGAAGCAAATGACCACAGGGGCCAGCAACGACTTTGAGCGTGCCACCCACATCGCCCGAGACATGGTCATGCGCTATGGCATGACCACTGCTTTGGGTCCGATGGTCTATGCCGAAAATGAAGGTGAAGTCTTTTTGGGTCGTTCAGTCACCAAGACGACCAACATGAGTGAGTCCACCATGCAAAAAGTCGACGCGGAAGTGCGGCGCATTATCGATGAGCAATACAACTTGGCGCGTCGCCTGATTGAAGAAAACAGCGACAAAATGCACGCCATGGCCAAGGCTTTGTTGGAGTGGGAAACCATTGACGTCACGCAGTTGGACGACATCATGGCCGGTCGGGAACCCAAAGCCCCGAAAGATTGGACTCCCCGCATTCCGCCCTCTGGCAGCGACGACTCGGGTGGCACACCTGCGGTCAAAACAGATCCAGAGCCCACAGCGGCTTGATTATGTGCAACAAAGACGGGGCCTTGGCCCCGTCTTTGTTTCAAAGCCTCATCACAATTCGCGACCCATGACGCCCCAAGTTTGGCAAACCACACGATTCAAGATTGACTTGAGGCAGCCCAAAGTCATGGCCATTGTCAATCTCACGCCCGATTCATTTTCAGATGGCGGCCAGCACACTTCCTTGTCGCAAGTGCTGCGCAAGGCGCAAAGTTTGCTGGCACAGGGTGCAGACATCTTGGATGTTGGCGGCGAATCCACGCGGCCAGGCGCCTTGCCTGTCAGTTTGGCCGACGAATTAGCCAGGGTACTGCCATTTCTCAAAGAAGCCCTTCAGTGGCAAGTTCCCATTTCCATCGACACCTACAAACCAGAAGTGATGCAGGCAGCGCTGGACTTGGGTGTGGACATCGTCAATGACATTTGGGCCTTGCGCCAGCCAGGTGCACTAGAGGTGGTGGCAAACCATGCAAGGTGTGGTGTCTGTTTGATGCACATGCACCGTGAACCTCTCACCATGCAGGCGCAACCCTTGCCGGGTGATGCCGTTCAACATGTGAAAATCTTTTTGGCTGAGCAACTGGCGCGTGTCAAAGAAAGCGGAGTTCAGTCAGATCGAATCGTCATAGATCCAGGCATTGGTTTTGGAAAATCAAGCGATCAGAACTTGAGCCTGTTGAGCCGTCAGCATGAATTGCGCTCGCTCGGCCAGCCTGTTCTTGCTGGATGGTCTCGCAAGGGTACTTTGGGGCAATTGTCTGCCATCGATGGGTTGGTGCCAGAGGCTGATCTACGCGTGGGGGCCAGTGTCAGTGCTGCTCTGATAGCGGTTCAGCAGGGGGCCTCCGTCGTCAGAGTTCATGACGTTCGGGACACGGTCCAAGCCTTGCGCATCTGGCAAGCCGTTCAAGGCAAGATGCCCTCCGATGCGCATGCTGAAAGCATCTAAAATTCATAAAGATGAACTGGCTAAACAACTCGAAATTCAGTGAAGTTTGAATCACGCAAATAAACATGACAAGAAAATATTTTGGAACAGATGGCATTCGCGGCACGGTTGGTCAAGCCCCCATCACCCCTGATTTTGTGATGCACTTAGCGCACGCAGTGGGCCGCGTCTTGCGTCAAACAGAACAACATCCTGTGGTTCTGATTGGCAAAGACACACGCATTTCTGGTTACATGCTAGAGAGTGCATTGGAGTCTGGTTTCAATTCGGCTGGTGTCGATGTGGTGCTCTTGGGCCCAGTGCCAACGCCAGCGGTGGCTTACCTCACGCGCGCGCAACGTGCATCATTGGGCGTGGTCATCAGCGCCAGCCACAACCCCTACGAAGACAACGGCATCAAGTTTTTCAGCGCCAAAGGCAAGAAGCTCAGCGATGCGTGGGAAGCAGCCGTCGAAAAATTGGTCGATGAAGCGCCGGTTTGGGTCAGCTCTGCCGAATTGGGCAAAGCCAAACGACTGGACGATGCGGCGGGTCGTTACATTGAGTTTTGCAAGAGCACGTTCAGCAATGACTTCACGCTCAAGGGCATGAAGATTGTGGTCGACGCCGCCAACGGCGCCGCCTATCAAATCGCCCCCAAGGTGTTTCATGAGTTGGGCGCAGATGTCATTGCCATTGGCTGTTCACCCGACGGATTGAACATCAACAAAGAGGTGGGTGCGACGCATCCTGAGACCTTGGTTGCAGCGGTCAAGTTGCATCAGGCCGATTACGGTGTGGCTTTGGATGGCGATGCCGATCGATTGCAGTTTGTCGATCAAACGGGCCGCTTGTACAACGGCGACGAACTGCTGTACCTGATGGTACGCGACCGCATTGCCCGCGATGAAGTGGTGCCAGGGGTGGTTGGGACTCTCATGACCAACATGGCGGTAGAGCTAGCGCTCAAAGCCAGAAACATTGAGTTCGTCCGAAGCAAGGTCGGTGATCGCTACGTTTTAGAAGTGCTTCAAGAGAAAAACTGGTTGCTCGGCGGTGAAGGCTCGGGCCATTTACTCGCCCTGGACAAACACACCACCGGCGATGGCCTGATCAGTGCACTGCAAGTGCTTCAAGCCTGTGTGGCCACTGGTAAAACCATGGCCGAGCTCTTGTCCGATGTGGTCTTGTTCCCTCAGGTGCTGATCAATGTGCGTTTGAGCAAAGATCAAAACTGGCAAGCCAACCCCCAGTTGACGCAAGCCATCCAAGAGGTGGAAGCCGAACTGGCAGACACCGGCCGTGTGCTGATTCGTGCCAGTGGCACTGAACCTTTGGTACGCGTGATGGTGGAGGCCAAAGACTTGGCTGTCGCTCAGCGATGTGCTGAAAAAATGGCAGACACACTTCGCTGAGGATTTCGCAAGTTCAATAAATCAAACGATCAGGTTTGATTTCTTGAAGGATGGTGGTGGCAATTTCTTCGATGGACTTGCTGGTGGTCGAGAGCCATCGGATGCCCGAACGGCGCATCATGGATTCAGCATCGGCCACCTCCTGACGGCAGTTTTCGAGGCTGGCGTATTTGGAGTTGGGTCGGCGCTCTGATCTGATTTCCGAGAGTCGTTCTGGAAGGATGGACAGTCCAAAGATTTTTTTTCGATATGGCACCAATGCGGGCGGTAACTGCTTGCGGTCAAAATCTTCAGGAATGAGCGGGTAATTGGCCGCTTTCATGCCGTGTTGCATGGCAAGGTAAAGGCTGGTGGGGGTTTTGCCGCTGCGACTGACGCCTACCAAAATGACTTCGGCAGACTCTAAATCTCGGTTGGATTGGCCATCGTCATGGGCCAAAGAGAAATTGATGGCCTCGATGCGGTCGTGGTATTCCTTGCTCTTGCTGGCGTCCGAAAAACGGCCCACTCGGTGGTGAGATTTGATGCCCAGCTCTTCCTCTAAGGGGTGAACGAAGGTGCCAAACATGTCAAGCAACATGCCTTTGCAGCCTTCTCGAATCACTTCCAAAACCTCCATGTTCACCAGCGTGGTGAACACAATCGGCTTGATATTTTCAACTTCGGCCGTGTGGTTGATTTGTCGAACCGCCTGGTGTGCTTTGTCGGCACTGTCCACAAAGGGGAGCCTGACGTGGCGTGTTTTCATCTCAAACTGCGCCAAGATGGCATTGCCAAACGTTTCGGCAGTGATGCCGGTGCCATCGGAGATGAAAAAGACGGTTCTGTGAGACATGCTTGTAATTCTTGAGAAAGCAAAAAAATTGTCAATCAGTGCAGGGATGCACCCTAAAATCAGAGTCATTATCTACCGCCTGCTGGCTTTCGGGAATCACATCTAAGAACAATCAAGATTCCCAGAGTTGGTTCGGGTCTCTGAGCCGAATTTTTAACTTTGGAGCTTTTATGTCTAACCTTTTTGCAAAGGATGCGCTGGTCGTCCCTTTCGAACAATTGCGAATGACCGATGTCGAGTCTGTGGGTGGCAAAAACGCCAGTCTGGGCGAGATGATTTCACAGCTCCCTCATGGCGTACGGGTACCCACTGGTTTTGCCACCACGGCGTTTGCCTTTAGAGCATTTTTAAAACACGATGGCTTGGTCGATCGCATCAATCAAAAATTGGATGCACTGGATGTCGAAGATGTCCGTACGTTGGCGGCCGTTGGCGCTGAAATTCGCGGCATGGTGGAAGCTCAACCATTTCCGGCAGATTTGGAACAAGCGATTCGTGAACAGTTCGACGTTTTGAGTGCAGGCAATGCGAATGCTTCATTTGCAGTTCGTTCGTCGGCCACAGCAGAAGATTTGCCAGATGCTTCCTTTGCGGGACAACAAGAAACTTTCTTGAATGTTGTGGGCATTGAAGAAGTGCTTCACAAAATGAAAGAGGTGTTTGCTTCCTTGTACAACGACCGCGCCATCAGCTACCGCGTTCACAAAGGTTTCGCGCATGCGGAAGTCGCGTTGTCTGCAGGTGTGCAGCGCATGGTGCGTTCTGATTTGGGCGCAGCCGGAGTGATGTTCACCATTGACACCGAAACAGGTTTTGAAGATGTCGTGTTCATCACCTCTAGCTACGGCTTGGGCGAAACCGTGGTGCAGGGGGCCGTGAACCCCGACGAGTTTTATGTGCACAAGCCTATGCTGGCTGCCGGCAAGAAGGCGGTCATTCGTCGCAATCTCGGATCCAAGTTGATTCAAATGGTGTTTTCAACACCCGAAGAAAAATCAGCTTCCGGCAAGTTGGTCAATACCATTGACGTTGCCATGGAACTGCGCAATCGCTATTCACTGACCGATGACGATGTGACGCAGTTGGCGCAATATGCCTTGGTCATTGAAAAACACTACGGTCGTCCAATGGACATCGAGTGGGGCAAAGATGGTACCGACGGTTTGCTGTACATCTTGCAAGCCCGTCCTGAAACCGTCAAAAGCCAGTCTAAGGGCACAGCAGAGTTGCGCTACAAACTGAAAGGCAAGGGCGCGGTTTTGGCCGAAGGCCGCGCCATTGGGCAAAAAATTGGCACAGGCCCCGTTCGCTTGGTTCACAGCATTTCAGAAATGGACCAAGTCCAAGCCGGCGATGTTCTGGTTACCGACATGACGGATCCCAACTGGGAGCCGGTCATGAAGCGTGCCAGTGCCATCGTCACTAACCGGGGTGGCCGAACTTGTCACGCCGCCATCATTGCCCGTGAATTGGGCATTCCCGCTGTGGTGGGCTGTGGCCACGCCACCGAGCAATTGAAGGACGGCACCCTGGTGACGGTCAGTTGTGCAGAAGGGGACACAGGCCGCATCTACGACGGCTTGTTGGAAACCGAAGTGACTGAAGTCAAACGGGGTCAGATGCCCGACATCGCCACCAAAATCATGATGAATGTGGGCAACCCACAATTGGCCTTTGACTTTGCCCAGTTGCCTAACCAAGGTGTGGGACTGGCACGTTTGGAATTCATCATCAACAACAACATTGGTGTTCATCCCAAAGCTATTTTGGATTACCCCAACATCGATGCGGACCTCAAAAAGGCCGTCGAGTCTGTGGCCCGCGGACACGCCTCACCCAAAGCGTTTTACATTGACAAAGTCACTGAAGGTGTCGCCAGCATTGCCGCCGCTTTTTGGCCCAAACCTGTGATTGTTCGGTTGTCCGACTTCAAAAGCAATGAGTACCGCAAGCTGATTGGTGGCAGTCGCTATGAGCCTGAAGAAGAAAATCCCATGCTGGGTTTCCGCGGTGCTGCACGCTACATCAGTGAAGATTTTGGTGAAGCCTTTGCCATGGAGTGCGAGGCCATCAAGCGCGTTCGCGGTGAAATGGGACTGACCAATGTGCAGGTCATGGTGCCTTTTGTGCGAACACTGGGTCAGGCTGCACGGGTCACGCAGTTGCTGGCCAAGCATGGTTTGGCGCGTGGCCAGCATGAATTGAAAATCATCATGATGTGCGAGGTGCCCAGCAATGCCATTTTGGCGGACCAGTTCCTTGAATACTTCGACGGCTTTTCCATCGGCTCCAACGACTTGACACAACTCACTTTGGGCCTAGACCGCGATTCTGGTTTGGAATTGCTGGCGGTCGATTTTGATGAACGCGACCTGGCTGTGCAAACCCTGATTTCGCAAGCCATCAAGGCCTGTTTGAGTCAAGGTAAGTACGTGGGCATTTGCGGGCAAGGTCCCAGCGATCACCCAGACTTTGCACGCTGGTTGATGGCGCAAGGTATCAGTTCGATCTCCTTGAATCCCGACACCGTGGTCGAAACCTGGACGCAATTAGGTCAAGACGATTGAGTTCTCGGCCAACCCAATCACAGCAATACGCCGCCTACAAGTGGCGGCTTCATCGCAACGTTCTAACGTATGTGCTGTTGTTGCTGTGTCTCATGGGGGCTTTGGGGTGGGCAGAACATGAGGGCCTTTCAAGAAATTTGATAGGTCCCATTTTCCTGTTTTCAACGGTCATGATTTACGCCTTGATTGGCGTCTCTGGGCGCACCACGGAGGCAGAAGAATATTACGTGGCGGGCCGCCGAATCCCCGCTTTTTACAACGGCATGGCCACTGCTGCCGATTGGATGAGTGCGGCTTCCTTCATCAGCTTGGCGGGTGCACTGTATTTGCAAGGCTACTCTGGGGCAGGGGGGCAAGCTGGCGGCTTGGCCTATGTCATGGGTTGGACGGGAGGCTTCTGCTTGGTGGCTTTGCTCATTGCACCGCATTTGCGCGCCATGAACATCTACACCTTGCCTGATTTCTTCAGCAAGCGTTATGGCGGAAGATGGCCGCGCCTGTTGGCGGCGTGTGCTGCCATTGTGTGTTCATTCACTTATGTGGTTGCCCAAATTTATGGCATTGGACTGATCGCTTCTCGCCTCACCGGTGTTCAATTTGAAATTGGCATTTTGTTAGGGCTTGGCGGTGTCTTGTTATGTTCTTTCTTGGGTGGCATGCGTGCCATCACCTGGACCCAAGTGGCACAGTACATCATCTTGTTGATTGCCTTTTTAATCCCTGTTTCGTGGTTGGCCTATCAACAGCTGGGAACGCCATTTGCGCCCTTGGCCTACGCGACGCAATTGGCAAAAATCGAAAGTTTGGAACAAAAACTCATTGCGGATCCTTCAGAGATCGCTGTGCGCGATGAGTTCCTTCGGCGAGCCCAGGCCTATCAAGCAAGGCTTGAGAATGTGGCGGTGGCCCTGCAAAAAGAGCGGCAAGTTTTAGAGCAACAAGTTCGTGATTTGAAAAATCAAAATGCCGATTTCACGTTGATTGCAACAGCCAGGCGAGATTTGTTGGCCTTGCCCAAAAATGCAGTGGCCGCCCGAGAAATTTGGCAAAAAGCCATGCAAGAGAATTTCGAGCGAGCGAAGCCTCTGGGTGGCATGCCTTTGCACGGTGTGGCATTTCAGGGCAACCCGAAAGGCACGCCTCAAGAGCAACAAACGTTTCAGCAGTCCCGCATTAATTTTGTGGCGCTCATTTTTTGTCTGATGGCAGGTACAGCGGGTCTGCCTCACTTGCTCACACGCTATTACACCGTTCCGACCCAGGCTGAGGCGCGCTTGTCTGTTGCATGGTCGCTCTTTTTCATCGCCATCCTTTATCTCAGTGCGCCGGCTTTGGCTGTCTTGGTCAAGTTCGAGGTCATGAACCACCTGGTTGGCAGTCCTTTCACAGAGCTTCCCCATTGGTTGGCACAATGGGCGCGAGTCGACAGTGCCTTGGTAGAAGTCGCCGATGTCAACCGCGACGGCGTATTGCAATTTGGTGAGCTCAAACTGGGGGCGGACATGATCATGTTGGCCAGTCCAGAGCTGGCCGGCTTGCCCTATGTGATGTCTGGCTTGGTGGCCGCCGGGGGGCTTGCTGCTGCCTTGTCCACAGCGGATGGTCTTTTGTTGACCATCAGCAATGCCTTTGTGCACGATATGCAGTTGGGCATGAAGAATGGTGTGGAGTCTGATGAGGGCAGGGTGATCCTGTCCAAATTTGCGCTTTTGGCGGTGGCCATGTGTGCGGCTTTGGTGGCAGCTTGGAAACCCGCAGAAATTTTGGCACTGGTGTCGGCATCCTTTTCGCTGGCTGCCGCCGCATTCTTTCCTGGCATGGTCATGGGTATTTTTTGGCCGAGGGCAAACCGTCAAGGTGTGGTGCTGGGCATGCTCGCAGGATTGTGTGTCACCGTGCTCTACATGGTTCTCAATGCGCCTTCCATCCGGTCGGCCCTGGGCTTGGCGCCATATGGCAGCCTGATTTTTGGCATTCAACCGATCTCAGCTGGTATTCTGGGCGTTCCGGTTGGATTTTTGGCCATTTTCTTTGGCAGTCTTGCATTTCCCAATCCGCAAGTCCAGGGGCAGGCAACTTCACGCCCTCTTGAGAACCCCTATCCAGGGCTCTAATTCCTGGGCTATAATCGCGGGCTAGCCTTGCTGCACCCCTTCCGACGCTGGGGGCAGTTTTTTCACAAAACCCAAAAGGAGTCTCAATGCGTCATTACGAAATCATTTTGCTGATTCATCCGGATCAGAGCGAACAAGTTCCAGCCATGCTGGAGCGTTACAAGGGCATGATCGTTGCCGGCGGCGGCAAGATCCACCGTGTCGAAGACTGGGGTCGCCGCCAGTTGGCCTACCAAATTAACAAGTTGGGCAAAGCCCACTACTTGTGCGTGAACATTGAAGCTGATCAGGCTGTGATGGCCGAACTCGAACACGCCTTCAAGTTCAACGATGCTGTATTGCGCCACATGACTGTTCTGAAGAAGAAAGCCGACACAGGCCCATCTTCCATGATGAAACAAGTCGAGCGCGAAGAAGCTCGTAAAGCCCAACAAGCCGAATTTGCAGGCTAATCGCATTTGTTTTCGGGAGTGACTCAAGAAAACCACGTTGAATTAACCGCTGGTATCGCAGAGCAAAAAGCAATTCGATACACACCGGCTGGATTACCAGTCATTGACTTGGTTCTAGAGCACAGCTCTAGCATGCAAGAAGCGGGAACTCTCAGACAGGTCAATGCCACAGTCAAAGCTGTTGCCATCGGATCTGTTGCAGAGCGTATTCAAACCCAGCCGATTGGCAGCGTTTGGAGATTCAGCGGTTTTTTGGCCACCCCCAAAAACGGAAAAAATGTGATTCTGCATATTCAAGAATTCAAGACACTTTAATTTTCAGGAGGCCCCATGGCCACTTTCAAAAAATTCAACAAAGACAAGCGCCCTAAGCGCAACACCCAGTCATTGCTGTTCAAGCGCAAGCGTTTCTGCCGCTTCACAGTGACAGGCGTGGAAGAGATTGATTACAAAGACGTCGACACATTGCGCGACTTCATCGCCGAAAACGGCAAAATCATCCCCGCACGTTTGACAGGCACACGCGCTATTTATCAGCGCCAATTGAACACAGCCATCAAGCGCGCTCGCTTCTTGGCCATGTTGCCTTACAGCGACCAGCACAAAGTTTAAGGAGAACAACCATGCAAATTATTCTGCTCGATAAGGTTGTGAACCTTGGCAATTTGGGTGAAATCGTTAAAGTGAAAGACGGTTACGCTCGCAACTTCCTGATCCCCAGCGGTCGTGCACGTCGCGCCACTGAAGCCAACAAAGCCGAGTTCGAAGCACGCCGTGCCGAACTCGAAAAAGCTGCTGCAGCCAAATTGGTTGAAGCACAAGCTCAAGGCGAAAAACTGGCTGGCGCAGTGGTTAAGATCACTCAGAAAGCTGGCGTTGATGGCCGTTTGTTCGGTTCCGTCACCAACCACGACATTGCTGAAGAGTTGAACAAAGCCGGTTACGGTTTGGCAAAAGCTCAAATCCGCATGCCCAATGGTCCGATCAAGACTGTTAGCGAATCTTCTGTGTCCGTTGCTTTGCACACGGACGTGGTGGTTGAAGTCACTGTTTCGGTCTACGGCGAAACAGCTTAAGCCTCTCGCACTTCCAAAAGCCGCCTGTCGTAAGACTGGCGGCTTTTTCATTTCTGCAAAGTTTTTAGTTTATTCACAAGACTTTCTGTACTTACCAACGGCTTATCCACAGGCTTGTCCAGTGACCAACAGCCGCGCAATGCGTAAGATCTAGCATTACCCATAGAACGTTCATGTCCGCACTTTTTTCTCCACAATCACACTCCGAAGCGGAGTTGGGTTTTACCAGCACCAGCCAAGATCAGCAGATCGCGCAATTGCGGGTGCCACCGCATTCCATCGAAGCAGAGTCCAGTGTGCTGGGGGGCTTGTTGCTAGACAACTCGGCTTGGGATCGAATGGGTGATTTGTTGGCTGACAATGACTTTTACAGGCATGAGCACAAGCTGATATTCGGTGCCATCTCCACATTGATCAATGGCTCCAAGCCAGCCGATGTGATCACGGTGTATGAACAACTGCAAAACCAGGGCAAAGCAGACGGCATGGGGGGGCTAGGGTATTTGAATTCCTTGGCTCAATATGTGCCCAGTGCCAGTAACATCCGGCGCTATGCGGAGATCGTTCGAGAGCGTTCCATTTTGCGGAAGCTGGTGACGGCCAGCGACGAAATTGCCACCAACGCGTTCAGTCCGCAAGGCCGAGCCGTTGAAAAAATCCTCGATGAGGCTGAGCAAAAAATCTTCAACATTGGTGAAGAAGGCTCGCGCATGAAACAAGGTTTTCAGTCGATGGACACCTTGGTGGTCGATTTGATGGACCGAGTGCAAGAGATGGCGGACAACCCCAATGACATCACGGGTGTTCCCACAGGCTTTTACGACCTGGACCGCATGACATCAGGTTTACAAGCCGGCGACTTGGTTGTTTTGGCGGCACGTCCCTCCATGGGTAAAACAGCCTTTGCCATCAACATCGCAGAGCATGTGGCCCTGAATGAGGGCCTGCCAGTCGCTGTGTTCTCAATGGAGATGGGCGCCGCTCAATTGGCCGTTCGTGTGGTGGGCTCCATTGGTCGAATTGACCAAGGCCATTTACGGTCAGGAAAGTTGACAGATGAAGAGTGGCCGCGTTTGACAGATGCCATTGAGCGTCTCAGAACCGTGTCTTTGCACATTGATGAAACACCGGGTCTGACACCCAGTGAACTTCGTGCCAATGCCCGACGTTTGGCTCGCAAGTGCGGCAAGCTGGGTCTGATTGTGGTCGACTATTTGCAGCTCATGAGCGGCTCATCGGGCTCGGATGGTGACAACCGCGCGACCGAGTTGGGTGAGATCTCTCGAGGCCTGAAAATGCTCGCTAAAGAATTACAGTGTCCCGTCATTGCCTTGTCGCAGTTGAACCGAGGCGTTGAACAACGCACAGACAAACGCCCCATGATGAGTGACTTGCGAGAGTCTGGTGCCATTGAGCAAGATGCCGACATCATCATGTTCATTTACCGCGACGACTATTACAACAAAGACTCTAAAGATCCCGGCATTGCAGAAATCATCATTGGCAAACAGCGAAACGGCCCCACCGGCGCCGTTCGCTTGACCTTCTTGAAACCGCTCACGCGCTTTGAGAGCTTGGCCTCAAGCGGTGACAGTGGGGACTATTAAAGCGCTTCGCTTTAAAGCACTTCGCTGGCAAAGTCTGCCAAGCGTGATCGCTCACCGCGCGCCAGGGTGATGTGTCCGCCATGGGCCCAACCTTTGAAGCGGTCAACAGCATACGTCAAGCCTGACGAACCCTCTGTGAGGTAGGGCGTGTCAATCTGTGCCAAGTTGCCCATGCAAATGATCTTGGTACCAGGTCCTGCACGGGTGATCAATGTTTTCATTTGCTTCGGGGTTAAGTTCTGCGCTTCATCGATGATCACGTATTTGTTCATGAAGGTTCGACCCCGCATGAAGTTCATGCTTTTGATCTTGATGCGACTGCGAATCAATTCATTGGTGGCTGCTCGGCCCCATTCACCCGCATTGCCGCCATCGCCTTTGGCCAAAAACTCGAGGTTGTCATCCAATGCGCCCATCCAGGGGCCCATTTTTTCTTCTTCGGTGCCAGGCAAGAAGCCAATGTCCTCGCCCACACTCACGGTGGCGCGGGTCATGATGATTTCGGTGTAACGTCTGTCGTCTAAGACTTGTGTCAGGCCAGCAGCCAACGCCATCAAGGTTTTGCCTGTGCCTGCGGTACCTGCCAAAGTGACGAAGTCCACATCGGGATCGGTCAGCATGTTCATGGCGAAGTTTTGTTCCCGATTGCGCGTCGTCACGCCCCAGATTGCATTTTTAGCGTGACCAAAATCTTTGAGTGTTTTCAGGACGGCTGTTTTGCCTCTGATTTCAGTCACCCGCGCATAAAGGCTGGGCTCACCAGCGGCCTCCAAGTACACAAATTGATTGATCAACAAACTGGGCACCAAGGGGCCACTGATTCGGTAGAACGTATGGCTGCCTTGTTGCCAACTTTCAATGGCCTTGCCGTGGCGATTCCAGAAATCAGCTGGCAAAGCCATTGCGCCTGAATAAAGAAGATCGCCGTCATCCAATACTTTGTCGTTTTGATAGTCTTCCGCGGCCATGCCCAAGGCCCGGGCTTTGACGCGCATGTTGATGTCTTTTGACACCAGAACCACCTCGCGTGAAGTGTGCAGTTTGCCAAGGGCTTGAACAACGCCCAAAATTTGATTGTCGGCTTTACCTTGAGGCAGGCTCATTGGAAGGCTGACGTCCATCATTTGTGTTTGAAAAAACAGCTTGCCGCCTGCTTCAATGTGGCCGGTGGTGCTCAAAGGCAAGCCCTGCTGCATGTCTGATCCGGGTGCGGCAGCCAAAGCGTCTAAGGACCGGCTGGTTTGACGCGCATTGCGTGCAACCTCTGTCATGCCTTTTTTGTGACTGTCCAATTCTTCAAGAACAATCATGGGCAAATAAATGTCGTGCTCTTCAAATTGAAACAGGCACATGGGGTCGTGCATCAGCACATTGGTGTCCAAAACAAACAGCTTGGTCGGACCGTTGTGCTTTTTGGCAGGTTTGGTTTTTCGGACAAGCTCAGGAGGCGCCTGTCTGCTGCTTGTCACTTGAATGGGAGGGGCGGCTTCAGCTTGTACGGCAACACTTGAGGTTTTCGTCGCGGTCCTTTTGCTGGTCCGTTCTTGGACGGCTGGCGGGGCAGTCTCGGAAGCTGTTTTTGGAGATGTGTTGATGGCTTGTGAGGAAATCAAAGATGCGCGTTGTGTGGGGGCGGGGGGCAATGGCATAAAACGAAGCCTTAGGTGAGATGTTGAAAACTTTTGCGCAAAGAAAAAGCCGCCTGGAAACCAAGGCGGCTTGACTGGGATGGTATGGAAGGTGGCTGTTTTTCAGCTGCATGCCATCATTATGCGGCTTTTTTGAGGGCCTTGACGGCTTTCAAAACGTCTTCGACGTGACCGGGAACTTTCAAACCCCGCCATTCTTCTTTGACCAAACCGTCGGGGCCAATCAAAAAGGTGCTGCGCTCAATGCCTTTGACTTTTTTGCCGTACATGATTTTGTTTTTAACGACACCAAACATGTGGCACATTTTTTCTTCAGTGTCGGCAATCAGCTCGAAGGGAAGTTCCAGTTTGGCTTTGAACTCGTCATGTGATTTCATGTTGTCGCGAGACACACCAAAGACCGTGGCCCCGGCCTTGGCAAAGTCTTTGAATTTGTCGCGAAATTGCATCGCTTCAGTCGTGCAGCCCGGCGTATTGTCCTTCGGGTAGAAGTACAAAATCATGATTTTGCCATTGTGGGATGTGTTTGAAACCTTGAGTCCGCCCGTTGCGTTTGCTTCAAATTCAGGGAGGGGTTTGTTAACAACGATCGCCATAGAACTAATCTCACGTGACAGAAATGAACCGCATGGAAGGAGGCTGCTGTGAGCAAGCACTCTGAGCGGAATTCGGTATTTTATCCTGAAACTTAGAACGTTTGCCAATTGGGGCTAAAACACTTGCCTTGAGGTACAAATGCCTCAAAACAGGGCTAAAACCACGCGTCGGCCTTCACCCGCCAGGACATTGAAGGTGCGACAAGCCGCGCCATTGTCCATGGTTTCAACGCCAATCCCTTTGGCAATCAGGCCTTGGAGGAGTCGTGGGGCGGGAAATTGGAGCTTGGCACCACTGCCAAATAACACCAGTTCAGGTTGCAGGGGCAATAGCGCATCAAAATGGGCTTGGTTGAGGTTTTCAAAGGAGCTGGCCGACCATTTTTGTGGGCCATTGACGGCACACAAAATCATGGCGCCCGTCTGCAATTTGCCATTGACCACGACACCTTCGGCACTGTAGCTTTGGATGGCGTATGCATTGCTGGCATCGGGATGGAGTTTCATGTGGTTTTGTTTCTAAAAAATGGCCAGTTCTGTGGTCAAATTATAGGTTTTCCCCAGTGCCAATACCCCTCGGAGGGATTTTGAAAACAATCCAAAAATCAGCCAAGCTTGCCAACGTTTGTTATGACATTCGCGGCCCCATCATGGACCGTGCCAGACAAATGGAAGAAGACGGTCACAAAATTATCAAGCTCAACATCGGCAATTTGGCGGTGTTTGGCTTTGATGCGCCCGAGGAAATTCAACAAGACATGATTCGCAACCTGCCCAACTCGGCAGGTTACTCAGACAGCAAGGGTATTTTTGGGGCACGCAAAGCGGTCATGCACGAGACCCAAAAACAAGGCATCAAGGGCGTTACCCTGGACGACATCTATTTGGGCAATGGCGCCAGTGAATTGATCGTCATGGCCACCAACGCCTTGTTGGACAACGGCGATGAGCTGTTATTGCCAGCCCCCGACTACCCTTTGTGGACAGCCGCGGCCAGTTTGTCGGGTGGCACACCGGTCCACTATCTGTGCGATGAAGCCAATGGCTGGATGCCCAATTTGGCAGACATTCGCGCCAAGATCACACCCAAGACCAAAGGCATTGTGGTGATCAACCCCAACAATCCCACTGGGGCCTTGTATTCTGACGAAACGCTGCAAGCGATCGTGGACATCGCGCGCGAGCATGGATTGGTCATTTTTGCGGATGAAGTGTATGACAAGGTTTTGTATGACGGAGTGAAACACACACCGATCGCCAGCTTGAGCCAAGATGTGCTGACGCTTACTTTTAACTCTTTGTCTAAAAGTTACAGGTCATGCGGATACCGCGCTGGCTGGATGGTTGTCACCGGCGATAAACGACCCGCTCAAGACTACATTGAAGGCTTGAACATGTTGTCTAACATGCGCTTGTGCGCCAATGTGCCTGGGCAATGGGCCATTCAAACGGCATTGGGTGGCCATCAAAGCATCAATGAATTGGTGGGCGAGGGCGGCCGCTTGCGTAAACAGCGTGATCTGGCTTACGACTTGATCAATGCCATTCCTGGCGTGTCTTGTGTCAAGCCCAGCGCTGCGCTCTACATGTTCCCAAGGCTCGATCCCCAAATTTATCCAATCAAAGATGATCAACAATTCTTTCTAGAGTTGTTGCAAGAAACCAAAGTCATGTTGGTTCAGGGCACCGGTTTTAACTGGATGGCACCTGATCACTTCCGCATTGTGTTCTTGCCGCATGTGGATGATTTGCGCGAAGCCATTGAGCGAGTGGCCAAGTTTTTAGAAAAAGCGCGTCAGCGTTTTGGTACAGCGGTAGAAGTGAGAATGAAATGAAACCGATTCAAGTTGGCCTGTTGGGCATGGGCACAGTGGGCAGTGGCACTTTCAATGTGCTGCGCCGCAATCAAGAAGAAATCAAACGTCGTGCGGGTCGCGGCATCGAAATTACCATGGTGGCCGATTTGGACATCGCCAAAGCCCAAGAACTGGCTGGGGCGAGCGTCAAGGTGGTCAACGATGCTCGTCAAATCATTGCCAACCCAGACATTGACATTGTGGTTGAACTCATCGGAGGCTATGGCATTGCCAAGGCCTTGGTGTTAGAGGCCATCGCCGCGGGCAAGCACGTGGTGACTGCCAATAAAGCGCTGTTGGCTGTGCACGGCACGGAGATTTTTGCAGCAGCCCATGCAAAGGGTGTGATGGTGGCTTTTGAGGCCGCTGTGGCCGGTGGCATTCCCATCATCAAGGCTTTGCGTGAAGGTTTAACGGCCAACAGCATTCAGTGGGTGGCAGGCATCATCAATGGCACCACCAACTTCATCTTGTCTGAAATGCGCGAAAAGGGCTTGGATTTTGAGGTGGTGCTCAAAGAGGCGCAGCGTCTTGGTTACGCTGAAGCCGATCCTACGTTTGACATCGAGGGCGTAGACGCTGCCCACAAAGCCACGCTCATGAGCGCCTTGGCCTTTGGTATTCCTGTTCAGTTTGACAAAGCCTACGTTGAGGGCATCACCAAACTGGGCGCGGCAGACATCAAGTATGCGGAGCAATTGGGGTACCGCATCAAATTGTTGGGCATCACCAAGCGCACAGCAGCAGGCATTGAATTGCGTGTTCACCCCAGCTTGGTGCCAACGCAACGCTTGATTGCCAATGTGGAAGGCGCCATGAATGCCGTCATGGTGCAGGGCGATGCCGTCGGTACCACCTTGTACTACGGCAAGGGTGCGGGTTCAGAGCCGACCGCCAGTGCCGTCATTGCGGACTTGGTTGATATCACTCGTCTGCACACCGCTGATCCCTTGAACCGAGTTCCCCATTTGGCTTTCCAGCCCGATGCCATGAGCAACATTCAAATTTTGCCCATGACCGATGTGGTGACCAGTTATTACTTGCGTCTGCGCGTGGCAGACGAGGCCGGTGTGTTGGCCAAGCTGACAGGTTTGTTGGCAGAAGCAGACATCAGCATCGATGCAGTTCTTCAGCGAGAGGCCGATCAGGTCAGTCAAGCTGGCGAGAATCAAACCGATGTCATCATTCTCACCCACGACACGTGCGAAGGCAAAATGAACGAAGTGCTTACTCAAATGCAGGCCTTGCCAACGGTCATGGCGCCCATCACCAAAATTCGCAAAGAAGAGTTGAACTGATGCGATATCTCTCAACTCGCGGTCATGCTGATCGCAAACGTTTCTGCGAAATTTTGCTTGAAGGTTTGGCGCCTGATGGGGGGTTGTACCTGCCCGAAAACTACCCTCAAGTCAGCGCTTCACAATTGGCCAATTTGCGTCAAGTCTGGAAGACAAAGGGCTACGCTGCTTTGGCCTTTGAAGTCTTGTCCATGTACATCGATGACATTCCGGCTCATGATTTGCAAGCCTTGTGCGAGAAGACATACACCGAAGCCAGTTTTGGTACGCCTCAAATTGTGCCCCTCAAACCCCTCAAGACTCAAGCGGTCCATGGTGCACAGGTCAGTTTGGAAGCCTTGTCAAATGGCCCCACCTTGGCCTTCAAAGACATGGCCATGCAATTGTTGGGCAACTTGTTTGAGTACGAACTGGCCCGTCGAAATGCAGAGCTGAATATTTTGGGCGCCACCTCTGGCGATACAGGCAGTGCGGCTGAATACGCCATGCGTGGCAAAAAAGGGGTTCGCGTTTTCATGACCAGCCCGGAAGGGCGCATGAGCCCGTTTCAGCAAGCTCAAATGTTCAGTTTGTTGGACGACAACATTCACAACATTGCCATTGAGGGCGTGTTTGACGATTGCCAAGACATTGTCAAAGCGGTCAGCAATGATTTAGAGTTCAAACGCAAGTTCAAGATTGGCACGGTCAATTCCATCAATTGGGCACGCTTGCTCGCCCAAGTGGTGTACTACTTTGCTGGCTATTTCGAAGCCACCGAAAACGATTCGCAAAAAGTCAGCTTCAGTGTTCCCAGTGGCAATTTTGGCAATGTTTGCGCCGGCCATGTGGCCCGCATGATGGGTTTGCCCATTGACCACTTGATTGTGGCCACCAACGAAAACGACGTGTTGGACGAGTTTTTCAAAACTGGCATTTACCGAGTGCGCGGCACCGCCGATACGCACGAAACTTCCAGCCCGTCGATGGACATCTCCAAGGCCAGTAACTTTGAACGTTTTGTCTTTGACCTCTTAAACAGAGATGCGGCACGAACCAAAGATCTGTTTCATGATCAGTTGAATCAATCGGGTCAATTCGATTTGGGTCAAGACCCTTTGTTTGCCAATGCCAGAAACAAATATGGCTTCCTGAGTGGCAAGAGCACACACGCTGACCGTCTTCAAACCATTCAATCGGTTTATGCAGACAACCAAATCATGATCGACACCCATACAGCGGACGGCGTGAAAGTGGCCGTGCCATTGGCCAAACCGGGTATTCCCATGTTGGTTTTAGAAACAGCCTTGCCTATCAAGTTTGCTGCGACTCTGGTAGAGGCCTTGGGCAAAGAGCCCGATCGTCCTGCCAAGTTTGTGGGCATTGAAAATTTACCGAAGCGTGTCAAGGTTTTGCCGACGTCAGCTGACGCCGTGAAGACCTACATTTCGCAGCACTGTACGCCCTCCCTATGACCTTCCCGCAGCCCACCAAACGGCCGCCCTTGATGTCATTGGACGAAGCTTTGGGATTTGTTCTCAACGGCATTGAGCCCATTGCAGAATGGGAGCAGGTTCAAACCTTTGAAGCCGATGGCCGCGTCTTGGCAAAGGATCTGATGTCTGCACTTCAAGTTCCGCCTCAAGACAATTCTTCCATGGATGGTTATGCGGTGCGTGTGGAGGATCTTGCCGAACCTGGCGCAGTGCTCAAGGTCACGCAGCGTATTCCAGCGGGTCAATACGGCCAGGCATTGAATGCCGGCGAAGCAGCACGCATTTTCACAGGCGCCCCCATTCCGGCAGGTGCCAATGCGGTTGTCATGCAGGAAGACGCAGAACAAGTTGCGGACAGTGGTCAAGTCAACCAAGTTCCTCAAGTCTTGTTTCATGCGAAGCCTAATTTGGGGCAGTGGATCAGACGAAGCGGTGAAGACGTGACGCGGGGGGCTATCGTGTTGCGACATGGCACACGGCTAGATCCAGCTGCCTTGGGTTTGGCGGCCAGTATTGGTGCTGCGCAGGTGCCCGTTATCAGAAAGCCAAGAGTTGCTTTATTCTCAACTGGCGATGAATTGGTCATGCCGGGTGATGTGCCACCAGAGCAAATGCGACCTGGCGCAATCTACAACTCCAACCGATTTTTCTTGCGTGCGCTTTTGGTTCGCGCAGGTTGCGACGTGACTGATCTGGGCATCGTTCCCGACCAATTGGCCGCTACCCTCCAAGTTTTGAGTGACGCGGCCGCAACACATGATCTGATCTTGACCAGCGGCGGTGTGTCGGTTGGCGAGGAAGACCATGTCAAACCTGCCGTTGAAAAATTGGGTCAATTGAACCTTTGGCAAATCTCGATGAAGCCAGGCAAACCCTTTGCCTTTGGGCGGGTCAATGTGCCGGGTGCCACATTGGGGCAATTTGCCCATTTCATGGGTTTGCCTGGCAATCCAGTTTCAAGTTTCGTCACATTTCAATTGTTGGTTCGACCCTTCTTGCGGGCCTTACAAGGCATTGAATGGATGGCGCCTGCTCCTTACGCTTTACAAGCCAACTTTGATTTCCCCCACCCCGATAAGCGGCGTGAATTTTTGCGCGTCAAGCGCAATACTTCGGGTACCTTGGACTTGTTCCCCAACCAAAGTTCAGGCGTCTTAACGTCTGTGGTTTGGGGCGATGGCGTTGTTGACAATCCAGCTTCTCAAGCCATCAAGGCCGGTGATTGGGTGCGCTTTTACCCCTTCTCGGAGTTGCTGCAATGAAGATCAAGCTGCGTTACTTTGCATCTTTGCGAGAGGCCATTGGCCATGCGCAGGAATTTTTGGAGACAGATGCGCAAACAGTTGGGCAGGTCAGAGATGAGCTGCTGGCCCGTCAAGGTGCTTTTGCGTGCTTAGAGCGAGATCAATCTGTTCGAATGGCCTTGAACCAAGTGATGGTCAATGAGGATGCGGTGTTGGTTGC
>CANBWP010000035.1 GCA_947373185.1 Comamonadaceae bacterium | reverse complement strand
TTTTTGAACCCAGGCGAGCAAGACCGTCAAATTCACTTTGGCGATCACAAGGGTGAAAAAGCTTGGCAAGACGTGCCCGGCGAACACCGCGCCAACCTGCGCCGCATCATCGTGACACAAGGCGATACCGAGCCAGCGTCTGTGGAGCAGCAGCGCCACTTGGGCCTCACAGCGCCCAGCATGTACGACCTGCGCAACCTGTTCCAAATTAACGTGGAAGAAGGCCGTCACTTGTGGGCCATGGTCTACTTGTTGCACAAATACTTCGGCAAAGATGGCCGCGAAGAAGCCGATGCTTTGTTGCAGCGTAACAGCGGCAACGAAGACAACCCCCGCATCTTGCAAGCCTTCAATGAGAAGACGCCCGACTGGTTGTCATTCTTCATGTTCACGTACTTCACAGACCGCGACGGCAAGTTCCAACTGTGTGCCTTGGCCGAGTCTGCATTCGACCCACTGGCTCGCACCACCAAGTTCATGTTGACCGAAGAAGCCCACCACATGTTTGTGGGTGAGTCTGGCGTGAGCCGCACCATCCAGCGCACAGTGGATGTGATGAACCAACTCAAAACCGACGACGTGGCCAAACTGCGCGCCGCCGGCGTGATTGATTTGCCCACCATCCAGCGTTACATCAACTTCCACTTCTCCGTCACCATCGACTTGTTCGGTGCCGACGAGTCGTCTAATGCTGCTACTTTCTACAGCTCTGGCCTGAAGGGCCGCTACGAAGAAGGCAAGCGCACCGATGACCACGTGTTGAAGGGCAATACCTACAAAATTTTGGCCGTTGAAGAAGGCAAGCTGATTGAAAAAGAAGTGCCCATGTTGAACGCGTTGAATGAAGTTCTGCGTGACGACTACATCGTTGATTCCAAAGGCGGCATTGAGCGTTGGAACCGCGTGATTGAAAAGGCCGGCATTTCCTTCAAACTCACAGCGCCTCACAAAGCTTTCCACCGCAACATCGGTTCTTTGTCTGGCTCCAAAATCACGCCCGATGGCCGTGTGGTCACCAGCGAAGAGTGGATGGCCAAAGTGGGCGAGTGGTTGCCAACCAACGAAGACCGCGCTTATGTCGGCAGCCTGATGGGCCGCGTCACTGAGCCAGGCAAGTTTGCCAACTGGATTGCCCCTCCTGTCATGGGCATCAACCGTCAGCCTGTAGACTTCGACTACGTTCGTTTCAGCTGAGATCTGATTCAAAAAGATCCAACACACACGCCATGACCACAGAAGCCGTTTTAATTCAGCAACATCTGATTGACCCAGAGATCTGCATTCGTTGCAACACTTGCGAGGCCACTTGCCCCGTAGGCGCCATCACGCACGATTCTCGCAACTATGTGGTGGATGCTGACAAATGCAATCTGTGCATGGCCTGTGTGCCACCTTGCCCCACAGGCTCGATTGACAACTGGCGCAGCATGCCCAAGGTCAAGGCCTATTCCATTGAAGAACAACTGACATGGGATGACTTGCCCGCCGACTTGAGCGATGCGGACCTCCACGCCATGGGTGTGGACAGCCAAGCTGTTGCTGCAGCCCCTGCCGTAGAGGCCGCGCCCGCACAAGCGGTCAATGCCTCCGGTGAGGCCGTTTTCAATTCTGCTGCGTACGGCTCGACATTGCCACCATGGTCCGCAGCGCACGCGTACACCAACTTGTATGGCCCCAAAACGCCCACACAAGCCACCGTGGTGGGTAACTTCAAAGTGAACGAAGCCGGTACGTCTAACGAAACCCATCACATCGTGATTGATTTCGGCAGCATGCCTTTCCCCGTGTTGGAAGGCCAGTCTGTGGCCATCGTGCCGCCAGGTGTGGATGCTTCTGGCAAGCCGCACCACGCACGCCAGTACTCCATTGCCAGCCCCCGCAATGGCGAGCGCGCTGGTTACAACAATGTGTCTTTGACGGTGAAGCGCGTGGTGGAAGACCACGACGGCAAGCCTGTCCAAGGCGTGTGCTCCAACTATTTGTGCGATGTGAAAGTGGGCGATACGCTCCAAGTGATTGGCCCGTTTGGCAGCAGCTTCTTGATGCCCAACCACCCCAAGTCCAACATCGTGATGATTTGCACGGGTACAGGCAGTGCGCCGATGCGCGGCATGACCGAGTGGCGCCGTCGTTTGCGTCAAACCGGCAAGTTTGAAGGTGGCAAACTCATGTTGTTCTTTGGTGCCCGCACCCAAGAAGAGTTGCCTTACTTTGGCCCGCTGCAAAAGTTGCCCAAAGATTTCATCGACATCAATTTTGCGTTCTCGCGCACGCCAGGTCAGCCCAAGCGCTATGTGCAAGACGCCATGCGCGAGCGTGCTGCCGATTTGGTGGCGCTCCTCAAAGATCCCAATACTTACTTCTATGTGTGCGGACTCAAGAGCATGGAAGAGGGCGTGGTCTTGGCTTTGCACGATGTGGCCACGCAGGCTGGGCTGAACTGGGACCAGGTGGGCGCTACGCTCAAAAAAGAAGGTCGTTTGCACCTCGAAACTTATTGAGTTTCGGTCAAAGACTTCTGAACTGCCCGCGAATTTCAGAAGTTTCAAGTCGCCTGAAAGGCGGACACGCACCAATGACTTTGATTCATTGGTACCATCCGCGCATGAGTTCCAGACCCTCCATTGATGTTGCCGTTGTCATGCGCCGTGAGCGCGTGCAGGGTGACATGGCCAAATGGCAGACGTGGCGCTGGATTCTGGACGACGTCACGCCCCACGAAGAAGGCTTTGGCAAGCACCCCAAGTGCCTGCGCGAGGGCGACGACGGTGCACTTTGGCTGTTTCCCAATTTCAAAGTTGAGTTGTATCCAGACGATGCAGAAGGCTACCTTCTGAATGTCACCTCGCCCGATCCTTGTTTCTTTGTGATGTGGCGCATGGAAGAGCAAGCCGCCTTGTGCGACGACCTGGTGGCCGTGCCCGAACGCGTCTCGCTCAGTTATCACGATGCCGGTCGCTGGCTCGATGCCCAAGAAACCATCGAGCAAGTACCTGCTGCACCTGACATTGTTGAATGGGTGCGCGAGTTTGCCAAGCAGCACTACACCCCTGAGGTGAAACGGCGTCAACGTCCACAAAGTTTCCAAGCCTTGACGGACCGCTTTGGACAGCCGGCCAAAGTGAGCACCAGCGATCGATCCGGTCGCAAGACGGAGAGCCCATGAGCCAGGACAAGTCTTCGGATGCGGGTGGATTTTTCAGTCGGTGGTCTCAGCGCAAACAAGCTGTCAAGCAAGCCGACAAGCAATCCTTCAAGCAAGGCGTCACCCTGCAAGTGCCACAAGCGGCTGATTCGACTCAGGCCGACAAGCCGCTGCAACCTCAGCAAGTTACAACAGGCGGCCGTGATCAGCTGCAGGCAGTCCAAGAAGCTGTACCCGTCCCAACACTTGAAGATGTGACCAAGCTCACGCCTGAGTCTGATTTTTCGTCCTTTATGACGCAAAACGTGCCGTCGGAAATCAAGAATGCGGCTGTCAAAAAGCTCTTTGCCGATCCCCACTTCAACATCATGGATGGCTTGGACATCTACATTGGCGACTACAACACCCCTGATCCTTTGCCGGAGGGCATGTTGGCCAAAATGGTTGGTGCTCAATTTTTGGGTTTGGTGAAAGCCCCCGAAGATGTGGCACAGTCCGATGCAAGTTCCTCAGTTTCACTCAATCCCCCAGAAGCCCAGTGGTCAGCATCTGCTGAAACCACGACTGAAACCACTGCGCCTCTAGAAATCGATCCCGTTCAACATGACCACACTCATTTGCGATTGCAATCAGACGATGCCCCTGCAGCCCCAGAAGCTGGGCCAAGCGCTGGGTGAATCGCTCACACTGCACAGCACCCTTTGCCGCAAAGAAGCGGGCGCCTTTCAAAAGGCCATTCAGTCTGGGCAAGAGGTGGTGGTGGCTTGCACGCAAGAAAAACAGCTCTTCTCTGAATTGGCCAGCCAAACAGAAGGCGCCATTTCGCCTATCAAGTTTGTCAACATTCGTGAAGCTGGCGGCTGGAGCCACGACGCCAAGAACGCATCACCTAAGTTAGCCGCTTTGCTGGCCGCAGCACATTTGCCAGAACCCGATCCTGTGCCCGTGGTGCCTTTCAAAAGCGAAGGCCGTTTGTTGATCATTGGCGCTTTGGATGCGGCAGAAAAAGCAGCGGCACTTGTGTCCGATGTGTTGCAAGTGGTGATCTTTGCACAAGGCCCAGGCGATGCGGGGGGCGCGCAAACGCGGCATTACCCGATTGTTTCGGGACAATTGCAAAAGCTGAGTGGTTGGCTGGGTGCATTTGATGTCACTTGGACCGATAACAACCCTATCAACTTGGACTTGTGCACGCGCTGCAATGCCTGCGTGGAAGCGTGTCCAGAGAACGCCATTGGCTTGGATTACCAAATCGACTTGAACGCCTGTCAATCGCACCGCGCGTGCGTCAAGGTGTGTCAGTCGGCTGGCGCCATTGACTTCAACCGCGCAGCCACTGAAATCAGCGAAAAGTTTAATTTGATATTGGACCTCAGAACCAGCACAAACGGCACCACATTCCTACAACACGCACCCCCCCAAGGTTATTTCAAATGGGACGGCAAAGACCTCGGCACCTTGCTCAAATTGCGCGACATGGTGGGTGAATTTGAAAAGCCCAAATTCTTTGTTTACAAACAAAAACTGTGTGCGCACAGCCGCAATGAAACCATCGGTTGCAATGCCTGCGTGGACATTTGCTCGGCCGAAGCCATCGCCAGCGACAAGTCACGTCAGCAAATCAAAGTCAACCCCAATTTGTGTGTGGGCTGCGGCGCATGCACCACCGTCTGCCCCACAGGCGCATTGACCTATGCCTATCCCAAGGCGCAAGAGCAAGGTTTGAAAATCAAAACGCTCTTGTCGACTTACCACGCAGCCGGTGGTCAAGACGCCGTGTTGCTGCTGCACAGCCAAGAGGCGGGCCAGCAGTGTGTGGAAGAGCTGGGGCGTGCGGCGCAATTGAAATTGGCCAAGGGCCTGCCGGCCCATGTCATCCCCATGTCCTTGTGGCACACCGCCAGCCTGGGCTTGGAAGTTTGGCTGTCTGCCATCGCTTATGGTGCCAAGCAAGTGTTGGTGCTGTCAACGCACGAAGAAGCGCCGCAGTACTTGGAGGGCCTTGAAGCTCAAATGGCGGTGGCCCAAAGTTTGTTGAATGGCTTGGGCTATTCAGGTGTCCACTTCCAGTTGATCCAAGCCAAGAACGGCATGGACCTGGCATCTCATTTGACAAGCAGTCTGACCACGCCTTTGCTGGCGAAAGTGGGCATTCCCAAGGTCTTTGCCAAATATGCCGTGGCGCCCGAAAAACGCAGCACCTTGGAACTCGCCTTGGACCATTTGAGTGAGCATGCGCCGACGCCCGTCACGGATGCACATCACGCGATTGCATTGCCTGCGGCCTCCCTCATGGGCGGACTGAAAGTCGATGTCGACAAATGCACCTTGTGCCTAAGCTGCGTCAGCGCTTGTCCGGCCAGCGCTTTGCAAGACAACCCTGACTTGCCGCAACTGCGCTTCATTGAAAAGAATTGTGTGCAATGTGGATTGTGCGCAAGCACCTGCCCCGAAGATGCCATTGACTTGATTCCCCGTTTTTTGCGCACCCCCGAGCGCAAGCAAGCCCAGGTGCTGAACCAGTCTCAGCCCTATGGCTGTGTGAAGTGTGGCAAACCTTTTGGCACCCTCAAAGCGATTGAAGCCATGTTGGGCAAATTGGCGGGTCACAGCATGTTTCAGGGCGCTGCGCTGGAGCGCCTCAAAATGTGTGGCGACTGCCGAGTGATCGACATGTATTCAAGTGTTGACGAGGCCAAAATTGCCAAACTTCCGCCCCATTCTTGAAGAGCCCCGACATGAACTCCAATTTGACACTGTCTTCCGCCTTGGATGAAGAAACAGCCCGCGCAGAAATCTATGGCCTGCTTGCCCAATTGTTTTACCAAGTGCCCAGCCCCGACTTGTTGGCGCAACTGCGCGTTGCAGTCACTGACGCGCCCGTTGCGGGTGGTTTTTTAGAAGAACCTTGGCGTCAAGTCGTCGCCGCAGCCCGTGGCCTGAGCGACGATCAGGTGGCCCAAGAGTACAACGCCTTGTTTGGGGGCGTCGGCAAACCTGAGATTTATCTGTATGCCTCGCATTACCTCAGTGGCTTTTTGAACGACAAACCTGTGGCCCGATTGCGCGAGGATCTGAACGCTTTGGGGCTGGCGCGAGACGACAGCATGTCCGAAACCGAGGACCATTTTGCGTGTCTGTGTGAGGTGATGCGCTATTTGATCGCGGGGGACGATGTGTCGGTGGCCAATCTCACACATCAACGCGAATTCTTTGCCAATCATATTCAAGCTTGGGCTCAAGAGATGATGGACGTCATTGCCAAACACCCCAAGGCCAAATTTTTTGCGCCTTTGGCGCTGTTCGCCCACGCCTTCATGGGCATTGAAGCGCAGGGCTTTGATTTGCTGACCTAAGTGCCACTTGCAAGTGACCCCATGCCAACTTGGGGTTATCAGGGTTTTCCCATTGTTGCAATGGTCCGAACTGATAAGATCGCAGGGGTATGCAAAGTATTTCCTAAGCACCCAACGAGGAAGCCTTCATGAGCTCTCAAAATCCTAAACTTTCGCGCCGCACCTTGTTTGCTGGCGCTGGCACCGTTGGTGCTGTGGCTGCAGCCACTTCTTTCTTGCCTCAAGTGAAAGACTTGGCGCCGACCCTGATGCAAAAAGCCAAACCAGAACGGGGCGGCGGCTACGAGCTGAGCGAGCACGTTAAGCGTTACTACAAGACCACCTTGGTCTGATTCCCCCTTTAAACACTCACCTCTGCTGGAGAGTTTCATGTTGTTGACCAAAAAGAATTCGGGCACTTCCGGTGCCACTTCATCGCCCTTTGTGCACAGTTTGCGCCGCGGCCTCACACAGGCTTTGCCCACCTTAGACCGTCGCACATTCTTGCGCCGCTCAGGTTTGGGAGTCGGCGTGGGCCTTGCCGCTTCGCAATTGAGTTTGGTGAAAAAAGCCCAAGCCAGCAACGGCGCAGGCACTGGCCTGGGCGCTGGCAAAGTTGAAGTCAAGCGCACCGTTTGCACCCATTGCTCAGTGGGTTGTGCGGTTGACGCCGTGGTTGAAAACGGCGTCTGGGTGCGTCAAGAAGCCGTGTTTGACTCACCCATCAATTTGGGTGCGCACTGCGCCAAGGGTGCTGCATTGCGTGAACACGGTCATGGTGAATACCGCCTGCGCTACCCCATGAAATTGGTCAATGGCAAATACGAGCGCATCAGCTGGGATACGGCACTGACCGAAATCAGCGCACGCATGTTAGAACTTCGCCAAGCCAGTGGACCCGACAGCGTTTACTTCATTGGCTCTTCGAAGCACAACAACGAACAAGCCTATTTGATGCGCAAGTTTGTGAGCTTCTGGGGTTCCAACAACACCGACCACCAGGCGCGCATTTGCCACTCCACCACGGTGGCCGGCGTGGCCAATACATGGGGCTACGGCGCCATGACCAATTCGTACAACGACATGCAAAACAGCAAGTGCGCTTTGTACATTGGCTCCAATGCGGCAGAAGCGCACCCCGTCAGCATGTTGCACATGTTGCATGCCAAAGAAAACGGCTGCAAGATGATCGTGGTGGACCCCCGTTTCACACGCACGGCTGCCAAGGCTGACGAATATGTCCGCATCCGTTCAGGCACCGACATTCCTTTCTTGTTCGGCATTCTGTATCACATCTTCAAAAACGGATGGGAAGACAAGAAGTACATCAACGACCGCGTCTATGGTATGGACGCAGTCAAAGCCGAAGTGATGACCAAGTGGACCCCTGAAAATGTGGAAGAAGCTTGCGGTGTCAAGGAAGAACAAGTTTTCAAAGTGGCCAAGATGCTGCACGAAAACAATCCAAGTACCGTTGTCTGGTGCATGGGCCAAACACAGCACACCATTGGCAATGCCATTGTTCGCGCTTCTTGCATCTTGCAATTGGCCTTGGGCAACATTGGCAAGTCCGGTGGTGGCACCAATATTTTCCGCGGCCATGACAACGTGCAAGGCGCGACCGATGTCGGTCCCAATCCAGACTCTTTGCCTGGTTACTACGGTTTGGCTGAAGGATCTTGGAAACACTTCGCCAAAGCTTGGGGCGTTGACTTTGAATGGATCAAAGGACGTTTTGCAAGCCCTGCCATGATGGGCAAGAACGGCATCACCGTGTCACGTTGGATTGATGGCGTGCTCGAGAAAAACGAACTGATTGACCAAGACAGCAATTTGCGTGGCGTGTTCTATTGGGGCCATTCACCCAACTCCCAAACACGTGGCTTGGAAATGAAGCGCGCCATGGACAAGCTTGACTTGTTGGTGGTGGTCGATCCTTATCCATCGGCCACAGCGGCCATGGCCGCCATGCCTGGTAAGCCGGAAGACTTGAATCCCAACCGTGCGGTGTACCTGTTGCCCGCAGCCACTCAGTTTGAAACCAGTGGCTCTTGCACGGCGTCCAACCGCTCCTTGCAGTGGCGCGACAAGGTCATTGAACCCTTGTGGGAAAGCCGGACAGATCACATGATCATGTACCAATTCGCCCAAAAATTGGGCTTTGGCGCAGAGCTGGTGAAGAACTACAAGCTTCAAAAAGTCAAAGGCATGGACGAACCCATGCCCGAAGACATCTTGCGTGAAATCAACAAGTGCGTTTGGACCATTGGTTACACCGGCCAAACGCCAGAACGTCTCAAAGCGCACATGCGCAACATGCATTTGTTTGACGTCAAAACGCTCAAATCCAAAGGCGGTAAAGACAAAGAAACAGGCTACGACTTTGGCGATGACTATTTTGGTTTGCCATGGCCATGCTGGGGTACCCCTGAGCTGAAACACCCAGGCTCCCCCAATTTGTACGACACCTCCAAGCACGTCATGGACGGCGGCGGCAACTTCCGCGCTAACTTTGGCGTGGAGCGTGAAGGCAAGTCCTTGTTGGCCGAAGACGGTTCTCACTCTAAGGGTGCTGACATCACCACCGGTTATCCCGAACTTGACCACGTGCTGCTCAAGAAACTGGGCTGGTGGGGCGAACTGACGGAAGACGAAGCCAAAGCAGCAGAAGGTAAAAACTGGAAGACGGATTCTTCTGGCGGCATGATCCGTGTGTTCATGAAGAACCATGGATGTCACCCCTTTGGCAATGCCAAGGCCCGTGCTGTGGTGTGGAACTTCCCCGACCCGATTCCTCAGCACCGCGAGCCCTTGTATGGCACACGTGCCGACATGGCGGCCAAGTACCCTACGCACGACGACAAGAAAGCATTCTGGCGTTTGCCCACCTTGTACAAAACCATTCAAGACAAGAACATCGCGGACAAGGTCTACGAGAAGTTCCCACTCATCATGACCTCAGGTCGTTTGGTCGAGTATGAAGGTGGCGGTGAAGAAACGCGCTCCAATCCCTGGTTGGCCGAGTTGCAACAAGAAATGTTTGTGGAGATCAATCCGCAAACCGCTTCAAAACGCGGCATTCGCAATGGTGAACGTGCATGGGTCAAAACACCGACAGGCGCTCGCTTGAACGTGCAAGCCTTGGTCACAGAGCGCGTGGCGCCAGACACGGTGTTCATGCCCTTCCACTTCTCAGGTCGTTGGCAGGGTGCCGACATGCTGGCGCATTACCCCAGTGGTGCAGCGCCTATCGTGCGGGGCGAGGCCATCAACACAGGCACCACGTACGGCTACGACAGCGTCACCATGATGCAAGAAACCAAAACCACCGTTTGCGATGTGGAGAAGGCTTAAAGCCTTCCACACACACAGGAGTTAACTATGGCAAGAATGAAATTTATCTGTGATGCAGAGCGCTGCATTGAATGCAACGGTTGTGTGACGGCTTGCAAAAACGAACACGAAGTGCCTTGGGGTGTCAATCGCCGTCGTGTGGTCACTCTGAACGACGGTGTGCCGGGCGAGAAATCTATTTCCGTGGCGTGCATGCATTGTTCAGATGCCCCTTGCATGGCAGTGTGTCCCGTCAATTGTTTCTATCGCACCGAAGAGGGTGTGGTGTTGCATGACAAAGATGTTTGCATCGGTTGCGGTTATTGCTCTTACGCATGCCCCTTTGGCGCACCTCAATTCCCAAGCTCTGGCACATTCGGTGTGCGCGGCAAAATGGACAAGTGCACGTTCTGTGCGGGTGGCCCAGAAGCCAACGGCAGTCAAGCTGAGTTTGAAAAATACGGTCGTAACCGTTTGGCCGAAGGCAAATTGCCTGCTTGTGCCGAAATGTGTTCGACCAAAGCCTTGCTCGCGGGTGACGGTGATGTGGTGGCCGACATCTTCCGCAATCGCGTGGTACAACGTGGCAAAGGCGCAGAAGTTTGGGGTTGGGGCACTGCGTATGGCAGCAAAACCGATTCGAAAGGCGCCAAATCATGAGCCGTTTGAAACGCATCCTCGCTTTGGCCTGTACGGCCGCCGCCGTCGTCAGCCTCACAGCTTGCGGTGAAAAAGTCCAAGAGCTGGCTGGGCAACCTAAATTGGATGCCGCGCCTTACACCGGTACCGGCGTCGCAGCTTTCACATCAGGTGATTGGCAAGCGGGCGACAAAAACAGCTGGGTTCAAAAACTCAAGGCCCGTGCCCAATATGGCATGAACGACCACAGCCGTTCTAACTGAACGCGGGAGTCTCACCATGAACCGATTTTCGGTAAATAAAGCGTTCAAATCTTGCTTGCTGGCAACCGGCTTGATGATCGGTGTGGCGCTTGGCGTGAGTGCCGAAACGACGGCGCCCGCTGCTGCAGTGCCTGCTGCAGCGCCTGCTGCTGCGCAGGCCAAAGGCGTGCAAAGTGCCAACATTTTCTCCATCGCGCCGGATGCCAATACCGACCCGAAATACGCTGATCAAACCAATGCTGAGCGCAGCAAGGTTCAACCCGGCAACAATGCGCCCATGTGGCGTCAAGTGGGTGCAGGTGTGACGGGTTACAGCAGTTTGCCCGTGACACAAGCCCCCGAAGCAGGCAACCTCATTCAGCAATTTGTGCAATACCCGGGGTCACGTTTGACCAATGCGGGTGAAGCATGGCGGCAAGTTCGCAACAAATGGATCATTCCTTATGGCGGCTCACTGCTTGTGATTGTGGCCCTGGCCATTGCCTTGTTTTATTTTGGCAAAGGTCCTATGCAATTGCATGGCACCCCCACAGGCCGCAAGATTGAACGATTCACGCCGCTGGAGCGTGCAGCTCACTGGGCCAATGCCATTGCTTTTGTCTGCTTGGCAGTCTCTGGCTTGGTCATGGCTTTTGGCAAGTTTTTCATTCAACCCATCTTTGGCAATGTGCTGTTTGGTTGGCTGACGTACATGTTGAAAAATCTGCACAATTTTGCGGGTCCCTTGTTTGCGGTGTCCTTGATCATGGTGTTTGTCACTTTCCTGAAAGACAACTTTCCCACCAAAGAAGACATCACCTGGCTGCTCAAAGGCGGCGGCATGCTGACTGGCCAAGAAGTCCCTTCGCACCGGTTCAATGCCGGCGAAAAAATCGTCTTTTGGTTGGGTGTCTTGGGTCTGGGCTTGATTGTGGTCGCCTCTGGTTTGGTGTTGGACAAACTCATTCCAGGATTGGTCTACGAGCGCAGCACCATGCAAATTGCCAACATGGTTCACGGCGTGGCCACCATCGTCATGATGCTCATGTTCATGGGTCACATTTACATGGGCACGATTGGCATGGAAGGCGCCTACAGCGCCATGAAGGACGGCTACGTTGATGAAACATGGGCCAAAGAGCATCATGAACTTTGGTACGACGACATCAAGGCAGGCAAGATCCCTGCACAACGAAGCCCTGAAGCCATTGCCCAGGGTGCTGCGGTTTCCCCATCGGCATCGGCCTGAAGAATGAGGATTGAAAACATGACAAAGCATTTCATCGGCTTGAGCACCTGCGTGCTGGCTGCGGTATTCAGCGTTTCGGCCCTGGCCAAATTGCCTGCACCCTCGGACGAAGCCAAGGCCAAGGCCGCAGAAACAGCCGCTAAAACGGCGCACACCGACAAAATTGCAGCTTTTCAGCTTTGCAAGTCGCGCGAAAAAGTGGCTGCACACTATTACAAAACAGCCAAGGCTTCAGGCAAACCCACAACGCCGCCTGTCGTCACACCTGCCTGCGTTGACCCTGGTGCTTATGTGGCTGCGGCACCTGTCGCACCCGCCGTCGCTGCCGCGGGTGCCAAACCTGCTGCTGCGCCAGTCACTGCACCAGCAGCGCCAGCTAAGAAGTCCTGATTTTTCCCTGAACGCAACAGGTTGAAAGTCCCCGCTGAATCAGCGTGGGACTTTTTGCGTTAGGCTCCAGCCTGAACCGTCGAAACTCCCATGCCACACACCACACAACTGAAACCCCGACTGACGCAGGCACGCGCCGAATTGACGCGACAAATCAGCGTGCGCAACGAGTTTGGTGAAAGTGCTGAGCTGCACATTCCAGCAGAGCGTGCACTCACGGTGTATTTGGACAAAAAAGAATTGGTCACACTCATGACCTTGGGTGCCAGCCCTGAATGGCTCGTGCTGGGTTTTTTACTCAATCAACGACTGATACGTTCGGTCGCTGAAATTGAATCGATCACCGTCGATTGGACTTTGGGTCAGGGCGAAATGGGCGAGCCCGGTGTGGCCGCTATCAAAACTCGCGACGGCATGAGCCAGGCAGGTCCCAAAACAGCGGCGCGCGTGGTCACCACGGGCTGCGGTCAGGGCAGTGTGTTCGGCGATTTGCTCAATGACATTGATGGCATTGAATTGCCTGCCGATGCGCATATTCAACAAGCGACGCTGTACGCGTTGGTCAATGCCATTCGCTTGCAAGAAACCACTTACAAATCATCGGGCTCCGTGCATGGCTGCGCGTTGTTCAAAGGCGCGCAAATGCTCATGTTCGTCGAAGACGTCGGACGCCACAACGCAGTTGACACCATTGCGGGGTGGATGGCCATGAACGATGTCGATGGCCACGACAAGGTGTTCTACACCACGGGCCGTTTGACCAGCGAGATGGTGATCAAGTCTGCGCAGATGGGCGTGCCCATTGCGGTTTCGCGCAGCGGCATCACGCAAATGGGCTTGGAAGTGGCGCAGCGGGTTGGCTTGTGCGCCATTGGCCGCGCCACTCACAAACGGTTTTTGTGCTTCAGCGCTGCACATCGTTTGAAATGGCAGCCTGAGTTGGCACACACAGCCGTGCAAAAATCAGACCCCCAGATCCATGCCTAAACATGCCGCTGGCCAACAAAGCTCATCTTGGCGCTTGGCCTGGATGCTGGGATGGCGCAACCTGTGGCGTGACCTTCGCGCTGGCGAACTCAATTTGCTGATCGTGTCGGTGGTGCTGGCGGTGGCTGCGCTGTCTGCGGTTGGTTTCTTTGCTGATCGACTCCAAGCTGGGTTGTGGCGCGATGCCCGCCAATTACTGGGTGGCGATGGCGTGGTGGTCAGCGACAAACCCACACCCGAGGCCTTCTTGAAAAAGGCCCAAGCCTTGGGCTTGCAATTCAATCAAAGTTTGAGCTTCCCCAGCATGGCCCGTGCAGACGACGCCAAGGGGGGCGAGACCAAACTGGTGGCACTCAAAGCTGTGACAAGCGGTTACCCCTTGCGCGGCCAATTGAGTTTGTTCAGTGCAGCCCTCCAGGGGCAAACACCTCAAGACACTCGCTCCTCCGTTGTGACGCACGATGTGCCAGCACCTGGTACGGTGTGGGTGGATCCCGCTGTGCTCGAAGGTTTGAACCTTCAAGTGCAAGATGCCCTATGGTTGGGCGACAAATCTTTTCAAGTCACGGCATTGATTGAAAGAGAGCCTGATCGGGGCGCGGGTTTTCTGAACTTTGCACCGCGTGTGATGTTGAACCTGACCGATGTCGAGGCCACAGGCTTGATTCAACCCGCCAGTCGCATCACCTACCGCATGGCGGTGGCAGGGCCGGCCGATCAAGTGGCTGTGCAAAGCTTTTTGAAATGGGCCAGAGACGCGGCAACCCAGCCTCTTGTGCGGGGCGTGCAAATTGAGTCCATGGAAAGTGGCCGTCCAGAAATGCGGCAAACACTAGACCGTGCCGAAAAGTTTTTGAATTTGGTCGCCTTGCTAGCGGCACTCTTGTGCGCTGTGGCAGTGGCCTTGGCGGCCAAAACGTTTGCAACACGCCACCTCGATGCGTGTGCCTTGCTGCGCGTGTTGGGCCAAAGTCAAAGAACCTTGTCAGTGGCCTATGCCTTTGAATTTGTCACGGCGGGCTTGGCAGCCAGTTTGATGGGCCTGGCGCTTGGTTACGGCATTCACCACGCTTTTGTTTGGCTCTTAGCGGGTTTGGTGGACGCCCAGTTGCCCCCCACTTCGGCTGCGCCAGTCTGGTTGGGTTTGGGCATGGGGTTGACGCTGTTGTTGGCTTTTGGTTTGCCGCCCGTTTTGCAATTGGCCAAGGTGCCGGCGCTGCGTGTCATTCGGCGCGACTTGGGCAGTTTGCAAACGGCTTCGGTGGGCGTGTTGGTCATGGGTTTGCTGGGCTTTGCGGGCGCTCTCATGTGGGCCAGTCGCGACATCACTTTGGGCCTGATGACGGTGGGGGGCTTTGCTGCTGCCACGATGCTGTTTGCAGCGGTCACTTGGGTCGCCTTGAAAATGTTGCGGCAGTGGGTGCCCTCGCCAACAACGCCACGCTGGTTGCTGTTGGCCACCCGCCAAGTCATGGCCCGTCCCCTGTTTGCGGTGGTGCAGGTCAGTGCTTTGTCGGTGGGTTTGTTGGCCTTGGTGTTGCTGGTCTTGTTGCGCACCGACTTGATCAACAGTTGGCGCAAAGCCACGCCAGTTCAGGCACCCGACCGCTTTGTGATCAATGTCCAGCCCGATCAAACAGAGGCTTTTCAGGCTGCACTGCGTCAAGCCAGCGTGAACCATTACGACTGGTATCCCATGATCCGAGGTCGCTTGGTGGCCATCAATGGTCAAGCCGTCAGCCCCGCCAATTTTGCAGACGACCGTGCCAAGCGACTGGTAGATCGGGAATTCAACTTGTCTGCGCGTGCCGTCAAACCAGAACACAACGCGGTGGTTCAAGGAGCCTGGACAGAAGGTGAGCGCGATGCTGTCAGTGTCGAGATGGGGATTGCCCAAACCTTGGGCCTCAAGCTGGGCGATCGCATGCAGTTTGATGTGGGCGGCGTCTTGTCTGAAGGTCGCATCACCTCCTTGCGCAAAGTGGATTGGGGTTCTATGCGCGCCAATTTCTTTGTGATTTATCCCGTCGACAATTTGCCCGATGTGCCCCTCAGTTACATGGCTGCGTTCAAAACGCCCGATGTGCCCTCTTTTGAACGCAACTTGTTGCAGCAGTTTCCCAACATCACCAGTGTCGACTTGCGCGCTACTTTGACGCAAGTTCAAAAGGTCTTGGACCAAGTCATTCGCGCGGTGGAATTTTTGTTTGCCTTTACCCTGATGGCCGGCTTGTTGGTGCTCATGGCCGCCGTCACCGCCACCCGCGAAGAGCGCAAGCGTGAATTTGCCATCATGCGCGCACTGGGCGCCACAGGACGTTTATTGGGGCAAGTTCAAACCGCCGAATTGATGGGCCTTGGGCTCTTGGCTGGGTTTTTGGCCAGTTGCGTGGCCGAGTTGGTCGGCTGGGGCTTGGCCCGTTTTGTGTTTGAATTTGAATGGACGGCATCGCTGTGGGTGCCCATCGCGGGGTCACTCACAGGGGCTTTGCTGGCATGGCTGGCTGGCTGGTGGGGACTGGCGGAAGTCTTGCGTCAACCGGTGTCGCAAACCTTGCGTCAGGCGGCTGAATAAGGGTTGACGCTCACGAGGGGGTGAGCAACACCACCAAGGCGCCTGCGCCGCCTTCTGCGGGCTTGGCTTGCACAAAGGCCATGACCTGATTCTTTTGCACCAACCAACTGTGCACCTTGGATTTCAGGACGGGCGTTTTACCCGGCGAGCCCAAGCCCTTGCCATGCACCACGCGCACGCAGCGCAGGCCATGTTTGTGGGCGTCGCGAATGAAGGTGGTGAGGGCCAGCCTGGCTTCATCGCTGCGAAACCCATGCAGATCAATTTCGCGCTGAATGGCCCAATCGCCTTTGCGCAGTTTGCGTGTGACTTCGGGCCCGACGCTGGGTCTTCTGAAACTCAAAGCATCGTCGGTGTCCAGCAGTGTGCTGACGTCAAACTCATCGCTCAGAGAATCTTTGATGACCTCGGCTTCGTCCTTTTGCCGTTGGGTGGCGACAGGGGCTGGTGGCGTTTGGGGTAAATGCGCTTTGTTGTGCGAAGGCAAGGGCGCTACCTTGCCAATTGCCCGAATGAACAAGTTCTTTTCAGCCTCGACCTTTTTGAGCGCAGCAGCACGCGCCGCTGCCTCTGAAGCGGCCTGAGCTTGCGCCTGGGCAATTTGCTTTTGCACGTGCTTGAGATCTTGGAGCGATTGGAATTTCACAAACGGATGTTGCCACAAGCGGCCATTGCCAAGACGCTTCGCTACAAAACACCTTCAGCGGCCATGGAGAAAGCCTGTCCGGGCCCCACAATGACATGGTCCAAGACCCGGACATCAACCAAGGCCAAAGCCGATTTCAAATTGTGGGTCAGGTGCAAATCGGCTGCGCTAGGGTGCACCGAGCCACTGGGATGGTTGTGTGCCAAAACGACGGCAGCGCTGTGGTGGTGCAGCGCGCGCAGCACCACTTCTCTGGGATAAACGCTGGTTTGGCTCAAGGTGCCCCTGAACAGTGTCTCCATGCACACCAGCTTGTGCTGCGCGTCCAAAAACAACATGGCAAAGACCTCGTGGGCGATATGGGCCAAATTGAGCTGCAAATAAAACTGAACATGGGCCGCGTTCTGCATCACCTCGCGGCCTTGGAGTTGTTGGGCCATGGCCCGTTTGGCCAACTCCATGACGGCCAGTAACTCCGTTTGTTTGGCGGGTCCCAGGCCTTTGATGGGGCGATCTGGGTTGGGCACTTGCAGCAGCAAACCGGCCAAACCGCCGCTGGCCAGCAAAATGTCTTGTGACCATTGCAGGACATTGCGACCTGCCACGCCGGTTCTGAGCAGCAGGGCCAACAGTTCTGAGTCACTCAACGCACTGGGCCCTCGGCTGAGCATTTTTTCTCGAGGGCGGGTGTCGCTTGGCAAGTCTTGAAGCTTCATAGGGGGGCATTCAGATCAAAGCTTCGCCAAATCGCACATTTGCGCAAACAGATGGGGCCAAAGGGACGGAAGCTTTTTACAATCGGAGGGGTGTAAAGTCCGAGTCTGTGCCCCTTTGTGTGGCGGCGGTCTGACTTTCAACCGCATTGGCATTTCATTGGCCTGCATGGTGCAGACCCCTTTCATGGATCGACGTATTGATGACCACAGTTCAAGCTGGCTCTTTTTTGACCTTGCATTACCGATTGGCCGGCCCTCAAGGCACGCTGATCAATACCTTTGAAGACAAACCCGCCACCTTGTCCTTGGGTTCAGGCGAGTTGTCACCTGGCATGGAAGCAGCATTGATGGGCTTGGAAGAGGGCGTTCGCACCACTTTTGAGTTGGCGCCTGGCGTTGCCTTTGGCGAGCGCAACCCCGACATGCAGCAGTGGGTGGCGCGCAAGTTGTTGGCCCAACTGGGCGCCGCGCAAGAACACTATGTACCCGGCGACGTGGTTCAATTTCCCACCCCCGATGGCCACGGCACCTATGCGGGTGCTGTCATGCAAGTGGCCGAGGATGGCGCCGTCTTGTTTGACTTCAACCACCCCTTGGCCGGTCATCCCGTCACGTTTGAAGTCCACGTGATTGGTATTTTGTAAGCCGATTAACCTCTCAAGGAAGGTGCAGCATGGGCGTTCAAGAAGTATTGTTAGCGGAACCTCGCGGCTTTTGTGCTGGGGTTGATCGTGCGATTGACATCGTCGAGGCGGCCATTGCCAAATTTGGGCGCCCCATCTATGTCCGCCACGAAATTGTGCATAACACCTATGTGGTCAATGACCTCAAAACCAAGGGTGCCATTTTCATTGAAGATTTAAACGATGTGCCGCCTGGCGCCACATTGGTTTTCAGTGCCCATGGTGTGAGCAAGGCGGTGCAAGCTGAAGCCGAGGTCCGGGGCTTTCAGATTTTTGACGCCACCTGTCCGCTTGTGACCAAAGTGCATGTGGAAGTGGCCAAGCTTCACAAAGAAGGCTACGAGTTCCTCATGATTGGCCACAAAGGCCATCCTGAAGTTGAAGGCACCATGGGCCAGTTGACGGCAGGCATTCATTTGGTGGAAGACGTTGAAGATGTGGCTAAGGTACAGCCCCAACAAACAGACCTGTTGGCGGTGGTGACACAAACCACCTTGAGTGTGGACGATGCCGCCGACATTTTGCGCGCCGTGAAACAACGCTTTCCCAAAGTGCGTGAGCCCAAACAGCAAGACATTTGCTACGCCACACAAAACCGTCAAGACGCCGTCAAGCTTCTGAGCCCTCAAGTGGATGTGGTGGTGGTCGTGGGCAGCCCCACCAGCTCCAACAGCAACCGCTTGCGCGAGTTGGGCAGCCGACTGGGCGCCGACAGTTACATGGTGGACAGTGCCGACGAGCTTCAAAACGAATGGTTTGTGGGCAAGCACCGGGTAGGCCTCACTGCGGGCGCTTCTGCCCCCGAGGTCTTGGTCCAAGATGTGATTGCCAAATTGCGTGCTTTGGGCGCCACCTCCATTCGCAAACTCGATGGCGTGACGGAAACCATCAAGTTTCCCTTGCCCAAGGGCCTAAAATTGAACGATGACCAATGATTCATGGGTCACTTAACTTGATCGCAACATGCTAGACATTCTTTTACTTCGCAAAGACCTGGACGCCGCAGTGGCGCGCTTGGAAACTCGTAAAAATCCACAAGTATTTTTGAATGTGGACAAGTTCCGCGCGCTGGAAACAGAGCGCAAAACTTTGCAAACACGCACGGAAGAACTGCAAAGTCAACGCAACACCTTGTCCAAGCAAATTGGCATGCTGAAGTCCAAGGGCGAAAGTACCGACCAAGTCATGGCCGATGTGGCCAGCATCAAAACGGAACTCGATGCCTCAGCGGTGCGTTTAGAAGCTTTGCAAGCCGAATTGCAAGACATGCTCTTAGCTGTGCCCAACCTGCCCCACGACAGCGTGCCTGTGGGCGCTGACGAACATGGCAACGTGGAAGTCCGAAAGTGGAGTGTGGGCGGTAAAGGCCCCAAGACCTTCGACTTCGAAGTGCGCGACCACGTGGACATTGGCGAAAAGCTGGGTCTCGACTTTGACACTGGCATCAAGTTGTCAGGCTCACGCTTCACGTTCATGCGCGGCCAAATTGCACGCTTGCACCGCGCGTTGGCGCAGTTCATGTTGGACACCCAAACGCAGGAACACGGCTACACCGAGTGCTACACGCCGTACATTGTCAATGCTGAAACTTTGCGCGGCACGGGTCAATTGCCCAAATTTGAAGGCGATTTATTTGCCGCCAAAAAGGGTGGTCAAGAAGGCGAAGAAGCCGCAGACAACCAAGCGCTGTATTTGATTCCCACCTCAGAAGTGACCTTGACCAATGTGGTGCGCGATGAAATTTTGGCCGAGTCAGACTTGCCCATGAAGCTCACAGCCCACACACCTTGCTTCCGTTCTGAAGCGGGCAGTGCAGGTCGAGATACACGGGGTCTCATTCGTCAGCACCAATTTGACAAAGTAGAGATGGTGCAAATTGTTCACCCAGAAAAAAGCTACGAAGCGCTGGAAGAAATGACGGGCCACGCAGAAGTTATTTTGCAAAAATTGGGTTTGCCGTACCGCGTCATGTTGCTTTGTTCTGGCGACATGGGTTTTGGTGCCACCAAAACTTATGACCTTGAGGTGTGGGTGCCTGCACAAGGCACATACCGCGAGATCAGCTCGTGCTCCAACATGGAAGCGTTTCAAGCTCGCCGGATGCAGTCACGTTTTAAAAATGCGCAAGGCAAGAATGAACTGGTGCACACCTTGAATGGTTCAGGTTTGGCCGTGGGACGTGCGCTGGTGGCGGTGCTTGAGAATTATCAGAATGCAGATGGCTCTGTCACGGTGCCTGAAGTGTTGCGGCCTTACATGGGCGGTATCACTGAATTGCGCGCTTGAGTTTTTGAAGCAAGCGAACTGATAGAATTTGCGGCGGTGACCAGCCGCAATGTTGAATGCAGGAGAAGTGGCAGAGTGGTCGAATGTACCTGACTCGAAATCAGGCGTGGTGGCAACATCACCGTGGGTTCGAATCCCACCTTCTCCGCCAACGATTGATAGCCTCGCATTTTTTGCGGGGCTATTTTTTTGGCATGATGTGCTGAGCTCGCTGGGCGAGGATGCATTGGGTGGGCTCCTCATGCTGGGGTACCAGAAATCGTCACCCACCCAATACACCCTCACCCAGACTGCGAACAGCAGCGATGGTGTTCAGAAACCCTCCGCCGACCAACAGTTGAGCAGTCAGTCCTAAGGGGGGCTGACGATTTCTGGTACCCCAGTATGAGGAGGTCCCCCTTAGGGCTGGCTGATCAACGCTCTCGCAAAAGAAGCGATACAAGTCTCACCAGCCAAACCGTCTAAACCGCACAAAGACCCAACACCTGCTAGCATCCGCACACAAGCAACCCGTACCCCAAGTCCTTTACTGCGGAAGGCCCTTCATGCACCTCAACATCAACGGCAACAACGTCAGCTTAGACGTCGACCCTCAAATGCCCTTGCTCTGGGTTCTGCGAGACGCCCTCAACCTCACCGGCACCAAATTCGGCTGCGGTGTTGCAGCCTGCGGGGCTTGCACAGTCCACAAAGACGGCCAACCCATTCGCTCCTGCGTCACCCCCGTGGCCAGCGTTGCCGGCGCCAACATCAAAACCATCGAATCACTCGGCACCGCCGACCAACCCAGTGCTTTGCAACAAGCCTGGATTGAAGAGCAAGTGCCTCAATGTGGTTACTGCCAAAGCGGCATGCTCATGGCGGCTGCGGCCCTCTTGGCCAGAAAACCCAAACCCACCGATGCCGACATCGACGAAGCCATGACCAACCTGTGCCGATGCGGCACCTACCAACGCGTGCGTGCCGCCATTCACCGCGCAGCAGGCGCACAAGCATGAAGCGCCGCAACCTCATTCTCAGCGGCCTTGGACTCACAGGCGCACTCGTCGTTGGCTGGGGCGTCATGCCCCCTCGTTCACGGTTGGGCAAGCCCGACAACATGCTGCTCACCGAAGGTGACGTCGCGCTCAACGGTTGGATCAAAATTACCAAAGACGGCAGCGTGGTGTTGGCCATGCACCGCAGCGACATGGGGCAGGGCATTCACAATGCACTGGCCATGCTGGTGGCTGAAGAACTGGACGTGCCCCTCAAGCAAGTTCGCTTAGAACAAGCCGGGCACGACGCCATCTACGGCAACGTGGCCATGTTCGTGGGCACCTTGCCCTTCCACCCCTTGAAATCAGAAGGCCCAGACAAGCCCATGATGGTCAAAACGGGCGAGTGGATCGTGAGCAAAGTGGCGCGCGAATTGGGCGTCAATGCCACTGGCGGTTCATCGTCTGTCAAAGATGCTTGGGAACACTTGAGAAATGCAGCGGCTACAGCCAAAGCCAGTTTGTTGTTGTCGGCTGCCGATCAGTGGAAAGTGCCTGCCAAAGAACTGAGCGTGAAAGATGGCGTGGTCAGTCATGCTTCCGGCAAGTCTGCGCACTATGGTGAATTTGCCAAAGGTGCTGCAGGCCAAACGCCTGGCCATGTCGTTCTGAAAGATCGCAAAGATTGGCGCTTGATGGGTCAAGCCACATCGCGCGCAGACGTGCCTGCCAAAACAAATGGCAGTGCTGTCTTTGGCATCGATGTGCGCGTGCCCAACATGCTGTTTGCCAGCATCGTGCAAGTGCCGCAAATGGGTGGCACGCTCAGCAGCATCGACGCCAAAGAAGCGCTGGCCATGCCCGGAGTCGTGAAGTGCGTTCAGCTCACCAGCGCAGCGGGCTCTGCACCAGGCTTTGCAGTGATTGCCAAAACAACGTGGCATGCCCAACAAGCCGCCCAAAAGGTCAAAGCTGAGTGGGCGCAGCGCAAAGAAGGCGCCATCGATACCCAGCGCATTGCAACCGAACTGCAAGACAAACTCAAATCAGAAAGCGGCTTCACGTTTTATGAGCAAGGCGATGCTGTGAAAGCCGAAGCCGGTGCTGCGCGCGTCATTCAAGCGCAATACACCGCCCCTTATTTGGCGCACGCCACCATGGAGCCCATGAATTGCACAGCGCAATTCAAAGACGGGCAACTGGAAATTTGGGCACCCACCCAAGTGCCCGGCTTGGCACGTGCCGCTGCGGCCAAAGTGGCGGGCGTGTCGGACGACAAAGTCAAAGTGCATGTCACCTTGTTAGGCGGCGGCTTTGGCCGACGCTTGGAAGTGGATGTGGTGGTGCAAGCCACGCAATTGGCCATGGCCGCTGAGGGCGCGCCGGTGCAATTGGTCTGGACGCGCGAACAAGACATGACGCATGACTATTACCGCCCCATGCATGTGGCGCAGTTGAGCGCTGCCGTGAATGCGCAAGGTCAAGTTGAGAGCCTGCAAATTAAATCGGCGGGTGATGCCATTTCACCGCGCTGGATGTCGCGTGTCTTGCCCGCGCTGTCTGGCCCTGTTGATGCGCCCGATAAAACAACCGCAGAAGGCTTGTTTGATTTGCCCTATGGCTTTGCGCATCAGCGCATGTCCCATGTGTCCACCAAGATGGGCGTGCCAATTGGATTCTGGCGTTCTGTGGGGCACTCTCACAACGCGTTTTTCTCTGAAAGCTTCATCGATGAGTTGGCGGTTGTCTCCAAACAAGACCCTGTGG
>CANBWP010000034.1 GCA_947373185.1 Comamonadaceae bacterium | reverse complement strand
TGCCAGCCTTCGGTATCACGTACTTGGGCTCTCCCGCCATTTACCAAGCCTTGGGCGCACAAGCCGGCTCAACCTACAACTTCATCAGCTGCTTCACACCCGGTGGCACAGATCAATCTGTTGGCAACAAAGAACTGTCTGCATTTGCTGACAAAGTGGGTCGCTCAGCCATGAAGAGTGACATCAACTATGTTGGCGGTTGGGTGGCAGGTCAAATGGCCGCAGAAGCCATCGGACGTTTGGGTGCCAATCCATCGCGAGCTAAGTTGGTTGAAACATTGGCCAAAGGCTTCACTGTCGACAGCAAGGGTTTGGCTGCACCTTTCTCCTATACAGCCGACAACCACAATGGCCCCTCTGTTTTGAAGATGTTCACGTTTGATTACGCGGCTTCAAAATACAAATCCTTTGGTGAATTCAGCGACTACGCGAAGTACACCAAGTAATTCTGATTTTTAAACACATCAAACACCAAGGACCAGCATGCTTTTACAAGTACTTTTTAGCGGCCTCGCCCTGGGCAGTATCTACGGGCTGGTGGCCCTTGGTTTTGCAGTTGTGTTCAAAGCCACAGAAGTTTTTAATTTTGCGCAGGGCATGTTTGTGGTGTGCGGGGCCTACCTCGCCGTCACAGGCATTTCCTCGTTGCAATTGCCTTTCCCATTGGCCATTGCGTTCATGGTCCTTGGCTCGGCCCTCTTGGGTGTTCTCATCCATAAATTTTTAATTCAGCCATTGTCGGGTCAACCCATGTTGGCCGTCATCATGCTGACCATTGCCTTGTCCATTGCTTTGCGCGCCCTGATCGAAATCATTTATGGCTCACAGGGTCTCACACTCAACACACCTTTGCCTCATGGCGTTTACCAGTTCGGAGAACTTCGAATTTCTCAATTGCACCTGACGGCCGCATTGGTCAGTTGGGGCTGTATGGCCGTTTTTGGCGCTTTCTTTCGCTTCACTTCGATTGGTTTGTTGATGCGCGCCACGGCAGATGGTCACGAGGCCGCGGTGGTCTCCGGGATCAATGTGAATGTCATGAACCGTTTGGCTTGGGCCATCGGTTGCATCTTGGCTTCTGTCGGTGGACTCTTTTTGGGCCAACTTCAAATTGTGTCGACTGAACTGGAGTCGATTGGACTCCTTGCATTGCCCGCTGTGGTGATTGGCGGCATGCAAAGTATTCCTGGGGCCATTGTGGGCGGCTTGCTCGTGGGTCTGATTGAACAACTGGCAGCGTCTTACATTTCCCCCAAGTCGAGCGACATTGTGATCTACGCACTCTTGCTTTTAATTCTGATGGTTCGCCCATGGGGTCTGTTTGGCCAGCGTGAGTTGGGCCGAGTTTAAGCGGTTCAGACAACAAGATACTGATCCTCAGAGAGACCCTTTCAGCGCTCAAAACGATATGACCCACACTTCCTCTTCACCCCCCCAAACTTCAGCCTGGATGCGCTACATCGCTTGGGCCATTGGCCTGGCCTTTTTGTGCTACTTGCCTTTTGTCCTGACAGATCGCGCCGTTTTGGGTGTGCGCCTGTCCAATATGCAATTGCTCAACTTAGGCATGTCTCAGGTCAACTTGATGTTGATTGCCATGCTGGGTGCCCTGTCCTTGAATTATTTGACTGGCTGCGCAGGTTTGATTTCAATTGGCCATGCGGCTTTTTACGCCACAGGTGCCATGACGGCGGCCATCACGGGCACGCAATGGGGGTGGCCATTCCCCTTGGTCTTGCTGGCGGCTGGTTTGGCGGGTGCCTTGGTGGGAACCTTGGCTGGCTTGCCTTCTCTGAGAGTTCGGGGTCTTTACTTTGTCCTCTCCACATTGGCGGTTCACTATGTGGTGACCTACATCTTTTTGGAGTATCAGTTCAAATATTTTGACGTGGCAGGTGTGCCATTCAACCCCGCATCGATGGGCGCGTTCGAATTGAACACGCCCATGCGTTGGTATTTCTTTCTGTTGCCCTTGGTGGCTTTGGTTTACTGGGGTTTGAAAAATTCGCTGAGCACCCGAGAGGGCCGCGTCATGATGGCCATGCGTGACCATGAATTGGCCACGACCAGTGTGGGGGTCGATGTGCGTGTATTGCGTCTGAAGGCTTTTGCGTTCAGCTCATCGATAGCTTCGATGGCCGGTGCCTTGTACGCCTACTTCATGTCGAACGCCACGTCTGAATCGTTTGGCATCAACTTTGCCATTCAGTTCATCGCCATGATCATCATCGGCGGTATGGGTTCTCTGGGAGGTGCTTTAGTGGGTGCGGCGCTTTGGTTGCTTTTGCCGTCCATCATCACGGGTTTTGCTTCTCAAGCGGGCGGCTCTACAGGTTTAGTGCGTTTGTTGTTGGTCGAAAACAAAGCCCAATTGGTACAACTTATTTTTGGGACCTTGATTATTTTGCTGTTGATTTTTGCCCCAGGGGGTATCGCAGGCATCGGTCAAAAATTACGTCAGCGTTTTTCAAGCAAGGGGGCCGCATGATGAACAACATGCTTGACATTGAAGGCTTGAGCGTTGGCTATGCTCGCAAAGGTTTGGCTTTGGAAGAGGTCAGTTTGTCGGTGCCCAAGGGGCGTATCGTGGCATTGCTCGGCGCCAATGGCGCGGGCAAGACCACCTTGATTCGGGCCGTTTCGGGTTTGCTTGATTTGCACCACGGTCACATTGACAGTGGCAAGATCAACCTTGACGGTCAATCGATCTTGGGCCTGCCCTCACATCGATTGGTTCGCATGGGCATGGGCCAAGTGCCTGAAGGTCGTTTGGTGTTCAAACAACTCACGGTGGAGGACAACCTCAAAGTGGGTGCCGCGATATTGCCGCGCTCACAAGTGGCTGACCGGATGGACGCCGTGTACACCTTGTTTCCCCGATTGTTGGAAAGAAAGAATTCGGCGGCGGGTTGGCTCTCTGGCGGTGAGCAACAAATGTTGGCTTTGGGTCGCGCACTGGTTGGCAGTCCACGCTTGTTGCTGGTGGATGAGTTGTCTCTGGGCCTTGCTCCCCTGATTGTGAAATCCATTTATGAGCAACTGCGCGTGGTGGGCGACACGCTGGGAACCTCTATGCTGATTGTGGAACAAAACGCCAAGTTGGCTTTGGAGTTTGCAAGTTCGGCTTACATCCTCAACAGTGGTCGGATTGTGTTGTCTGGCTCGGCGCAAGAAATTGCAGCCAGTGGTGCCGTCAAAGAATCGTATTTAGGTGGCAAGCAAGAAGCAGCTGCTGGTCAGGAGAAGTCATGAGCAAGAACCTACTCGAGGTGTCTTCATTGGTCATGCGTTTCCAAGGCATTACTGCATTGGACGACGTGTCCTTCACGATGGCTCAAGGTGAAATCACATCTCTGATTGGACCTAACGGCGCTGGAAAAACCACGATGTTCAATTGCGTGACGGGCATGTACACGCCAAGCTCGGGGCGTGTGAGCTTTGATGGACAAGACATCACAGCCGCTAAAGCGCACACCATTTCTCGCCATGGCATTGCCCGCACTTTTCAAAACTTGGCCTTGTTTAGCGGCTTGAGTGTGCTTGAAAATTTGATGGTGGGTGCGTATTTGCAGGGAAGCAGCGGTTTGTTGCAAGGGGCCTTTAAAACGCCTCGTGCGCGTGCTGAACAAAAAGCCGCAGAGGCCGCAGCCTATGAAGTGCTCGACTTTTTAGGCATGCGAGATGCCGCGCATCTCAAACCTTCAGAGCTGTCATATGGTCGACAAAAGCAAGTTGAATTTGCGCGCGCCTTGATGCAAAGAGCGCGTTTGGTCATGTTGGATGAACCCATGGCTGGCATGAGTGCCCAGGAGAAAGCCGCCATGTCGGCCTTGATTGAGCGGGTCCGTGAACATTTTGGCGTCACATTCCTCATCGTGGAGCACGACATTCCCGTGATCATGGGCATCTCTGACAAGATTGTGGTGCTCGATTTTGGTCGAAAAATTGCAGAAGGCACGCCCCACGAAGTTCAAAACAATCCCTTGGTCATTGCCGCCTATTTGGGCGATGAGCACTGATCCACTTGCCTGATTTTCATTTCACATCAAGGAATACCATGAGAGAAGCCGTCATTGTGTCAACTGCCCGAACAGGCATTGGCCGAGCCTATAAAGGTTCGTTGAACAACACCAAATCGCCCAGCTTGGCTGGCCATGTGATTGCAGAAAGCGTCAAACGCGCGGGCATTGATGGCGCTGAAGTGGACGATGTCGTGTTGGGCACCGTGTTGTCCATTGGCACTGCTGCCATGAACTTGGGGCGCAACGCTGCATTGGCTGCCGGTTTGCCAGTGACGGTGCCTGGTCAAACCATGGACCGTCAATGCGCTTCAGGTTTGATGGCCATTGCCACTGCCGCCAAGCAAATCATGGTGGACGGCATGGACATTGTGGTGGCCGGTGGGCATGAAAACATCACTGCTGCGCAGAAGGCTTACTTTGACAGCATGTCGGGCACCTTCGACGAGGCCTTGATCAAGCGCAGTGCCAACGCCTACATGCCCATGTTGCATACCGCTGAGTTTGTGGCTAAAAAGTATGGCATTTCGCGTGAAGCCCAAGATCTGTATTCTTTGGAATCACAACGTCGCACCGCTTTGGCCCAAGAGAACGGTCGCTTTGACAGAGAGATCGTGCCCTTCACCACCAGCATGGCCATTGCTGACAAGGCCACAGGCACCGTTTCGTATCAAGAACTGACCTTGTCGAAGGACGAGGGCAATCGCCCAGACACCGCCTTGGAAGGCCTGTCCAGTTTAAAGCCAGTACTGGAAGGTGGCGTGATCACAGCGGGCAATGCCAGCCAATTGTCAGACGGCGCCAGCGCTTGTGTGTTGATGGACAGTCAAATGGCACAGCGTCGTGGCCTGAAACCACTGGGCATTTACCGCGGCATGGCGGTGGCTGGCTGTGCGCCCGAAGAAATGGGCATTGGCCCTGTGTATGCGGTGCCAAAATTGCTCAAGCAACATGGCCTGCGTGTCGAGGACATTGGTTTGTGGGAGTTGAATGAAGCCTTTGCTTGCCAAGCTTTGTACTGCCGCGACCAGTTGGGCATTGATCCCGAGAAATACAACGTCAATGGCGGTGCCATTTCAATTGGTCATCCCTATGGCATGACGGGCTCACGCTTGGTCGGTCATGCGCTGATCGAAGGCCAACGCCGCGGCGTCAAGTATGTGGTGGTCACCATGTGCGTGGGCGGTGGCATGGGCGCTGCAGGCTTGTTCGAGGTGGCTTGAACCTTGACCTTCTCTGTCTGATGACAATCCATTCAAAGGGCCTTCGGGCCCTTTTTCTATGGAACAATGAATTGCCGTGGGTTTTTGACAGAATGCGCGCTGGATCACTGAAAATAGCACCACAATCCATAGCACTTGCCAGAAAACCATTCAATGGCCACATCGATCAAAACAGTGATGAGCAAAAACGGTAATCCAACATACATGGCTGCCCAAAAACCCGCCAACCAAGTCGGACGAGGCTCTTGTAATTTGTGGCCCATGACCACTTGCGCGCGACGTTTTTCTAAGAATTTCTTCAGCATGACGGATTCCAGATCTGCATGGAGGGCAGGGGAGTGACAATGATAGTTCATTGGGATGGCCATGACATCCCCACTTGGGACGCTGTACACCGGGAGGCGAGTGCCGCTTTGCAACAAGACTGGGCTTACGGCGCCAGCCTCATGATGTTGGGCGTGCCGGTGTTGCGCGCTCGTGTGATTCTCAACGATCAGCCGGTGGCCCAAGCACAATTCATTGTGCGCAAATGGGCCGGTTTGGGCGCCATGGCGCTTTGCACGCGAGGCCCTGTTTGGCACCAACCTTTGTCGCCAACGGAAGAGGCGGATGTTTACAAAGCCCTGAAAAAAAGCGTGCCCTTAAGTGGTATTCGACTCATGGTCATCACGCCTGAAGTGGCACAAGGCCAAGTTCATGGGCTGAGCGCCATGCGACGCGTCATGTCGGGCATGTCGACGGTGATGTTGGATCTGACGCCCAGTCTGGAGGACCTTCGAGCACAACTTGACCGCCGTTGGCGACACCGGCTCGGCGGTGGCGAAGCGAGTGAAATGAGCATTCACCGTGTGGGCACCAACGTTGGCCAGTACCGGTGGCTTTTGGATGCAGAAATGCAACAACGCACAGACAAAAAATTAGCAGGTTTACCGCTTGCATTTTTTGACAACTATGTGCATTCACGCAAACAACCTGCGCAAAATATTTTGACTTTGCGCGCCGATCTGGGTCGTGACCGGATTGCCGCCATGATGTTTTTGATTCACGGCAGCGCTGCCACTTACCAGGTCGGTTGGACGTCCGACAAAGGCCGAGAAATGCACGCCCACAATTTGATTTTGTGGAAGGGCATCGAAGAGCTCAAGTCGCGCGGCATTCGCATGCTGGACTTGGGGGGCGTCAACACCATTCGAAGCGCTGGCATTGCCCGTTTCAAAATGAGCACTGGCGGCAAAGTGCTGACCTTGGCTGGCAGTTACATCTGAGCACCTGAGGAGTATCGCCTGATGTATGTGCCCAAGCCATTCGATGCGCCTGACCACGCCAAGACACTCATCCGTGAAAATCCATTTGCCACTTTGATTTCCAATGACGACGATGGGTTTCCTTTTGTCACACACTTGCCGATCAAGTTGCTAGAAACACCCCAACAAAATGATGTGTTGTTGGGCCATGTGGCCAAAGCCAATCCGCACGCACGCTTTTTAGCGGCTCGCCCACAAGTGCTCTTGAGTTTCATGGGGCCTCAAGCCTATATGTCGCCGGGCGTCTATGATGACTTGGTGCGTGTGCCGACATGGAGCTACTTGGCTGTGCACGTCAAAGCCAGTGTGAAAATTTTGGAAGGTGAGGCCGCCAAAGATGCGTTGCTCAAACAATTGATCGCCGATCACGAGCCCCCATATGCACAACAATGGCGTCAACTTTCTGAGTCCTTTACGGTGCCTATGCTCAATGCCATTGTGGCCTTTGAAATGCGCATTGACGACATCCAATGCAAAATCAAATTGAACCAGCACAGACCTGAGGCACATGTTGCAATGCATGCTTCTTATGCTGCAGGTTCTGAAAATGAACGCGCTTTGGCGATGTGGATGCGCCGTTTGGGATTGCTTGCATGAGCGACGATCTGAAGTGGATGTCCGAGGCCATTGCCTTGGCTCAGCAAGCGGGCGATGCCGGTGAGGTGCCTGTTGGCGCTGTTGTGGTCTGCCATGGCCAAGTGATTGGAAGAGGGCGTAATTCACCGGTGGGCAGTCACGATCCGACGGCCCACGCTGAGATCATGGCGCTGCGAGATGCGGCTCGCCATCTGGGTAACTATCGCCTTGAAGATTGCACGTTGTATGTCACTTTAGAGCCGTGCACCATGTGTGCAGGTGCAGTTTTGAATGCCCGAATTCAACGGGTGGTGTATGGCGCCTGCGAACCTCGAACGGGAGCAGCAGGCTCCGTGCTTGATGTTTTTTCTCATGCGTCACTCAATCACCATGCGCAAATCACGCGAGGCGTTTTGGCGGAAGATTGCGCGCAGTTGATGCAACAATTTTTCAAGCCCAAACGGCTGAATGCCAACCCCTTGCGAGAGGACGCTCTTCGTCCTCGTGACGAATGGTTTGAGGATCTTCCTGATTACCCCTGGCCGCCCAACTATGTTTCGCAGTTGCCAAGTTTGAACGGCTTGCGTTTGCATTATTTGGATGTCAATGCGCGCTCAGAAGAGCCCCATCAATTGACCTATCTGTGTTTGCATGGAAACCCTGTGTGGAGTTATTTGTATCGAAAGATGATTCCCATTTTGGAGTCTCAGGGTCACCGGGTGGTGGCACCTGATTTGATTGGCTTTGGCAAAAGTGACAAGCTGAAAAAGGCCTCTCAACACGCCTTTGCATTTCACAGACAAGTCTTGTTGGATTTCATCGCCCACCTTGATCTCCAGCGTGTGGTGCTGGTCGTTCAAGACTGGGGGGGACTCTTGGGGCTGACCTTGCCGATGGCCAGCCCTGAACGTTATGTGGGATTGCTCGTGATGAACACCCTGCTGGCAACTGGACAGTCGCCATTGTCGCCAGGCTTTTTAAGTTGGCGATCTTGGTGCAAGGACCATCCTGATTTTGATGTCGGTAAATTGTTGGCACGAGGCAATGCGCACCTCTCGCCCCATGAGTGCGATGCCTACAATCGACCGTTCAGAGATCGTGGGCACCGTGCGGCACTGCACGCTTTTCCAACCATGGTGCCCGAACATGCCGCCTGTGATGGGGCGGACATTTCATCTCAGGCAGAATCATTTTGGCGTCACGATTGGCGTGGACAAAGCCTGATGGCCATTGGTGCCCAAGATCCCGTGCTGGGTGAATCAGTGATGCGCGACCTTCATGCTCGCATTCGCAATTGTCCTGAACCTATGGTCTTGGCACAGGCAGGGCACTTTGTACCAGAACACGGTCAATTCATTGCCGAAGCGGCCGTTCAACATTTCAAATCAACATGAGTCACATTTATATCTTTTCCCCCTCCAGTGCAGTCCGTGACAAGGCTGCTTTCAAGCGCGGCATTCAGCGTCTCAAAGCCTTGGGGCATGAGGTGGAAATTGACGCGGATGCACTGAGCAGTTTCACACGGTTTGCCGGCGATGATCAGACCCGTCTCAATGCCATTGCGCGCGCTTCGGCCAGCGGTGCAGATGTCGCCATGATTTCACGCGGCGGATATGGCTTGACCCGTTTGCTCACACAGTTGCCCTACAAAGCCATTGCAAAAGCCATCGACAAAGGCACTCAGTTTGTGGGCTTAAGTGACTTCACGGCTTTTCAATTAGCGGTCTACACCAAAACGCAAAGAGTGACATGGCAAGGTCCCGCCTTGGGCGAAGATTTTGGTGTCGAGGGTGATCCCGATGACATCATGCATGCTTGCTTTGATGATTTATTGCTGGAGCAGGGGGAGGGTGCTGGTTGGCGTTTGCCCAAGGAAGGCGAGCCCCCTTCAGTCAAAGTCAATCACGCAGTCTTGTGGGGTGGTAATTTGGCCGTTCTGACTTCATTGCTGGGCACGCCCTATTTCCCTCAGGTCAAAGGCGGTGTTTTGTTTTTAGAAGACGTGGGCGAACACCCTTACAAGATTGAGCGCATGCTCACGCAATTGTTCAATGCTGGCGTGTTGAAGCAACAAAAAGCCATTGTCTTTGGGCAATTCACGGCTTACAAGTTGGCCCCTCATGACAGGGGTTTCAAATTACAGACGGTGATCGAGCGCTTGCGTTCGCAACTCAAGATACCAGTGCTCACAGGTTTGCCCTTTGGCCATGTTCGGACCAAAGTGTTGTTGCCAGTCGGGGCGCCAGTTGATTTGGCGACAGAAGGTCGTGATGCGTTCCTCGTGTGGGGGCACATTTAAGCTGGGGGCGCCAGCGGATGGATTCAGCAGGCTCTTTGTGTCAATCTATTGATCAGACTGCCTTGGTTAAATGAAATCAGGATCAATGAAATTAAACTGAATTAACTTAACTTAACATAATATACATCGTATGAAGTCATAAGATGGTCAATGTCAGCGCATGCAAAACCCATTGCTGAGTCCGCGCTGCTTCTGTCAGGGTTTGCCAGTTTGGGTTGAAGCGACTTTGGACAAAGCGAATTCAAGCAACTTGCTGGATTCGGTTTGTTGAGTTTGATTTGCAAAATCTAAGGCACTGAGACCCAATTGATTCTTCAGTTGGACATCAGCACCTTCTTGAATCAGCAAGCGAACCACCTCAGGGTTCCCGTAGCGCGCCGCCATCATCAAAGGTGTTGTGCCATTGGGAGATTCGGCATCAATGTAGGCACTTTCATCGAGTAACAACTTGACAATGCCAACCTGGCCGCCGCTTGCGGCGTAATGCAAGGGTGTCCAACCCACTTGGTTGATGTCAGCCTTGTGTTGAATGAGCCATTTGACGCGTTTCAGATCGCCTTTAAGGCATGCCAGCATCAAGACGGTTTCGTGATGGCTATTTTTCACATTCAATTGAATCAAGGGGTGCTGGATCAGCAGGTCCAATGATTTGTACGATTCGTTTTTCCACGCGTCAAACAACGCAGCCTCACCGTTTAAATTGACTGTATTGGGGTCGAAACCGCGGGCTAACAAGCTCGAAACAACTTGAACTTGATCGTTTTGAGTCGCTCGAAAGAAGTCTTCATAGGATCCCGCAAAAACAGGACCAGATAAACAAAATACAATTAAAACAATAATCTTTATGGTTTTTTTAAAGTAATTTGAGAGCATTTTTGTCGTCGCTGTTTAATTGCTGGCGGCAACTTTGGGAAACAAACGATCAAAGTTGCTGCTGGTAATCCGTGCAATTTCTTCAGCGCTGGTGCCTCGCAAACTTGCCAACAGCTTGGCGACGAAGGGCACATAGGAGGGGTTGTTGGTTTTACCGCGGTACGGCACAGGGGCTAAATAGGGACTGTCTGTTTCAATCAGCATGCGATCAAGTGGCATCCATGCGGCCACATCGCGCAGATCTTGGGCTGTTTTGAAGGTCAAAATGCCTGAAAAAGAGATGTAAAAACCAAGATCCAGGGCGGCCTTGGCCACGGCTTGGGTTTCTGTGAAACAGTGGAAAACACCGCCCGCACTGGCTGAGTCCCCTGCCTCACCCTCTTCTTTCAACAGCCGTAAAGTGTCCTCTGATGCTGCGCGGGTGTGAATCACCATGGGCAATTGAGATTGACGTGCTGCACGGATGTGGGTCCGAAATCGTTCGCGTTGCCATTCCATGTCGGCGACCGTGCGACCGCCTTTGCGTTCTTCCATTTGGAAATAGTCCAAACCAGTTTCGCCAATGGCCACAACCCGGGGCAATGCACCCTTTGCCACCAAATCTTCCGTACTGGGTTCATAGACGTCTTCATTGTCGGGATGAACACCGACCGTGCTCCAGAAGTTGTCATAAGTTTGGGCCAGTTCATGGACCTCTTCAAATTCTTCCATGGTGGTGCAAATACACAGTGCGCGGCTTACTTGGGCCTCAAACATTTGGCTGCGAATGTCTGTCAAATTGGATTTCAAATCGGGAAAGGACAGATGGCAATGGGAATCGGTGTACATGTTTAAGTTGAAGCGTTCATGACCTCGCGAGCCTCTGTGCACAGGGCTTCCAGCATCAGGCCGAGATTGAAAGGATGTTCTGAAGAGCGCGCAGCTTGAGACAAACGTTTGAACCAAGCAGACAATTGCGGGGCAGACGTTTTGACAGCAGGCAAGTCGCTTGCATTGAAAAAACGCAGCGTGGAAGACGTCTGCACCATCATCAGATCATGGCAGAGTTTTTGCAGCGCATCAATGACTTCACTGGCGGGTAAATCACTGCAATAGCTGGCGTCGCCGGCCAACATGGCCCGGGGAAATTGAGACCACCACTTCATGGATTGCCCTAAAGCTTTTTGACGCAAAACTTCATCAGGACGGCCGCCAGCTGATTTGAGCAAAGCAGCGGCATCTTCTGTGCCCAAACCTTGTGTGGTCAGCCATGTTTCAGCCTCATCGGACTTTGGCCAGACCATGGTGTGAATCAGGCAGCGACTGCGAATGGTGGGCAGCAACTGGTGCGCAGCTTCGGTGGCCAACACAAATTTAACATCGCCTGGCGGTTCTTCCAATGTTTTCAGCAGGGCGTTGGCCGTGACGTGGTTCATCCGCTCTGCAGGAAATACCAAGACGGCTTTGCCACGACCACGGGCATTGGTACGTTGTGAAAATTCAATGGCATCGCGCATGGCATCGATGCGAATTTCTTTACTCGGTTTGCGTGATTTGTTGTCTATTTCTGCTTGGGCTTTTTCGCTCAAGGGCCAACCCAGCGCTAACAAAACAGTTTCAGGCATCAGCACAAACAAGTCGGCATGGGTGTGCACAGTGACTGCATGGCAGCTCGCACATTGGCCACAAGCACCTTGCGTGAGCGCTGTGGGTGACTCACACAACCAAGCAGTGACCAAGGCGTTGGCCAGATCGTATTGCCCCAAGCCCGAGGGACCTTGAAGCAACCAGGCGTGGCCTTGCTGCGACAGCAAATGGAGGCTTTGTTGGTGTATCCAGGGTGCCATGTTGCTCATGCGGTGTAGGCTTTTTCGATCGCGTGCAACACGTCTGTCCAAACCCCTTCGCGGGTTTGGTCGGCCGAAATTTGGGCAAAGCGCTTTGGTGATGCTTGCATGCGTTTGGCATAGCCCTCTCGGACATTTTGGAAAAATGAAAGGGGCTGTGATTCGAACTTATCGGGTACGCGTGCTGTTGACAAGCGTTGCGCTGCCACTTCAGGTGGCAAGTCAAACCAAATGGTGAGATCGGGTTGACGCAATTCAGTGGCCGGCACTTTTTGAACCATTTTTTCCAAGGATTGCAGCACCGACCAGTCGAAGCCTCGACCGCCGCCTTGGTAGGCAAAGGTAGCATCGGTGAAGCGATCGCAAAGCACCACATCGCCCCGTGCCAAGGCTGGCTCAATGACGTTCAGCAGGTGCTCACGTCTGGCCGCAAACATCAGGAGGGCTTCAGTGAGAGGGTCCATGCTTTCGTGCAAGGCCAGCTCACGAAACTTTTCAGCCAAAGGTGTGCCGCCAGGCTCGCGCGTCAGCGTCACGCGGTACCCACGGTTTTGAAACCATGTGGACAAACCCTCGATGTGGGTGGACTTGCCGGCACCATCGATGCCTTCAAAACTGATAAACCAAGCGCGGCTCATGGACTCATTGACCTTGTGCGGCAATGCCGCGTTGATATCGATTGACAGCCTGATTGTGCTCATTCAAAGTAGCACTGAAATGGCTGCTGCCATCGCCACGCGCTACAAAATAAAGCGCACTGGAGGCGGCAGGCTCTAGGGCCGCCAGCATCGCGGCTTTGCCAGGCATGGCAATGGGCGTTGGCGGCAAACCGGCTCTAGTGTAAGTGTTGTAGGGCGTGTCAGTTCGCAAGTCTCCCCGCCGCAAATTGCCATCAAATGCATCCCCTAAGCCGTAGATGACGGTGGGGTCGGTCTGAAGTCGCATGCCGATTTTTAAGCGATTGTGAAAAACAGCAGAGATCATGGGGCGGTCACTCGCCCTGCCCGTCTCTTTTTCGACAATGCTGGCCAATATGAGCAGTTGATCCGGACTGTTCAGTTCGCTTCGAATGCGCTTTTGAGACCAAATCTGCATGAGGTGCAGGTCCATCGATTTCATGGCGCGTTTCATCACGGACACATCAGAGGCGCCCTTACCGTAGGTGTAAGTGTCTGGGTAAAAACGTCCTTCGGGGTGTACGCCTGGCCGGCCCAGTTGGGCCATGATGTCTGAGTCGCTGAGATTCTGGGTCGTGGGCTGAAGTGCGTCTGCTTTGACCAATGCTTGCCTGAACTGCTTGAAGGTCCAGCCCTCTACCAAGGTGATCGTCTTGAGGCTTTCTTCGCCCCGGGTCAGCATGCTGAGCACAGACTTAGGGCTCATCTCTGCGGTGATTTCATAGCTGCCCGCTTTGATATGACGTGCTTGACCCGAGAGTCGAAACCAAACCCAAAGCAGATGCGGCGAAACATCTGCACCTGAAAGGGCAATGGCTTGGGCGACACCTTTGGGTGAGGTGCCAGGTTCAATGGTCAGGTCCAGCACCTGGACAGGCGCGGCCATGTTTTCTGTGCGCACCGTCACGTCTTTCAAGCCCATGGGCATTTGAAGCCAAGCAATGGCAGCGACCAAGAGCGCCATGAGAACAACGCTGAAGACAAGCCCTAAACCCCGCCATGAGCTGGTTGTTCGGGTGGGTCTTGCGTTTTTGGCTGACTTTTTAGGGCGACTCAAACCTTGTTTCCTTTGGGTTTTTCAGTCGAGATCATAATTCAGCCATGCCTTGCACTGAACTCCTTTTGAATTTCCATCCCTCTGGCACCGTGACGCCCGCTCAATGGGGCGTGATCCAAGCTGAGGGGCCTGATGCTGCCAGTTTTTTGCAGGGTCAACTGACGCACGACGTCCTCTTATTGCCTGTAGGTCAAGCCCGCTTTGCCGGTTATTGCACGGCCAAAGGTCGTCTGATGGCCAGCTTTGTGGTCTTGAAAATCAGTGCTGACAAGTTTCTGCTGATCTGCCATATGGATGTGCTGGCTGCGATGGTCAAGCGTTTGTCCATGTTTGTCATGCGCGCCAAACTGAAGTTGACAGATGTTTCTGCTCATTATGTGTTGCGTGGCTTGGTGGGGGATGCCGTGTCTGCTGCATTGCCAGCATCACACAATCCTAGGCCCTGGGCTGTGACAAGCAGCCTGACGCCTGCTGGGACGGCTGAGACGTCTGTGCCAAACATGAATTTCGCCATCCATCTGTATCCCGCCATGATCAATGGCAGCGCCATTGATCGCGCATTCTGGATCGCCCCAGTGGATCAAACCTTGCCTGAGGCATGGTCGGCTGCGATCGCTCAATTTCCTTTGCTTCGACAAGAAGATTGGCAACTGTTGGAGGTTTTGTCTGGTATCAGCATGGTGCAAGCCGCTACCTCTGAAGCTTTTGTGCCGCAGATGCTCAATTACGAATCGGTCGATGGCGTGAGTTTCAAAAAAGGCTGCTACCCCGGTCAAGAAGTGGTTGCGCGGAGTCAGTTCAGGGGAGCCCTCAAACGTCGTGCCTATGTGGTTTCAAGTGAAGCGCCGCTGACAGCAGGACAAGACATTTTTTCTGACGCAGACAAAGAACAAGCCTGTGGCACAGTGGCCACTGCCGCGGCTTACCTTGGCTCAATGAGGGCTTCGGACGCGACGTCCAGCGAAGTGGTCCGTGCATCCTCTTATTGGGGCATTGTCTCGATGCAAACTTCAGCGGCCGAGCAAGCGCTGCATGCAGGCAGTGCCGATGGCCCCTCGCTTCTTGTGCATCCCCTGCCCTACCCCTTGCTTGAAGACATTTAAACCAGGCGCATGCGCATTTCGATGTGATCAATGCCGGCGTCTTGAAAAACGTCACCATGTGAGGTGAAACCTAAGCGTTTGTAGAAGTTTTCAGCGCTGCACTGTGCATGCAAGATGACTTCTTGGTCACCACGCTGTTGTGCGTGTGCGAGCAAGGCCTTCACCACTTGGCTGCCAAGGCTGCCGCCACGCAAGGCTTTTTCAACCGCCATCCGACCAATTTGGGCCACTTTGGGTTGGGGCTGCAAGAGTCGGCCCGTGGCCACGGGCTGCCCCAACTTATTGACAATCACGGCATGAAAGGCTGTGGCATCGGCTTCGTCCCACTCCAACTCGGGATCGATTTCTTGCTCTTGAACAAACACCCTTTGGCGAAGCGGCGAGGCAAGACTTTGAAGGTCGCTCCATGAGCCTGTTTTGACATCCACCACGGATTCACCAGCCTCATAGATCAGCAAAATATGCCGCAGCACGTCTGGAATGGGTTTGGAAGTTTGGGTCTTGGGATTGGCAAACACATAGATCAATTCGCCACTGATCAGCAGCTTGTCACCCCTGAAAATGCCCGCTTCAAAGACCATCGACGATTTGCCCAGTTTGCTGCATTTCATGCCGATGCTCAGGTCGTCATCCATCAGGGCAGAAGCATGGTATTCAAGCGTGGCTTTCTTGACATACAACTCGCCATCCAGAAGATGGAAAGCACTTTCGTAGGGCAAAGCCACCCTCGACCAATAGGCTGTGACCGCCGTGTCCAGGTACGTCAGGTAATGGCCGTTGAAGACAATTTTTTGCATGTCAATTTCGGCCCATCGGACCCGAAGGCGATGGAAAAATCGAAAGTCGCTGCGTTTCATGTTTGAGCTTTCTGATGAATTCATATCAAAGTCAGGGGGCCACGCTGAAAGCCTTTTTCAGGGCATGGCCTGCGTCCGCATGCGCACGCTTGGCCTCGGGAATGACGCGTCCCATGTTGACGAAGCCGTGCACCATACCTTGGTAAATTTCCAAGTCCACGGCCACACCGGCCATGCGCAACAAGTCGCCATAGGCCACCCCTTCGTCGACCAAAGGATCGCATTCGGCCAAGCCAATCCAAGCTGGCGCAAGCCCCTCGTGCTTGGGCGCTAACATGGGGGCAAATTGCCAATCGTCGCGGTCGGCTGCATCAATGTAGTGACCAAAGAACCAATCGACCGTCGCTTTGTCCAACATGAAGCCGTTTTCATAGGTTGAATGAGAAGCCGTATCTTGCCGAGCTGCTGTGCCAGGGTATATCAACAGTTGCAAAGCCAGCGAGAGGTTGGCGTCACGTGCGTGATGTGCACACACTGCGGCAAGGGTGCCGCCTGCACTGTCTCCACCCACGGCCAATGCGCCAGGACGCAAGCCGAGTTGAAGCGCTTGATGATGGACCCATTGCAATGCGTCCCAAGCATCGTGGGTGGCGGTCGGGAAACGGAACTCAGGAGCGAGGCGGTAATCCACTGAAATGACGGCGCAATGCGCAATGCGCGCCAACTCGCGGCACAGCACATTGTGGGTTTGAATGCTGCCAATGGTGAAGCCTCCCCCATGAAAATAAACCAGACACGGCAGAGGCGGGGTGTCAGAGCGAAGACTGGGCGCAAACAACCTGGCCTGAATGCACTGTCCATCGCGGGTTGGAATTTGCAGGTCTTCCACCCGGGCCATGTGCGGCTGCGGTAAATCCAAAATACTGGCCGACATTTCATAAAACATCCGCGCTTGCTGTGCAGTGAGCAAGTTCATGGGCGGGCGCCCTGCCCGCTCGATGTTGCGAAGTACCAAGCGCATTGATTCGGTCAGTCGGCTGTGAGGGTTGTGATGAGCGCTCATGGGTTCCGTGTGAGAGGGTATCGCCAAGGTGACTTTGAAAACAAAATGCTGTCGGCTCGCAGCTGACAACACCGCTTGTATCAGTTAGAGTCAAATCAGATCGTAACCGCTTCTGGCCCATTCAGAAGCACTTCTCAGAGACAAGGCAAGACCATGGCATTCATCAATTACGTCACCCAAATACAAATTGATTTCGGGGCGGTTCAATTGCTCAAGCAAGAGTGCGAACGCGTGGGCATCCACAAGCCCCTGATCGTGACCGATCAAGGCGTGAAAGCAGCAGGCATTTTGCAAAAAGCATTGGATGCCTTGCAAGGGGTCACATGTGCCGTGTTTGACCAAACCCCCTCCAACCCCACCGAAGCGGCTGTTCGGGCTGCCAGCGCCATCTACAAAGCCAATGCCTGCGATGGTTTGATTGCCGTGGGCGGTGGCTCTTCCATCGACTGCGCAAAATGCGTGGCCATTTCCGTCAGTCACGAAGGCCCTCTGAAAACCTATGCCACCATTGAAGGCGGTTCCCTGAAAATCACAGACCGTGTCGCGCCCCTCATTGCCGTGCCAACCACCAGCGGTACTGGCAGTGAAGTTGCTCGCGGTGCCATTTTGATCGTTGACGATGGTCGCAAATTGGGTTTTCACTCTTGGTTCATTGTGCCCAAAGCGGCCATTTGTGATCCTGAACTCACTTTCGGTTTGCCACCCATGCTGACGGCGGCCACAGGCATGGACGCCATTGCGCACTGCATGGAAACCTTCATGGCTGCCGCTTTCAATCCACCAGCCGATGGCATTGGCTTAGATGGTTTGCAACGTGCCTGGGCGCACATTGAGCGCGCAACCGTCAATGGCCAAGACAAAGAAGCCCGCATGCAATTGATGAGTGCGTCCATGCAGGGCGCCATGGCCTTTCAAAAGGGGCTGGGTTGTGTGCACTCTCTGAGCCACAGCTTGGGCGGCGTCAACCCACGCTTGCACCATGGCACCTTGAACGCCATGTTTTTGCCAGCCGTCGTTCGCTTCAATGCCAGTGCAGAATCTGTTCAACAAGAAAATCGACTCCACCGAATGGCGCAAGTCATGGGCTTGTCATCAGGAAACGACATTCCCGATGCCATTCTTGACATGAACGCCCGACTTGGTTTGCCTTCGGGCTTGAAGGCGCTGGGCGTGACGCAGGCTTTGTTTGACGAGGTCATCACGGGCGCACTGGCCGATCACTGCCACAAGACCAACCCCAGAATTGCCACTGCGCAAGCGTACCGCGAGATGCTGGCCACGTCGATGTAAGCACCTGGCGTGTCAGTCAGGAAGGCCTTACAAGTCTTGAATCAAGGACAGGTCTGGTTTGGCCAGCCAGGCGGCGAACTCATCTGCCAATTGTTGGCTGGCACTGCAGGCGGCCTGCCAAACTTTGGCGCGGGTTTGCCAGTCTTGACCATAGGTGACAAAGTCTTGTCGGTCTGGCAGTTTGCCATTCGGTAGTGTTTGAACCCACTGCGGATTGGGCGCAAGCACCAAGGTGTTTTTCAAAAAATCCGTTGCGCGGTGGCGCCATTTCAGGCCCTTGTCAAGCCAACCAGGCACCACTGCTTTTTGAAAGTGCGGATAGATGACCAAAGGCGCAAAGCTTGAAGGTTCTTGCCATGACGCCTTCCAGGCTAAATGCAAGTGGTAATCCGTGATGCCGCCATCCCAATAGGCCCCGCGGGGCGCGCCAGGAATGTCATGGACGGCTTTGAGCACAAAGGGGATGGCGCAACTGGCTTGCAACACATCCATGAAATTTTGAGGCGTCAAGTGCAATTGGCGAGTGGCGTAATCAAAGGTGTCAAAGGGCAAGTCACCCTTTGATGAAAACACCACACGCTCCAAGGATGCCCCCATGGCTTTGCGTTTCACCCCATTGCGCAAGAACGCCAGGCCGTAACCCAAAGGGCTGAACAAGGCATGTTCGCGTTTCAACAAGCCTTTACCTCGTGAGGTGATGACATGAAGTCGATAGCGTGGGTGGTTCAACAGCGCGTCGATGTGGCCACTGTAAAAGTCATCCAAACTTTCGCGAAATGAGGTGCTGACCTGGTGTGCGCTTGGAAATTTCTCACCAGGCCTCAATTCGTAATGTTGGTGAATGTAATCCTGCTCAAGCCGCAGGAAACCCGCATGGCTTTGGGGTAGACAGGCGGTGGCCATGCGCCATGCGCCAATCGAGGCGCCCACCAAATCAATCGGTTGCGCACTGCCCATCAACCACTCATTGAAAATGAAACGGTCAAGTGGCCCCAAGATCAAGCCTTTGGGGCCGCCCGCCGCCGCTGGAACCACGCCCACATCCGAGGCGCTCAGACCGTGCTGCTGCAAATGCACTTTGGCCTGAGGGCCTGCGTAAATGCAGAGGGCTTTCATGTCAGTTCTTGTTTTGCAACTTTGCAAATGCAGAGGCCATGGCGCTCTGCCCCAAATTGGCAGACTGCGCAGGTCCCTGATGTCGCTTGCCTGGCTGATGATTGCGGGGGTTGCCTTCAAATCGGTTCTCACGATTGCGCTGTGCGTTGACAGGCGCTGCATCGTTCAACTTCATGGTCAGCCCAATCCGCTTGCGCAGCACATCGACTTCGGTCACTTTGACTTTGACAATGTCGCCGGTCTTGACCACTTCACGTGCATCCGTCACAAATTTGTTGCTCAATTGGCTCACATGAACCAGTCCGTCTTGGTGAACGCCCAAGTCAATGAAAGCACCAAAGGCCGCCACGTTGCTGACTGTGCCTTCTAAGACCATGCCTTCTTTCAAATCGCGGATGTCATTGACCCCCTCGTTGAAACGCGCCACTTTGAAATCTGGGCGTGGATCGCGACCGGGCTTTTCAAGTTCGAGCAAAATGTCTTTGACGGTGATCACACCAAATTTGTCATTGGCAAACAATTCAGGGCGCAAGGCTTTGAGCATGTCTGCTCGGCCCATGAGGTTTTCCACGGGTTGCGCCACCTTGGCCATGATGGCTTGCACCACCGGATAGGTCTCAGGGTGGACGCCTGTCATGTCCAAGGGATTGTCGCCGCCCCGAATGCGCAAAAAACCAGCACTTTGCTCAAAGGTTTTGGCCCCCAGCCCCGTCACCTTCAAAAGGTCTTGACGGTTTTTAAAAGCGCCATGGGCTTCCCGCCAACGCACCACTGACTTGGCAACGCCCGCGGACAAACCCGACACGCGGGACAGCAAAGGCACGCTGGCCGTGTTCAAATCGACGCCCACCGCATTCACACAATCTTCGACGACGGCCTCCAGGGTCCGAGCCAATTCTGTTTGATTGACATCATGTTGGTACTGTCCAACGCCAATCGATTTGGGATCAATTTTGACCAACTCTGCCAGAGGGTCTTGCAAACGTCGTGCAATGCTGGCCGCACCACGCAAGCTGACGTCGACATCGGGCATTTCTTGGCTGGCAAATTCGCTGGCGGAGTACACCGAAGCGCCCGCCTCGCTCACGACCACTTTTTGAATTTCAGGAAGGTCGGGCGTTTCCAGAAGTTTGATCAAATCGGCCGCCAACTTGTCAGTTTCACGGCTGGCCGTGCCGTTGCCAATCGCAATCAAATTGACACCATGTTTTTGACAGCACTTGTGTAATGTGTGCAATGCGCCGTCCCAGTCTCTGCGGGGTTCATGCGGATACACCGTTGCGGTCTCAACCAGCTTGCCCGTCGAGTCCACCACGGCCACTTTCACGCCGGTTCGAATGCCTGGATCCAAGCCGAGCACCACGCGGGGGCCGGCAGGTGCTGCAAGCAACAAATCGCGTAAATTGTCAGCAAACACTTTGATGGCCACTTTTTCCGCTTCTTCGCGCAAACGGGCAAACAAATCACGCTCCAATGAAAGACTCAGTTTGACGCGCCAAGTCCACACCATTGTTTTGCGAATCAGATCGTCTGAAGGTCTGGCGCTGTGCGACCAACCTAGGTGCAATGCAATGCGTCCTTCAGCCAATGCGCTGGCCGCTTGCGCGGCTGCCGAGGCTGTGAGCGGCGAAGCACTGGCGGACAAAGCTTCGGGTTCAGGCAAGCTCAACTTGGCATCTAAAAACTCTAGAGCGCGGCCCCGAAAAACGGCCAATGCCCGGTGGGATGGCACGCGACCAATCGGCTCACTGTAATCAAAGTAGTCTCTGAACTTGGACACCTCAGCCTGGTTCTCGTCCTTGCCGGATGAAAGTTGACTGGTGAACAAGCCCTCCTTCCACAGCCATTCACGCAGGGCTTGAATGAGTGAAGCGTCTTCGGCCCATCGCTCTGACAAGATGTCTCGAACACCATCCAAAACGGCACCCACCGTGGAAAAATCTGCGCCCTCCACCGCATCGGCCGGCTTCAAGTAGGCCTGGGCTTCATCTTGCGGATGGAGAGAAGGATGGGTCCACAAAGCGTCGGCCAAAGGCTCGAGGCCTGCTTCTTTGGCAATCATGCCCTTGGTTCTGCGCTTGGGTTTGAAGGGCAGGTACAAGTCTTCCAAGTCTTGTTTGGTCGCTGCTTGTTCAATGGCCAACTGCAACTCAGGGCTTAACTTGCCCTGATCGCCAATGCTTTTCAGAATGGTGGCACGGCGTTCTTCTAACTCGCGCAAATAGCCCAAGCGGTATTCAAGCTCGCGCAGTTGAATGTCGTCCATGCCGCCAGTCACTTCTTTTCGGTAACGGGCAATAAAGGGCACGGTGGCGCCGCCATCCAACAAACTGACCGCCGCCTGAACTTGCTCCGGACGGATTTTGATTTCTACGGCCAACTGGCCCAATATTTTCTGCATCTCGAAGGCTGTGTTTCTATGGTTTTCTAGAACGAAACCGACGAGTTTGCCACACTCCGGTGGCTGTTTAATCGCTGCGCAACTCGGCTTTGAGTTTTTCGCCAATATCAGGGCGCGCCTCGAAGGGATTGGGTGGATTTTTCTGCTGCACGATGGCTTCCATGCGAGTTTGCACATTGCCCAAGGCATGGGGATGGCTGTAAATGTAGAACTGGTCACTTGCGATGGCGTCAAACACCATGCGGGCCGTGTCGGCGGCCGAAACTTTGCCACTGTTGACTGCTTTGTCACTCATGGCTTGGCCAATCAACTGGCTTTTGGTCGCCTTTTGATGGGGCAACTCTGTGGGGCGATTGCGGTGACTCTGACTGATGCCTGTGGGCACAAAGTAAGGACACAAGACGCTGGCACTGACTTGGTCTGACACCAATTTCAAATCTTGGTAAAGGGTTTCTGTCAAGGCCACCACGGCATGTTTGCTGACGTTGTAAACCCCCATGTTGGGCGCTGTGAGCAAGCCGGCCATGCTGGCGGTGTTGACGATGTGGCCTTGGTAGTTCGCATCTTTTTTGGCAGCGGCCAACATCATGGGCGTGAACAAACGTACGCCGTGAATCACACCCCAAACATTGACGCCCAAAACCCATTGCCAATCGGCCACAGTGTTTTCCCAAATCAGACCACCTGAGCCAACCCCCGCATTGTTGAACACAAAATGCGGCGCACCAAAGTGTGATTCAACATCTTTGGCCAAGGCGTCCATCTGAGCTGCATGGGACACATCCACCTTTTTGGCCAAGACCTTGACGCCCATGGATTTGATTTCCGCTTCGGCTTTGTCGAGCGCATCTTGCTGAACATCGACCAGCACCACATTCATTTTCAAACTGGCAGCAATGCGGGCGCACTCCAAACCAAAGCCGGAAGCGCCGCCGGTCAGAACGGCGGTCTTGTTTTCAAAATGCTGAATCATGGCGAAACCTTTTTCAAGACAAACCCATTGCGTGGAAAGTGAACGTGAGTCGTCCCTGCGCGCTCATCTTCGCGCTGCAAAGTCAAACGCGTTTTGGTGGCAGCGACCAAGATGCCTTGCGTAGGTTCGAGACCAAAATAGTCTGCAGTGATGGTGACTTCTGAGCCCAAAGCAATGCCATGCTCGTCAACGAAGGCCAAGTTGCTGACAAGCTCAGGTTTGGTTTGTTTGGCAATGTCGATGGCCTCAACTGACTTCAACTTGTGTGACGTGTGGTGGCCAATGGCCTTCATGCGCGCCATCCAGTCTTTGATCAAGGGTGTGGCATCCAAGATGCCTGCCAAATTGGGGGTGCGCTCTAGGGTGAACCACAAAGGGTGATAGGCTGAAAAGTCGGCAATGCTAGGCACATCGCCCGTCAGAAAGTCATGCTCACTCAGCATGTCGGACAGACGCCGCAATTGGCTTTTGTAAGTGCTGAGGGCTTCACCCAATGGCATCCGCGATGCGCCACCTCGCATGGCCGCACGGTCTGCGATGAAGGCTTTGACAGCCTCCTCTGGCACGCCTTGAAACACACTGGCAATGCCATGGGGTTGAAAGTTGTAGGCCATGGCGGCCGCAAAAACGGTGCTGTCAGCCCACTGCGCCACAATGCGAGAGACCCCGTTGACAGAGGGTGGGTACAAACTGGGCTTGGGTTGAAGCTTGTCCAACACTTCAGCAATGAGACTGGTGTCGCAGTAAATGTCGGCGCCCAATTGCAACACGGGCGTGCGGCGATAACCCCCGGTCAATGCGGTCAAATCTGGTTTGGGCATGATCATGGGAATGGTCACGCTGTGCCATGCCAGTTGCTTGTAACCCAAGATCAAGCGAATTTTTTCGGCAAAGGGCGACGTTGGATAGTGGTGCAGGATGATGGGGGTCATTGAAAATCTTTCAGCGCGGTTCAAACTTTGTCACAAGGCAATGG
>CANBWP010000033.1 GCA_947373185.1 Comamonadaceae bacterium | reverse complement strand
TGAACCGCCGCCCCGACATTCGCATGCTGTTCTTGGTGGGCTCTTGCCCTTCAGAGGTGATCAAGCTTGATTTGTCTCGTGCAGCGCAGCGCTTGAATCAAATTCATCACCCTGCTGTGCGAGTGCTCAACTACTCTGGCAGCGGCATTGAAACCACGTTCACACAAGGTGAAGACGCTTGCTTGGCCGCCCTGGTCCCCGGCTTGCCAGGCATGAACCCTCAAGTGCCCTCGCAAACCAAACCGCAGCTGATGGTGGTGGGCACCTTGGCCGATGTGGTGGAAGACCAGCTTCGCAATTTGCTGGAGCAGATGAACATCACGGTGAATTTCTTCCCACCGCGCAACAGTCAAAAAATGCCTGCAGTGGGCGCCAATACGAAATTTTTGTTGGCACAACCTTTCTTGGCAGATACCGCCAGAGCCTTGCAAGACAGGGGTGCCACCCACCTGCCCGCCACTTTCCCACTCGGCATTGAAGGGACCACTTCGTGGTTGCAAGCTGCAGCACAAGCGTTTGGTGTGTCGCCCTTGTTGTTTGAAAAAGTCACCGCTGCGCCTAAGCAACGTGCAGAAAAAGCTTTGGCAGTGCACCGTCAAATGCTCGATGGCAAACGCATTTTCTTCTTCCCAGATTCGCAACTCGAAATTCCATTGGCGCGCTTCTTGAATCGCGAAATGAACATGGACTTGGTGGAAGTGGGAACGCCCTATTTGCACCGTCAACACATGGCCGCTGAATTGGCATTGTTGCCCACAGGCACCCGCATCAGCGAAGGTCAAGACGTCGACTTGCAACTTGATCGTTGCGTGGAAGACAAGCCCGACATGGTGGTCTGTGGTCTGGGCCTGGCCAATCCGCTGGAAGCCCAAGGCATGACCACCAAGTGGGCCATTGAGTTGGTCTTCACCCCCATTCAAGGCTACGAGCAAGCCGCCGATTTGGCTGGCTTGTTCAGCCGGCCATTACGACGTCGCGAAAAGCTGGCGGCCTAGGAATAACAGATGCAACTCACGCTTTGGACATACGAGGGACCGCCACACGTTGGCGCCATGCGCATTGCCACCGCCATGCGCGATGTGCACTATGTGTTGCACGCACCGCAAGGCGACACCTACGCCGACTTGCTGTTCACCATGATTGAACGCTTGCCCCGTCGCCCGCCTGTCACGTACACCACCTTCCAAGCGCGCGATTTGGGTGGCGACACGGCAGAGCTTTTCAAAGATGCTGCGCGCCAGGCCATTGAACGCTTCAAACCTGCGGCCATGCTGGTAGGTTCTTCCTGCACCGCCGAGTTGATTCAAGACGATCCAGGCGGTTTGGCACAAGCCTTGAAGCTGGACATTCCTGTCATTCCTTTGGAGCTGCCTTCGTACCAGCGCAAAGAGAACTGGGGTGCCAGCGAAACTTTTTACCAACTGTGCCGTCATTTGGTGTTGAAACCAGAAGAGAAGACGGCCAAGAGCCGTCCTAGCTGCAACATCTTGGGCCCTAGCGCTTTGGGCTTTAGGCACCGTGACGACGTCAAAGAAATCACGCAGTTGCTCCACAAATTAGGCATCGACATCAACGTGGTGGCGCCTTTGGAAGCCACTGTGGCCGACATTCGCAAGTTGGCCGATGCCGATTTCAACGTGGTGCTTTACCCCGAAATTGGCATGAGTACCGCGCAATGGTTGATGCGCCAGTTTGATCAGCCTTACACAAAAACAGTGCCGCTGGGCTCCAATGCCACCCAAGATTTCATTCGCGAAGTTTGCGGCTTTGCGGGTTTGGAAGTGCCTGCCATTGAAGAGATGACAGCACGTGCACGCTGGTACGCACAATCGGTTGACTCCACTTACCTCACAGGCAAGCGCGTGTATTTGTTTGGCGATGCCACCCACGTGGTGAGCGCAGCACGCATTGCCGCCGAAGAGATGGGCTTTGAAGTGGTGGGACTGGGCACTTACAGCCGCGAGTTTGCACGGGAAGTGCGCGACTGTGCCAAAAAATACGGCGTCGAAGCTTTGATCACCGACGACTACTTGGAAGTTGAAGCGCAAATTACCGAGCTGCACCCCGAACTGATTTTGGGCACGCAAATGGAACGCCACATTGCCAAGCGCCATGGCATTCCTTGCGCCGTTATTTCAGCACCCGTTCACGTTCAAGATTTCCCAGCACGCTATGCACCTCAAATGGGTTTAGAAGGTGCCAATGTGTTGTTTGACACCTGGGTGCACCCGCTCATGATGGGCCTGGAAGAGCACTTGCTGGGCATGTTCAAGCAAGACTTTGAATTCCATGAAGGTGCATCGCCCTCTCACTTGGGCAGTGCGCGTCCTGCAGAAATCATTGTGGAACAAAGCGTCACACAAAAAGAGGCTTCTAACCAAGCCACGTGGAGTGTGGAGGCTGAAAAAGAACTGGGCAAGATTCCATTTTTTGTGCGCGGCAAAGCCCGTCGCAACACCGAAAAATATGCCCTCGACCAAGGCGTCGCAACCATCACTGTGGACACACTTTACGATGCCAAAGCTCACTACAGCCGTTGAGATGAAGGGTTCTTCATCCACCACCAAGTCAGCGCGCGCTGGCATGCGGGTGGTGATGCTGACGCTGGACACGCATTTGTCCAGTGCAGCGCAACGGTCTGCGGCCAAGTTGGCGCAAAAGCTGCCCGGTTTGGAGTTCAAACTGCACGCGGCCAGTGAATACCGCGCCAGCGAAGATGCTTTGAAGCGATGCTTGCAAGACATTGATCGCGCGCACATGGTGATTGTGTCCATGCTGTTCATGGAAGATCACTATCTGCCCGTGATTGACGCCTTGACCGCCAAGCGCGATCACTGCGATGCCATGGTCTGCATCATGTCGGCCCCGCCTGTGATGCAACTCACGCGCATGGGCAAATTTGCCATGGGGGGCCAATCGTCCGGCTTGATGAGCCTGCTGAAAAAATTGCGACCCAAGGCCAAAGAAAATACCGAAGAAAAGTCTTCAGGCAAGTCTGAAGGCGCCAAGCAAATGGCAATGCTGCGCCGCTTGCCCAAGTTGCTGCGTTTCATTCCGGGTACAGCGCAAGACTTGCGCATGTTCTTCTTGACCATGCGCTATTGGTTGGCCGGCTCTGAACAAAACATCACCAACATGGTGTTGAGTTTGGTCAACCGCTATGCAGCGCCCGAGCGTCAAAATTTCAAACTGGGATCGCAAGCTGAAGAACCCATTGAATACCCTGAGGTGGGCCTGTACCACCCCAAGATGAAGGGCAAAATTTCTGAGAGCCTTCAGCAGTTGCCCAAAGACCTGGATGGCAAGCCCACAGTCGGTTTGTTGCTCTTGCGTTCCTATTTGTTGGCTGGCAATGCCCTGCACTACGACGCGGTCATTGCCGCCATTGAGTCACGTGGCTTGCGCGTTATTCCCGCCTTTGCCAGTGGCCTGGATTCTCGCCCTGCCATTGAGAATTTCTTTTTGCAGAATGGCAAATCCAAGATTGATGCCCTGGTCTCATTGACAGGCTTCTCTTTGGTGGGCGGTCCCGCTTACAACGATGCCAAAGCAGCTGAACAAATTTTGGCGCAACTCGATGTGCCCTACATTGCGGCCCACCCTGTCGAGTTTCAATCACTGGACCAATGGGGCAGTTCACAGCGCGGCTTGTTGCCGGTTGAAAGCACCATCATGGTGGCCATTCCTGAGTTGGACGGCTCCACCATTCCCATGGTCTACGGCGGCAGACCCGGCCCCGCCGGCACCAGCTGCACAGGCTGCGAGCGCAACTGCCACTTCACCACCGAACACCAATCGCAAGACATGTTCACTTGCGCTGAGCGCACCGACATGCTGTCTAGGCGCGTTGAAAAGCTGGTGCAAAGCCGCTTGAAACAAAGAAGCGAGCGCAAGCTGGCCTTGGTGATTTTCAACTTCCCGCCCAACAGCGGCAATGTGGGCACAGCGGCTTACCTGTCGGTGTTTGAGTCATTGTTCAACACCCTCAAAACACTCAGCAACGAAGGCTACAACATTGAAGTACCGGCCAATGCCGATGTGCTGCGCGAAATGGTTCTGAACGGCAACCGCGAAATGTACGGTGCCGATGCCAATGTGCATCACATCATTCCCTCCTCAGAGCATGTGCGCAATGAACGTTGGTTGAAGCAGATTGAAGCCCAGTGGGGCCCCGCACCCGGCAAGCTGTTGACCAACGGCCAGGGCTTGTTTGTGCAGGGTGTTCAGTTGGGCCAAGCTTTGGTTTGCATTCAACCAGGCTTTGGCTACGAAGGCGACCCCATGCGCTTGCTGTTTGAAGCCGGCTTTGCTCCGACGCACGCTTTCAGCGCTTTCTACCGCTACTTGCGCCAAGACTTCAAAGCCGATGCCGTGCTGCATTTTGGCACCCACGGCGCTCTGGAATTCATGCCTGGCAAGCAATCTGGTTTGTCTGGGAATTGCTGGCCCGATCGCCTCATTGACGACCTGCCCAACCTGTACTTCTACGCCTCCAACAATCCCTCTGAAGGCGCCATTGCAAAACGCCGTGGCAGTGCCACCCTGGTGAGCTATTTGCCCCCGACCTTTGCCGAATCGGGTTTGTACAAAGGCTTGTCAGAACTCAAGCAAACCCTCGACAGATGGCGCGCGCTTGACGACGAATTGAGCGAAGAGCGCAACGACTTGGCCGCCATGATTCATCAACAGGCTGTTGCATTGGAACTGCGAGTTCCTGCTTCTGTTCCTGCTGAGTCTTCATTGTCTGAGCCTTGGATCAATTCTCTGGTGGACCAATTGTTAGAGCTTGAGTACTCGCTCATTCCCGAAGGATTGCACGTCATTGGCCAATTGCCCACACGCTCACAGCGCTTGGCCACTTTGAAAGCCATGGCCAAGGCGATGGAAATTGAAGAGCCAGAGTTGCTGGAGCGTTTGGTAGACGGCGTCACAGAAGATCAACTCAAGCGCAGCGCCAAGCACCTCACAGCAGCCCAACAAGATGCCTTGCACCAATTGGTTAACTCCAATGTGTTGTTGAACCAAGAAAGTGAACTGAACGGCTTGCTGCGCGCCTTAGATGGTCGCTATGCCTTACCCGCACCTGGCGGCGATTTGCTGCGCAACCCCGATGTGTTGCCAACGGGTCGCAACTTGCACGGCTTAGATCCCTTCAAATTGCCCACAGCCTTTGCAGTGCGTGATGGCCAAAAGCAAGCCGAAAAACTCTTGCAACGCTACGCCCAAGACGGCTCTGGTTTGCCAGAGTCCATTGCCATGGTGCTGTGGGGTACCGATAACCTCAAAACCGAAGGCGGCCCCATGTCGCAGGCTTTGGCTTTGATGGGTGTGTTGCCCCGCTTTGACACCTACGGCCGCTTGGCCGGTGCGCAATTGATTCCTTTAGAGACATTGAACCGTCCCCGCATTGACGTGGTGATCACCTTGTCCGGCATCTTCCGCGACTTGCTGCCCATGCAGATCAAACTCTTGGCCGAAGCGAGCTTCTTGGCTGCCAGTGCCGACGAGCCCAGCGAGATGAACTTCATCCGCAAACATGCCTTGGCCTACATGGCAGAGCATGGCGGTGACATTGAAGCCGCATCGCTTCGTGTTTTCGGCAACACCGAAGGCGCCTACGGTGCCAACGTCAACATGTTGGTCGACAGCTCTTCTTGGCAACAAGAAGACGAGTTGGGCGATGCCTTCACATCGCGCAAAGGTTTTGCCTATGGCCGCGAAGGCAAACCCGTTCGCAACAACCAATTGCTCAAGAGTGTGTTGGCCGATGTGTCCTTGACCTACCAAAACCTCGACTCTGTGGAGTTGGGCGTCACCAGCATCGACACCTACTTTGACACCTTGGGCGGAATCAGCCGCGCTGTGTTGCAAGCCAAGCACGACCGCGATGGCGACGCTGCAACGGCACCGCCTGTTTACATCGTCGACCAAACGCAAGGCGATGGCGTGGTGCGCAGCCTGACCGAACAAGTGGCTTTAGAAACACGCACGCGCATGCTGAACCCTATGTGGCACGAAGGCATGTTGCAACACGGCTACGAAGGCGTGCGCCAAATTGAAGTGCACCTGACCAACACCATGGGTTGGTCGGCCACCACCGGTCAAGTTCAGCCCTGGGTCTATCAGCAACTGGCACAAACCTTTGTGCTCGACCCTGCCATGCGTGAGCGCATGGCGCAATTGAACCCCACATCATCGGCCAAGCTGGCAAATCGCTTGATCGAAGCTTCTCGTCGCGAGTATTGGAAACCCGATGCTGAGACCATGAATGCCTTGCTGCGCGCCGGCGAGGAACTTGAAGACCGCCTTGAGGGCATTAAAGAGGGACAACCCGCATGATCGAAACGACCAACATCCCAGTGCAGAACATCAAAAAGAATTCCAGACTTGATGGCGAAGGCAGCGTTCAATTCCAAATGGACCCCAACCTCAAAATTGGCACGGCCAAAGTCTTTGCCGTTTACGGCAAAGGCGGTATTGGCAAGAGCACCACATCGTCAAACTTGTCGGTGGCTTTCAGCAAATTGGGCAAACGCGTATTGCAAATTGGCTGCGATCCCAAACACGACTCCACCTTCACGCTGACCAAAAAATTGATGCCCACGGTGATCGATGCCTTGGAAACCGTCGACTTTCACGCGGAAGAACTGCGCCTCGACGACTTTGTCTTCAAGGGCTACAACAACGTGATGTGCGTCGAAGCCGGTGGCCCACCTGCGGGCACAGGCTGCGGCGGTTATGTGGTGGGTCAAACCGTCAAGTTGCTGAAAGAGCATCACTTGCTGGAAGACACCGATGTGGTGATTTTTGACGTGTTGGGCGACGTGGTGTGCGGCGGCTTTGCAGCCCCCTTGCAACATGCCGACCGTGCCTTGATTGTCACGGCCAACGACTTTGACTCCATCTTTGCCATGAACCGCATCGTTCAAGCCATTGGTGCCAAGGCCAAAAACTACAACGTGCGTTTGGGCGGCGTGATTGCCAACCGCAGCGATGCGACAGACCAAATTGACAAGTACAACGCCGTGGTGGGTTTGAAAACCATGGCGCACTTCCCCATGTTGGACGAGATTCGCAAGAGCCGTCTGATGAAGAGCACCCTGTTTGAACTGGAGCCAACACCCGCAGTGAAAGCTGTGCAAGACGAGTACATGCGCTTGGCTGCCGCCCTGTGGCTGGGCAGCGACCCTTTGCCTGCGGTGCCCATGAAAGACCGCGATATTTTTGACTTGCTCGGTTTTGATTGAAGCGAATCACTGGAATCCAAACAACATGAACACACGCGCTTACGAACAACGCCGCAGCCAGATCGAGCATTATTTCGATCGCACGGCTGCCGACGCCTGGGCTCGCCTCACCTCCAACGAACCTGTGGGACGCATTCGCGCCACCGTTCGTGCCGGTCGCGACACCATGCGCAACACCCTGCTGTCGTGGTTGCCTGAAGACTTAACAGGCAAGCGCATTTTGGATGCGGGTTGCGGCACAGGCGCTTTGGCCGTTGAAGCTGCACGTCGCGGCGCAGACGTGGTGGCCATTGATTTATCGCCGACGCTGGTGAAACTGGCTGGCGAACGCGTGGCCAGCGATCACCCAAAGTTGCCAGGCAGCATTGCGTTTTTATCGGGCGACATGCTTAGCCCCGACTTGGGTCACTTTGACCATGTGGTGTGCATGGATTCACTGATTCACTACAACTGCGACCAGATTGCCGATGCCTTGGCAGCGCTGGGTCAACGCACCCGTGGCAGCATGGTGTTCACCTTTGCACCCCGCACACCTTTGTTGGCCTTGATGCACAGCATGGGCCGACTTTTCCCAAGCTCGGATCGCTCACCCTCTTTGTCACCCGTGGCACATGCTGCTTTGCTGAACAAACTGGACACCCATCCAGAACTCACGCCATGGCAAGGCGGCCGCATGCAACGCGTGGCCAGCGGTTTCTATACCTCTCAAGCTTGGGAGTGGTCACGCGCATGACACTGAAAATGCCAGCATGGTTGTCGGCTTATGCAACGCGCTTCATGCCGTTTGCAGATGCCGCCTCGCCCGATCTGCCCTTGGGCAGGTTGTTGCGCTTGTCCATGTTTCAGTTGGTCATTGGCATGATCACCGCTTTGTTGGTGGGCACCTTGAACCGCGTGATGATTGTGGAATTGCATGTGCCCGCTTGGTGGGTGGCACTGGCAGTGGCCATTCCCATGGTGTTTGCGCCCTTGCGCACTCTCATTGGCTACCGCAGTGATACGCACCCCTCTGCGTTGGGACTCAGACGCATCCCTTATTTGTGGACAGGCAGCTTGCTGTTGTTTGGTGGCTTGTCTGTGATGCCTTTTGCATTGCTCTTGTTGGCCGAAGCTGTCCCAGAAACACTGTGGCTGGGTCAGCTGGGCGCAGGTCTGTCCTTCATTTTGATTGGCACAGGCCTTCAAGTCACCCAAACGGCCGGCATGGCACTGGCCAACGATGTTGCGCAAGAAGACAAACGCCCTCGGGTGGTGGCGCTGCTGTATTGCATGTTGTTGATCGGCATGATCGTGAGCAGCGTGTTATACGGCTTGTTCTTGGCCGACTTCACGCCGCTGCGAATGATTCAGGTCATTCAAAGCTCGGCAGTCTTGGTCATTGTGGTCAACCTGATTTCGATGTGGAAACAAGAATCCCGTCAGGCCAAACGTGGCGCGCGCGCGCCCGGTGGCTTCAGCGCCAGCTGGAAAGAACTCATGGCCATGCCCCAGATGCGCCGCTTCTTGTGGACGGTGGGTTTGGGCTCTTTGGCCTTCAGCATGCAAGACATTGTTTTAGAACCCTACGGTGCCGAAATTTTAGGTTTGGATGTCGGCAACACCAGCGCGCTCACCGCCATGGGCGCCATCGGTTCTTTGGTGGCTTTTGGTTTTTCCGCCAAATGGTTGGCCTCCGGCTGGCACGCATGCCGACTGGCCAGCTTTGGCATCTTGATTGGCCTGCCCGCCTTTGCCTTGGTCATCTTTGCAGCCCCCACAGAGTCCGTGGCCATGTTCCGTACTGGTGTGGTCTTGATTGGTTTTGGCTCTGGCTTGTTTTCCGTGGGCATGCTGGTCACGGCCATGTCGTTTCAAAACGCACGCATGAGTGGTTTGATTTTGGGCACTTGGGGTGCTGTGCAAGCCACGGCCACAGGCGCTGCGATGGCCATGGGCGGCGCCCTGCGAGATGTGGTTTCAGAAATGGCTTTGTCGGGCCGTCTGGGTGAAGCACTCAACTCACCCATCACTGGCTACAGCTTTGTGTACCACTTGGAAATTTATTTGTTGTTTGTGGTGTTGATTGCCTTGGGACCTCTGCTGAAAAGCAGCCGCCGCGAAGTATCTGCACCCATTTTGAAATTTGGTTTGGCTGAATTGCCAAATTGATGGGCATTGATTTAACAAGGAGCAGTCTTATGGAAACAGGCGCTATTACGCAGTATGTCGACGTTGCACAAATTGTGCTGTACATGTTTTGGGCATTTTTTGCGGGCCTGATTTATTACCTCTTGCGTGAGAATCACCGCGAGGGCTATCCCATGGACTCAGGCCGTGAGAATGGTCCCAAGCAAGAGGGCTGGCCACCTGTGCCCTCCCCTGTGACTTACAAAACCCACGACGGTCATGTGATGCTGTCACCCGACCTGAACCGTCCTGATGGTCAATACAGCGCACAACCCACCACCCAATGGAATGGTGCCCCCATCGAACCCGTGGGCGATCCTTTGCTGGCAGGTGTCGGCCCAGGTGCTTGGGCGATGCGCGCTGATGTACCTGACATGGAACATGGCGCCCCCAAAATTGTGCCTTTGCGTTTGGCACCCGACTTTTCTGTGGCACACCAAGACATTGAACCCCGTGGTTTGGCAGTCGTCGGTGCGGACCGCAATGTAGCAGGACATGTGGTGGAACTTTGGGTGGACCGCATGGAAATGATTTTCCGTTACATCGAAGTGAAATTGGAAGGCTCCGAGAAAACAGTGCTGCTGCCCATGAACTTTGCCAGGATCAAAAAACAAGGCATTCATGTACACGCCCTGTTAGCGCACCAATTTGCCAATGTGCCGCAAACCAAATCGCCCGATCAGATCACCCTGCTGGAGGAAGAGAAGATCACGGCTTACTTTGGCGCCGGCACTTTGTATGCAAGCCCTGAGCGTCAGGAGCCCCTGCTGTGAAAGCCAAAAACATCAGTGCGACGCACGAGCATGAATGGGAAGCAGCCCCTGGCTTGCCTTCCACGCTGCCCGAAGGTGAACACATCGTTTGGCAAGGATCGCCCGATTGGCAACAGTTGGCGATACACGCTTTCCATGTGCGCAAAATTGCCATTTACTTTGCACTGATGGTCGGCATTCAGCTGACGCACCTTTGGGGCGAAGGTCTTGAAGGTCTTGAGTTGATGGTCCCCATTGTGATCAGCACCTCTTTGGCTGTGTTGGCACTGGCACTGCTCACCACATGTGCATGGTTTGCAGGCAAGAGCTCGCTCTACACCTTCACCAACAAGCGTGTGGTGATGCGCATCGGCATTGTGCTGACGCTCACCTTCAACTTGCCCTACCGCCGCATTGCGGGCGCTTCGGCCAAAGGCTATTCAGACGGCTGCCAAGACATTGCGTTAGCGCTGTACGCAGAAGATCGCATTGGTTGGGCGCATTTGTGGCCCCACCAAAAGGCTTGGCACGTGAAGCACCCCCAGCCCACCCTGCGCTGTGTGCCTCAAGGTGAAGCCGTCAGCGCCTTGCTTTACAGCATGTGGCGCGAACATCATTCAGCCGAAAAAGTGCTGACTGGCGCCATGGACGTGAAGCCTGCCAACGACAGCCACTCACATCAAGCCCAAGGTGCCCTGGCATGACCCTTCAAACGACCTTGCCCTTCACGACGCGCTCGAAGCCCTCATCCGCTGCACTACCTTGGGCCGTGAAGTTGCTCGGCAGCATGCTGCTGCTGGTCTTGCTGGCCGTAGGCTTTGCAAGGTGGCAAGGTATATCGGACAAACAAACCGATGCTGCCACCGTTTGGCAGCGCGACCTCATTTTTGCCGACGGCCCGCAGGGTGCAGTGATCGTCAAAGACGCCAAGAGCCAAACTGAGATCGCCAAGTTTGAGGGCGAACAAGGTTTTTTACGCAGTACCTTGCGCGCCTTGGTGCGTGAGCGCAAACGACAAGGCATTGGCCCCGATGCGCCCATGCAGTTGCTGGGCCGGGCCGACGGCCGCTTGACCTTGCGCGACCCCAGCACCCAACAACGCATTGACTTAGAAGCCTTCGGCCCCAGTAACGCAGCTGTTTTTGCAGGCTTGCAAAAGGCCGGCCTTGTACCCCTTCAGATTGTTCAAATTCCAGGAAATGACAGGAGCTCCCAATGAATGCCACAGCCGTTCGCAGCATTGAAACCGTTGAAGATGCCAACCAAAAGGCCGTCCATGACGATTTGATCAGCCCCCGTTTTTACACCACCGACTTCGCTGCCATGGACCGCATCAACATTGAGCCTGTGCGCGCCGAGTGGGACAAGATGATGGCCGAGTACGAGGGTGACAACAACCACGATCACTTTCAACGTGATGCTGCTTTTGCAGACGAAGTGCGCGACAACATGGCCAAACTTTCACCCGAGATGCGCCAAGAGTTCATGGACTTTTTGGTCAGCTCGCTCACCTCAGAGTTTTCAGGCTGCGTGTTGTACAACGAAATTCGCAAGAACGTCACCAACCCCGATATCAAACAACTGATGACCTATTTGGCGCGCGACGAATCGCGCCATGCGGGCTTCATCAACTTGTCTTTGCGTGACTTCAATTTGGGCATTGACTTGGGCAACCTCAAGCGCACCAAAAAATACACCTACTTCAAACCCAAGTACATTTACTACGCCACTTACCTGTCCGAGAAGATTGGCTATGCACGCTACATCACCATCTTCCGCCAGTTAGAGAAGCACCCCGAGAAACGTTTCCACCCCATTTTTCGCTGGTTTGAACGCTGGTGCAACGATGAGTTTCGCCATGGCGAATCCTTTGCGCTCATCATGCGTGCCAACCCCAAGTTGCTAAGCGGCGGCAACAAACTGTGGATTCGCTTTTTCTTGCTGGCCGTCTACGCCACCATGTATGTGCGAGATCACACACGCCCCATGTTGCACGAAGCCATGGGTTTAGATTCCAGCGAATACGACTACCAAGTATTCCGAATCACCACGGCCATCACGCAGCAAGTGTTCCCGCTGGCCTTGGACACAGACAATCCCAAATTCCGTCGTGGCCTTGAGCGCTTGTTTGCCATTTCGCAAGCCATGGAAAAAGCCAAAGCGCGTGGCGGCATCATGGGAACATTGCAACAGGGTGTTTGTGCTCTCAAAGCCTTTGGCACCTTTGCCAGCCTGTACATGATGCCTGTCGTTCAGCAAGACTTGTCGCCGCAAGTTCGCATGGAACCCGCATGGTAATGGACGTCGTTTGGGCCTGTGTTTTCACAGCCATGTGCTGGTGGTTTGGCACGGGTGTGATTTTGTGGCTCGATCGTTTACCGCCTGCAAGCTTCCGCTGGAGTTTGTTGGGCTGGAGCATGCTCTTGATTTTGAGTTTCAAGGGCGTTTATGAAAGCATGCGCGAGGTCAGCGTTGCCAATGCTTACTTGGCTTTTGGCAGTGTGATTGTGATGTGGGGTTGGCACGAATTAGCCTTTCTGACAGGTTGGATCACCGGCCCGCGCAAAGTCCCCTTGACCGAAGGCGCACAAGGTTGGCAACGGTTTCAAGAATCGGTGCAAGTCATGCTTCATCATGAAGTGGCCTTGCTCATCAACTTCGGTATTTTGTGGCTGATGCAAATGGACCAACCCAACCATGTGGCCATCTGCACGTACGCGTTGCTGTGGTTCATGCGTTTGTCGGCCAAATTGAACCTCTTTTTTGGGGTGCCGCAAAACGGCGCACAGTACCTGCCTGCGCATCTGGTTTATTTGGCCAGCTACTTTCGATCACGCCTCATCACACCTTGGTTTGTGGTGTCCATCAGTGCCGCCATTGGCACGTGGTGCTGGTTGGTATGGGAGGCCCAGCATGGCGCCATGGCCATCACCACAGGTTGGGTCATGTTGGCGACCCTCTTGGGCTTGGCCATTGTGGAACACCTCATCATGATTTTCCCATTGCCACTTGAGCGACTTTGGGGCTGGGCCATGGGCCAGTCCTCGGTGGAATCAGCACTTTCCACCCCACCTTAAGGCTTTCATGAACGCATTCAACGCCAATGGTTTTTCGCATCCCGGTCTGAACGCAAGGCAGCCCGGGGGCAACGGCGGCAGCTCGGATGCCAGGCCCATGGCGGTCATCATTGGCAGTGGCTTTGGCGGCTTGGCGGCAGCCATCCGCTTGAGTGTCAAAGGCTATCAAGTCAAAGTCTTGGAAAAGCTAGATGCGCCAGGCGGCCGCGCTTATGTGCACCGTCAAGATGGCTTTACCTTTGATGCCGGCCCCACCATCATCACCGCACCGTTTTTGTTGGAAGAGCTCTGGACGCTGTGCGGCAAAAAGTTTGCAGACGACGTGACCCTGGTGCCCATGGCCCCGTTTTACAGAATTCGCTTTGACGATGGCACCTGGTTTGATTACAGCGCCGATGAAGCCAAAATGTTGGACGAAGTGGCACGTTTCTGCCCCGAAGATGTTCAAGGCTATTTGGATTTTGTGAAAGATGCAGAGCGCTGCAAAACACTTGGGTTTGAAGGTTTGGGCTCGATTGCCTTTGACACCTTGGGTGACCTGATCAAAGCCATCCCCTCCTTCCTCAAAATGGGGGCTTGGCGCAGCATTTACACCTTGGTGGCCAAACACTTTAGCAATGACAAGCTGCGCACAGTGATGAGCTTTCACCCCTTGCTGATTGGTGGCAACCCCTTCTCGGTCACAGCGGCTTATGCCTTGATCAATTCCCTTGAAAGAACCTGGGGCGTGCACTCCGCCATGGGCGGCACGGGCGCCATTGTCAAAGCCATGGTGGGATTGCTCGAGTCGCGCGGCATTCAATTGCGCCTCAATGCACCCGTCACACAAATTCGCATCGACAACGGCAAAGCCTGTGGCGTTGAGTTGGCATCGGGTGAGTTCATCGCCGCCGACATTGTGGTGAGCAATGCAGACACCGCATGGACTTACAAGAACTTGGTGGCACCGCAACACCGCCGGCATTGGACCAATCGCAAAATTGAAAATGGCCGCTATTCCATGGGCTTGTTTGTTTGGTACTTTGGCACCTCCAAGCAATACCACGATGTGCCGCACCACATGATGGTGCTAGGGCCGCGCTACAAAGGCTTGCTCACAGACATTTTCAAGCGTCACCATCTGGCTCAAGATTTCAGCCTTTACTTGCACCGCCCTACCGCCACCGATCTGTCCTTGGCACCTGAAGGTTGTGACACTTTTTATGCGCTGTCGCCAGTCCCGCACTTAGACAGTGGCACGGATTGGGTCCAATACGCTGAAACATACCGCGCCGCCATTGCGCAAGCCCTAGAAGCCTCCGTTCTACCTGGATTGCGGGAATCCATCGTCACCTCCAAAGTCACCACACCGCAAGACTTTCACGATAACTTGTGGTCCTACAAAGGCGCCGGCTTTGGGCTAGAGCCTTTGCTCTTACAAAGCGCTTGGTTCCGTCCTCACAACCGAAGCGAAGACATTCCCGGTTTGTACATGGTGGGGGCTGGCACGCATCCAGGGGCCGGCGTGCCTGGGGTGTTGATGTCGGCCAAGGCACTTGAAACGGTGGTTCCGCATGTTTCAGTTTAATCCCATCCCCAACACGGCGAACCTCGAGGCCTGCGTCGCCATGATGAAGGGCGGCTCGAAAACTTTTTTTGCAGCCAGCCGTTTATTGCCCCCTCGCATCCGCACAGCCTCTATTGCCTTGTACGCCTTTTGCCGAGTGGCCGATGATCTGGTGGATGAAGCCTTGCCCGGCCAAGCACCGCTTGACGTTCTGCGTGAACGCCTCGACGCCATTTATTCAGGCACGCCCAAAGACCATGTGGAAGATCATGCCTTGAGCATGGTGGTTCAACAATATGAGCTGCCCCGACATTTTTTAGATGCCTTGATTGAAGGCTTTGCGTGGGATGCCAAATGCCGGCGTTATGACAGCATTGAAGAAGTGCACGACTATGCGGCCCGGGTAGCAGGCAGTGTGGGCGCCATGATGTGCTGGATCATGGGTCCGCAAAACACAGACACCCTTGAGCGCGCGTGTGAACTGGGTGTGGCCATGCAGCTGACCAACATTGCGCGAGATGTGGGCGCGGATGCCGCCATGGGCCGAATTTATTTGCCCAGACGTTGGCTGCTTGAAGCGGGTGTGCGGCCTGAAGAATGGTTGCAAAACCCCATCTTGACCCCCGGCATCCAAATCGCAGTGGCCCGCCTGCTGGAAGAAGCAGATCGCCTGTACAAGCAAGCCCAACCCGGCATTGCCGCATTGCCCCCCGATTGCCGTTCTGCCATTTTGGCAGCCAGCATGATTTACAGAGAGATTGGCGTTCAACTCAAACGCGAAGGGCTGGATTCTGTCAGCACTCGCACCGTGGTCAGTACCACGCGCAAATTGGTGTTGCTGGCCTCTGCTTGGACCCAAGCCGCTTGGATTCGAACGGCAGAAAACCAACCCAAACCTTTGCAGGCCATTCAATTTTTGGCGCTGCACAAGCAAAACACACAAGCCAGCGCGCAATGGGCCGGCGCTTACTTTCCCAACCGTGCCATGCCGCAACGCGTGGCATGGGTATTTGATTTACTCGAACGACGTGAAAACGAACGCCTTCAAGGGCGGCAACGGCTTCACTCTTGATACTGCAACCCACCTCACAAGGAGAAGATGATGAAAATTCAAAGCGGACTGAACGTTGTCAGTGCTTTCTTTTGGACGTTTTGGGCAACCCTGTCTTTGGCAGGCTTGATTCAGCACAGCGATACAGGGTATTTTTATGTATTTGCAGTGGCGTTGGTGGCCTGCTTGGGCATGCACCACATCACGATGAAGGCCATTGAGAAATTCATGGCCATGCACGCCAACAAATCAGCGTCGCACTGATTTGAATGAAAGGACCCAACGCAAGTTGATGCTTTGCACATCAACTTGCGGACTGGCCGCGTTTGGCCAGCTTTGCGTGGGCGGGTTTACTTGCGTGGGCGGTTGAACCAATTGGCCAACATGAACAGACAGAACACCACGTACATGATGATGAGAATGTGAGTTATTTGCATCGTATCTTCCTTTGCCAGTTGCTGATGAATTGAAATCGCTGAGAATTTCTAATTAAGAATCTCTAAGTAAGGGCTTCATGGCCACCAAGGTGAGTAGCAGCATCACAACTTCGATGCCGTAAACAGTTGAGTAACCGGTTACAGAATCGGTCCATTGTGCCATGCCATCGCGCACCAAGCCTCCCAAGACCATGCCAATGCCCGAAGCGGTTGCCTGAACGGCACCCCAAGCGCCCATCGCCAAACCTGTTTGATCGGGTGGTGCCAAGTTCATGCTGGCCGTCAGGGTGCCGTGCGCAAACAAGCCGCCTCCCAAGCCAATCAAGAAAACACCCAAGACAAACAGCGGGACCGACATCAAAGGCGCCGCCAAAATAATGCCGACAAAAGCAGGCAAACCCGTCCAAGCGCCCCAGCTGGCCATTTGATAAGGGTCTGCACCGCGGGTAATGACCCTAGACGCCCAAGCGAAGCCAATCAGTCCGCCCAAAGCCAGGGTGAAGGTGAGGAGCGTGGTGGACGACACACTGAGTTTCAGAATTTCACCGCCGTAAGGCTCCAGCAGCACATCTTCCATGGTGAAAGCCATCGAGCCCAAGCCCACAGCCATGAGTCTTCGAACCGTGTGGGGTCCTTGACAAAATATTTTCCAAGAATGCTGAAAAGATTCTTCTGCGGGCGAGCCTGGCTGACGTTGACGACTGCGCGCTTCTTGCTTCCAGACCGCCACCACATTCAAGACCAGTGAAACAAGCGCCACCGCCTGAACCACCCGGATCAAAGTACCCGGGCTGTAGTCGGCCAATAAATCGCCCAACACCAACGCACTGCCCATCATGCCAAAAAGTTGCATGACATACAGCAGCCCTACCACTTTGGCCTGCTTCTCTTGGGGCGCCAAATCGGTGGCCAGTGCAAGGCCTGCCGTTTGGGTGGTGTGAATTCCCACACCGACCAGAATGAAGGCGACGGCTGCACCAAATTGCCCCACCCATTGCGGCGCTTGGGTGGACTGCCCTGCACCCGACAAGACCAACAAGGCAAAGGGCATGATGGAGAACCCCCCAAATTGCATGAGGGTACCCATCCAAATGAAGGGCACGCGGCGCCATCCTAAATGAGACCGATGGTGATCGGACTGGAAACCAATCAGGGCGCGAAACGGTGCAATCAACAAGGGCAACGCCACCATGAAAGACACCAAACTTGTGGGAACGCCCATCTCGACAATCATGACGCGATTGAGGGTACCCACCAGCATGACCATGGCCATGCCGACAGAAATTTGAAACAAAGACAAACGCAGCAATCGGGACAGTGGTAAATCTTCACTGGCAGCGTCTGCAAAGGGCAAGAAACGCGGACCCAATTGACTGGCCCACGAAACAACCCAATTGGATTTGGTACGGTTCATGTTAAAAATTAAAAGAAAGTACCAAGCGCGGTAAAGCGCTTGGTCTTTCGTCGGGATTCACCCCGTCGTTACTTTTTTACTGCCGGTTCTGCGGCAGGTGCTGCAATTGCAACAACCTTACCAGCGCCGCCATTCAAAAAGCCTTTCACCCAAGTGGTGTTCAGTGTCAGCGCCAAGTGCACGCTGAAAGAGGCAATCGCCACAGCAGCAATGAACACTGGAATGCCAACTGAAGGTTTGACCACGGTCCACATTTTTGCGTAAATCATGGTGTCTCCTTACTTAAGCCAAGGTGAATAGATATAGGCCAACAGATGGGCAAATGCGGCAATCATGCCGAAAATCTGTGTGCCTTGAATGAGATTACGGTGAATCTCTTCTGATTCGGCCTCGGTCAAACCGCTGGGCCCTACTTTGTCAGATGACATAGCATTCTCCTAGGAGGAAGACGTGCACAACCCGCACGAGGGTATTCAGGGTCGGATGACCCAGAATTCGGAACATCACGCAGCAACAACAGCGTGATTGAATGACGGGAAAACTTGTTCAACATTCAAGCTCTCCTTGGCATTCGAAATGGCAGCATGGCCTGCACCACAGGCGACAACAATCGGGGCACTGACAAGGTCTCGTGAAAGGCCAGCAGCTTTTCGCCGGCGTACGAGAAATTCAGCAATGCACGTTGGTAAAAAGGGGTGTCTTCGAGTTGCTCATGAACCGAAACTGGCGTGTCGCTTCGCATGCGCCTTGCAATTTGCCAACCTGTTTTGCGCAGGGCTTGCACAGGCGCAGAAGGCATGGCTTCTACTTGGCCTTGCGGTGTAAACCGCAGCGAGAGCAGTTTGTCTTCTTGCCCAGGCCAAGCCATGTCATAGAACACCAAACTGCTGTTGTCTTTCATCTTGGCGCGCGACCAATTCCAAGTGTGAAAAGCCTCTGTGATGGGCTCGTCGCCTTCGTTGGAATCAAGATAGGCCTGGCCCTTCCATTGCAAGTTGGGTGAAGTCAAATTCACCGCCACACGTGCAGATGGCGCAAGGGGTCCCCAGCGATGCGCGCCATGTTGATCGATGGGCACTGAGAAGTTAAACAGTTGTTCTGGCCAAACGCGAATTTCGCCCTGAATGCTTTGCAGCCAAGGCGTTGAGACTTCATCGATCTGAATGCGCAATGAATCACCATCCCACGTCACAGAACTGGGGCCAATGACAAATTCTTTGGCGTCACGCGAGCAGCTTTCTTTGCCGCGCTCCGTCATGGCCCAGCGGCTTGCACCTTTGCTGTAAATGGCCACATTCAAGGCGCAATGGTTTTCGGGATCGGCTTGCCCTGAGCGCCTGGCCCATGCGTAATAAGGCGAGAACACACTGCCCACAAATGCAATGAGTGTCATGCCGTGTTGTCCGTCGTCACTCATAGCGTCGATGTACCACCAGAGGTAGCCGTTTGCGGGAACCGATTGGTCAAACCGTGGCTGGCCATCAGGGCCTCGGCCGCCAATCGACCGGACATCGCGGCCATGGGCACGCCGGGTCCCGGGTGCACACTGCCCCCGGCCAGAAACAGGCCTGGGAGGGACGTTTTCGATCCAGGACGAGAGAACAGGCTGGTCCATCCATGCGTGGCCTGGCCATACAGCGCGCCACCCGATGCTGGAAAGCGCTGGTGAAATTCCGCTGGGCTGGTTCGCACACAATTGAAAGGCGTGATCTCCAGTTTCAAGCCCAAACGCTCTAAATGCTGGAAGCTCTCTGTTTGACATTGTTCTAAGGCCTCCTCGTTCAACCCGTTCACATCGCCCACCGCAGGTGCATTGACCAAACACAGCAAACGCTGCGGCGCGTCTTGCGACACATGACCGGGCTGGTCTTGCGCACAAACATAAACCGTGGGCTGATGGGGCAAGCGTTGGTGCTTGAAGATGTCTTCAAACTCGCTTGCGTAATCGTCATGGAAAAAGACGTTGTGGCGATCCAGCGCAACACCTTGCGCTTTGGCATGAACCGACCAAGTCAAAGCCGACAGTGAACGCGGTGGCGCTTTAGAAGGCACGGCACTTCGCACTTCGTTGGACAGCAAGCCCTCACGCAAAGCAGATGCATCGCCATTGAAGACCACCGCATCGGCTGGAATTTCTTCGCCGCTGCTTAAGCGCACGCCTGAGACGCGTCCGTGCCTTTGCAAAATTTGGCTGCATGAAGCGTTGTATCTAAAGTGCGCACCCCGAGCCTGTGACAATCGCACCAAGGCGGCTGACAGTGAGGTCATGCCACCTTTGGCAGACCAGACACCCGCCATCTCAACTTGGGCAATCAACAACAAGGTGGCAGGTGCCTCCCAAGGAGAGGAGCCGCAGTAAGTGGCATAACGCGCAAACAATTGGCGCAAGCGCTCATCTTTGAATTGCAGGCACATCTGTTGCCACAAGGTTCGCATGGGTCCCAATTGCGCCAGCTGTCCCAAGCCCTGGGGACCCAACCGGGTCATCAGCGACAACATGTTGGGCCGCGCGGAACGGATCACAGGACCTTCCAAGTTGCGGTAAGTTGCTTGCGCCGTTTGACAGAATTTTCGAAACAGCAAAGCTTCCGATGGGCTCGACCATTTTTCGATGTTGGCTTCACTCTCTTGCGCGTTGGCAGACAAATCAAGCTGGCTGCCATCTGGCCAAAAATGCCTTGCCAACACCGACAAGGGTGTGAGCGAGAGTTCTTGCGACAGGCTGGTGCCCACCTCTTGAAACAATTCGTCAAAAACCCAGCGCATGGTGAAGACCGTGGGACCACTGTCAATTTTGGCGCTCTGTATGTCGCGCGCATGGACCTTGCCACCCGGCACCGCTGCAGCTTCAAGCACTGTCACGTCATAGCCATGGTGCGATAAGCGCAAAGCACTGCTTAAGCCACCCATGCCAGCACCCACAATGACCACGCGTTGATTAGACATGGGCCACCTCTTGCACACTCGAGTTGGCGGCCAGCTTTGCTTGCGCAACATTCAGGCCCAAGTCATCGCCAAAGTCTTGTCCCATCCACTGGCCACTCATGCCCAGGACCTGCATGTGGACAAACAGGGATTCCGAGAAGAAATCGTTTTTATAGGCTGCCGCAATGGCCGTTTGATGCGCACCTTGAAAGGCGTAATCACGCATGGCTTGCTGGTCTTGCCACAAACTGAAAGTGCACTGCCTCACCAGCGGAATTTCGCCCAAACCCATGGACAACAAGCAGCCATTTGAATGCTGTAAATCCGCTTGAGCCGCTGGGGCATAACGCCAAAATGCCATGGTCTTAGAAGGCACAATGCTGGCCCGCGTTAAGACTGCCAAGGGTTGCACCTTGTGGCCAGACAGCACATCGCCGTACTTGCGACTGTCCTCATCGGTCAGTGGCCATTTGGCTTGATCCCAAGTGCCACGTGCAGAGGTCACAGCCAACAGGCCAGACCAACTTTCACGGGCTTTTTCGCGCATGGCACTGACATGCGGGCCATGCAAAAATTTAAGCGCTGAATCGGTGTTCTTGAAGCGACAAACCAGACCTTGGTGTGAGGGACTGGGCCGAATGCTGAAGCCACCGGCATGTCCACTGCCCATCACTTTGGCAAACAACAAACCAGGCACCTGCTTCAACCCGGCAGGCCCTGCCACCAGCCGCATCCACCCCCAGCTGCGGTACTGGCGCAAATAGTCCACCAACACAACGACCACCACGCCTGAGACGTCCGTATTGACAAGATCAAGCGTGGTCATGAAGGTGATTACTTGGTTGCAACCGTGGTGGGAGTCACCTCGGATTGACCGCCCAACTCAGGGAAGTCTTTGGCCATCTTGGCGCCATTCAATGGCTTGTAAGCGCCTTGGTGGCACGTAGCGCAATTGACTTTGGCCACATCGCCCAGTTCGCCCTTGCGGTGCGCGGGGAAAGTGTCTGTCAAAGACGCCATGTAGTCTTTGTTCAAGTCACGGGCCATGCGAATGCCATACCAAGCCGTTGCACGTTGGGGCGGATTGCCTTTCCAACTCACAAATGACTGGGTGTTGTGACAGTACGTGCAGTTCACGCCCAATGAATTGGACATGTGCGTCATCAAGCCATAGGTCCATTCAGCTTGTTTGATGGACTGCGCATTGCCAGTAGGCAAGGCAGTGGTTCCTCCGACACGGATATTTTGTTCACCCAACAAGAAGGGGGTGAAAGGGTCATTGGGCAGCGAGCTCAGGTTGACCACCTTGGAAGGCTCGTTCTGCCCTGCCTTGTCACCCATGAAGTTAGACCCATAAGGTTGTTGATTGGCCTTGAACCAAATTTCTTTGGGTACAGGCTGACCGCGGTGACAGGTATAGCAGGTGACGCCTGTTGCGCTCACGTGGGGCTGCCAATCTTTGTTGATGTGGCGCGTCATCTCCACCATGCGCCTTGCAACCACTTTGGTGTACTTGGTGTCTTCCGCGAAGTTAGCGGGATTGTGGCAATACAAGCAGCCCTGCTCCGGTGGTGCCACCCACGAAGACATGGAGACCATCAAGCGTGTGAATTGACCCACACTCAAATCACCCAAGACCTTGACGTTTTTATAAACACTCGAAGCTTTAGGACCCGATGCATCTGCAGCAGGCAAAGCAAACGGTGGCGCATTTTTTTCAGCGCTTTCTTCGATCGTATTTGGGTTGTAAATTTGAACCATGCCCGTGCCGCGATAACCACGTTGCACAGATTCATGGAAAGGCTTCTCACAAGCCGATAAAAGCAGCGCCACCACGAGCAACAGCAGCCCCTGAAAGCCTTTGCGAAATGCATGCATTCCCGTTGTCATTGAAGGGTTCATGGCTTAACTCCTGTGGCCAAAGAAGGATCCATCACCATGGGGAACACTTCTGGGTATGGGGGTGCGACGCCATGCTTGATGGCCCAGAGGTACCAGTTGTCCACCACAGTACCTGTCAGCAAAATGCCAATACCACCTGTGATGGGACACAGCACCGCAAACCACCAAGCCCAGCGGTGAATCGATTCCATCGTGGCGTTGAAGCCCATGGTCCAACGCCAGAACAAGGCCGCACGCTCAGAGGCTGTACCGCGATCAGTGATTTGTTCAATCTCGCGTTCGCCACCAAACCGAGTGACCGCCAAAATGGTGGCACCGTGCATGGCAAACAGCAAAGCTGAGCCATACAAAAAGACAATCGACAAGGCGTGGAACGGGTTGTAGAAAAGATTGCCGTAGCGCAATGAGAATGCGGCCGTCCAATCCAGGTGCGGGAAGATACCGTAAGGCACCGCCTCACCCCAAGAGCCCATCAAGATTGGGCGGAACAAGCCCAACACCAAGTACAACCAGATGGCTGCCGCAAAGGCCCAGGCCACGTGCGTGCCCATGCCCAACTCGCGTGCACGACGGTACGTGCGAGCCCACCATAGGAATAAAGAAGCTGTGAGGAATACGCCCGTAATTAACCACCAGCCGCCTTGATTGAGGGGCGGCATTTGCAAGCCATAGCTTGGGGGTGGTGGCTCAAGGGCTAACCAAAATAACTGACGGATAAATTGAACGGGATCGTAGTTGACCGAGGCCAACATGTTGAAGCCAATGGTGACAAAGGCAATCAAGCCACACACCAATGAAGCAAGTCCCAGTCCGCCCAAGTAAATGGGGCCAAGTTGGGCATTGCCAATTTTGCCAATCCAGTAATTCAGGACAGGCTCACCCAATCGCGGGCTATTGCCATGACCTAACTCAACGCCATGGTGAATGGGACCCACGGCTTGAACGGTGGTGAACAGGTTTTGATATTGCGGCATCTTTTCGCTCCTGTTTATTTAGTCACCGGCCACTGCGACCAGATAGGAAGGTTCAACCACCAGCTCCACCATTCAGGCCAGCCTTTGCTCCAAAAGGGCCCGCTCAGCACAATGCACAAGGCACTGAAAAGAACGGCGGCCAGTGCCAAGAACAGACCCAATCGGTGAATGCCCAAGGTGCCAATGGAGTAGCCGATGATGTCGCGGAAGAAAGTGTCCTCATGCTCTGGCGTGCGAACGGTCTCACCTGGCGCAGGGTTGGTAGAAGACAAAATCAGGCCACCGTGCAATGACAAAGCAAACACGCTGGCAAAAAAGAAACTCACCGCAATCATGTGTGCGGGGTTGTAGTGGAAGTGCAGGTACTGATAACCTACATTGGAAACCCAGTCCAAATGGCTGTAGATACCGTAGGGAAAGCCGTGTCCCCAAGCGCCCATCAACACAGGGCGAATCACGACCAGGGTGAAATATGCAAAGATCGCAACGCCAAAGGCAAACGGCACGTGATAGCCCATGCCGAGCTTTCTGCAAATTTCAACTTCTCGCAGCATCCACGACACAAACGCACCCAAGGCACAAACCGTGATGAGCTGCCACAAGCCGCCCTCGAGCAATGGTGCGAAGCCAAGACCGTAAGAGATGTCCGGCGGTGCAATGCTGATTTGCCACAGATTCCACGTAGGGCCTTGCGAGGCACCCCACAAAATCATGGCGGTTCCTAAGAACGCAAAAAAGATGGTGGTGATTCCAAAAAATCCCACATAAAAAGGACCGACCCAAAAGTCAAATAAATCCCCGCCCACCAAGGTACCCCCTCGGACGCGATATTTTTTTTCAAAGTTCAGCATGGCCATGGTTCGGTC
>CANBWP010000032.1 GCA_947373185.1 Comamonadaceae bacterium | reverse complement strand
GGGTCGTCCAGAATAAAAAACGCACCAATCATGGCGGCCAAGCCGGTGAGCACAATGGGCTGCGCACGCACAGCGGCCGATTGAATGACGGCCTCTTTGAAGGCCATGCCCTGCGCCACTTGCAGCTCAATGAAATCCACCAACAAGATGGAGTTGCGCACGATGATGCCGGCCAAGGCAATCATGCCAATCATGCTGGTGGCGGTGAACTGAGCGTTGAGTAAAGCGTGGCCAGGCATCACGCCAATCATGGTGAGCGGAATGGGCGCCATGATCACCAAGGGGGTGAGGTAGCTCTTGAACTGCGCCACCACCAAGAGATAAATCAGCATCAAACCGACGCCATAGGCTGCACCCATGTCACGGAATGTTTCATAGGTGATTTGCGATTCACCATCCCATTTGATGGCGTACTCACGGTAGGTGTCGCTGGGCTGTTGCGTCCAATACTCGCCCAATTCACCTTGGCCTGCCAATGCAGCATTCTTCAGGTTTGAACGAATGCCAAACAAACCATACAAGGGTGAGTCTTGCGAGCCCGCCATGTCACCCATGACATAGCTCACGGGCAGCAAGTCTTTGGTGAACAGCGGTTTTTGAATCACGCCCGTTTTCACTTCGACCAATTCCGACAATGGCACCAGCTGACCATTGGCGGCACGCAGGGGCAAGGCCAACACATCTTTCAAACCCACTTGCGCAGAAATGGGCAATTGCAAACGCACAGGCACAGGCATTTTGCTGTTGCCATCGTGCAGGTATGTGGCGTCCACGCCTTGCAGTGCGCCTTGTACCGTTTGCGCAATGGCACTGACCGAGATGCCCAACGTTTCGGCACGCTGTCGGCGCACTTGCAGCCATTGCCTGGGGGCATCGGCCTTGAGAGAGGTGTCAACACCCACGATGCCCGGTGTTTGCGCAAAGGCTTTGGCCACATTGGCGGCCAAGGCTTGGCGCCCTGCCTCATCGGGGCCATAGATTTCAGCCACGAGCGGACTGAGCACGGGCGGGCCGGGCGGCACTTCCACCACTTTGATGTTGGCGTTGTGCACGGCCGCAATTTTTTCCAAACCAGGCCGCAAGCGCTGTGCAATGGCGTGGCTCTTTTCTGAGCGTTGGTGTTTGTCGACCAAATTGACTTGCAAGTCACCTTGCTCGGCATCAGCGCGCAAATAGTATTGGCGTACCAAACCGTTGAAGGTGATGGGGCTGGCGGTGCCCGCATAGGTTTGCACGTCCAACACTTCTTTTTGTTGGGCCAAATAAGTGCCCATGTCTTGCAATGCCGCAGCGGTGTTTTCCAAAGGCGTGCCAGCAGGCATGTCGACCACCACTTGGAACTCGCTCTTGTTGTCAAAGGGCAGCATCTTCATGATGACCCACTGCATGCCGGCCAAACCCACCGACAAGAACATGGCCAGCACAATGCCGCCCAAGAGCTTCCAGCGTTGACGGCTGCTGTTCAAGAAGGGGCGCAAGATGCGACCAAACAATTCTGGCAAGCGCGCAGCAAAACCTGTGGCAGGGGCATGCAAAGTTGCGTGTGTGGTGTCATGGTCGTGCCGGCCATGGCGCGACTTCATCCACTTCAAGGCCAACCATGGCGTGACTGTGAAGGCAATCAACAAAGACAGCGCCATGCCTAAACTGGCGTTGATGGGAATGGGGCTCATGTAGGGGCCCATGAGGCCCGACACAAAAGCCATGGGCAGCAAGGCGGCAATCACCGTGAGCGTGGCCAAGATGGTGGGGCCACCCACTTCATCGACCGCCGCTGGAATGATGTCTTTCAATGACTTGTTGGGGTACAACTGCTGATGGCGGTGAATGTTTTCCACCACCACAATGGCATCGTCGACCAAAATGCCGATGGAGAAAATCAAGGCAAACAAACTAACCCGATTCAGGGTAAAGCCCCAAGCCCAGCTGGCAAACAACGTGGCGGTCAAGGTCAGAATGACGGCACCGCCCACAATGATGGCCTCGCGTTTGCCCAAAGCCAATCCCACCAACAAAATCACCGAGGCGGTGGCAAAGGCCAACTTCTGAATCAGCTTGTTGGCTTTTTCTGCAGCGGTTTCGCCATAGTCGCGGGTGATGGTGGCTTCAATGCCTTGTGGCAAAACGCTGTTGCGCATTTGCTCAACACGCGCACGTGCAGCACGCGCCACATCGACCGCATTTTCACCTGGCTTCTTGGTCACAGTCATCGTGACAGCGGGGTACATCTGGCCCTTCAAATCGGCTTGGGCAGCGCCCGGCATGTAGCTCACAAATTGCTGGGCTTGTTGCGCACCTTCTTCAATCTGTGCCACTTCTTTCAAATAGATGGGTTTGCCTGCGTGCACACCCACCACCACATCGGCAACGTCTTGGGCCGATTCAAAAAAGAAACCTGCTTCAATGTGGATGCGTTGGCCAGCGGATTGATCGGGGTTCATCACATAGCCCGATGGCGCGCCCACGTTGGCACCCGCCAAGGCGCTTTGCACACTGCGCATGTCCAAGCCTCGCTCACGCATGCGGGTCGGGTTCAAGTTCACTTGCACCGCGCGGCCTGGACCGCCGATGGTTTGCACTTCGCGTGTGCCCTTGACCTGTTTCAAATCCATTTCCAAACTGCGAGCCACTCGCTCTAGCTCTAAAGCTGAGGGCGCATCTTTGCCCCACAAAGTAACGGCCAACACCGGGACATCGTCAATGCCTTTGGGTTTGACGATGGGCGCCAAGGTTCCCAAATCATGCGGCAACCAGTTTTGATTGGCATTGAGTACGTCATACAAACGCACCAAGGCTTCTGTGCGCGGCACGCCTACTTTGAACTGCACCGTGAGCACCGCCATGCCCGGTCGCGACACAGAATACGTGTGATCAATGCCGGCAATTTGTCCGAGCACTTGCTCTGCAGGTCGGGCCACTTTGCTTTGCACGTCTTCACTGCTGGCGCCGGGAAACGGAATCAGCACATTGGCCATGGTCACATTGATTTGCGGCTCTTCTTCACGCGGTGTGACCATCACGGCAAACAAGCCCATCAGCAAGGCCACGATGGCCAACAAGGGCGTGAGTGCGTTGTTTTGAAACTTGGCGGCCAGTTGACCGGCAAAGCCAAACTTGCTGGCGTCTGGCTGCTGATGCGCTTGTTTATCGTGCGACATGTGCGCCTTTCATGCCCGCTTGCACGGCATCTACGGCAACACGCTCGCCCTCTTTCAGGCCGGCCCAAATCTCCACCCCTGCGCTGCCATGGTCGGCGCCCAAGCGCACCAATTTCATAACAAAGCCGTTTTCTTGCGCCACGTACACCGCTGTCATTTCGCCTCTGTGCAAAATGGCAGTGCCAGGGACCAAGCCCTTGGCTTGTGATGTGCCCGCCGTCCGCACGCGAACTTGTTGGCCAGGCGCTGCATTCAGGGCCGCACCTGCGCGCGGCAAATCCAATTTGATCCCGATGGTTTGACTGATGCCGTCGGCATTGGGCATGATCTGCATCGACACTGGCTTGATGGTCTCAGCTCCCAGTTGAATTTGAATGTCTTGCAACTTGGGCAAGGTGTTTTTCTCTGAAGCGGGCCATTGCATGACCACACGCAGGGGCTGCGGCGCATACACCGTCATCAAGGGCTTGCCTGGCATGGCCAAGTCGCCCGCTTGGACCGATGTCTCCAACACCCATGCGTCATAGGGCGCTGTGATTTTTGAAAATGATTGTGTGACTTTGGCTTGTTGTGTGGCGGCCCCTGCGCTGTCTCGCCCTGCTTGTGCCGCTTTGTATTGCGCTTCGGCCAAATCCAGTGCGGCAGCGCTCACAAATCCCTGAGTTTTCAGATCTTGGGTGCGCTTCAAGGCCATTTGCAGCTGCCTCAGTTCAGCATCGCTTTGCTGCAATTGCGCTTGACTTCTGAGCACGCCGGTTTGTGTTTCGCGATCGTCGAGGGTGGCCAAGACTTGGCCCGCTTTGACACGGTCTCCCGCCTTCACATTCAAACTGAGCACACGCCCTGCAATTTGAGAGGACAAGGTACTTTGCATCACGGCTTCCACCACGCCGTCGATGTCGTTGACATTGGCAACTGATTTTTGACCCGCGGCGATGACTTTGACAGCAGGTCCAGTCTGCGCAGTCTGCGCACTTTGCGCATGCGTCTGCACTGGACCCAGGATCAAGCCAATGGCCAGCCATGCACTTGTCAGGGCAGAAGGGATTTCAAATCTTTTTTTCATGTCATCTCCAACGAAAGGGGCATCTTAACATATACCCCATGGGGTATACAAGTGCTGACAAAAAAGCCTGTTGCAAGGAACAGGCTTGTGGTGTTGTGGGGCTGCGAATGCGGCTTAAAACGGGATGTCGTCGTCCATGTCGTCAAAGCCACTGGCGGGTCTGGCGGCGGGGGCTGGACGGCTGGCAGGTGCTGCGCTGGCCGCAGGACGGGCTGCCGGTGCGGGACGGCGGGCGGGTGCACCGCCGTCTTCGTCGCCACCATTGGGGCCGCCCATGCCTTCACGGCCGCCGAGCAATTGCATTTCGGTGGCGATGATGTCGACGGTGTTTTTCTCAACGCCGGCTTGGTCGGTGTATTTGCCGTACTTCAGGCGGCCTTCCACGTAAATGGGGCGGCCTTTTTTGACGTATTCGCCAGCAATCTCGGCCAGGCGGTCATAAAACGTGACACGGTGCCATTGGGTGTCTTCGACCGTTTCGCCAGACGTGCGGTCTTTGCGGCGGCTGGTGGTGGCAATGCTGATGTTGGCCACAGCCTGGCCAGAAGGCAGGTAACGAATTTCGGGGTCACGGCCACAGTTGCCGATCAGAATTACTTTATTGACTGAAGCCATCTTATTTCCTTGAAATCTCTTGAGGTGTACAGGTGCAATTATGCTTGTTAGCGGGCTGGCGCTTCAATGGGGTCCATGAACCATGCAATCAAAAGCCAGACCAAGGTGGCCAGACCGCAGACACCAAATAAAACCTGCGCGCCCCCCGCTTTCATGAGGGCGCCGCCAGCAGCCCCTCCCGCAAAAAAGCCCAAAGACTGCAAGGTGTTGTAAAAGCCCATGGCTGTACCTCGGGCATGAGGTGGCGCTGCACGGGATGCAATGCTGGGCTGGCAGGCCTCCAATATGTTGGAGCCGCAGAAAAAGACAAACAAAATGGCGGCCAGACACCACACATCGGGTTTGCCGCCGGCCACCAGCGCCAGGCTGAACATGACCAAGGCAATGACCATGGCCGAAGCTAAAAACACCGCGCGCAAGTAGCCTTTGCGCTCTAATGGAAAAAGGGTTTTGCCCATGACCAGAAATCCAAGCGATACAGCGGGCAGATAAACCCACCAGTGGTGCTCTTTGGTCAGGCCCGCATCCACCAACATTTGCGGCACGGCCACCCACATGGCCAACATCACGGCGTGCAGCACAAACACGCCCAGATTGTTGCGAAGGGAAGGTACGTGAGTGAGCACTTCTCTCAAACTGCCTTTGGGTGCGGCGATTTGATGCGCGGGCTCAGACGGCACCCACCAAATGACCACGGCCACGCCCCCCAAAGCCAACACACCGGTCAGGGTAAACAAGCCTGACAAGCCTGCCACCGCATTCAAAGCGGGGGCCAAGATCAAAGACAAGGCAAACATCAAGCCAATGCTGGCACCAATCAAGGCCATGGCCTTGGTGCGCACCACATCGCGTGTTTGGTCGGCCAACAAAGCTGTGACCACGGCTGAAACCGCCCCCGCACCCTGCAGAGAGCGACCCACAATCAAGCCAGACAATGAGTCGGCGGCGGCGGCAACAAAACTTCCGCCGGCATAAATGAGCAAGCCAAAGATGATGACTTTTTTGCGCCCAAGCTTGTCTGAAGCCGCACCAAAAACCAGCTGCAAAAGACCCTGGGTGAGACCATAGATACCCATGGCCAAGCCCACCAAAGCGGCATCGGTACCGCCGGGGTACTTGGCGGCCTCGATGGCAAATACAGGCAGAACCACGAACAAGCCCAACATTCGCAAGGCATAAATGGAGGCCAAAGAAAAGCTAGAGCGCTTCTCAAGACCCGTCATGAGAGTGCCAGCGGCAGCTTGTGCGGGCGGTGCTGCTGGACTGGCAACAGAGGAAGGGGTTATGTTCATAAGTGTGACTTTGAGCCCCGATTGTCCCTGATTAACAGGGCAATCTGACTGAGGCACGATTCCTTGACTAAATCGCTCAAGATGGTGGATCAGGTCTTCAGCTTCAAATCGTTTTTGAAGTTAATATTCGTCGGGTTAGATTTTTAGCAACATCACTGGAGATTTTATGAAACAAACCAACCGTCGCGTTTTCATGATGCAAGTGGCTCTGGGCGGTACAGCCTTGGCTGCACAACAAGCCATGGCCCAAGCCTTGGTGAACGAAAAAGACCCACAAGCAGCCGCTTTGGGTTACGCCGCTGACGCCACCAAAGTGAAGAATGCCAAGTACGCTGCGGGCCAAAAGTGCGCAACTTGTGCCTTGTTCCAAGGCAAAGCTGGCGATGCAGCTGGTGGCTGCCCCTTGTTTGCAGGCAAACAAGTGGCTGGCAACGGCTGGTGCACGGCTTACGCCAAAAAGGCCTAACAGGGTCGGGCTTTCACGCCCAATTCAGCCGGCCCTCATGGGCAAGCTCTTGAAAAAAGCCAGCAATTGCTGGCTTTTTTCATTCAAGCCCGCATCATTCAAGTGCTCAACTGAAAGCGCAGCAGACAGCTTGTGGATCTTTAGCGATAATCGAGGGTTTTGTCTGGCACCTCGATTTTGAACGCTCCCACACCTCCCGCAAGTCTCACTGAACTGGAAACGGCCAGGGAAAAAGTTCGCCTTTTAGAAGCCGCCTTGAACGCAGCGCGTACGGCTGCTGGTATGCCAAGCCATCAAGACTCGGGAGAGGGCGCCTACTTGGCCAGCACCCTGCGCCAAACCCACATCAGTGTTCGCGGTGCGCGCACCCACAACCTCAAAAACATCGACCTGGACATTCCACGCAACCAGCTGGTGGTGATCACCGGCTTGAGCGGCTCGGGTAAATCGAGTTTGGCCTTTGACACTTTGTATGCCGAAGGTCAGCGTCGATATGTGGAAAGTTTGTCGGCCTATGCGCGCCAGTTTTTGCAACTGATGGACAAGCCCGATGTGGATTTGATTGAGGGCCTGTCGCCCGCCATCTCCATCGAGCAAAAAGCCACCAGCCACAACCCGCGCTCTACCGTGGGCACGGTGACCGAAATTCACGACTACCTGCGCTTGTTGTTTGCCCGCGCAGGCACACCGTACTGTCCCGACCACAACTTGGCACTGCAAGCGCAAACCGTGAGCCAAATGGTCGATGCGGTTTTAGAACTGCCAGAAGACACGCGCCTCATGATCGTGGCGCCCATTGCGCGCGAGCGCAAAGGTGAGTTTGAAAAAGTCTTTGAGCAAATGCAAGCGCTGGGCTATGTGCGCTTTCGAATCAACGGCGAAACCTTCGAAGTGGAAAACTTGCCCACCTTGAAGAAAACCGAAAAGCACGACATCGATGTGGTGGTCGACCGTCTCAAAATTCGCCACGAAGCCGAAGCGCCCGCGCGCGATGCACTGCGCCAGCGCATTGCCGAAAGTTTTGAAGCCGCTTTGCGTTTGGCAGAGCAGCGTGCAGTGGCGGTTGAAATGGACACTGGCAAAGAGCACATGTTCAATGCCAAGTTTTCATGCCCTGCGTGCCACTACGCCATTGCCGAGCTTGAGCCGCGTTTGTTTTCGTTCAACTCGCCCATGGGTGCTTGCACCACGTGTGATGGCCTAGGCACCACCGAAGTGTTTGACATCGACCGCGTGGTGGCCTTTCCTTCTTTGAGCTTGGCCAGCGGCGCCATCAAGGGTTGGGACCGCCGCAATGGTTTTTACTTCAGCATGCTGGAAAGCTTGGCCAAGCATTACGCCTTCGATGTGGAAGCGCCGTTTGAGTCCTTGCCCGACACGGTGCGCCATTGCATCTTGTGGGGCTCTGGCGAAGAAGACATCAAGTTCAGTTACATCATGGAGTCGGGCGCCTCGCAAGGCAAACGTGTGACGAAGAAACATCCGTTTGAGGGCATCATTCCCAACCTCACGCGCCGATTCAAAGAAACCGATTCGAGTGTGGTGCGTGAAGACTTGGCGCGCCTGCGCAGCCACCATGCTTGCTCAGACTGCAAGGGCACACGCCTGCGCCGAGAAGCCCGCCACGTGCGGGTGGGCGAGGGCGATCAAGCGCGCGCCATTTACGAAGTCAATCACGTCACCTTGGGTGACGCGCAAACATATTTTCAAAGCTTGCAACTGCACGGCGCCAAAGCCGAAATTGCCGACAAAGTGGTGCGCGAAATTGGCTCACGTTTGAAGTTCTTGAACGACGTCGGTTTGAATTATTTGAGCCTGGACCGCAGTGCCGACACCTTGTCGGGCGGCGAGGCACAGCGCATTCGCTTGGCCAGCCAAATTGGTTCCGGCCTCACCGGCGTGATGTATGTGCTCGATGAACCCAGCATTGGATTGCACCAACGCGACAACGACCGCCTCATTGGCACGCTCCAACATTTGCGTGACATTGGCAACAGCGTGCTGGTGGTGGAACATGACGAAGACATGATTCGCATCGCCGACCATGTGATCGACATGGGCCCTGGTGCGGGTGTGCATGGCGGCCGCGTGATGGCGCAAGGCACTTGCGCAGACATTTTGTTGGCACCCGATTCTTTGACGGGTCAATATTTGTCTGGCCGCAAAGCCATTGAAGTGCCCGCCAAGCGCAACGCGCCCGGCAAAGACTTCATTGAAATCATCGGCGCCACAGGCCACAACTTGAAAGATGTGCGGGTTGCATTTCCAGTGGGCTTGCTCACTTGCGTCACTGGCGTGTCGGGTTCAGGCAAATCAACTTTGGTGAACGAAACTTTGTACACCGCTGCTGCGCAAAGTATTCACCGCGCACACGATGAGCCTGCCGCCCATGAGGAAATTTTGGGGCTGTACCACTTCGACAAAGTCATCAACGTTGACCAGTCGCCGATTGGCCGCACGCCCCGCAGCAACCCGGCCACATACACCGGCTTGTTCACACACATTCGCGATCTCATGACCGAAGTGCCTGCAGCCCGCGAGCGCGGCTATGGACCGGGTCGCTTTAGCTTCAACGTCAATGCATCAAACGGCGGCGGCCGCTGTGAAGCCTGCCAAGGCGACGGCATGGTCAAAGTTGAAATGCACTTCTTGCCCGATGTGTATGTGCCGTGCGACGTGTGCCACGGCCAACGCTACAACCGCGAAACATTGGAAATTTTGTACAAAGGCAAGAACATTGCCCAAGTGCTCGACATGACGGTTGAAGCGGCATACGAATTCTTCAGCGCCGTGCCCGCCATTGCGCGCAAGCTGCAAACTTTGCTCGATGTGGGTTTGAGCTACATCCGCTTAGGGCAAGCGGCCACCACCTTGTCGGGCGGTGAAGCACAACGTGTGAAGTTGGCCTTGGAATTGTCTAAGCGCGACACCGGTCGCACTTTGTACATCTTGGATGAGCCCACCACAGGTCTGCACTTTGCCGACATTGCCTTGCTGCTGAAAGTGCTGCATCAACTGCGCGATGCCGGAAACACCATTGTGGTGATTGAGCACAACTTGGATGTGATCAAAACCGCCGATTGGCTCATTGACATGGGCCCTGAAGGCGGCTCCGGCGGTGGTACGGTTGTGGGCGTAGGCACACCCGAAACACTGGCTCAAAACCCAGACAGTTTCACTGGCCGTTATTTGAAACGGCTGTTAGAAAAATAAATCAAGCTTGCGCTGCGGCTTTCAACACATCACGTGTGCGAATGGCTTCTTGGCGCGCTGCTTGTGCAAAATCAGTTCCCGATGACGCATACAAAATAGCCCGTGAAGAACTGACAATGACAGCGCCAGTCGTCTTGCCGCCGCATTGACGATAGCCCGCCTTGATGGTGGCCACGGCATCACCACCCTGCGCACCCACACCCGGAATCAGCAAGGGCAAGGTGGGCGCCAAACTGCGCACCCGTTCAATTTCTGCGGGGTAAGTAGCACCCACCACCAAGCCCAATTGGCCGTTCAAGTTCCAAGGGCCTTGTGCCAACTTGGCAATGTGTTCATACATCAGTGGCTGGCCTTCTACAGAAGCCAAGCGTTGGTTTTGCAAATCATCGCCACCCGGGTTGGACGTGCGGCACAGCAAGAAAGCACCTTTGCCGTGGTATTTCAAATACGGCTGGACTGAATCAAAACCCATGAAGGGCGACAAAGTCACTGCGTCTGCGCCATAACGCTCAAATGCTTCTTTGGCATATTGCTCTGCGGTGGCGCCAATGTCGCCGCGCTTGGCATCCAAAATGACCGGCACATGGGGCGCGTTGCGGCGCATGTGTGCCATGAGTTTCTCCAACTGGTCTTCGGCGCGGTAGGCCGCAAAGTACGCAATTTGGGGCTTGAACGAAATGGCCAGGTCGGCCGTGGCATCGACAATCTGCGCGCAAAAGTCAAAAATTTTGCTGGCGTCGCCCTTCAAGCCCGCTGGGAATTTGCTGGGCTCGGGGTCCAAGCCCACGCACAACAGGGAGCCGTTTTGGCGCTCAGCGCCTTGCAGTTGTTCTAAGAAGGTCATGTGCCGATTTTAAAGGCACAGACCGCAGGTTCAGTCACAAACACCTGGACCCCAGACGTCAAACTCGTTTTGCGCCTAAGATCGCAACCCATGCATGCTCTGACAACTCGACAATGGGTGCTTCTCGCCCTCCTCACCGTGGTGTGGGGTTTCAATTGGCCCATCATGAAGCTGGGCGTTACCGGCTATCCGCCCCTGACCTATCGCATGCTGTGCCTGGTCATTGGCACGCCCATCTTGGGCTTGGGCCTGATGGCCATGAAAATTCCCTTGCGCGTACCCCGTGTCTATTGGCGCGAACTGCTGGTCTTGTCGCTCTTCAACATGTTCATTTGGCACGGCCTGATTGTGTTGGCCGTGCAGTATTTGTCGAGCGGTCGTTCAGCCATCTTGGGCTACACCATGCCTATTTTTTCAGCCATCTTGGGTGCGCTGATTTTTCACAACCAACTGAGCAAACGGGCCTGGGGCGGTGTGGCCGCCGCAGCCTTGGGCGTGGTTTTCTTGCTCTGGCATGAATTGGCCAACCTGTCTGGCAAACCTGTGGGGGTGCTGTTGGCACTGACCGCTGCAAGTTCTTGGGCCATGGGCACGCAATTGCTTCGCAGAACCCAAATCCCATTGCCCACCCTGACCCTGACGTTTTGGATGACGGCCTTGACGGCTGTCGTCTTGGCCGTTTTGGCCGCTCTGTTTGAATCCGACCCATGGCAAGCGCCAAGCCAAATACACTGGTTTTCCATTTTGTACAACGCCTTGTTTGTCTTTGGTTTTGCGCACCCTGCGTGGTTTTACTTGGCCCGCAGTCTGCCGCCGCTGGCCTCTACCTTGAGTGTCATGATGGTGCCCATCTTGGGTGTTTTCAGTGGCGCCTTGGCGCTTCATGAAGTGCTGCATTGGCAAGATTGGGCCGCAACGGGCCTGGTGGCATTGGCCATCGCCAGCGTGCTGTGGCCCAGCCAACGCAAGGCTTAAGCACTCAAGCGCGCGGCGTCACCAAACTGGCGGCCAAACACAGATCAGCCCAAGCCTTGGCTTTGTCGGCTTGATTGCGCAGCAAGTAAGCGGGTGGGTAGGTGACCACCACGGGTACCCCCTGGAAGGTCTGAACTGCGGAGCGCAACTTGCCTAAGGGCTCGGTACTTTGCAACAGCGCCAAGGCAGCGGTGCGTCCCATGGCCAAAATTACCTTGGGTTGCACCAAAGCCACTTGACGTGCGAGGTAAGTGGCGCAATGCGACACCTCCACTTGGCTGGCATGACGACCTGAGGGCGTGCGGCATTTCAAAGCATGCGTCAGATAAACTTGCTCGCGGGCGAGACCCAAGGCCTTCAACATGTTGTCGAGCAATTGGCCAGCAGGGCCCGCAAAACTGATGCCCTCTTTGTCTTCGTCTTCGCCCGGCGCATCGCCCACCACCATCCAATCGGCTGTCACCAAGCCATTGCCCAAGATGGCTTGCTGGCGTCCCTGGCACAAACCACAGCCTGCACAAGAGGTCACCGCCGTTTGCAATGCGGGCCAATCCATGTCGGCAATGCCATGCGGCAAGTCACTGAGATCGACCACCGGCACGGACACCAGCCGAGGTGCAGGGGCACGTGGCGGCGCAACGGGTGTGGACGTCACAGCTTGGGTCGCTGGTGCGGCGAAAGGTGGGAGCGTCGCTGGCGAATGCGGTGTGGGTTGCGGTGTGGGTTGCGGTGTGGGTTGCAGTGTGGGCAGCGACTTAGGCATCCACACACGCACCCCCATCTCGGCCAGCATGGCTCGTTGGCGATCGTCCAATTCAAATCGGGTATCGACAGGGGTATCGTCAGTCATGCGTCTGAGTTTATGCGATAGACAGGCTCATCACCACCGCGGCTTCGCGGGTGGTTCGACTGGCTGGGTAGTAATCTTTGCGCAAGCCCACCTGCTGAAAACCAAACGTTTGATACAACTTCAACGCGCTCTCATTGCTCTGGCGCACCTCTAACCAAAGCCATGTCGCACCTTGCTGCTGCGACCACAAGCGCAGCCACTGCAACAAGCAACGCGCCCACCCCTGCCTTTGAAAAACAGGGGCCACCGTGATGTTCAAAAGGTGCACTTCATCGATCACTTGCATGGCCACGAAGTAGCCCACCCATTGTTCACCGGCCATCAGTCTAAAGGCCGCATTGCCCGCCTTCAAAGCGTCCCTGAAATTGCCCAGCGTCCAAGGGTGGCCGTAAACCGCTTGCTCAATGGCCATTAAGCCGTCCAGATCAGCCTCGGTGATGGCCAGCAGTTGCACCGGCACCTCAGAGGCTGCCTGTGGCATGAACGCCGCGGGCATGCTCAGCCTGTGCTGCTCGTCCGTCATGCGCTAGAACCGCCCTGTTGCATGGCCCCTTTGAGGGCTTCACGCTCGGCCGTGGTTTGGGCCACTTTGTCGCGAATGTACAAAGGTTGAACGTGCTCTGGCAAGACCGCCACACCTTGTTGCCAAAGGGCAGGCGCCAAGCGCAGCAAAGCCAAGGCATGCGGTACAGCAGGCACGCATGGCACAGGCTGTGAACTGGGGTCGGAGATGGAAGAGGCGACCAAAGGCCAGCGGTCTTTGTAGACTTCAAAACCATTGCCCGCCAACACAAAATTGGCATGCGCACCAGCGTTCATTCGCGGTGCAATGACCGCCGGGCTGCCCACTTCCAAGGCCGACACGGTGTGCCACAACCCTTCTTGCGCATGCCATTCGTAAGTGCCCGCGTAGACCTCGCTCATGCGGGCATCCATGACGACACCTACGCGCAAATTGTGATCGGGGCGGGTTTGCGTGAATGACGTCGACGCCCATGTCAAACGCGCGTCTTCGGCCACCACCATCAAAGTGTCTACGGCGATGACTTTCAATTGAGCGCCCATCGCCAGACCTTGGGCCACGGCACAGGCTGTTCGCAAACCCGTGAATGATCCTGGGCCTTGACCCATCACCAGCGCCGTGAGATCGCTCAATTGCAAGCCAGCTTGGTCCAGCAAATTTTGAATCACGGGCAGCAGTTGGGCGGAGGCATTGGCGCCGCCCAAGCCATGGTGGTGCCAACTTTGATCACCGCGGCCAACAGCCACCGACATCATGTCGGTGCTGGTGTCAAAAGCCAAAAAATTCAAGGTCGACATCATGGCCTCACCATCGCTTGGCGAACCCCAAACAAAATGCCGCAAGTCACCAAGACCAAGCCTGCCGCCAAATTCCAAGACATCGGTTCACCCAGCAAGACCACGGCGCCCAAGGCCGACAGCCCGGGCACCAAGGCAGTGATCATGGTCGATTTGACGGGACCGAAGGAGCGAATCATTTGCGTGAACGAGATGCCTGAAATGGCCACAGAGCCTACGCCTTGAAATGTCACTTGCAACAAAATTTCAGTCCATGACGCCTGCGAAAAATGACTGGGCAAGACACCCAGCAGCACAAGCACCAAGTACACCGGCACCAATGTCGTCAGCGCAAACGCCGTGATGGCCATGGTGGCGCGCACGGCGTCTAAGCCAAAGCGACGCACCGTGACGCTGTAGGCAGACCAACACATCGACGCCGACATGAACAGCACATCGCCCACCCAAACATTTCCACCCTCAAACGCCTTGAGCAAACTCAAGCCGCCCACCAACAGGTCGCCCGCCACAATCAGGACCAAACCAATGGCGCGGTTCATGCCAATTTGCTCACGCAAAAAAATCCACATCAGCAAGGAGGTCCACAGCGGCAAACTGCCCGGCAAGAGGACAGACGCGTGGCCCGCTGGCGCATAAAAGAAACCCACATACACCAGCAAGGCAAACATCAAGCCGCCGAAAAACCCCGCTTGCACCGTGGGTCGCAAAGGCAAGGGCGACAAGCCCCACAGTGAACCCATGCGCTCACCCTTTTGCCGCGCCTCGCGCATCAGCCACCAAGCCCATGGCAAGAGCACCATGCTGGCCCCCAAGATCCGAGTGCACGCGATGTCGAGCGGCAACAGCACATGCGAGGCCGAAGCCCTGGCCACGATGATGAAGGACGTCCACAGCAGGACGGTGATCAGGGCCGACAAGCGACCGATGGTCTGGGGAGAAAAAGACATAGGCCAATGATACGTCCTGAGCCACCCACAGAAGCTCGCAGGCGGCTAGACTTCAAGCATGCAAGCGTATTCAAACAAGATGTCCAACGGCCACCAGGCTCTGCGACTCACACGGCCCCTGGCCACAGGTCTTTTCAGGGCCAGCCTGATGGCAGGACTGATGGCCAGTCTGATGATCAGCCCAAGCAAGGCTTTTTTGGCCACGGTGTCTCGCACATCGGACGCCCCCTTGCCTACCGCCGTCGTCGCCGCATTTCAGCAAGCCCAAGTGCCCCTCCATGCTGTCAGCATTTTGATCACGCCTTTGTCACTCACCGATGCGGCCAAGTCCACGCCATCCAAACCCCGCTTAGCGCATCGCGCCAGCGCCGAGATGAACCCGGCCTCTGTCATGAAGCTGATCACGACGTCGGCAGGCTTGTCGATGCTGGGGCCGGACTTTACCTGGCGCACGCGTGTGCTGATGGACGGACCGGTGGTCAATGGGGTGCTGCAAGGCAACCTGTATGTGAAAGGCAGCGGCGATCCTAAGTTGGTGGTGGAACGCTTGCAAAGTTTGCTGCAAGACGTGATGGCCAAAGGCCTCCTAGACGTGAAGGGCGACATCATCTTGGATGGCAGTGTGTTTGATCTGCCCAGCAAAAATGCCGCCAGTTTTGACGACGAACCGCTTCGCCCTTACAACGTAGCGCCGCAAGGCTTGTTGCTTAACTTCAATGCCCTGCTGTTCAAGTTCACACCGGATGTGGCGCAGGGTGTGGCCAAAGTGGAGAGCGAGCCGCCATTGGCCAACGTGCAGTGGCCCAGCAGCGTGCCCTTGTCTGCAGGCGGCTGCCAAGATTGGCGCGGCCAACTTCGGGCAGATTTTTCACACCCTGACAGCATTCGTTTCAACGGCACCTACCCCTCAACCTGCGGCGAACAAAAGTGGCCGGTGGCCTACGTGCAGCCCAACAGCTTTGCCCCCCGCATGGTGCAAGCTGTGTGGGCACAGTTGGGCGGCAAACTCCAAGGCCAAGTGCGCCACGGCCTGACACCTGCACACGCCACGCTTTGGCATGAAGGCCTGTCTTTGCCCTTGTCCGACATCGTGGCCGATATCAACAAGTTCTCCAACAACGTGATGGCTCAGCAATTGTTTCTGACCTTGTCGAGCCAGCAGGGCTCTGGCAGTTTTGAAAACTCTCGGCCCCTCGTCTTGCAATGGTGGCGACAACATTTGGGCGATCAAAAGCCGCCCGTCTTAGACAATGGCTCGGGCCTTTCGCGCGAAGAACGCAGCAACGCACAAGCCTTGAGCGCACTCCTGCAATTGGCGGCACGCAGCCCCTATGCAGACGCATTGCACAACTCCTTGGCCATCGCAGGGGTGGATGGCACGGCGGCACGCCTGAAAGATCGCCTGCCGCAGTCGGTCGCCATTGGGCGCGCTCGTTTAAAGTCTGGCAGCCTCAAGGATGTCGCCTCTTTAGCGGGCTATGTCGAGGGTTTGAGCGGGCAGCGCTATGTCTTTGTGGTCATCGTCAACCATCCCCATGCCAACGCCGCTCGGCCGGCCTTAGACAAGCTCCTGGAATGGACTGTGGACGACCAAAAAAAGTCTTAGAAAGACTTGCGCAAGACTAGTACTTACCCCATCACTTGCGACGACCCCTCTGCATTAGATTGTCGATAAAAGAACGGGCGTTCTTTTTCTACAACGAGACAAGCAAAATAAAGAGGTGAAAGATGACATCCATGAAGTGGAAATTTGCACTGCTTGCCACGGCAGCAGCGGCCTTGTTGGTCGGCTGCGGCGGCGGCGGCGCTGATTCAAGCAGCCAGCGTGCTGGCATCACATCGGTCAAAGTCATGGGCGACAGCCTGGCAGACAGCGGTGTGTTCAATGGCATTCCAGGTTATGGTCGCATTTTTTCTGTGCAAGGCAGCAGCAGCGAGCCCAATGCAATTTGGACAGAGCGGATTGCCGCTTTGTTGGGAACGCCTCAGCTGTGCAATTTCTTTAAGTTCACCGGCACCACCTTCATCCCCAATCCCACAGCAGGCTGCACCAGCTTTGCAGTGGGTGGCGGTCGCATCAACAATTTTGATGCGGCCAGCGGTGCGGGCGCATCCCCCATTTCCATCACTTACCAATTGCAAGTAGCGTCTGCCGGTGGCAATTACAAAACCACAGACCTCTTGTTGGTCGATGGCGGCGGCAATGACGCGGCCGACTTGGTGGGCGTCTACTTGGCCGCGTCCACAGATGGTGGTGTCAAATTTGCCACCATGGTTGGAACCTTGATCCCCGGCGCCACCCTTGGCCCCTTGCTGGCGGCAGGACCGAGCGGTCTTGCACAAGCCGGTGGTGTGTACATGGAAAAGCTGGCCGACAAGTTTTACGACAGCATCAAAGCCACGGCTTTGGACAAAGGTGCCACGCATGTGGCTGTGCTGAACATGCCGGGCATCACCAACACGCCGCGATTCCAAATGGTTTTGGCCAGCATTTCTGCAGCCTATGGCGGCGGTACAGCGGGCGCCACTGCACGTGGACAATCAGAAGCGCTGTTCAAATCTTGGGTCGAAACTTTCAATGCACGCTTGGCCACCAAAGTAGCCGGCGACAGCCGCGTGGTATTGGTTGACTTTTACACCGCCTTCAACGATCAGATTGCACACCCCGAGCAGTATGGTTTGACCAACGTCACCACGCCCGCTTGCCCTGCGACGGGTCGCGGCTCCGATGGCTTGCCCACCTACAACTTCCAAACCTGTACAGCAACAGCACTGTCCGCCATGACGCCGCCAGCCGGGGCAACGGGTGGCACCAACTGGTGGCAAACCTATGCCTTCTCAGACGGCTTCCACCCCACGCCTTATGGCTATCAATTGCTAAGCCAATTGGTTTCTAAATCATTGGCCACGGCAGGCTGGCTGTAACACTTTGCAAAGGAGAAACTTCATGAAATCTAAATTCTGCTTTGCCTTGACGGCTCTGTCGGCACTCACGGCTTTGGGCGTCTGCACATCGGCTCAAGCGCAGTCTCAAGGCAGCTGGTTGGTCCGGGGCGGCGTCATGCAACTGGCCCCCCAAGTCACCAGCGGCACCCTGACAGCCCCTTCCTTGCCTGGCGCCCAAACCGCTGTGGGCAACAGCACCCAGCTTGCGGGCGGTATCACCTACATGGTCAGCAACAACCTGGCCATCGACTTGCCCTTGGCCTTGCCTTTCAAACATGATTTGTACGGCTCGGGCAGCATTGCGGGCGTTGGCAAAATTGGCGACACCAAAGCCGTCCCCGCCACCCTCATGCTGCAATACCGGTTTGGCGATGCCAGTGCCGTGTTCCGTCCGTACATGGGCATTGGCGTGACCTACGCCAAGTTTGATGGCGAGCACAGCACAGCGGCTTTGTCAGGCCTGACCGGTGGAACTCCCAGCAACCCAACCTTGCTGTCCATTCAATCCAAGTTGGCGGGCACCGTGCAAGTCGGTGGGTCCTACAAAATTGACGAACGCTGGTTTGTGGATGCTGCTTTGACCAAGACCCCGCTCAGCACGCGCAATACTTTGTCGACGGGTCAAACCTTGGACATCAAACTCAACCCCTTGGGCATCAGCGTGGGTGTGGGCATGCGTTTCTAAATTCAGCCCAAGCCCCTGCACAAAAAGCACCCTTCGGGGTGCTTTTTTTTTCAGGCCGCAGCGCGTTTCAATCGGTCGCGCACACCTTCCCATTCGGGTGTGTCGGGTGGGGTCTCAATCCAAATGGTGCGAACACCGCGGGCATCAAAGTCTCGCAGCACACTGAACAGGTCATGAGCGGCAAGCGTTGCATCGCTCGGCATGGCACGCCACAACAAACCGGCGCCCATCAGATCGGGTGACGGTTTTTCGGTCGACCACAAGGCCAAGTTCTGGGCATGCGGACCCAAGGCCAGCAAAGCCTTGCGCCATTCATCAGCGTGCATCATGCGCACTTTGGCCGACGGCGCGTAGTGCGATTCCAGCGTGCCAGAGGCCCGGGGGGCTTGCGTACTTAGCGCTGCAGGGTCTACCAATTTCAGACCGCAAGTTTGCTCAATTTGAAGGCGGCTGATTTGTCCAGGCCTGAGTAACACGGGCACACCGCGCGTGCAATCGACGATGGTGGACTCAATGCCCACCTCGCATTCACCGCCATCCAAGATCAAGAGTGCATCACCCAATTCCGACTGCACATGTGCTGCACGCGTGGGGCTGACGCGACCAAACAAATTGGCGCTGGGTGCCGCCACACCCCAGACACCTTGTGCGGCACAGGCATTCAAAACGGCCAGCGCCACAGGGTGGGAAGGGCAACGCAAGCCCACCGAATGTTGCCCGCCTGCGGCAGCCGCGGCCATGTCGGGGCAGCGCGGCAAAATGAGGGTCAGTGGGCCTGGCCAAAATTGCGTCATGAGCGCGCGTGCAAAGTGTGGCACGTCGCTGGCAAACTTGGCCACTGCATCGATGGCTGCGACATGAACAATCAAGGGGTGGTTGGAAGGTCGACCTTTGACTTGAAAAATCTTGGCAACCGCAGCGTCATTGCACGCATCGGCCGCCAAACCGTAAACCGTCTCGGTGGGCAAACCCAAGAGTTCACCCGCGCACAACGCCTCAGCGGCTTGTTGCACGTGCGCGGGATGGTTGCCAGAAATGATCATGCAAGTGTCCGAGAGAGGCTGCAAGTGCGCACTTTTAAAAAGCCTCGATGCCCAAAATGGCGGCCGCCTTCAAAGCCACTTGACGCACCTCGGCCACAGAGGCGCCCGTGACATTCAAATGGCCCATCTTGCGGGCTTTTCGGGCTTCGGTTTTGCCATACAAATGCAAGTGAGTGCCAGGCAATGCAAGCACCGCCGCCCAATCGGGCAAACGCACCGCACCCTTGGCATCAAACCACACATCACCCAACACATTGAGCATGATGGCGGCGCTGTGTTGACGGGGCTGGGTCAGAGGCAAACCGGCCAAAGTGCGTACTTGCAAATCAAATTGCGATTGGTCGCATGCATCCAGCGTGTAATGGCCGCTGTTGTGGGGCCGAGGCGCCATTTCATTGACCACCATGCTGCCGTCTTGCAAGACAAAAAACTCAACGCATAAGACGCCCACGTAATTCACACCTTCGGCAATCGAACGCGCAGCCGCAACGGCTTGTTGTTGCATGACTTCGGGCAAGTGACCTTCGTAGACTTCGGTGACCGCCAAGATGCCCTCACGGTGCAAATTGCGCTGCACCGGAAAATTCACCATCTGGCCATCACGCCCTCGGGCCACAATGACCGAGCATTCCAAATGCAAAGGCAACATTTTTTCAAGCACGCAAGGCACTTGCTTCAAGTCTTGCCAGGCCGCGCGCAACGCGTCGGCATCTTTCACACGCACTTGGCCTTTGCCGTCATAGCCCATGCGCGACGTTTTCAAAATACCAGGCAACAAGTTGCCAGACAAGGCCTCGTCCAATTGCGCGCCAGATTCAATGACCGCATAAGGCGCACAAGTCACACCGCACTTCACGAAATGGGCTTTTTCTGCCGCACGGTCTTGCGCAATGGCCACGGCATCGGCGCTGGGCGACACAGGCCGCAGCTTGGCCAATTCGCGCAAGGCAGGTGCCGGCACGTTTTCAAATTCGGTGGTGATGGCCGCACTGCACGCAGCCAGCTGCTGAAGACCTGAGGGGTCGGTGTAATCGGTTTGAATGTGGCGATGGCTGACGCGGCCCGCGGGGCTTTGCGCATCGGGGTCGAGCACCGCCGTGAAGTAGCCCATGGTCTGCGCAGCATGCACAAACATGCGGCCCAACTGGCCGCCGCCCATCACACCCAAGGTGAGAGGCTCTGCCGCACCGGCCGTTGCACCGCCGGTCGCAGAGCCACCGGGCAACAATGACACTGAATTTGTCATGCCGTTCACGCAGCACCTACTGGCGGCAATGTCATGGCCTGGGCCACAGCGGTTTGGTCTTTTCTAAATTGTGCCAATTGGGCTTGCAGCGCAGCGTCATGTTGCGCCAGCATGGCCACGGCAAACAAGGCCGCATTGGCAGCGCCTGCAGCGCCAATGGCAAAGGTGGCCACCGGAATGCCTTTGGGCATTTGCACAATGCTGTGCAAAGAGTCAACGCCCTGCAAATGCTTGCTGGCCACGGGCACACCCAACACGGGCACCACTGTTTTAGCGGCTAACATGCCTGGCAAGTGCGCGGCACCGCCGGCGCCGGCAATGATGGCCATCAAGCCGCGTTCGAGGGCTGTTTCGGCATAAGTGAACATTTCGTCAGGCATTCTGTGCGCTGAGACCACTTTGGCTTCGTGATCGATGCCAAACTGTTGGAGAATCTGCACTGCGTGCTGCATCGTGTCCCAGTCAGAACTGGAACCCATGACCACGCCGATGCGTGTTTTGGCTTTGGATGCTGTGTGTGGCATGTTTGGCTTTGCTGAAGCGTCAAGACGCAGTCGGTAAATAATGAATGAATGTCTCAGCTGAATTTCGGCTGAATCCTTGAATTTTAAGGTTTCGTCCTTAGGTCTGGTAAATATGATTGATGTCACCGTAGAAACTTTTGAAACCGAGGTCATTGCGGCCTCCATGACCACGCCCGTTTTGGTGGACTTTTGGGCCCCTTGGTGCGGCCCTTGCAAAACCTTGGGGCCGCTCTTGGAGAAGATGGAGGAGGCCTATGGTGGCCGCTTCAAGCTGGTCAAGATTGATTCTGACCAAGAGCAACAATTGGCAGCCGCCTTTGGCATTCGCAGCATTCCCACTTGCGTATTGCTCAAAAATGGTCAACCGGTTGATGGCTTCATGGGCGCCGTGGCCGAAGGCAAGTTACGCGAGTTCCTCGACAAACATGTGCCTGGCGAGAACGAAGTCCTGGCTGAAGCTGAAGTTCAGGAGGCCGAAGCCCTGATGGAATCGGGCGACTTGGAAACCGCTCAAACCAAATTGCTTGAGGCCTTGCAAGCCAATCCCGAAAACGATGATGCCCGTTTTGATCTGGTCAAACTGCTCATCAGCATGGGCCAACTTGAAGATGCAGGCACGACACTCAAACCCTGTTTGTCGCACATCCCTCTCAAACTTCGCTTTGAAGCTTTAAAACAATGGCTCGATGCACTGACTTTCGTCACCACCGACCCGATGGGCCAATGGTCTCTGGCAAAGTTTGACGAACTCATTGCCACAAACAAGCGCGACTTTGATGCCCGTTTTGCCAAAGCCCGAGTGCTCTTGGCCAGCGACGACTGGACAGGCGCCATGGACGAGTTGTTGGAAATCATCATGCGCGACAAAAAGTGGAACGACGAAGCGCCGCGCAAAACCATGGTGGGCTTGTTGGAGTTGCTGACACCAGCGACCCCCAAAGGCGGCGCCGACCATACCGGCAAAACAGCCGGCGGCATTGAACTCATGGGCAAAAGTGCGGTGCAAGAAGACCCGCAAGCGGCCATGGTGTCGAGCTATCGCCGCAAGCTCAGCATGGTGCTGAACTGATTCAGTGCAAGCTCAGCGGGTTGCGCCCGCTTGAGACTCAATCAAGCCGTGCATGCTGCGCAGCATGCCGGCCATCATCAAGACCTCACCGACCACGAACATAGGGCCAACCAACAGGCCCACCACATCGTCGACAAACGCGGGCTTGCGACCTTCAAAAATATGGCCCACAAACTGAATGATCCAACCGATCACAAACACGGCCAAACCAGGAAACCAGGCAGCATCCCAAAGCGCATTGAAGCCCCAACCTGTGGCGGCCTCGGGGGTATGGGCCAAGGCAATCAAAGCGCCGTTGACCGCACTGGTGGCCAAGCCCAACAACAAGTTGCCGCGGGTGAGATACCATGCGGTTGAAAGCACCCACAGCACCGCTGCCAAGCTGATGGTGTTGCCGCCAATGTCGAAGGACACCCGTGACAGCAACATGCCAATAGACAACACGATCAAAGGAATGCCCACCAGATGCGTGACGATGTTGCGACGATCACGGTGGTAGTGCGCGTACTGCACCATGAGTTCGGGGGCCGAGCGAAACAAACTGATCATGAAAGACACTCCAACATTGAGTGCGCTGGCGAATTAACGCGTCAATCGCTGCAGCGCTTCTTCGTATTTTGCCGAGGTCTTTTCAATCACATCACGGGGTAAACGAGGGGCTGGCGGGGTTTTGTCCCAAGGCTTGCCATTGACCAAGGTGCTCTCCAGCCAGTCGCGCAAAAACTGCTTGTCATAACTGGGGGGGTTCACACCCTCCATATAGCTTTCAGCAGGCCAGTAGCGAGATGAATCGGGCGTGAGCACTTCGTCCATCAAGACCAAGGTGCCATCGGCATCCAAGCCAAATTCAAACTTGGTGTCGGCAATGATGATGCCCTTTTGGGCCGCAATGTCGCTGGCCGCTTTGTAGATGGCGATGCTGATGTCTTTGATGCGCGTGGCCAAATCGAGGCCAATCATTTCAACTGTTTGTTCAAACGTGATGTTTTCGTCGTGGTCGCCCACAGCCGCTTTGGCAGCTGGCGTGTAAATGGGCTCGGGCAACTTGCTGGCGTTTTTCAAACCAGCAGGCAACTTCACGCCGCAAACTTGCTGACCCTCTTGGTATTCTTTCCAGCCACTGCCCGCCAAATAACCGCGCACCACGGCTTCAACCGGAATGGGCTTGAGGCGCTTGACCAGCATCGAGCGGCCTTGCACTTGCGGTATTTCAGCGGCACTGACCACGCTTTCGGGGGCATCGCCTGTGAGGTGAATGGGGCACAGGTTCAAGCCATTGGGGCCCAACTTGTCAAACCAGTACAAAGCCATTTGCGTGAGCAACACGCCTTTGCCTGGAATGGGCTCACCCATGATGACGTCGAAGGCGCTGATGCGGTCGGAGGCCACCATCAGGATGCGGTCGGTGCCTACAGCGTAGTTGTCTCGCACCTTGCCGCGAGCGAGCAAGGTGAGGGATGTCAAAGCGGAGGTATGCAAAGCGGAATTGTGGATGGCAGCAGTGTTCATGTTGCTGCGATTATCCCGCCAATTTCAGTGAACGACTTGCGCCAACTCACCTTTTGCGTACTGCGCAGCCACCACTTGCAAGCTGTGACCCTTGATTTTGGACGCTTGGCCTTCACAGCCAAACTCCATGTAGCGCTGCTTGCAAATTTGTTTGGCCGCTTCACGGGCTGGCTTGAGCCATTCGCGGGGGTCAAACTTCTCGGGGTTTTGCACCATGAACTTGCGGACCGCTGCGGTCATGGCCAAACGGATGTCGGTGTCGATGTTGACTTTGCGAACGCCAAACTTGATGGCCTTTTGAATTTCTTCCACGGGCACGCCGTAGGTTTCTTTCATGTTGCCGCCAAATTCACGAATGATGGCCAACAAGTCTTGGGGCACGCTGGACGAGCCGTGCATCACCAAATGGGTGTTGGGGATGCGCTTGTGGATGGCCTGAATGCGGTCAATGGCCAAGATGTCGCCCGTGGGCTTGCGTGTGAACTTGTAGGCGCCGTGGCTGGTGCCGATGGCAATGGCCAAGGCATCGAGCTGGGTGCGCTTCACAAAGTCGGCCGCCTGCTCAGGGTCCGTCAGGAGCTGTTCGCGGGTCATGACGGCGTCAGTCCCGTGGCCGTCTTCTTTGTCGCCTTGCATGGTTTCCAAAGAACCCAAGCAGCCCAATTCACCTTCCACGGTGATGCCCAACTTGTGGGCCATGCTGACCACTTTCTGGGTCACTTCGAGGTTGTATTCGTAACTGGCAATGGTTTTGCCATCGGCTTCCAAGCTGCCATCCATCATGACGGAGCTGAAACCCAAGTTGATGGCGCCTTGGCACACATCGGGGCTTTGGCCGTGGTCTTGGTGCATCACCACTGGAATTTCAGG
>CANBWP010000031.1 GCA_947373185.1 Comamonadaceae bacterium | reverse complement strand
TGCGCTCACATTGGCCTTTTTCTTGGCCACCGGCTTGCGCACGGGTTCTGCAGGCTTGGGGGCACCCAGTTTCAAACGAACAGGCTTGTCACCCCAAATTTCTTCCAGGTTGTAATAGGCGCGAATGGTCGGCTGCATGACGTGGGCCACCGCACTGCCGCAATCCACAATGATCCATTCGCCATTGTCTTCACCTTCAATGCGGGGCTTGGGAAAACCAGCTTCACGCACTTTGTCACGAACACTGGCAGCCAATGCTTTGGTCTGTCGGTTTGACGTGCCAGAAGCAATGATGACGCGCTCAAACAAAGGCGACATGTGCTCGGTATCGAACACGACAATTTCTTGACCCTTCACATCTTCCAGCGCGTCCACAATGGCGCGTTGAAGTTTTTGGGTGTCTTTTTTGGCAGAAGTTTCGGTCATCGTGCAGGCTGGTAAAGGTGATGGCGGTAAATATACAGCGCAACGGTCTCAGGAACCAGTGCGTCGATGGCGTGTCCATGGGCTACCCGAACTCGAACTTCCGTTGCGCTGTGAGGCAAATTGGGTAATTTCAAGACTTGTGTAGGGATGTCATGGCTTGAAGCGACCGCATCCGGCCCTTCCGGCATGGATCGCTTGGCGACGCAAATTATAGCCCGCTGCGCGATTTCTTCGATTTCACGCCAACGGTCCAAGGTTTTGCCTTGGTCTTCCCCCACAAACAAAAAGAATCGAGCATCCGGTCTTTGTCCAGCCAAAGCCCTTAGGGTGTCAATGGTGTAACTGGGCCCTGGTCGTTGCAATTCGACCTCGTCCACCCTGACCTGAGGCAAGTGACCAAAAGCCAGTCGCGCCATCGCGGCGCGGTGCAATCCAAGGCTCAGGTCGCGGGGTTTGTGCCAAGCATTGCCTGTGGGAATGATGCGCAATTCGTCCAACTGAAATTGATCAATGGCCGCCTCAGCCATGGCCACATGCGCTTTGTGGGGAGGATCAAAAGCCCCCCCAAAAATGCCGATGCGCTGACCGGTCAAACCCAATTCCTTGGCGACAGGTACTTGCTGACCAATTGCGCCTCGGCCGAATCGGAAGAATCCACCCGGTTGTAGGACCAACTGACCAGCGCAGGCATGGACAACAAAATGGACTCTGTGCGACCGCCCGATTGCAAACCAAAATGAGTGCCGCGATCCCAGACCAAATTGAACTCCACATAACGACCACGGCGATACAGCTGAAAATCTCTTTCACGCTCGCCGTACGGTGTGTCTTTGCGTCGCTGCACGATGGGCATGTAGGCCTTGAGCAAGCCATTGCCCACGTCTTGCATCATGGCAAAACCTTTTTCAAATCCGAGTTCAGAAAAGTCATCGTAAAAAATGCCACCGACACCGCGTGCTTCATTGCGATGCTTTAAAAAGAAATAGTCATCGCACCATTTTTTAAATCGAGGATGTAAATCAGCGCCATAGGGGGACACAGCCTCTTTGCAAACTTGATGAAAGTGCACGGCATCTTCTTCGAATCCGTAGAAGGGTGTTAAGTCCATGCCACCGCCAAACCACGCGACGGGTTCTTTGCCTTCAGGCTTGGCCACAATCATTCGGACGTTCATGTGCACTGTGGGCACATACGGATTGCGTGGGTGAAACACCAATGACACCCCCATGGCTTCAAAGGGTGCACCAGACAATTCAGGACGATGCTGGGTTGCAGAAGGCGGTAATTTGGGGCCACTGACATGCGAAAAACCGCATCCGGCTCGCTCAAACACCGGCCCACCCTCCAAAATTTGAGTGATGCCATCACCTTGCAACATCTCCCCTTCTGGTTTGCGCCAAGGATCGACCACAAAGGGCGTGCCATCCACGTCATGCAAAGCCTTGGTGATGCTCGTCTGCAATTGAATCAGATAATCGCGAACCGTTTGAGCTTGACTCACATTCATGTCGCTACTTTCTAAGATTTGTTTGTCGCTGATGATTTGTGATCGCCTTTGACTGGCAATGGTCGAATGGGTGCCGCTTGGTCGGTGTGAAATCCTTCAACCCCTGCATACATGCCTTTGAGATGGGCATAGTCCACATCAACATTGCCCGTGAGTTTGAGAAAACCCTCAAACTTCAACACCTTTTGGGCGTAGTCGAGTCTGACAACGGCCAGGGGCAAATCGGCGCCCAAGGCCAATTGATAAAAACCACTGCGCCAACCTTCCGTGTACTTGCGAGTACCTTCAGGAGACAAGCCGAGCCACAAAAATTGACCTGCACGTTGGTGTTCAGCAAACACTTCGAGCATTGCGCCGACGACGCCTCGAGAGGAAGACCGGTCAATGGGCAAACCGCCAATCCAACGCATCCAGCGCCCAATCACAGGCCACTTGAACAAACTGTCCTTACCCCAAAAAAACACGGGCAAGCCGATGGTCCACTTGCACAACATGGCGGTGCAAAAATCCCAGTTGCTGGTATGCGGATAGACAATGGCAACGCCTTGCAACCCTGGGAGGCCTTGGAAATCAACCCGCCATCCAATCAGTTTCAACAACCAGGCTGCCCAGGCGTGTCCTGAGAATTTCACAGGATAGGGCCCAGGAATCAATTGCGGTGCCGGCAAATTTGGGGGTGTAGGGTCTGTCACGATTTGATAGCCCTGAATCCAATATCCCTTCGATACTGTTGCCCGTCAAAATGAATGCCCTTGGCTACTTCATAGGCTTTTTGCTGGGCTTGCTTGACGGAGTCGGCCAGCACCGTCACGCACAGAACGCGCCCGCCGGACGTGATGGTTTGTCCTTCTTGAGCCGCCGTTCCGGCATGAAACACCATGGCTTCTGGCTCATCTTTGGGCAGTCCTGTGATGACATCCCCTTTTCGAGGACTCATGGGATAACCCGCTGCGGCCATGACCACGCCAAGCGCCGTTCGACGGTCCCACTCCAATTCAACAGTGTCCAATTTTTCACTGGTTGCCGCCAGCATCACTTCCACCAAATCACTCTTCAAACGCATCATGATGGGCTGTGTTTCGGGGTCCCCCATCCGACAATTGAATTCCAGGGTTTTGGGCATGCCTTTGTCATCGATCATGAGACCCGCATAAAGGAATCCGGTGTATGGAATGCCATCTTTTTCCATGCCTCTGATGGTCGGCATGATCACTTCTCGCATGGCGCGAGCATGGACTTGCGCTGTGACCACAGGGGCTGGCGAGTAAGCGCCCATGCCGCCCGTGTTTGGACCTTCGTCCTTGTCCAACAAGCGTTTGTGGTCTTGACTGGTTGCCAATGCCACGACGTTCTTGCCATCGCACAACACAATGAAACTGGCTTCTTCGCCTTGCAAAAATTCTTCAATGACCACGCGCGGCACAGCGGCGCCATCAGCGCCTGCGTTATGAACCACCCCCAAACTGTTGTCGAGCAACATGAAGTCGATGGCCTCATGGGCCTCAGACGCTGTCATGGCGACCACCACCCCCTTGCCCGCGGCCAAGCCATCGGCTTTGACAACAATGGGCGCACCCATTTTGTCAATGTAGGCGTGCGCCTTCACTGGGTCTGTGAAGGTGTCATAGATCGCCGTTGGAATGCCATGTCGCTGCATGAATGCCTTCGAAAAAGCTTTGGAGCTTTCCAGCTGCGCGGCGGCTTGGGTTGGACCAAAAATGCGCATGCCATGAGCGCGAAATTCATCGACCACACCGGCCGCCAAGGGAGCCTCGGGTCCGACCACCGTCAATTCAATTTTTTCTTGCTGCGCCCATTCACGCAATGCTTTCACATCGGTGATGGGCACATCGACCAAGTTGGGATCGCGTGCTGTGCCGCCATTGCCAGGCGCAACATAGACTTTCTGAATGCGTTCAGATTGCGACAATTTCCAGGCTAACGCATGTTCGCGACCACCGCCGCCAATTACCAATACTTTCATCGATCAAACCTTATTCAGAAATGCTTGCGTTGTGGAAAACGTTTTGCACATCGTCCAAATCTTCCAAAATATCCAAGAGTCTTTGCATTTTGGCAGCGTCATCGCCCACCAAGTCAATGCTATTTTCTGCGCGCATGGTGACCTCGGCCATTTCAGCCATCAGACCGGCAGCCTCAAGGGCTAATTTGACACCTTCAAAGTCAGCGCTTGAAGTCAGAACCTCAATGGCACCCTCGTCGTCCACAATGACGTCTTCTGCACCTGCCTCCAAAGCAACTTCCATCACTTTGTCCTCAGAAGTGCCAGGTGCAAAAATCAATTGACCGCAATGCTTGAATTGAAAAGCCACAGAGCCTTCGGTGCCCATGTTGCCACCATGCTTGCTAAAAGCATGGCGCACCTCGGCCACTGTGCGCACACGGTTGTCGGTCATGGTGTCCACGATGATGGCCGCACCGCCAATGCCGTAGCCTTCGTAACGAATTTCTTCGTAGGTCACGCCTTCTAGATTGCCCGTGGCTTTGTCGATGTTTCGCTTCACGGTATCGGCTGGCATGTTGGCCGCCTTGGCTTTTTCAATGGCCAAGCGCAAACGAGGATTGGCCGTGGGGTCTCCCCCTCCCGTTCTGGCTGCCACCATGATTTCTCGAACCACGCGGGTCCAAATGCGCTGGCGTTTCTCGTCTTGTCTGCCCTTGCGGTGCTGAATATTTGCCCATTTACTGTGGCCAGCCATCTCAAATTCCTTGATGTTGATTTAATCTACTGGGTGAGATTTTACTTTTCTAGATGGGGGGACCCTTTTTCATGCCAAATCAGCTCTTGATTGCCCGCAATCAAACCACAGATTGCCACATTCTGATGGGCATGGCCAACCGCCATGGCCTGATTACGGGGGCCACAGGCACCGGCAAAACGGTGAGTTTGCAGACTTTGGCTGAAAACTTCTCCAATCAGGGCGTGCCTGTCTTCATGGCCGATGTCAAAGGCGATCTGGTCGGTATCAGTCAAACTGGCCACCTCAGCGACAAGCTCAAGGGTATTTTGAAAGAACGTCAGCTGGACGAACCCAGCGCCCAGAGCTGCCCAACCACCCTGTGGGATGTTTTTGGCAAACAAGGTCACCCCGTTCGCGCCACAGTCTCCGACATGGGCCCTTTACTGTTGGGCCGCATGTTGAACCTCAACGACACACAAGCCGGTGTGCTCAATTTGGTCTTCAAAATTGCCGATGACCAGGGTCTTTTGCTGCTTGACCTCAAGGACCTGCGGGCCATGCTGCAACACGTGGGCGAAAACGCCAGTCAATTCACCACCGAGTACGGCAACGTCAGCGCGGCCAGTGTGGGCGCCATTCAACGGGGTTTGCTAGAAATTGAAAGCCAAGGCGCCGACAAGTTCTTTGGCGAGCCCATGCTCAACATCCAAGACTTTTTGCAAACTGACGCCAAGGGCAAAGGTGTCATCAATTTGCTGTGTGCCAGTGAATTGATGAATGCACCTCGCCTCTATGGCACCTTCTTGTTGTGGTTGCTGTCCGAATTGTTTGAGCAATTGCCCGAAATTGGAGACCCTGAAAAACCCAAGCTGGTGTTCTTCTTTGACGAAGCTCATTTGCTGTTCAACGAAGCGCCCAAGGTGCTCATTGAACGCATGGAGTTGTTGGTACGTCTGATTCGGTCCAAAGGTGTGGGCGTTTATTTCGTCACGCAAAACCCCTTGGATGTGCCAGAGACTGTTTTAGGCCAACTGGGCAATCGGGTTCAGCACGCCCTTCGCGCTTTCACGCCGCGCGATCAAAAAGCCGTCAAAGCCAGTGCCCAAACCATGCGAGCCAATCCCAATTTGGACATCGAAAAGGCCATCACCGAATTAGGTGTCGGTGAAGCCTTGGTCAGTTTCCTCGACGAAAAAGGCCGACCCGGCATCACAGAACAAGCTTTTGTGATGATGCCCGGCAGCCAACTCGGCCCCATTACCCCAGAACAACGCAAGGCACTGCTCGAGAACTCTTTGGTGGCGGGTGTCTATGAAAAAACCATCGATCGAGAGTCTGCCTACGAAGTGCTCAAAGGCGCGCACGCATCGCCCAATCCAGAAGCCCAAGCCAAAACTTCGGCCAACGCCGGAGCCAGCGCAAGCTCGACCAGTCCAGAGAGTGGCAGCAACGCCCTGTTAAACGGCCTTGGCGAGGTTTTATTTGGCCGCACAGGACCCAGGGGTGCCAAACACGATGGCTTGGCGCAGGCCATGGTCAAGTCTGCAGTTCGAACGATCGGCTCTAGCGTAGGGCGTGAAATTGTGCGCGGTGTGTTGGGCGGCATTTTGGGCGGTCGCAAACGCTAAGCCCTTCCATTCGCGCATCATTCCCCCTCATGCAATCGGGTGGCGAAAAAAAAGCCGGATCATCTCCGGCTTTTTTGTGAAGGCCTTAGCTGGCCGTGACCTCTTCAGGCTCGTGCGGCTCAGACTTTGAATTGCGACCTTCCTTCTTAGGCAGCGGCGTAATGTCCAAAAGCACTTCGTCCTTGTCGTCCAAGTCAACACTCAAACGACCGCCGTCGATCAGACGACCAAACAGCAACTCATCGGCCAAAGCCTTGCGAATGGTGTCTTGAATCAAACGCTGCATAGGACGAGCGCCCATGAGCGGATCGAAACCTTTTTTGGCCAAGAACTTGCGCAACTTGTCGCTGAACGTGACATCCACTTTCTTCTCTGACAACTGTGTTTCGAGTTGCAGCAAGAACTTGTCGACCACGCGCATGATGATTTGCTCGTCCAAAGCCTTGAAGCTGACCATGGCGTCCAAACGGTTGCGGAACTCAGGGGTGAACAAGCGCTTGATGTCGCCCATTTCATCGCCTGCTTGACGCGGGTTGGTGAAGCCAATGGTGGCCTTGTTCATGGTCTCGGCACCGGCATTGGTGGTCATGATGATGATCACGTTGCGGAAGTCGGCTTTGCGGCCGTTGTTGTCCGTCAAAGTGCCGTGGTCCATGACCTGCAGCAAGACATTGAAAATGTCGGGGTGCGCTTTTTCAATTTCGTCGAGCAACAGCACGCAATGCGGCTTCTTGGTGACGGCTTCTGTGAGCAAACCACCTTGGTCAAAGCCCACGTAGCCGGGAGGCGCGCCAATCAGGCGACTCACGGCATGACGCTCCATGTACTCGGACATGTCAAAGCGAATGAGGTCAATGCCCATGATGTAGGCCAACTGTTTGGCTGCTTCTGTTTTGCCGACGCCTGTGGGGCCGCTGAACAAGAACGAACCAATGGGCTTGTCGGTTTTACCCAAACCAGAGCGCGCCATTTTGACGGCCGATGACAAAACTTCCAAAGCCTTGTCTTGGCCAAACACCACGCTCTTCAAATCGCGCTCAATGGTTTGCAGTTTGCTGCGGTCGTCATTCGAAACATTGGCGGGCGGAATGCGCGCAATCTTGGCCACGATGTCTTCGATCTCGGCTTTGCCAATGGTCTTCTTGCGCTTAGAGGGCGGCAAGATGCGCTGTGCAGCGCCGGCTTCGTCAATCACGTCAATCGCTTTGTCGGGCAATTGACGGTCGTTGATGAACTTGGCAGACAACTCAGCAGCTGCTTGCAGGGCCGCATTGGCGTATTTCACGCTGTGGTGCTCTTCAAAGCGAGACTTCAAGCCCTTCAAAATGTCCACAGTTTCGGGCACCGTAGGCTCGACCACATCAACCTTTTGGAATCGACGTGACAAAGCTGCGTCTTTTTCAAAGATACCGCGGTATTCAGTGAAGGTGGTGGCGCCGATGCATTTCAACTGACCGCTAGACAATGCAGGCTTGAGCAAGTTAGACGCATCCAACGTACCGCCTGAAGCAGCACCGGCACCAATCAAGGTGTGAATTTCATCGATGAACAACACAGCGTGTGGCTTGTCCTTCAAGGCTTTCAGAACACCTTTAAGACGTTGTTCAAAGTCACCGCGGTACTTGGTACCCGCCAACAGTGCGCCCATGTCGAGCGAATAGACCACTGCTTCGTTCAAAATTTCGGGCACGCTGCCTTGCGTAATGCGCCATGCCAAACCTTCTGCAATGGCGGTCTTGCCAACGCCTGCTTCGCCCACCAACAAGGGGTTGTTTTTGCGACGACGGCACAAAATTTGAATGGTCCGCTCGACTTCGTATTCACGACCAATCAGCGGATCAATCTTGCCTTCTTTGGCCATCTGGTTCAGGTTCTGCGTGAACTGTTCCAGAGGTGAGGCTTTTTCATTGCGCTCGCCACCACTGCCGCCCTCTTCGCTTTCAGGCGCGGGCGCGGCATCGCCGCCTTTGCTGGCTTCCGGTGGGTCGCTCTTGCGAATGCCGTGGGCAATGAAGTTCACCACATCCAAGCGCGTGATGCCTTGCTGGTGTAAGTAGTAAACAGCGTGCGAGTCTTTTTCGCCAAAGATGGCCACCAGCACGTTCGCGCCTGTCACTTCTTTTTTGCCACTGCCCGTGGATTGCACGTGCATGATGGCACGTTGAATCACGCGCTGAAAACCCAGGGTGGGTTGGGTATCGACCTCTTCGGTGCCGGCGACTTGCGGGGTATTGTCTTTGATGAAGGTGGACAGCGATTGACGCAAATCGTCCACCTGGGCTGAACAAGCCCGCAGTACTTCAGCAGCGCTGGGATTGTCCAACAAGGCCAACAACAAGTGCTCGACGGTGATGAACTCGTGACGCTGCTGGCGCGCCTCAACAAAGGCCATGTGCAAACTGACTTCCAATTCTTGGGCAATCATGTGATTTCCTTAAATGCCTTGCGGAGGTGAAAAATATTAGGTTGGGTGGTTTTGTTGAATTTCAACTGCTTTATGCCACATTCTTGAGGAGATTTCTTGCACTTCATGCCACGGGCTCGCTCACACACTGCAAAGGATGCCCTGCTTGATTGGCCGCATCGAGGACTTGATCGACCTTCGTGGCCGCGACGTCCCGCGAAAACACACCGCAAATGCCTTTGCCATCCAGGTGAATCTTCAACATGATCTGCGTGGCCGCCTCGCGATCTTTGTTGAAAAACTCCTGCAGTACCAAAACGACAAATTCCATGGGTGTGTAGTCATCATTGAGCATGACCACTTGGTACATCTGAGGTGGCCCCACTTTAGCAGGGCGTCTTTCTAAAACCACAGAATCGCTGTTTCCTGGCGTTCGCAAGGGATCCCCAAGCGGTCCTGGCGGTTTCGGTAAATTTGGATTTTTAGGTTTCTCTGTTGCCATGTTTTCATTCTATAGAGCCCAAGCCCGCTTCGATCGGCTCAGTGCTTAAAGTCCTTATGCCGCGATGCAACAATTTTGCCTCAGTGGGGTAAACCTTAAATTGACAAGTCTGATAGCAGTGCTTTAAATGTCCCATACAAATCAATGGATGGAGACAGGCATGCCTAACGGAACAGTCAAATGGTTCAACGACGCCAAGGGATTCGGGTTCATACAACCCGACGGTGGTGGACCAGATGCTTTTGCACACTTCTCAGCCATCGCCATGGAGGGCTTCAAGAGCTTGAAAGAAGGTGCACGGGTCAGTTTTGAACTCACTGACGGACCCAAAGGCCCAATGGCTGTGAACATCCAAGCAGAAGAAGGTGTCCAAAAGGCCCCCCAAGAAGGATAGATGGGGACGGGCCAGAAAAAAAGCTCTTGAGAATGATTTCTCAAGAGCTTGATTCAATGTAATGGTCGGCGTGGCGGGATTCGAACTCGCGACCCCTTGCACCCCATGCAAGTGCGCTACCAGGCTGCGCTACACGCCGACTAGCTTCAAATTATAGCTCGATAATTCTCTCAAACTGAGAGCAAATCTCGAATATCCATCAATTCTCGTCGAAGCGTTGGCAAGCTGCTTGACACTTGGTAGGTGACAGCTTGTTGAGCGCGCTCCAGCGGCACACCGCGCCCCTCTGAGATGTCATCTTCTTCCCATGCAGATGGATCTTCATGCACCGCTTCGTCATCCAAACTGTTTAAGTTTGCTGGATCCTTGCGCAAGCCCCTTTGAGCTTGAGTCAATTCCTGCATTTTGTTGCGAGCACCACTGATGGTAAAACCCTGGTCATAGAGCAAATCACGAATTCGGCGAATCATGAGCACTTCGTGATGCTGGTAATACCGGCGATTGCCTCGGCGTTTGACGGGCCGAAGTTGTGTAAATTCCTGCTCCCAATAACGAAGTACGTGCGGTTTGACACCACACAGTTCGCCCACTTCACCGATGGTGAAGTAGCGCTTGGCTGGAATAGACGGGAGGGAGTTCTCCATTGAAATCACAAACTTGCTAGGGGAACCTACTAGCTTACTCTAAGCAGAGGGGCTCCGTAAAGCCCTCTGTTGAATAAATTTATCAAGCACTCAAGGGCTTGCAAAAGACACGATTAAGCCTTGCTGGTTTGATCACCCTGGATCACGTCTTTGAGCTTGTGACTGGCATGAAAGGTGGCAACGCGACGTGCTTCAATGGGGATCAGCTCGCCTGTACGCGGGTTGCGACCCGGACGCGGTGCTTTTTCACGGATTTGAAAATTGCCAAACCCAGAAATTTTGACATCTGTTCCTTGAACCAATTGCGTGGCAATCAAATCAAAGAACGAGTCCACCATGTCTTTGGACTCGCGCTTGTTCAAGCCAATTTGTTCAAACAACAAATCGGCCAAATGCGCTTTGGTCAGCGCAGGCGTTTCAAGACTTTCGACAGAAAAATCCATAGCTACTTTCTGCATTGAATTAAGAACGCAAACGCGCTGACAACTTGGTGGCCAAGTGATCCAGCAACGCTTTGACGGTAGACTCAATTTGTACGTCGGTCAAGGTCGCTTCATCGCTGTTCAAGGTCAGGCGCACGGCCAAACTCTTCTCCACACCTTGGGTGGTCTGCGGGCGGAACACATCAAACAAAACAGCTTGCTTTAGCAGGCCTGCAGTCGGGGCCTCGTGAATGGCCCCCATCAGTTCTGCATGCGTCACTTTTTCTGCCACGATGACGGCAATGTCGCGCTCGACAGCTTGGAATCTGGCGACACCTTGCGCAACTGGAACTTCGCGCTGTAGGACAGCGTCTAAATCCAATTCGAACATGATGGGCGCTAACTGCAAATCCCAAGATTGGCGCCAACGGGGATGCAACTCGCCCACATGTCCAATGACCTTGCCATGGAGTTTGACTTGCGCGCAACGGCCTGGGTGCATGGCTGGGTGTTCCGCAGCTTCAAACACGGGCTTGGCGGGTGCCAGTAAAGCCTCCACTTCGCCTTTGACATCAAAGAAGTCGACGTTGCGCACTTTACCGCCCCACGTTGTGGTGGTGACAGGGCCGTAAGCCACACCTGAAACGCGCATGGGTTGATTCAACCCCTCAACTGTGCTGTCGCTGTCCTTCACGGATGCGTCTCGCAAAAATACGCGACCCAACTCGAACACACGGACGCGCTCCGCCTTGCGGTCGGTATTGAACTTCACCACTTGCAACAAAGAGCCCAACAAGCTGGTGCGCATCACGCTCATTTGACTGGCAATGGGGTTGAGCAACTTAAGGGGGGTGGCGTTGCCAGCCAACTCGTGCTCCCAGCGCTCTTCGACAAAGCTGAAGTTGATGGTTTCTTGGTAACCCAAAGCCGCAATGCTGCGGCGCACAGCAAAAGGACCGCGCACATTCTCTTTGCGAATCTTGGCCGTGATGGGCGCCAAAGGGGGTGTCGTGGGCAGCTGGGTGTAACCCACCATGCGTGCCACTTCTTCAATCAGGTCTTCTTCAATTTCCAAATCGAAACGCCAGCTAGGTGGGTTGACCGTGACCAAGCCTTCGGCTTCAGTGACTTCAAAGCCCAGGCCACGCAATGCATCGGCACATTGTTTTTGCGTGAGCGCCATGCCAATGACTTTGACCGCACGTGCCACACGAAGCGTGACAGGCTTGCGAACAGGCATGTTCAGTTTTTGATCGTCCACAGGGCCCACTTGCGTAGCAGGTGTTCCGCAAATGTCGATCACCAATTGCGTGATGCGCTCGATGTGCTCAACGGTGCCTTCTGGGTCAACACCCCGCTCAAAGCGGTGACCAGCATCGGTGGAAAAGTTGTAACGGCGTGAACGGCCTGCAATGGCTTTGGGCCACCAGAACGCAGCTTCGATGTAGATGTTTTGAGTGTCATCAGAGACAGCCGTGGCGTTGCCGCCCATGATGCCCGCCAAAGACTCCACTTGTGAGTCGTCGGCAATCACCCCCACTTTGTCATCCACGGTGACTGTATTGCCATTGAGCAGCTTCAATGATTCTTCTGCTCGGCCCCAGCGAACTTGCAGGCCACCGTGAATTTTATCGAGGTCAAAAATGTGGGAAGGACGGCCATATTCAAACATCACATAGTTCGAAATGTCCACCAAGGGGCTCACGCTGCGTTGGCCACAACGCGCCAAACGGTCCACCATCCATGCAGGCGTTTGCGCTTTGGGATTGACACCCTTCACCACACGGCCACTGAAGCGGCCACACAAATCGGTGGCATCCACTTTCACGGCCAATTTGTCTTGCACTTGTGCTGTCAAGGCATTGAAAACAGGTGCCTTTAAAGGGGTGCCGGTGAGCGCCGACACTTCGCGTGCGATGCCATACACACTTAAGCAATGCGCCAAATTGGGCGTGAGCTTGAGCGTGAGCAAGGTGTCATCCAAGTTCAAATAGGTGCGAATGCTTTGACCCAAAGGCGCGTCTGCTGGCAACTCCAGCAAGCCGCCATGGTCGTCCGCAATTTTCAACTCTTTGGCCGAGCACAACATGCCTTGGCTTTCAACGCCGCGCAGTTTGCCCACCTTGATGAGGAAGGGTTTACCGTCTTCGCCAGGTGGCAATTCTGCACCGACCATGGCACAAGGAATGCGAATGCCCACGCGTGCATTGGGTGCACCGCAAACGATGTTAAGCAAGGCAGGCTGGCCCACATCCACTTGGCATACGCGCAAGCGATCTGCGTTGGGATGCTGCTCGGCACTTTTGATTTCGCCAATCACCACATTGGAAAACGGGGGGGCAACGGGTTGAAGTTCTTCAACCTCAAGCCCCGCCATGGTGAGGGTTTCGGCAAGTTGTTCTGTTGTGAGGGGCGGGTTGCAAAACTCACGCAGCCAGGATTCAGGAAATTGCATGGTCTTTAATTATTGAAATTGACTCAAGAAGCGAACGTCGCCGTCGAAGAACAAGCGCAAATCATTGACGCCATATCGGAGCATGGTGAGACGGTCAGGGCCCATGCCGAAGGCAAAGCCAATGAATTTTTCGGGGTCGAGGCCCATGTTGCGAACCACGTTGGGGTGGACTTGACCCGAGCCCGCCACTTCCAACCAACGGCCCGACAATGGACCCGTTTGAAATTGAATGTCAATTTCTGCACTAGGTTCTGTGAAGGGGAAAAAGCTGGGACGGAAGCGCAAAACCAGGTCGTCGCTTTCAAAAAACGTACGGCAAAAATCAGTGAACACCACTTTCAGATCTTTGAAGCTGACGTTCTCACCAATCCACAAGCCTTCGCACTGGTGGAACATGGGCGAGTGCGTGGCATCGCTGTCGACACGGTAAGTGCGGCCAGGCGCAATGACACGAATTTCGGGCATGCCCTGCCCTGCGTCAATTTGCGCTTTGTATCGCTTCACATGCTGAACCGCATGTCGAATTTGCATGGGACTGGTGTGCGTACGAAGCAAATGACCGCCTTCGACATAGAAGGTGTCGTGCATGGAACGTGCGGGATGGTCTTCGGGCGTATTAAGGGCCGTGAAGTTGAACCAGTCGGTTTCAATTTCTGGGCCTTGTGCCACTTCAAAACCCATGGAGCCAAAAATTTGCTCGATGCGCTCTAAGGTGAGTGACACAGGGTGCAGGCCGCCCTGCGTGAGGGGGCGACCTGGTAAGGTGACATCAAAAGCTTCTGCCTTGAGTTGAACGGCCAATTCGGCATCGGCCAAAGCTTGACGGCGCGCTGTGAGCGCTGCTTCAATGCCCTGCTTGGCAACGTTGACCGCTGCGCCGAATGTTTTCTTCTCTTCAACGCTCAATGCGGCCATGCCCTTCATCAATTCAGTGATGCGGCCTGACTTGCCCAAATACAGGGCTTTGGCATTTTCAAGATCGGCGGGGGTTTGGGCCTGCGCAAAACTGCCTCGGGCCGCTTCAACCAAACTGTCCAACTCGGTCATGGTGGAAACTTTAAAAGAAACTTAAATTCAAAAATAAAAAAAGGATTGAAGCCTTCGCAAGCCTCAACCCCTTTGATTGACTGCGTGAGTACTTAAGCTGCGGCCAACTTGGCCTTGACTTGGTTCACGATGCCAGCAAAAGCGGCCTTGTCGTGCACGGCGATGTCCGCCAACACTTTACGGTCGATTTCAATGGCGGCCTTTTTGAGGCCATTGGCGAATTGGCTGTATGTCAGACCGCATTCACGGGCCGCTGCGTTGATACGCGCAATCCACAACTGACGGAATACACGCTTTTTGGTACGACGGTCACGGTAGGCGTATTGACCGGCCTTCATCACCGCTTGTTTAGCGATACGGAAGACATTACCGCGGCGACCGCGGAATCCTTTGGCCAGGGCCAATACTTTTTTGTGTCGGGCGCGTGCCGTAACACCACGTTTTACGCGAGGCATATTTTCTCCTTGTTCGTCAGTGAATTACAGGCCAGCCGATGGCAGCATTTGTGCCATGTGACCCATGTTGGTCTCATGCACGCCTACTGCACCGCGGAGGTGACGTTTGTTCTTGGTAGTCTTCTTGGTCAAGATGTGACGCTTGAAGGCTTGACCGCGTTTAACGGTACCACCAGGACGAACTCGGAAGCGCTTTTTAGCGCTGCTTTTGGTCTTCATTTTGGGCATTTGACTGCTCCTTATTTTGTGCTCGTGAGGCGTCTGCAAACTCCTTGCAGCCTTGTTGGCCCCGAGACACTTTTAATCAGCCATTCACTTGGGTGTTTGGCTGTGCAAGGTTCTTTCGAACCTCATTTTTCAGAGATCCCGAAGGACCTCTTCAAACTCACTCTGAAGCTGCCGAAGCGGCTTCGTTGGCTGTTTTACCAGCCGGTTTTTTGCGACCTGGGGCAATCATCATGATCATTTGGCGGCCTTCCAACTTTGGAAACTGCTCAACCAAGATCAAATCACCCAGGTCATCGCGAATACGCTGCAACAGTGCCATACCCAACTCTTGGTGGGTAATTTCGCGACCGCGAAAACGCAGGGTCACTTTGCACTTGTCACCATCGGCCAAAAAGCGGCGAATGTTGCGCATCTTGATGTTGTAGTCACCGTCATCGGTACCAGGTCGGAATTTAATTTCCTTGATCTCAATGACCGTCTGCTTGGCTTTGGCTTCGGCAGCACGTTTTTGTTCTTGGTATTTGAACTTGCCGTAGTCCATTAAACGACAAACCGGGGGTGTGGCCGTGGCTGCAATTTCAACCAAGTCAACATCCAACTCTCCCGCCATGCGCAAAGCATCTGCTAAAGAAACAATGCCCAATGGCTCGTTCTCAGGTCCGGACAAACGGACTTCGGGGAAAGTGATTTCACGGTTCAGGCGATGCTTACGCTCTTCGCGCTGACGGCGGTCACGAAATTCGGTGGTAGCGATGGTTCAAATCCTTTAAATAAAAACTGCACAAGGCAGCCCAAACCGACGAGCAAGCGTCAAGCTAAAGCAATCGGAAAATACCTTCAAACTTTAGATTCAATGTCTGATTGGATGAGTTCAATGAACGCATCAACAGACATGACACCAAGGTCTTTGTTACCTCGGGCGCGTACTGCGACAGTACCCGCTGCCTTTTCTTTGTCGCCAGCGACAAGGATGTAAGGCGGCTTCTGCAATGAATGCTCGCGTATTTTATACGTGATTTTCTCGTTCCGGAGGTCTAAATCGACCCTAAGGCCTTGATTTCCCGCCAGTTTTTGCATTTTTTGGGCAATTTCACGACAGTAATCGGACTGGGAATCGGTAATATTGCACACCACGACCTGCGTTGGGGCCAGCCAAACAGGCAAGGCGCCAGCGTGTTGCTCGATCAAAATACCAATGAATCGCTCCATGCTGCCCACAATGGCGCGGTGCAACATGACCGGACGATGTCGCGCGCCATCCTCCCCGACGTATTCCGCATCCAAGCGCTCGGCCATGGAGAAGTCGACCTGAATGGTGCCGCACTGCCATTGACGGCCAATGGCGTCTTTCAGGGTGTATTCGATTTTGGGGCCATAGAACGCACCATCGCCAGGGGCAATTTCAAAATCACAGTTGGAGGCACGCAAGCTTTCCATCAGTGCGTGCTCGGCTTTGTCCCAAATTTCATCGGAGCCAATGCGCTGTGCAGGACGCGTCGCAACTTTGTAGATGATGTCGGTAAAGCCAAAGTCTTTATAGACCTTTTGCAAGAGCGTTGTGAAGTTAACACTTTCGGCCAAGATTTGATCTTCGGTACAGAAGATGTGGCCATCGTCTTGCGTAAAGCCGCGCACGCGCATGATGCCGTGCAAGCCGCCAGTAGGTTCATTGCGGTGGCACTGTCCAAATTCACCATAGCGCAGAGGCAAGTCTCGATAGCTCTTGATACCCTGCTTGAAGATCAAGATGTGTCCGGGGCAGTTCATGGGCTTCAAAGCATAGTCGCGCTTTTCAGACTCAGTGGTGAACATGTTGTCACGGTACTTGTCCCAGTGACCTGTTTTTTCCCACAAGGATTTGTCAATGATTTGCGGGCCTTTGACTTCTTGGTAGCCGTTGTCTTGGTAGACCGCACGCATGTACTGCTCAACCTTCTGCCAAACAGACCAGCCTTTGGGATGCCAAAACACCAAGCCGGGTGCGTGCTCATCAATGTGAAAGAGATCCAGCTCACGACCTAGTTTGCGGTGATCGCGTTTTTCTGCCTCTTCCAATTGGGTGAGGTAGTTTTGCAAATCATCTTTGCTGGTCCATGCAGTGCCGTAAATGCGTTGCAGCATTTCGTTTTTGCTGTCGCCACGCCAGTAGGCACCTGCCACCTTCATGAGTTTGAAGTGTTTGAGCTTGCCTGTGCTGGGAACGTGGGGGCCGCGGCACAGATCTTCAAAGGTGCCTTCTTTGTACAAGCTCACATCTTCATTGGAGGGAATGCTGCCAATGATTTCGGCCTTGTAGTGCTCACCCATGCCTTTGAAATACGCAACAGCCTCATCACGAGGCAACACACGACGAACCACAGGCTCGTCTTTGTTGGCCAATTCGGTCATGCGCTTTTCAATGGCGGCCAAGTCGTCCAAGGTGAAAGGACGGCTGTATGAAAAATCGTAGTAAAAGCCGTTTTCAATCACGGGGCCAATGGTGACCTGAGCGTCTGGATACAAATCCTTCACGGCATAAGCCAGCAAGTGCGCCGTTGAATGACGAACCACTTCCAAGCCATCGGCATCTTTGCCCGTGATGATGGCAAGTTGCGCATTAGCAGCCATGGTGTAACTCGTGTCGACCACTTTGCCATCCACTTTGCCTGCCAAGGCCGCTTTGGCCAGGCCTGCACCAATGGAGGCAGCAACCTCTGCCACGGTGACGGGACCGGGAAATTCACGCAATGAACCGTCTGGAAGTGTGATCTGAACCATGTTCGAACTGAAAAAAAGGAAAGGCGCCCATTGGGCGCCAGAAATGAAAACGCGGCATTTGCCGCGTTTTCAAACGCTCAGGGCAGATTTTACGCTGTGCCCGAGGTCTTTTTCGATCAATGAAACTGTTCTTCTTCCGTAGAACCGGTCAAAGCCGTGACGCTAGAGCGGCCGCCTTGAATCACGGTGGTCACTTCGTCGAAGTAACCGGTGCCCACTTCTTGTTGGTGCGACACGAAGGAATAGCCACGATCGCGCGCTGCGAATTCGGGTTCTTGCACCTTCTCAACATAGGCAGACATGCCGCGCTGAACGTAGGCTTGTGCCAAGTCAAACATGTTGTACCACATGGAGTGAATGCCAGCCAATGTGATGAACTGGTATTTGTAACCCATGGCGCCGAGTTCTTTCTGGAATTTGGCAATCGTGGCATCGTCCAAATTTTTCTTCCAGTTGAAAGAAGGTGAGCAGTTGTAAGCCAACAATTTACCGGGGTGCTTCTTGTGAACAGCTTCAGCAAATTTGCGAGCAAATTCCAAATCAGGGGTACCCGTTTCACACCACACCAAGTCGGCGTAATCTGCATAGGCCACTGCGCGGCTAATGGCTTGATCCATGCCTTTTTTGGTTTTATAGAAACCTTCCGCAGTTCGCTCTCCAGTCAAGAATGGCTTGTCGTTTTCGTCGTAATCGCTGGTGAGCAAGTCTGCAGCTTCAGCGTCGGTGCGTGCAATCACCAATGTAGGCACACCACAAACGTCAGCAGCCATGCGGGCTGCAATCAATTTCTGGCAGGCTTCTGTGGTAGGCACCAATACTTTGCCGCCCATGTGACCACACTTTTTCACAGAAGCCAACTGATCTTCAAAGTGAACGCCACCAGCACCTGCCGCAATCATGGCTTTCATCAATTCGAATGCATTCAACACGCCACCGAAACCAGCTTCTGCATCGGCCACGATGGGCGCGAAGTAGTCTGTGTAATCTTTGTCGCCAGGGTTGGTGCCTTTGGACCATTGAATTTCATCAGCACGGCGGAAGCTGTTGTTGATGCGCTCCACAACCTTTGGCACTGAGTCCACTGGATACAAAGATTGGTCGGGGTACATTGAGGCATATGAGTTGTTATCAGCAGCCACTTGCCATCCGGACAAATAAATCGCTTTGATGCCTGCTTTGACTTGTTGCATGGCTTGACCGCCGGTGAGTGCGCCCAAGCAATTGACATAGGGTTCGTTGTTCACGAGGTCCCACAATTTCTCAGCACCGCGACGTGCCAACGTATGTTCAATGGGAAAAGAGCCGCGCAAGCGTACGACATCGGCTGCGGTGTAACCCCGCTTGATACCTTTCCAACGTGGATTGCTTGACCAGTCTTTTTCCAAAGCGGCAATTTGTTGTTCACGGCTCAGTTGTTCAACGAGATTTTGTGGCATGAGGGGTTCCTTCAAGGTTGTGGATGTTTCGGCCTCTTCACCCTTCAGATGCTTCGGCACTGGGATTCATCTTAAGTCTTATAGAAGAGTTGGAAAATATCTTATGTCTTATACAAGATGAATATTTTTTACATTAAAAACATAAGCTTAGAATATATATTTCTCATTATGAAATTATGTTTCTCGTATTGAGAAAATTTGATGCAATGCAGCAGCGTGTCTTTTCATTATGTAAAAACAAATTTCAAATTTCAAACAGAGGCCATTCAACATTCAAAAGGCGAAGTCCAGCAAGATGCCTATTTCGCGTCGACTTTGCAGAGGGATATCTGCAACAGCAAGGGTAAAAAAACTTCACTTCCCCTTGGAAACAAGTGCTTTCTCCAGTAGCATGCGCTACAGCCGGATAAATAAGTTTCCGGCTGCGAACCAACTTCCGACTTAAGGAAATTTAAAAATGGCAACTGCAAAAAAGACCCCGGCAAAAAAAGCTGCTCCTGCAAAGAAAGCAGCACCTGCCAAAAAACCCGTAGCGAAAAAAGCTGCACCTGCTAAAAAAGCTGCGCCTGCTAAAAAAGCTGCGCCAGCGAAGAAAGCTGCTCCAGCTAAAAAGCCAGCAGCCAAAAAAGCACCTGCAAAAAAGCGCACGCCTAATGCTGCTTTCATGAAAGCTTTGACACCTAGCGCCGCTTTGGCCGCTGTGGTCGGTGCTGCACCACTGCCACGCACAGAAGTCGTGAGCAAGTTGTGGGTCTACATCAAGAAACACGGTCTGCAAGACAAAGTCAACAAGCGCAACATCAATGCGGATGACAAATTGAAAGCTGTCTTCGGCAAAGCACAAGTCACCATGTTCGAATTGGCTGGCTTGATCGGCAAACACTTGAAGTAATTCAGTGTTTCTCGAATAAAAAAAGCCGGGTTAACCCGGCTTTTTTTTTCGTCGACAGATTGTCCAAGCTTTATGTTTTTGTTTTCAATGCGCTTTGGGTGATAGCTTTCAAACTGCCTCGTGTTGTGATCACCTCTGGGTCCAGCATGATCTCAATCAAAGTTCCTTGTTGACGTTGTAACGCGGCGATCAATTCAGGCTCAAAATCTTGCGTTTTTGAAATTCGAACACCCTCGTAACCATACGCTTTGGCCAGGTTGGCAAAGTTTGGATTGTTCAAGTGCGATCCCATTTTGTGAGTGGGGTATTCGCGCTCTTGGTGCATGCGAATCGTGCCATACATGCCATTGTTTAAAAGCACCACAATGGATTTGGCGCCATGCTGTGCAGCAGTGGCCAGCTCTTGACCATTCATCAGAAAATCGCCATCGCCTGCCATCGTCAACACCACACGGTCTGTCAGGATGGCTGCAGCGATGCCTGCGGGCACGCCGTAACCCATGGCGCCAACTGTGGGGGCCAATTGCGTTTTAAATCCTTTGCTCAGCCCGTGGTGTTTGAAGTAGCGGTGCAACCAACTTGCAAAATTACCTGCGCCATTGGTCAGCACGGCATTGGCTGGCAAACGGCGCTGCAAGGCGGCAACCACCTCGGGCATATTGACCAAGCCATTGACGTTGTCGGCTGGCACGTCTGCAATCACCTGCGCACGCGTGTTGTCCACATAGTCGGCGTTGGCTTGGTGCGCCCAGTCAGTCCAGGGGACTGTGGGAGGTGCTGTTAAAACTTCAAGGCTGCGAGCCGCTGCATTCATACTGGCACAAATGGCCAAGTCAGCGTGATAGACCCGGTTCAACTCCTCCGCACTGGCATGAATATGGACCAATTTTTGTTTGGGCTTGGGAACTTCCAAAAGGGTGTAAGCACTGGTCGTCATTTCCCCCAAGCGAGGGCCAATGGCCAAAATCAAATCACTTTCTTTGATGCGCTGAGACAACTTGGGATTGAGGCCAATTCCCACATCGCCAGCATACAAGGGATGGAAATTGTCAAACGTGTCTTGGAACCTGAACGCATTGCCCACAGGCAATTGCCAGTTTTCAGCAAACCGTTGCAAGGCCTGCGCTGCCTTGGGCGTCCACCCTCCTCCGCCGGCAATCACAAAGGGTTTTTTCGCACTCAGAAGCATGTCCCGCAATTGACGCAAGCTACCCGGATCGCTCCAAGCCGCAACAGGTTCCAGTTTGGACAAAGGCTTGGCGGAGACCGTCTGCGTTAGCATGTCCTCCGGAAGCACCAAGACCACCGGACCAGGGCGACCATTCATGGCAGTGGCAAAGGCTCTGGCCACATACTCAGGAATGCGATTGGCATCGTCAATTCGTTCAACGCGTTTGGCCATGCCCTTGGTACTGGGGCCAAAGAAGGCGCAGAAGTCAACTTCTTGAAAAGCTTCTCGATCGCGCGTGTCCGATGCCACATCGCCCACAAACAAAACCATGGGGGTAGAGTCTTGAAACGCTGTATGAACCCCAATCGAGGCGTTGGTAGCACCAGGGCCACGCGTTACAAAACAAATGCCAGGACGCCCGGTCAATCGGCCCTGCGCGTCGGCCATAAAGGCTGCACCGCCTTCTTGGCGGCAGGTGACAAATTGAATTTGATCTTGGTACTTGTGGAATCCGTCCAAGACAGCCAAATAGCTCTCCCCAGGAACTCCGAAAGCATGACTGACGCCTTGGGCAATCAAGCATTCGACCAACAGATGCCCACCAATTTGGTGAGATGCATCGGACACTTTACCTTCGACGTTTTGAACGCTCATACAGCCTCGCATAGTGAAGGCAGAATGATACTTTCAAAGCTGGTCGAGGGTAAGGTGCAAGTTAGCCATTAGCTCACCACGCGGTCGAACTTAAAGACCCCCGGATCCTTGACTGGATCGACGTCCACCGGGATGACCGACTTGGGCAAGAACTTGCCTTCAAGCAGCAACTTGGACAATGGGTTTTCTATTCTTTGCTGCACGGCCCTTTTGAGAGGACGTGCGCCAAAAACCGGATCAAAACCCACTTTGGCCAATTCAGCCAATGCGGCGGCAGAAACCTCCAGGTGCAAATCCATCTTGGCCAAACGCGCCTCCAAAATTTGCAATTGAATTTTGGCAATCGACTCGATGTGTTTGGCATCCAGGCTGTGGAAAACCACCGTTTCATCGATGCGATTCAAAAATTCAGGTCGGAAATGATTTTTAAGCTCGCCCCAGACAGCTTCTTTGATGTCCTCATTGGATTCCCCCACCATCGATTGGATCAAATGCGAACCAATGTTGGAGGTCATCACAATGACTGTGTTTTTGAAGTCCACCGTGCGCCCCTGTCCATCCGTCAAACGCCCATCGTCTAGTACCTGAAGTAGCACATTGAAGACGTCGGGGTGCGCTTTCTCCACTTCGTCAAGTAAGAGTACGGCATAAGGTTTGCGTCGCACAGCTTCGGTCAAATAACCGCCCTCTTCGTAACCGACATACCCAGGAGGCGCACCAATCAGTCGTGCCACCGAATGCTTCTCCATGAACTCACTCATGTCAATTCGAATGAGGTGATCTTCGCTGTCAAACAAGAAACCCGCCAATGCTTTGCACAACTCAGTCTTGCCCACGCCCGTTGGGCCCAAGAACAAAAATGAACCCGTCGGACGCTGCGGATCGGACAAACCAGAACGTGAGCGGCGAATCGCATGGGAGACCGCTGCAATGGCTTCGTCTTGCCCCACGACACGCTCATGAAGTTTGACTTCCATTTGCAATAATTTTTCACGTTCACCCTGCATCATTTTTGACACCGGAATGCCCGTTGCGCGGCTCACCACTTCGGCGATTTCTTCTGCCCCCACTTGAGTGCGAAGCAACCGGGGCGCTGCACCCGCGGCAGGATTGAGCTCGTTGGCTTGAGTTTCTTTCAGGAGCTTTTCAAGCTCAGGCAACTTGCCATATTGCAATTCAGCCACTTGATTGAAGTCGCCCTTTCGAGTGAGTTCCTCAATTTGCTGACGCAAATGATCAATTTTTTCACGGACGTTTTGACTGCCCTGTGCTTGCGCTTTTTCGGTCTTCCAAATTTCCTCCAAATCAGCCGCTTGTTTTTTCAAGCTGCCAATTTCTTCTTCAATCAAACCCAAGCGCTTTTGTGAGGCTTCATCGGTTTCTTTTCTGACCGCTTCACGTTCAATTTGAAGTTGAATCAAGCGCCGGTCCAACTTGTCAATCACCTCGGGCTTGGAGTCAATTTCAATTTTGATTTTGGACGCGGCTTCATCGATCAAATCAATGGCCTTGTCAGGCAAAAATCGGTCTGTGATGTAGCGGTGACTCAATTCAGCTGCGGCCACAATGGCGGGGTCAGTGATGTCAACGCCATGGTGAATTTCGTATTTTTCTTGCAGTCCGCGCAAAATGGCAATGGTGGCCTCCACGCTGGGCTCACCGACCATGATTTTCTGAAAACGCCGCTCGAGGGCTGCATCCTTTTCAATGTATTTTCGGTATTCATCGAGCGTCGTTGCGCCCACGCAGTGCAACTCACCGCGTGCCAAGGCAGGCTTGAGCATGTTGCCAGCATCCATGGCCCCTTCTGCTTTGCCCGCACCCACCATGGTGTGCAGTTCATCAATGAAAACAATGGTTTGACCTTCGTCCATGGCCAATTCTTTCAAGACAGATTTGAGACGTTCTTCAAATTCGCCACGAAATTTGGCACCCGCCAACAAGGACGCCATGTCCAAAGACAGAACACGTTTGCCTTTTAGAGAATCAGGCACTTCGCCGGCCACAATGCGCTGAGCCAAGCCTTCGACAATGGCCGTTTTACCGACACCCGGCTCGCCAATGAGTACCGGATTGTTTTTGGTGCGCCGCTGCAAGACCTGAATAGCCCTGCGAATTTCGTCGTCACGCCCTATGACAGGGTCAAGTTTGCCCATGCGCGCACGCTCAGTGAGATCAAGGCAATATTTTTTCAGGGATTCACGTTGCCCTTCGGCATCAGCACTGTCCACGTTTTGTCCTCCACGCACTGCATTCACGGCAGTTTCTAAACTCTGACGACTAAGGCCAGCGTTTTTCGCAGCACGGGCCAACTCGGACTTGCCGTCCGCCAACGCCAACAAAAACAACTCGCTGGCAACAAACGCATCACCGCGTTTGATGGACTCCTTTTCGGCCGCTTGCATCAGCTTAACCAAATCGGGGCCAACTTGAACCTGGTCTTGACCTGTGACTTGCGGGAGTCGTTCCACCGCAGAACTCGCTGCCGTCGTCAAAGCGGAAATATTGACGCCGGCCCTTTGCAACAACGCCTTTGGGCCATCTTGTTGCTGCAGCATGGCCAACAAGACGTGCGCTGGATCAATGTACGCGTGGTCTTTCCCCAAGGCCAGACTTTGGGCATTGCCCAAGGCATCTTGAAATTTGGTGGTGAGTTTGTCAATTCGCATCTGAATCTCCTGTTCATGCCCATTTTGGGCCGACAGGGCTTTATTTCAAGGGGCATTCAAACAAACCCAAACAAAGCGTGACAAGGCGCAAGACATCGCGCCTAAAATGGCTTGCATGAACATACACCAAATGTCCGTGCAGTATGACGAACGGCAAGACCGCTTGGCTGTGAGGGTGAGCAATCAAGACAGCCAGGAATTTCGCCTTTGGCTCACTCGCGCGATGACATTGAGGTTACTACCTCACCTCCAAGCCGCCGTTGTGCAACTCGAGGCGCGCGACCCTCAAGTCATGGCCACAGACACCACAGCCCAGCAAATGTTGGCTGAATTGAAACGCGAAAATTTCCTGTCTCAAGCCGATTTTTCGACCCCATTCGCCTCTGGCAACAAGACCTTGCCACTCGGTGAAACACCGATGTTGGTCACAGATGTTCAGCTGAATCTACACAACACTGGTCGACTGGACTTGCTGCTGCAAGACAAAAGTGGGGACAACGCCAGCGGCGCTTCATGCGAGCTGAGCCTGCAGGCTGCTTTACTTCACGGCTTGTTGCATTTGGTCGAGCTGGCACTCAAAAAGGCACAATGGCAACAGCCGGATTTTCCTCAGCGAGCTGAACCTGTGGAATCTTCCACTTCAGACCGACCTAGCTTCAGACACTAGCTTGAGCTAGGCTGACGCAGTTAGCGATTTCAGGAGCTGGGCTGCGTCGCGTTTTTTGATTGAATGCCCCAGCGCGCCAAGGCTTGATCATCTGTCACCCTGGCGTCAACCCAGTTGGCCCCAAGTGGGTTTGCTTCTTTTTTCCAAAATGGCGCTTGCGTTTTAAGGTAATCCATCAAGAACTCACACGCCTTGAAACTTTCACCGCGATGCGCTGAGCTGACAGCAACCAAGACAATTTGGTCCGCTGGTTTCAGAAGTCCAACACGGTGAATGACATGCGCCTGGTAAAAATCAAATCGTTGGTGGGCTTCATCAATCATGGCTTCAATTGACGACTCTGTCATGCCTGGATAGTGCTCCAATTCCATGGACACAACTTCGTCTGTGGCCTGACCAGACAGCATGCGTGTGTCCCGCACCGTTCCGACAAAACTGCACACGGCGCCCACCCGCAAATCACCCTGCCTCAATTGGGCCAAGACATGGGTGACGTCAAAATCCTCAGTTTGAATCAGGACACGTGGCTTCAAAACTCAGCCCCCCGTCACAGGCGGAAAA